>CAURJV010000058.1:0-33966 GCA_963524945.1 uncultured Clostridium sp.
TTCATTCAGGTCTGATTGTTCATATATTCTAAGGATTTCATTGTTTTCCTTTCTATAACCATCTATGTCACTTATTGTTTGGCTAACTTTACTAGAATCCTTACTGTTTAGTAAATTCAAAATTTCTAATCTAGAATGTAATGTATTTGAGTTAAAATCCTGTAGATTTTTTAGCACTTGGAAATCTTTTTCATATAACGCATTAGAATTAGAATTTATTTTACTTACACTAAGTATGCCTATAACTCCAACTACTGCAATAAATATAGATATTATAAAGAAACTGATCTGTAATTTATATTTTATTTTTAAATTATTAAACCATCTCATACCGTTTTCCCCCTTTGTTGATATTTGTCATCAACTAATAAATTCTTATTAAAATATTAACATAATTTATCCATTTTTGCACTTATTTTTTGTAATTTTCAATAAATTCTAAAAATTAATTTATACAATATTATTTTTTATTAAAACAATTACAAATAATACTATTGACATTAACGCTACGTAAAGGTGTAAATTAATCTTGTAAGGAGGCTGCCACATGGAATATACAGTACAAAAACTAAGCAAATTAGCAGGCGTCAGCACAAGAACGCTACGATATTATGATGAAATAGAAATTCTTAGGCCGGCAAGAATTAATTCATCTGGATATCGAATTTATGGTAAAAAAGAAGTGGATAGATTGCAACAAATATTATTTTACAAGGAATTAGGTGTAGATTTAGACAGTATCAAAAAAATACTATTATCACCTTCCTTTGATAATAGTATTGCACTGAAAGAACATCGTGAAAGGCTTCTTATAAAAAGACACCAACTAGATATATTAATAGCTAATGTTGATAAAACATTAGCCTCAACAGAAGGGAGAATTATAATGAATGATAAAGAAAAATTTGAAGGATTTAAACAAAATATGATAGATGAGAATGAAAAAAAATATGGCGAGGAAATAAGATCAAAATATGGTGATAATGCAGTAAATGAATCAAACAAAAAATTCAAAAGTATGAGTAAAGAACAATATGAAGAATTCGAAAAATTAGGTACTAAAGTTATAGACACATTAAAAGAGGCTTTTGCAACTAATAATCCATCTAGTGAACTTTCCCAAAAGGTTGCAGATTTACATCGCCAGTGGTTAACTTATTCTTGGATTGATTACTCAAAGGAAGCACATGCAGGTCTTGCTCAAATGTATGTGGATGACGAAAGATTTACTGCCTATTATGACAAAGATCAACCTGGTCTCGCTGCTTTTTTAAGAGATGCTATTTTTATATACACTGGAATAAAAAAATAAGTTTATAAACTCAAATATATAAGCGACAATATTATTCAAAATTAATGGCTGTCGATTTTATCGACAGCCTAATAAATAATCATCACACATATATACTTTAATAATTACTATTTGAACCTTCCTAAGTTGATAATCATGTAATTTTATTATTGGTTCAATACTTTTTCAATAAATACATTTACTAATTCAGGATCAAATTGACTTCCTGAATTTCTTTTTAATTCCTCTATTGCAAATTCTTCTGATAATGCTTTTCTATAAGAACGCTCACTAGTCATAGCATCATATGCATCTACTATAGATATGATTCTCGATTCAAAAGGTATATCTATATCTTTAATACCTTTTGGATATCCTTCTCCATTCCACATTTCATGATGAGAAAGTACATACTTTGCAATTTCTGACATTTCATTTACTGTACTTAATATCCTATACCCTATTTCTGGATGACGTTTGATTTCATTATACTCATCCTCTGTAAGTCTTCCCGGCTTATTAAGAATGCTTTCTTCTATTGCTATTTTGCCTATATCATGTAACAATCCAGCATTCTTTAATTCTTGGATTTTCCTTTTAGGCAGGCCAATATTCCTCCCCATAAGTTCACACAGCTCAGCGACTCTCACAGAATGTTCTTCTTCCCTTTTATTCTTCTCATTAAGAGTATTTATTATTGTATCAATCGTTTTTCCTCTCATATTTGAACTTTCAAAAAGCTTTCTCTTATACATATAATCTTCTGCTTTTATAAATATTTCTTGAATCATTTCATCTTCATGACATTTAGTTTCATAACCAAATGAAATAGATATATCCAAACTTTGTATTTTTTCCTTTTTAGCTATATTATTAATGTTTTCAATGATCTTCTCTGTTTCATAAGTATCTGTTTTCGGTAATAAAATAACAAACTCATCCCCACCAAGTCTGATAACAACATCTTGGGATCTGCATCCGTTTTTTATTATCTGTGCCGATTTTTTAATCAGTTCATCTCCTACAACATGTCCAAATGAATCATTAATCAACTTTAGCCCATTTACATCCCCAAGAACAATAGTTAAAGGATAATTCTCTTTAACATCTAAACGTTTTAGCTCCTCCTCATAATATCTTCTATTGTACAGTCCTGTTAATTGATCATTATAGCATAAGTATTCTAATCTCTCTTCTAGTTCTTTTTTAATAGTCATATCTCTTAATACAGCTAAAACATTATTTTCTCCACATTTAACCATTCTAATCTCACAATAACTACCTAATAGTTTATACTCAAAAGTATGCAGCTCACCAGTTTTGAAAACTAATTTCAAATTCTCATAAGCTAATTCAGCAATCTCTCTAGGCATTACTTCTGATATTGTCTTACCAATGAACTCTTCTTTTGGTAACATCAATATATTCTCATCCTTAGCTTCAGTATCTATAAAAATACCATTAGAGTCAAAAGTAAATAAAATATCTGGGATAGCTTCAATAATTGCTCTACTCTTTCCTTCAATTTCCTTTATTTGCACTTCATCTTTACGTATTTTCTCATACTGAATTTTCAATTCATTCTCATAATCACCTAATTGTTGAACATATACTTCCAGCTCCCTATAGCTATTTCTAAGTTGCTGCTCAGTATTACATATTTTCTTAAGAAACTTATTTATCAATATGTAAAGAATACCTGTAGTTACAATCATAAATGAAAAATCCTTATACGTACCAAACTTTAGCATACTCTCTTTGCCATTTACAATTGATTTAGCTATTGACTCTGAAAGAAAAATCCATACAAAACCAATTACCGCATATATTAAACATATTTTAATACTTTCATACTTAAAGGAATATTTATTCTTCAATAAATGTAATGAAATCTTATCCTTAACTAACATAAAATTACTATTCCCCCATTACTTTTTCTTTCATTATACATCAAACATGTTAAATATAAACATATTGTTTTGTTTTTTATACATAATTAGCTATAATATTTTATTCTTTTATTTTTTACTAATATATAGGTTTCAATTAAGTTTCTACATTCTAGTTTTAATCGAACGCTTGGCTTACTAGACTTTTAAATGTAGAGTTATTAGTGGAATATATATATGTTCTAAAGCGAATAACAGTCCAATTTATATAGCATACATAAATTAGACTGTTTTATTCTTATAACAAAAAAAATTAAAATGAATCAGTTAATTAAATTGTGCTAGGATTGTAATTCATAATCAAATTTCTTTTATAATTTCTGATACCCATCTGCATAGATCAACTGAAACCTTCTTAGCTGTTTCAACAACTCTATCATGGGAATGCTTTACTTTTTGTATGCCTGTAGCCATATTAGTAATACATGCTATTCCGAGCACATCCATTCCTAAATAATTCGCCACTATGGTCTCTGGTACAGTTGACATCCCCACAGCATCAGCTCCATGCCTTCCAATCATTACTATCTCTGCTGCTGTTTCATAATAAGGCCCTATAAATCCAGCATATACACCTTCTGCATATTTTATATCCAGCTTATCCCCAACTTCTTTTGCTTTTTCTATAAGCTTCAACTTATATGGCTCCGACATATCTGGAAATCTTGGCCCAAGTCTGTCATCATTTATCCCAATCAAAGGATTATCTCCAAATAGGTTTATAAAATCATTAATAAGCATTAGGGTTCCTGGTTCAAAGCTTTTATTTATACCACCGCAAGCATTGGTCACTATAATTTTTTCAATCCCCAACTTTTTCATAACATATATTGGATATGTAACTTCTTTCATTGTATAACCTTCATAATAATGAAATCTACCTTGCATTAGCAGAACTTCTATATTATTTATTTTACCAAATACGAGCTTACCTTCATGACCTTTAACTGTTGCTATCGGGAAATTAGGAATATCTTTATAAGGTATACTTTCTACATTTTTAACCTCATTAACTAAATCCCCTAAACCCGACCCTAATACTATCGCAATTTTAGGCGTTCTATTTATCTTACTTCTAATATAATTGATTGATTCAATTACTTTATTATACATTTTATTTCCTCCTAACCTTTAAATTAAACAAGTATTTATATAATATACTTTATAGCATTTCATCAATTAGTTCTATGCATTACTTAGTTATGAATCTGAACTTATCTCTTCCTTAACATTTTCTTTATTAACATTAAATTTTTCAATTCTGTCAGGAATCCTACTAAGTATATCATCTAGATTATTTATTTCTCTTATTGTCATGATAGTGGTTTCACCATCTCTAATTATTAAAATTGCATCTGCAGATACGCTAACGCCTATACATTCGCCAAGATCTACCCCTTTCACTACTTTAAAACTATTACCTTTTTCTCCGCCTATACCGTAACCAACCATGACACTTATAATAGGTATAAGAATTACTTCTTCTAAAATAACAGGTTTTCCTATAATTCTTTCTGTTTTAAAAAACTTTCCAGAATCAATCAATAGTGAATCTATATCTTCCTTTTTAGTTCTATTCCCCATATTCTTTCCTCCTAAATTTAATATAATCTTAGTAGTGCTTAATATCCCTATTTTAAAGAGTGAATTCCCCTTAAGTTCTCAGTATTTTAAATGTTTAATATAATCAGCTTACAGATAATCATTCTACACTCAAACAAATATATTAGTAATTATTTCCCAATAAACCGAAATTTAAATCTTTTCTCTTATTAATAAATTTTCAAATATCATTATTTTTTAGCTTCCATGATACTGCATTCTTTATGAAATTTTGATTCACTAATAAAAAATATGACTTAGAAGATATTTTTCTCTCTAAATATCTTCTAAATCATATTTTATTCTTATATTCTCAACGCTTTTTGCTCATTACATACAATTTATTATCTACGATAAAATTAATATTATCTAATCATAAGTGTTGTACTTAATGTAGACTCTTATTTTTTTAAATAATCAGTAAAACATTTTACTATTTTAGGATCAAATTGAGTCCCAGAGCACCGTTTTAACTCCTTTATAGCTTCTTCTTTAGCTACAGCCTTCTTATACACTCTATCATTAGTCATAACATCATAAGAATCAGCCACATTAATTATTCTCGCCATTAAAGGAATTTCTTCTCCAGCTAATCCTAGAGGATATCCATTTCCATCCCATTTCTCATGATGTGTTAGTACGCATTTAGCAACATTTCCAAGCTCGCTCGATGCGTTTATAATTCTATATCCTTTTTCTGTATGTGTCTTCATTATTTCAAATTCTTCTTTTGTCAATTTTCCTGGCTTTAATAATATATCTTCATTAACTCCTATTTTGCCTATATCATGTAAACTTGCAACTAATGCTAACTCATCTAACTCTGAAATTTTTAACCTTAATTTCTTTCCTATTTCTAAAGCATATTGGGTTACTCTTTCAGTATGCTCGTTAGTTTCCATGTTTTTCTCTTCCAAACTTTTTTTCAATGAATCCATAATTGAACTTCTAATACTTTTCTTTTCTAATAATTTTTGTCTATATACTTTTTCTTCTACTTTGTTTATACAATCATATATATCTTCCTGCAATGAATATTTTATTCCCTCACCTAATGCAATGCTTAATTGCATAAATTTGTAATCTGCTTGCTCGCATTTTTTTGTAATTTTCCTAATAACTTTTTCACATTTTAACTCATTGCAATTAGGTATTAGAATTATGAATTCATCTCCTCCCCACCTAAATACATATCCATTAGGATGACATATCTCTTTAAGAACCATAGCTATACTTTTAAGTAAATTATCTCCTTCTAGATGTCCCAAAGTATCATTTACTATTTTAAGCCCATTTACATCCCCCATTATTACTCCCAACGGCAAATATTGCTCATGATTTAATTCTTTAATCTTTTCTTCAAAACTATATCTATTATATAAACCTGTGAGAATATCTATTTCACTTAAATATCGTAATCTTTCCTCTAAAATCTTTCTTTCCGTTATATCTCTAGATAACCCTACCAATCCCCATACTTGTCCATCTTTATCTACAACAGGTATTTTAACATTTTCTTCAACTATTTCTCTACCATTCTCATTTTGTATCCTATGCTCAAAATAAGTAGCCTTTTTTGTTACCATGATTTTATTATCCTGATCAATGAATTTTTTCGCTTCATTGTAGTTACCGTATATCTCCAAATCAGTTTTACCTATTATTTCTTTTACGCCTCTCTTTTTATAAAAATCTTCAAACTTCTTATTAAATCCAAGAAATCTACTTTCCTTATCTTTATAAAAAATAGATTCTGGCACTGCATCAATTATTGTTCTTAATATGTTTTTTTGTTTTTCTATTTCTGCTTCTCTTAATTTTCTATCATTTATATCAATTATAATACCAGCTACGGCTTTAGGCTCTCCATCATTATCTAGTATGGGAAATATAAAACACTCAACACAGTTGTCATTTACTATACCTTCTACAACATAAGTCTTCCTTTTCCTTAGGCACTCATTTATTTGCTCATCATATATTTTTGCTTTTTCTAAAGGAAAAGCCTCTTTATTTGTCTTGCCTTTAACATCTTCCAGTTTTATATTATACATATCCTCATAATACCTATTAAAGAATATTATTGTCGTATCAATTCCTTCAATCCAAACCGGCCAAGGTATATTACTTAAAAATGATTTATATATTTCCCCTAAATACTTTTCTTCCATCGCTTCGGTATTCCCCTTTTATGCTAAGTTTATTATAATTTGATTTTACTATCTCTTAACATAATTGTCTACCGAAGCAATTATTTTCAAATATTAATATCACACTTATTCTTTGCTAGTTTTACCAATACATATTACTTCATTTATTTCTATCTATATTCATTTCCAACTATGTTTTTATAAGCTACATATGTTGCATACAGATATCCACCATAAACAATAAGCATCATTAATGCTGTCACTAAAATAGGTTGTATTTTATTGCTAGAACCTAATACCATCAAGTATTTATTTACTACAGTAATTCCAACATATGAATGAACTATTGAAAGAGCCAGAGGCAATATAAAAAATACAGCAACTTGTTTGAATATACTTTTATTAATCATGCTCTTTGTTGCTCCAATCTTTCTTAAAGATCTATACCTTTCTATAGAGTCATTGCACTGCGATAATTGTTGAAGCGCAAGTACCGCTGCACTTGACAATAGAAATACAATTCCCATATATACTGCTACAAATAATATTATTGCAGATAATCCTCTACTATCGTCATATGCCATTTCTCTTGTCCCACCATAGAGACTAAAATTTAAATTTTTATATTCATTTTCATTAAACTTAAAATTATTAAATATAGTAGTTAATTCTTTTTTGGCATCTTCCTTATTATCACCTATAAAATTTAAATTTAAGACCTCATCATATTTATCTATTCCATTTACTAAATCATCTGGTACTACTAAGGTAAACATAGTATCACTTGAAGGCGATGTAGAAATAGCACCAGTTTCAATTTTTTTATCTTTTATTTTAAATTCCTTATTATCTATCTGTAGTGAATTCTCATTTTTAATAAAACTTTCTAGTAATCCCTTTAAGGGCTCATAATTAGAACATATTAATATCTCATTATCTTTTAAATCTATACTGGATTCACCCTTGAATTTCCTTAATTTATTGTATTCTGAAATTTTAATCATATCTGTAGTATCAAACACTTTAAAATTTAACATTTCTTTTTGATCGCTAGATAGTGCATATTTAGCTAATACATCCCTAGCTCTCATATTATTCTTATATTGTCTAATCACAACATAGTCAGCATTATCATCAACATTATAATTTAGCTGATTTAGTGCATCTAAAACCGAAATCCTATTGATATTATTTTTATCAACTACTTGCACTGATGCATCAAACGGAGTTTGGTTTTTTAATGAGGTTTCTGAAGCATTTTTTACACCTAATCCAGTTGACAAAGTTCCTATAGTAACAAATAACATTAAACAAATTATTGTCATAGAAATAAAATTAGTATTAAATTTACTCGAAATTTGTTTTATATTAAAAACATTTAGACCATTTAGATATAAATTCTTATTTTTTCTAAGTGCAGAAAATGTAACCGATGCGATTCCATAAAAGAAAAATGCTGTTCCAACAATCCCTAATGCTATTGATAATTTAAATCTGCTGTCATCAAAATTCAACCCTGCTAAATTAACAAGATAATAAGCATAACCTAAAACAATAAGTGCAGCTATTAATATAAATAGAGCTATATATGGATTTTTAATATTAATTTTTTCATTTTTTCTATCTGCATGCAATAAGTCAATTAATTTATATTTTGAAACTATAATCACATTAAATATCATAACTAATAAGTACATTATCCCAAAATATAATATAGTCTTAAGTATAGCACTTATTGAAATTGAAAAACTATATTTGGTCATTTGCACCGCAAAAAGCTTAGCTGTGAATATAGAAAGAACTTGTGCAAACAACATTCCAAGTAAAAGTCCTGCTGCCAAGGATATTATGCCTATATATAAAGTCTCAAAAAGCAATATCCGTGACATTTTTCTTTTTCCCATTCCTAAAATCATATATACCCCAAATTCTTTTTTTCTTTTACTAATCAAAAATTTTGTGGCATATATTATTAAACCACCTAATATAACAGAAACTCCAATGGATATAAACGAAATAAGTTGCGCCATCATCTTAACATATTCCGTTTGTCCAGAATTCATATCTGCCATTACTGACTGAGAGTCAATTGAATTAAAGCTATAGAATATGCATACTGCAAAAGTTAAAGTTAAAAAATAAATAGTATAATCTTTAAAGCTCTTTTTTACGTTATTAAAAGCAATTCTAGAATACATCTTTTGAATCACCTCCAAGTAGTGTAACAATATCTATTATCTTGTTAAAGAAATCTTTTCTGGAATCTTCGCCTCTTACCAATTCATTAAATATATTTCCATCTTTTATGAATAATATCCTATGTGCATAACTTGCCGTAAACGCATCATGTGTAACCATCAAAATTGTTGCTTCTAATTCTTTATTTAAGGTTTCAATAGAATTTAAAAGTAATTTAGCTGACTTAGAATCCAAAGCCCCTGTAGGTTCATCTGCCAAAATAAGTTTTGGATTATTAACTATTGCCCTTGCTGATGCTACTCTTTGCTTTTGACCTCCAGACATTTGATAAGGATATTTATCTAATACTTCGAGTATTCCTAAGTTTTTAGCTGAATTCCTTACTAATTCATCAACTTCCTTACCTTTCTTTCCTGCAATAGTTAATGCTAATGCAATATTTTCATAGGCTGTTAATGTATCTAGTAAATTAAAATCCTGAAAAATAAATCCTAATTTATCTCTTCTGAATCTTTCAAGTTTCTTACTTTTTAGCCTTGTAATATCTTCTCCATCAATCATAATTGATCCGGTAGTGACTTTATCTATTGTAGATATACAATTCAAAAGAGTAGTCTTCCCACTGCCTGAAGGCCCCATTATACCAACAAATTCACCTTTTTCTACTCTAAAACTTATATTATCAAGTGCCTTTGTGACATTATCTTTATTCCCATAATATTTTTCTACATTTTGAATGTTTAAAATGTTCTCCATAATCTTCCTCCTATTTTTATAGCAACTTTTATAATCGCTATTCATTCCAACTTTATTTAACCTCATGACTACATTTTAAAGCTTTTGATATTTTTCTCATATTGAAATATCTTTCAGTTAACTTACATTTTCGTAAGATGTAGATAACAATTTGAAATATTAATTGAATTTAATTAAAAACTGCAAATAATAAATATCATTTATAAAACATTTTTTATTCCCAATATCAAAAATAGCCTAGGAACCAATCTCCTAGACTTTGTGTCTTATATAATTTAGAAATACATAAAATTCTACTAAGCCTACATTAGACATAATCAAAAAATAACAATTTCATACGCCTTACTTAAAACTCATGAATCCTCCAATAGGGAATATTATGTTAACTTTAGTTCCTTTGCCAGCTATTGAATCTAAAGTTATCCCCAGTCCAAGCTTTTCACATAGCTTTTTACATAAATACAATCCTATTCCTGTGGACTTTCCGTATACTCTTCCATTTTCCCCTGTAAAACCTTTATCAAAGACTCTATTTAAATCATTTTTCGAAATACCTATACCATTATCTTCAATAGTTAATATTATATTCTCTTTACCTTTACTTGTGTAAATTTCCACTTCTCCATTTTTATCTTTACTATATTTTATTGAATTAATAATAATCTGATTTATAATAAATTTTACCCACTTTGGATCCGTAACCACTGCCCCATAAATATTATCAATACTTACTGAAATCTTTTTGCTAATAAAATCACGCCTGTTGTTTCTAATAACCTCCTGAATTATGCTTTTTATTTCAAACTCTTTAACTATATAATCATTCTTAACGTCTGTACTTCTCGAGTAATAAAGAGCCTGATTTATATACTCTTCAATTTTCTTAAGTTCATCTTCCAATGATTTCTTCTCATTAATATTGCTGTTTTCTACAATTAATCTTGCAGATGATATTGGTGTTTTTACCTCATGAACCCAAGTTTCTATGTACTCTCTATACTCTTTTTGAAGATTTTTATAGAAGTTAACATGCTCATGCATATCCCTATTACTATCGCTTAACACTTCATAAATAACTTTTCCTTCATAATAATTTGGACTTTTTATTACCTCAGGTAATAAATACTTTTTATCTAATTTGCCACTAACTCCCACAATATCATCATAAAATTTTTTTTTCGCTATAAACTCAATGATTATATATATTGATAGTGGTAAAAACCAAATAATAAAAACTACAAATAGTATTACAACTGGTGTTTTAGCTATGCTCATTATAGCTGCAAATAAAGAGTATATTATTAGATTAATTATTATGTATGGCAACTTTGAAATAGAATATTCCTTTATATTCATAGTAATATATAACCAATTCCTCTCTTAGTTTCTATTCCATCCTTAAATCCAATTTCCTGAAGCTTTTTTCTTAATCTAGTAACATTTACTGACAAAGTATTATCGTCAATATAAAGATCCGAATTCCACAAATAATCCATTAGATCTTCTCTGCTAACTATACACTCTTTATTTTTCATAAGACAAAGTAGTATTCTAAATTCATTTTTAGTAAGATCGATCTTTTCATCTCCAAATATCACGCTTCCATTAGAGACATTTAGCTTTAAACCATTGTGTTCAACTATCTCAGAAATCGAATTATTCCCTAGAGTTCTTCTTAATACAGCAGTTATCCTTGCAAGAAGTATTTCCGTATTATATGGCTTTGTTATAAAATCATCCGCCCCAAGATTCATACTCATAATCTCATCCATCTCACTATCTCTGCTAGTTACTATTATTATAGGTATATTCTTTTCCTTCCTTATTTCCTTGCATATATAATAACCATCATAGTATGGAAGATTTATATCTAATAGAATTAAATCCGGTTCATCCTTTAGTGCTACTTTTACTATGTTTTCGAAATTAACTGGTGCATAAGCTTCATAACCATATCGTTTCAAAAACTCTACAAGCTCTTTTTTTATATTCTCATTATCTTCTATTATCATGATTTTAGGCATATACATCCTCCTTAAACTTATTGCTTTATCGTTAATTAAATATAATCTGTAAGATACCTTTAATTTATTATCAAATCTTATTTTAGTTATTTCTAATTTTAACATAAAATTCCTAACAACAAAAATGCATACTAATTACTAATTTATTTAGTATAGTTTTCATTATTTGTATACAAATAATAGAAGAGAATAATTTAAATGACTAATTTAAATTATTCTCTAAAATTATATCTCTATTCAATTTAAGGTTTTGACTTATCAGAAAAAGTACTTACAAATTTTCTAAAGTTTTAAGTCCATATATTCACTAGAAATCATAAATCTAGACTTAAAGTTGAACATCTGCAAATCTATTAACTAGGTTATACTTAGTACTCTGTTTTAATTGTTCTAACGCAACACGATATTGTAAAATTTATTATGAAATATGTTGCAGCTATAGCTCCAAACAATAAAAATATCTGGGATGATGAAACAAAACTTCCCATAAGAATCATACCTTTTCCTGTAAATTCTTCTATACCAACGGCCCATAGAAAAGATGTATCTTTTATTACTGTAATTGATTGGGATAGAACTGTTGGAATGCAGCGCCTAAAGCTTTGAGGTAGTATTATATATCGTAATGTTTGAAACTTCGTAAAACCTTGAGAATATGCTGCCTCATATTGACCTCTACTTACAGAATTCATTCCTCCTCTAAATATTTCTGCCATAACCGCCGAAGTAAATAAAGTAAAAGATAAGATTCCTGAATACATCGGTTTTATTGGAACCAAAAACCTAATAGATAATATCCATAGTAAATTAGGTGTATTTCTAAATGTCTCTATATATATTGTTGCAATTCTACCCACAATTCCCTTAGAAAAATTTCTTGATATGGCAAGAATTGTTCCAAAAAGCATACTCAACACAATTGATATAATGGCTATAATTAGGGTTAATTTCATTCCTTGTAAAAGAAATATTACATTTGCTTGATTAAATACACTTGACATTATTATAGCCCTCCCTCTGCTGCAACAGTTTGTTCTGTTATAGAATCTTCAGTGCTAACTAATACTTTCTTTTTTTCTCTAAGTTCAATCTTTCTTGAAATCATTGCCAATGGATAACACATTATAAAATATAATGCTCCAGTTATAACATATGCTGGTCCATAGTACATATTGGCACTTGACCAAGAGTCCGCTGTATACATTAAGTCTCCGCCTGCAATCATAGCTAATACTGAAGTATTCTTTATTAAATTTACCAATTGATTTGCAAGTGGTGGTATTATAATCTTTATAGTTTGAGGTAATATTATATACCTCATAGTTTGAGTATGAGAAAATCCTTGAGATTTTGCAGCCTCAAATTGTCCTTTTGGTATTGATGTTATACCAGTTCTTACAACTTCTGATATATATGCCCCATGATATACCCCGACCCCAAGTATTCCAATTAAAAACACAGGCAATACAACCTTTATATATGGTAATCCATTGAATAGAAAGAATACCTGAATAACAAGAGGTGTATTCTGAATTACCTCTACATATATTCTATTTATTATCTTAAAAATTTTTATTTTACTTGTAGAAAGTACCCCAAAAATAATTCCAAGCATTAAGGCAAGTATAAGCCCTAGTATTGAAACTTCAAGTGTTGTTAAGAATCCCTCAAGAAATATATTAAAATCTTTAAAAAGTGCTTCCCACTTAAATATTGAAAAAGGTCCATTCATTACTTAATGTCCCACTTTTTAATTAATTTATCCATTTCACCTGAACTCTTCATGTCATTTATAACTTCATTTATTTCCTTAGCGAGTTCAGTATTATCTTTTTTACTTGCGATACCATATTCTTGAGGATCATATCTATCATCTAATATTGCTGTTGAATCATCAACATAACCATTTAAAATAGATGCATCAACTGCAAAACAATCTATTCTACCTGAATCCAATGCTGCTTTAAGTTCAGGATATCCACCAAGCTCAGAAAACTTAAGAGTAATTCCTTCCTTTTCCGCTTCTTTTTGAAGCGCAGTTTTAGTTGTAGCACTTTGAGCAACTCCAATAGTCTTTCCATCCAAATCTTTAAGCGAAGATGCACCAAGGCTCTTCTTAACAAGTAATCCAACTCCATCCTTTATATATGGATCTGAAAAATTATAGCTCTTTTTTCTTTCATCTGTTATTGTAAATGTAGCAGCAACCATATCTATTTCTCCATTATCAAGAAGTGGTCCTCGTGTTTTAGCTGTAACCCCTTGAAATTCAACTTTACTTTCATCTCCTAATATTTTTTTAGCTATTGCTTTTGATAAATCAATTTCTAAACCTTCCATTTCACCCGTCTGTGGATTTTTGTAACCGTATTTAGGCACATCAACTTTTACTCCAACCTTTAATACCCCTCTGTCTTTTATTGCTTGTATTTCTTTTGCTTCCGCAGTATTTCCTCCTGTATTAGTCGGTGTCGATGAGCTGCAGCCAGCCATCATCATACATACACCTAATCCTAACGCTAAAAATAATTTTCTCAATTTCATATATTTATCCCCCTATTTTCTTATTTTTATTTATTACCTTATAATTTTATTTAAAAACGCCTTGGCCCTATCATTCTTAGGATTTGAGAAAAATTCTTCTGGGTGAGCCTCTTCAATTATCTGTCCCCAATCCATGAATACAATTCTATCTGCAACTTGCTTTGCAAAACCCATTTCATGAGTTACAACAACCATTGTTATATTTTCTTTAGATAATCCTACTAGGACATCCAATACCTCTTGTATCATTTCAGGATCTAAGGCTGATGTTGGTTCATCAAATAACATTATTTTAGGATGCATATTTAGTGCTCTTGCTATAGCTACTCTTTGCTGTTGTCCTCCTGATAATTGATTAGGGTAAGCATCTGCCTTTTCCTTTAATCCCACTTTTTCTAAATACTTCAATCCAGATTCCTCTGCTTCTTTTTTACTTACCTTTTGAAGTTTTATTGGTGCTAAAGTAAGATTTTCCAACACAGTCATATGCGGATATAAGTTAAACTGTTGAAAAACCATCGCAGTAGATTGTCTAACTTTAGCTAAATCTTTTCTTAAACTTAAATCATATTCATCTATGAGTACTTTCCCCGAGGTCGGTTCCTCAAGATAATTCATACATCTAATTAAAGTAGATTTTCCTGATCCACTCGGCCCTATTACAACTAATTTTTCACCTTCATCTACACTTAGATTCACATTTTTTAAAACATGAACATCTCCAAAATCCTTAACTATATTCTCTAATTTAATCATTTATTCCCCCCCTTATTTCATAACGGTACTAAAACTTATACTTATCTTCTTGAATTTGCTTAATATTACTTTTACTGGCATCTTATAGAGATTAATCAAGTTTCACTTTATTAATTTCTTTCAATCTTTCAGTCAATTTAATATTCTCTTTATATTAAACTGACAATCAATTAGTATCTCCATTTCACTAACAATTCTGACTCTGTAAATTTTAGAATACAAAAAAAAGAGCTATGGTATATAAACCAAAGCTCCATTGCTTATTCTTAAATCTTGAGTAAATTATATATTTTTCCAGTGCTCTAGTCAACGACTTTTAACATACTGTGTTTTCTGTAGTTTCCTGTAGTTTATATATATGTGTTAACCTAGAATTTTTATTAATATACCTTCAATGAATTTTCTTGTATTTATTTTCCCTTGATCGCATATTGGATTTTTTAAATGCTTTATTTCCTGCTTAACTTGTTTTATCTCAAAAAGTGATGCTGAATATTCTCTATATATGGTGTTATTGATATCGTCACTTCCAAAACTAGCAATTGAATTCATAGCTTTAGTAATAGTTCTTCGTATACGCTGCTCCATAGATCGGCAATTAATAACTGCTAACGAATCTCCATATAGTTCTCTGGCGACCTCCATATAAATCTCTTTTAGTTGGTAAGGTTTAGACGGATTCTTTTTCTTTTTATCAATAATATGTAGTATTACGAGTTTTAATTCTTCTATTCCCGCAGTACCAATAATATTTATATCAGAAAATATACGCAGTAGCTTTTCTTCTGGGGAATAAAGTTCTGTTTCATTCTTTACTTTTTTATCTTCCCAAATATTTTCTCGAAAAACTACGCTTTTAATCATTGATATAGATTTTTCTAATTCAATCTGCTTTTTTACATTATTGATAATGCTAATTGTTTCAATCATATTAATTGGCTTATTAATATAGAAATGTATTCCGTTTTTATAAGCATTTGAAATCATTTTTCCTTCTTCAACCTGAGACAACATTATAATCTTTCCGGCATATCCACTACTAAAAGTTCTTTTTACAATTTCAATTCCATCTACTTCTGGTAGCAGCAAATCAATTAATACGATATCAGGTTTTAATTTTATTATTCTATCTTTAGCCCCTTTTCCTGTCGTTAAAATCTCTAATACTTTTCCGAAGTTATTTTTTTTAATTACTTGTTCTAATATTTTGCATACCGCTATATCATCATCAATAATAATAAACGTTGTCTCCATAAATAGCCCCCTTATTATGAAAATAATCTATAGATTTGCTAATGGTATTTTTATTAAAAACTTAGTTCCCTTATCAGCATCACTTTCAACATTTATACTTCCACCTAAATTCTCTAAAAGATTTTTCACATGGCATAACCCAATCCCTGTAGACATTGCCCCTGTATCCTCATTGAATTTTGTTGAAAATCCTATATTAAATATATATGGAAGTATCTCTTTATCAATACCTGTCCCATTATCTGAAACATCAAGCAATAATTCTTTTTGGGAAATTTCCCCAATCACATTTATCACATTATCATCGCTGCATGCTTCAATTGAGTTAATAATTAAATTATTTAAGATAGCAAATATATCATAATATCTTTTTATTGAGTAATCTTCTTCTAGCTTGAATTTTATAAATATATTAGAATTTATACTATTAATTTGTCTTTTTGTGTTATCAGATATTATACAGAAAATTTCTGAAATAGGCATATACTCTGTTTTCTCAACATTTTGTACTAATTGATTAATCCCTCTAAGAACTCGATCATTATTTTTACGGATTTCATGAGCATTTTGTGCAAGTGATAACGCCTTAACTGAAAATTCTTCTTTATCTTTATTCATTTCATACAAATTATAAGCTTCCTTCATTATAGTATTTAAGTCATTTGTTGATTTTTGTAAATAAAAAGCTTCCGCATATATCTTTGATACCATTAGGTTTAATTCAGCGTAACGTTTCTGATGTTCTAGTTTCTTAATATATAATTTCTGGTATTTATATATCAGAAAAGCAGTACATTGTATCGACGCTCGAATAAGTGCTGTTACTACAATCACCTTTATCGTTGATATAGAAAATATATTTCTCACTAATATTTCCGCAATATTGCATGTAATATCAAAACCTACTAAATAAAAATATAAATATATTATAGATTTATTTTTCTTGGTTAATGGAAATACGGTTCCTAAAATACCATAAATAATATAAAAAATAGCTGCCGGCATAAACTGTATTATAATATCATTTGAATAACTAGAAGATGACATCAATAATCCAATGCTACGGATAGAAGCAGTTATAGTTCCTGTGATTATTCCAATAAGAACAGGATATATATTTTCCGATATAGAAAATATAAGTCCAATTACAACGACTCCAACTCCCAAAACAAACCTACTATTAAAGGGATAAATATATATTTGCGCCAAAATACTGATCAGAACAGAAAATAATACACTATTCTTTAAACAAATCTTAGTTCTCTCTGTAATCTTAATTTTATATCTCATCGTGCTTATTCCTTCACTATACATATACTCAATAACTATCCTGTAATTTATTATACAAAATAATACGCTTAGATTATCATCAAGTCAATTCAAGTTTTTACGTATTAAAATATTAGTCTTAAAATTGCTATTGAAATAACTCCTGTTAATACTGTTAATAATAAATTATTTTTCTTAAGAGCAATAATTATTGTTGGTATTGCCGCAAGTAATTCTGGAGATTTTCCTTGAACAAAAAATTTATTATCGGTAATGAAAAGTTCTGCCACTATTAATGAAGCTAGTATAGATATAGGTATATATGTCAAAAACTCTTCCACTTTCTTATTTAATTTTATCTTTGATAATATAGTTATTGGTAAAACTCTCGGTAACATAGTTACAATACAACCACCTATGATAACACTCCATACATAAGAATTCATTCTTTAATCACCACCCCAATTAAAGCACCAGCAATTGCTGATATAATAACTCCAATACTAGTAGATACATATATTGTACTCACTATTAGCACTATGGAAGATACAATAATAATTATCAAAGCTTTTCTTATCTTTATGTTTCCTTTTACAGATGAAATTAGCAAGCCTATAAACATGGCAGTTAATGCAAAATCTAACCCTAAAGCCTTATAATCTGGAATAAAACCGCCAATAAGAACGCCAATTCCTGTTGCAAAAATCCAATTTATATATGCGGTAATATTCAAACCTGTAATCCATAAATTATTAATTTTCTTATTCCTGAATCCCTCTGCTGATGCAACTACAAAAGTTTCATCTGTTAAAAGCAGCCCTATAAAAAAGTTTTTTAAGACTGAATTCTCCTTGAAATATGGTGCTACTGACGCGCTCATAAACAAATGTCTAAAGTTAACAAAGAAAATAGTAAATATTATACTAGGTATCGGTGAAGATGATAAAATCATGCTTGAAGCTATAAATTGGGATGATCCTCCATATATAAAAGCGCTCATTCCCATTGCTTCCCAAACCGTCAAACCACAAGATTTACTCAAAATTCCACATGCAAGCCCTAAACTTATGTACCCAAATATAGTTGGAATACAATCTTTCACTCCCTGAATAAAATAATACGAGTTGTTTTTATTCTTTATTTCTAAAGAATCATTTGGTATTTTCCCCAATTCCATAAAATGCCCCCTTGATACTTTTTGTATAAAAACGTAATATATATTATATGCATTGTACGTTATACTTTATATTACGCTATATCTTACATTTGTACTTTATATTTGTCAAGGAGTGAAAATATGAATTTAAATAATATTATTGCTGGGAATTTAAAAAGATTAAGAAACGAAAGACAATTGAGCTTAGGCAAACTTTCTGATATTTGTGGAGTCAGTAAAGTAATGCTAGGGCAAATCGAGCGTGGGGAATCTAATCCTACTATTAATACAATATGGAAAATCGCTGGCGGACTTAAGGTTCCATATACATCACTTATTGATGAACCGATTAAAAATGATCTTTTAATAAAAAAAGAAGATTCTAGACACCAAGAATCTCCTGATAATAAATATAGAGTTTATTGCTACTTTGCAAGTAATTCAAATAGAAATTTTGAGCTTTTTACTGTAGAACTAGATGGCAATAGCACCTACGAATCCAATTCCCATGGTGAAAAAACTCAAGAATATATAATAGTTTATGATGGTGAGCTATCTTTAAATGTGGATAACATAACTTATGTTCTAACTCCTGGTGATTCTATAGTGTTTGATTCATCCAAACCACATTCATATACAAACTTAACTAATAGCATGATAAGAATGACTATAATTAATTACTATATTGTATAGGCTAGAAGATTACCAAATTACATTTGCCAGATACAAAATTATTGGTATAGTAATTAATGATAGTAATGTGCTTAAGCCAACCAATTTAGCTCCATACTCATAATCTCCTCCATACATCTGAGAAAACATTGGTACTGTGAGCCCTACTGGCGTAGCCATAGCTATTAATACAACTTTTTTTATTTCTATTAAATATGGTGGTAAAAATTTAAATAATATCATTATTATAACTGGGATAACGATAAGTTTTATAAATGCCACAAAATAAGCATGTTTATCATTAAACAATGTAATTAGTTTTGACTTAGCAATATACGTACCAAGCAAAATCATAGCAATAGGTGTATTGGTTTGTCCAACTAAATTAAACGCATCATAAAAAAGCTTTGGCAGCTTTACTGGCGAAATAAAGACAAGCAATCCAAATGCCACAGCTATTATTCCAGGATTAAATAAAACACTTTTTAAGGTAATTAAACTTTTATTATTTGATACTGTATATATTCCATAAGTGTAACTCAGTATATTAAAACAAACTAGGTATGCTGATAAAAAAAACACCTTTTCTATCCCCATTATGCTAGTAACTAGTGGGATTCCAATAAATCCTGCATTTGCAAACCCAATTGCAAATTTATCTATTCTCTGATCTTTCTTAAAAATAATTTTTCCTATAAGAAACCCTATTAACATTGCACATAAAGAAACAAAAAAAGAAATTCCTAGCTCCTTTAACTTATCTATAGAAAATTCCATTTGATAGCGTGTTAACATAATCATTGGATTAATAACCCAAACTAAAAGATTAGTTATTTGCTTGGCTCCATCGTCATTAATTAATTTCTTACGATAGACTATAAAGCCAATTGCCATCAATATATACATGATGCTCACTTGTCCAACTATTGTAAAAATAATCTCCATAATATTTTATCCTTCCGTTCTAAAAATAACTTTAAATACATACGTCTCTATATGATAATTAATTATAAACTAAATCCTTCCTTCTGATAAAATATTATATCAATTACTTATTTTAATATACAAGTTTTAAAAACAATAAATTTAAATATTAATAAGCTAGCCGTATCTATGACTAGCCTATTAACATTTAAATTTGCTTCAATTCTATACTAAATTATACATTATATTATTAATTCATAAACTAAGTTTATAAATTCAACATTATTGTCTCAAACATATCACTTAGTGCTACCTGACTATCTGCAAGACCTGCCTCGAATACTACTTTTGGCATTCCATAAACTATACAGGATTCTTCTGCCTCAACTATAACATATCCATTATTCTCTTTTACATTCTGGCAACCTGCTAACCCATCATTGCCCATTCCAGTTAAAATCACAGAGACTAGCTTATCTTTAAAAATAGGCGCTGCCGAACTTAAAGTAACATTAATTGATGGCTTGTATAGGCTGTCTACATTTTTCATATCCTCAACTTTAAAAACTATTCTATTATCCTCATTTTTTTCTAATAGTGTTTGAAATCCTGCTGGCGCTATATATATTTTTCCCCGTTCAAGAATATCTCCATTCTCTACTTCTTTAACATGAAGATTACATATAGTATCAAATCTTTCGGCTAACGGTCCAGTAAATCCTGGGGGCATATGCTGGATTACAATAATAGGTCTACATAAATCCTTTGGGAACCTTGGTAATATTGATTGAAGCGCAGAAGGTCCACCTGTTGAGCATCCAATAATAAGCAGCTCACTCTTCATATTTTTTTCGTCACATTTAATATGCTCTTCATCACGCTTAATATGTTCTAAATCTATATTAGTATCTTCTTTATTCTTTTGTCTCTTGCGACTATCTGCAATTACTTTTAGTTTACTTAGAAAATCATTTATTGTTTCCTCTTTTATGTCTTCACCTACTAGGGAGCTTTTCAAAAAAATATCAATTGCTCCTAACTCTAAAGCCTTTATCGCTGTTCTAGTACCATCTTCCGTATGATTACTCAACATTACAACTGGTACAGGACAGGTTTTCATAATTTCCTTTAAGGCACTTATTCCATCCATTTCCGGCATCTCTACATCCATTGTTACTATATCTGGTTTTAATCTTTGTATCTTCTCGATTGCATCTAATCCATTTCTTGCAATTCCTATTATAAAAAACTGAGGATCCTTTTCAATAATAAGGCTTATACATCTCCTCATAAAGGAGGAGTCATCTACAACTAAAACACCATATTGTTTCATCATGCTTTATCCCCTTTCTTATAATAAAAAATCGATGGAGTATATATAGTATCAAAACCTGGATTCACACTTGTAACTGTTTCTGCATGTCCCAGAAATAAATACCCTGGTTCGTTAAGAATATTATAAAACGAAGTTGCAGCCTTTCTAATGAATTCTGTATCAAAATATATTAATACATTCCTGCAGAGTATTATATCTACTCTTCCAATCTCTTGTTCGATATTTTTATCAAACATGTTTAAATTCTTAAACTTTACAAGTTTCCTTATCTCATCCTTAACCCTGTAGTCATCTTCAATTTTATCAAAGTATTTATCTAACATTCCATAAGGCATCTTCCTAAAAGATAAAGATTTACTATTATATATTCCTTTTTCAGCTTTATTTAATACTTTTCTATTAATATCTGAAGCTATTATCTCAACAGAACCATTTTGAAAAAGCATTGTTTCTTTTATTAACATTGCTAATGTATATGGCTCTTCCCCACTTGAACATGCTGCACACCAAATTTTAAATTTTCTTTCCTTTGAATAATCTTCAAATTTCGGAAAAATATTAGTTTGCAATTCTCTTAATAGATTTTCTTCTCTAAAGAAATAAGTTTCATTTACTGTTATCAGCTCAATTAATATATCTCTTTCTTTTTCTTCTATTTTAACATATCCACAATATTCCCAAACACTAAGACTAAGTTCTTTAAGTCTATAGGTTATCTTACTTTCAAGTGAAGGAAGATTTTTCGAGTAGTCAATGCCACAGAATTCATATATATATTGTGCTAATTGTTCTAATGCCATAATACTCATAACTTAAAATTTCCTCCTTATATTTAAAGCCATAATTTATTCTTTGGATATATAAGTTACACTAAAGACTTCAAAATTCATAATTACTAAAGGCTAAAGATCAACTTTAATGCAACCTTGTACTGACAACTTATATACCCACATCGAATTTATTATTAAATTATCGAATTAAATCTTCTAATGATTTTTTTATTTCTGATGTAAAATCAGAAAGTTCCTTAGTAACACTTGAAGTTTTTTGAGCATCTCGTACATTTAAGTTAACCACCTTATTTATATCCTCTATATGTTTTGTCAACTCTTCAACTTCTCTTGCCTGTACTTTAGTAGCCATTGTTACCTCACTTGATTGTTCCGTAACATTCTTAAAATTATCTGTAATTCTATCAGTAGCTTTTGTTTGTTCCTTCATAGACCAGGTTATTTGCTTCATATCCTCTCTAGAATGTCTTACACCTTTTATAATGTTCTCTACTCCTAAAGCTTGCTCCTTAGATATTTGAGTAACTTGTTGTGCTATACTTGTTACATTTTCAGTTGAAATTACAATATTCTTCCCTTGCTTTGCCTGCTCTTTTACCGCCAAAGCTATTTGCCTTACCTGTTCTCTAGAATTAGTTATTCCCTTAACTATTTCTTCAACTCCTATAACTTGTTCTTTTACCGCTCTAGTTACTTGCTCTGCTTGTTCCGCTGCATTCTCTACAGAAGCCACAATATCTTTACCTTGTTTTGCTTGTTCTATCACTGCTACGGTTATTTGTCTTACCTGCTCTCTTGCATTTTCTATACCTCCTACTATTTCGCCAACACCTGCCGACTGCTCTTTCATAGCATGTGTTACTTCTGCAGTTTGACTTGTAACATCTCTAACTAATTTGGTTATTGACTTTCCTTGTTCTGTTTGAAGTACCATTGCATCAGTTATTTGCTTAACTTGCTCTCTTGAATTTATTACACCTTCAATAACCTCATCTACTCCATTTGCTTGTTCCTTAACAGCAGTAGTTACCTGAGCTGCTTGATTTGTTACATTTGCTACTGAAGCAACAATATTTTGACCTTGTTTTGCTTGTTCTTTTACTGCCACGGTTATTTGCCTTACCTGCTCTCTTGCATTTACTATTCCTTTAACTATTTCCTCTACACCTACTGTTTGTTCATTAGTTACTATAGCTATTTGAGCAGCTTGATCTGTTACATTGGCTACCGCTGCTACAATATTACTACCTTGTTCTGCTTGTTCTTTTACCGCCACAGTTACTTGCCTTACTTGTTCTCTTGCATTTACAACCCCTTTTATTACCTCCTCTACACCATTTGCTTGTTCTTTTGCTGCTGACGTAACTTGTCTCGCTTGATTTGTTACATTTTCTACTGAACTAACAATATCTTGTCCTTGTTTTGCTTGTTCCTTAACTGCTCCAGTAATTTGCCTTACCTGTTCTCTTGCATTTGCTACACCGTTTATTACTTCATCAATTCCTGCCGCTTGCTCCTTCACTGCTACTGCAACTTCATTAGTTTGATTAACTACATTTTCTATTGAAGATGCGATATTTTTTCCCTGCATAGCCTGCTCTTTTACTGCTACCGTTATTTGTCTTACTTGTTCCCTTGCATTTGCAACGCCTTTTATCACTTCGTCTACGCCAGCAGCTTGTTCTCTTATCGCTATTACAACCTCGCTCGTTTGATTAACTACATTATTTATAGCACTACTAATATTTCCACCTTGACTTGCTTGCTCTTTTACTGCCACCGTTATTTGCCTTACTTGTTCTCTTGAGTTTTCAACACCTTTAATTATTTCATCTACTCCAATAACTTGTTCTCTTACTGCTACTGCAACTTGATCTGCTTGATTTGTTACATTTTCAACTGCTACAACAATATTTTTGCCTTGTTTTGCTTGTTCATTCATTGCTATATTAATCTGCAATACCTGCTCTCTTGCATTTGCAACGCCTTTAATTACATTTTCTACACTTATAGCTTGTTCTTTTGTAGCTTGAGTAACCATAGTTGCTTGACTTGTAACATTTTTCATTGATTCAAGTATTTCTCTACTTCCTTTATTTTGACTATCAGTTGCCAAAGTTATTTCTTTAATTTCTGTAGTAACATTTTCTATACCACCAACTATTTTTTCTATTACAGTTCCAACTTCGTTACTTAGCTTTGATCCATATTCAACTTTCTCAGTTCCAACTTCTATTGCTTTAATAGCATTAGTAGTTTCTCCTTGGATTCCTTTTATAAGCTCAGATATTTCCTTTGTAGCTGTAGCCGTTCTCTCAGCTAGTTTTCTCACCTCATCGGCTACTACCGCAAAGCCTTTTCCATGTTCGCCAGCTCTTGCTGCCTCAATTGCTGCATTTAATGCAAGTAAATTTGTCTGATCAGCTATATCATCTATTACATCTATGATGCTTCCAATTTTATCAGAACTTTTACCCAGGTTAGTTATTACACTTTCTGCCTTATGAATAACTTCAGATATTTCACCTATAGCTACTAATGTATTGGCTACAGCAATTTGCCCATCTTTTACATCTGCTTTTACTACATCGCTTAGTGAATTAACATTTTGAGCATTTTGAGCCACTTGGCTTATTGAAGCTGCCATATCTTCAACTGTCTTATATGTTTCATTTGAATTTTTTTGTAATTCTTCAGCATTACCAGCTACTCCTTGAATAGATTTACCCATTTCCTCTATTGATGCTGATATTTCTTCTACTGATCTTGTTGTACTTTCACTATTTCCAGCCACTTGCTGGATTGATGCTACTATTTCTTGTACTGCTGAAGCTGCTTCGTTTGAAGATCCTCTTAAACTTTCTGCATTCGCTGATACTCCTCTTACTGATCTACCCATTTGTTCAACTGATGATGATATTTGTTCTACTGAACTTGCTGTACTTTCACTATTCCCTGCTACTTGCTGGATTGATGCTACCATTTCTTGTATAGCTGCTGCTGATTCATCTGTTGAACTCTTTAAATTTTCTGTATTTATAGCTACCCCTTTTATTGATATACCCATTTCTTCAATTGATGATGATATTTGTTCCACTGAACTCGCTGTACTTTCACTATTTCCTGCTACTTGCTGGATTGATGCTACCATTTCTTGTACTGCAACTGATGATTCCTCCGTAGAACCTTTTAAACTCTCTGCATTTGATGCCACTCCTTTTATTGAAGCCCCCATTTCTTCAATTGATGATGATATTTCTTCTACCGAACTCGCTGTACTTTCACTATTTCCTGCCACTTGCTGGATTGATGCTACCATTTCTTGTACTGCTGCTGTAGCTTCTTCTGCTGATCCTTTTAAACTTTCAGCATTTCTCGCTACTCCCTTGATTGATTTTCCCATCTGTTCTATTGAAGCTGATATTTCTTCTACTGAACTTGCTGTGCTTTCGCTATTTCCTGCTACCTGCTGGATCGACGCTACTACTTCTTGTACTGCCGCTGTAGCTTCTTCTGCTGATCCTTTTAAACTTTCAGCATTTCCCGCTACTCCCTTGATTGATTTTCCCATTTGTTCTATTGACGATGATATTTGATCTACCGAACTTGCTGTACTTTCACTATTCCCTGCTACTTGCTGGATTGATGCTACTACTTCCTGAACTGCCATTGCAGATTCTTCTGCAGAACCTTTTAAACTTTCTGCATTTCCTGCTACTCCTTTTATTGATTTTCCCATTTGCTCTATTGATGCTGATATTTGTTCTACCGAGCTTGCTGAACTTTCGCTATTTTTTGCAACTTGTTCGATTGATACAACCATTGCTTGTACAGAAACTTCTGCATTTTCAGCAGTATTCTTTAATTCCTCTGCATTTTTCGCAACACCTTGTATTGATTTTCCCATTTCCTCAATAGATGCTGATATTTGTTCTACCGAGCTTGCTGTACTTTCACTATTGACTGCCACTTGCTGGATTGATGCTACTACTTCTTGAATTGCTGCTGTAGATTCTTTTGCTGAAAAAGTTAAACTTTCAGCATTACCAGCTACCCCTCTAACTGATTTTCCCATCTGTTCTACTGATGACGATATTTCCTCTACTGATTTTGATGTACTATCACCATTACCTGCAACTTGCTGAATTGAAGCCACCATTTCTTGAATTGCTTCTGAAACTTCCTTAGCAGATTCAGTCATATCTTCTGACTTACCAGCCGCCCCTTTTATTGATTTACCGATTTGCTCTATAGAACTTGATATTTCTTCAATAGAACTTGATACGTTTTCGCTATTAGCTGCAACCTGTTTTACTGAAACAGCTATTTCCTCAAGTGAACTTTGCGATTTTTGAGCAACATTTGTTAACTGCTCTGCATTCATTACAACTCCATTTATTGATTTAGATATTTCATTTGTCAAAGAATTTGTTTCTTTTATGGCTTCCGATTGATCAATTGTTCCTTTTGTAACTTGTTCAGTTATATTTGATAACTCTTTTAGTTTTTCATCAAGTTTTTTAGATGCAAAAACTGCATTCTCTACACTTCTTAATTCTCCCATAAGCTTAATTCCAATATTTCTTTTAAAACTTCCCATTACACATGCCTCCATATTATATATACTTTTGCTTATTTTTGTATATCATTATTAAAATTATTGTTATCCTTTATCCCTTTACTACTAATCATTTTAGAGATTCCTACTACATCAAATATATGAGCTACACTTCCATCTCCAAGTATTGTAGCGCCAGATATTCCTTCAATTTTTCCTATGTACGATCCAAGAGATTTAACAACTATTTCCTGATTCCCAACTAATTCATCGACCACTATTCCAAATCTTTTTTCTGCAATACCTAATACTACAATAAAGACATTTTTCTTTTTGTTTTCCCTAGGCAATTTGAAATAATCGTGGAGCCAGACTAAAGGATGGACTTTCTCTCTAATTACAACAACTGATTGGTTTTTAACATACTCAATCTCGCTTTTTGGCTTCCTCACTATCTCAATAATATTGCTCATTGGCAATGCATAAGTTTCATTATGAATCTTTACTAATAAACCCGAGAGTATTGCAAGAGTTAAAGGTAATTTAATTGTAAACTTACTACCTTCACCTTCTCTAGTTTCAACATCAATTATTCCATTAAGTTTATCTATATGATTTCTAACAATGTCCATTCCTACACCTCTGCCTGAAACGTCACTTACATTATTAGCTGTTGATAGCCCCGTTTGAAAAATAAGATTTATTATCTCTTGTTTTGATAATGTTTCTGCCTCTTGAGCTGAAATCACTTTCTTCTTTATTGCTGATTGCTTTATCTTTTCTAAATTTAAGCCAGCACCATCATCTTCAATTGTCACAATTACATGGTTTTCTTGGTGAAATGCCTTTATTCTTAAGGTTCCTTTTGAAGGCTTGTTTTTACCTATACGAGTACTAGGTTTTTCTATTCCGTGATCTAAAGAATTTCTTACAAGATGAATCAAAGGATCAGTAATATCCTCAATTATAGTTCTATCCATTTCTGTCTCTCCACCATCAAGAATCAACTCTATTTCTTTTCCTAATGAGTTAGCAAGATCTCTTACTAGCCTTGGGAATCTGCTAAATAACTGTTGTACTGGCAGCATACGTGCCTTCATTATAGTTTCCTGAAGTTCACTGACAACTCTTGACACTCGACTTGATATTCCTGTCAAGTCTTCCACTGAATCATCTGCTATATATCTATTATGTAAAGTGTTACTTACTTGAGCAATTCTTGTTTGCTCAATAACCATTTCTCCAACTAAATTCATCATATGCTCAAGACGTTCTATATCGACTCTAATGGTTTGTGATAATTTTTTTTCATTCTTCTCACTACCTATTAACTTTTCTTTGTATTTTTCATCACAAACTTTTTCATTTACTATTTCCCTGATTGACTTATCTGCCTCATTATCACCTTGACTAATTACATTTTTCTTATTCAACATTTCTATTTCATAATTAAAAACTTTCACCCAATCAACATCCATTATTTCACTTTTAATTCTTGACTCTAATGTTTTATCAACTATTTCTGTCATCATCAAATACTTTACAATCTTAATATCATCATTTTCATCCGACAAATCTAGTACATTAGGTGAAGAGACAATAACTTTTCCCATGTCATTTAGTGAATTAAGTACAAGAAAAGCTCTTGCTGCTTTCATAAGACTATCCTCGGAGATCTTAATCTCACAAACAACACAAGAGCGCCCATTTAGCTTTTCATTTTCTATTGTATATTTTTGCTCATCATCTAGTTCAAATACTATCTCCTTGTCATACTCTTCATAACTCGTTTCATTTTCTAATTGTATTAATCGATTATCTTCAGCTTTGTCCGCGTTAACACCTTGTATATTCCTAAGCTTGCTTACGATATCATTAATCTCTACTTTTGTATCATTTTTATATTCTATAAAATCCCCCTTTAATAAAGTTAAACAATCTGTGCATTCAAATAAAGCATTAATAATCGGTTCTGTTACTTCCATAAAGTTATTTCTAATTTTATCAAGTACATTCTCCATTTCATGAGTAAGAGATTTCATCTTTTCATATCCCATAGCTGAAGAAGATCCTTTTAATGTATGTGCTACTCTAAAAATGTCTTGTATAACTTTACTAACTTCGTCTTTCTTTTCTAACTCTAAAATCCCTTCTTCTAATAGCTGTATTTGCTCTTCCACCTCATCCAAAAATGCATTTATCATTTCAGGCATTTCATATACATTAGACATGCTATCCCTCCTAATCATGAAGAACTAAATCTATCTTTAACAAGCTTATTACTCCATCCTCTGTAATTCCTATTCCTTCAAAATACTCTTCATCAATTCCTGCAACAATCTTTGGCGTAGGTTGAATGTCCTTAAATTGTATAACAGAATCAACCTTATCCACGATTATACCAATCATCTCTTCTCTGCTCTTTACAACTACTATTCTAGTCTCCTTAGTATTAGTGTATTCATCTAATCTAAACCTTTTATGTAGATTAACTACCGGAATCACCTTCCCCCTTAAATTAATAACACCTTCTAAAAAGAACTTACTATTATGTGTTGGAGATATCTGCTGCATTCTTATAATTTCATAAACATCACTAATCTTAAGAGCATATTTCTCACTTGCTAACTCAAAGGCAATATGTTGAATATCTAATAACTCATTCATATAATATTCCTCCACAAATATTCCAGTGTAATTTCACTATAGTTTTTTCAAAGTATCCACTAAATAATCTTCCTTATAGGGCTTTACAATGAATCCTTTAGCGCCATTGATTATAGCTTCTTTTACCCATGTTTCTTGTCCCATAGCAGAAATCATTATAATCTTTGCACAAGAATCTAATTTTTTAATTTCTCTAACTGCTTCTACACCATTCATTTCGGGCATAGTTATATCCATTGTTACAACATCGGGTCTCAAATCAGTATACTTACTAATTGCTTCTAATCCATTGCTAGCCTCCCCTACAACTTCAAACCCACTTTTCTCCAATATTATTTTAAGAGATAACCGTATAAAAGCAGCATCATCTACTATAAGAACTCTTGTCACATTCACTCCCCCAGATATAAAATATTTTTATTTTTTATAATTTGATTTTATTTATATTTAAAAACAATATTTTTATTATTAATACTATTTATAAAATATTTATTTTCACTAATTTTATAGTATAATTTTTGGTCTTATTTGTCAATATTGATATTATATTGTTTATTAATATAATATATTGCACTAATTGGTATTATCATCTAATAATTTTTATTGTATTATATAATTAAATAATTCTTTTCTTTTAAAAAATGCATTTTGTCTTTTTTTAATTTCTACAAAAAAAACAGACTCAAAACAGCCTAAAATCTGCTTTGAGTCTATTTTTTAGAAAAAACATTAACTATAATTTCTAAGTTGTATTTTATTTATTTTCTTATGTTAACAAAATCATTGCTTAAATCCATTACAAATCTACTAAAATTTCAAACTTATTTCATTAGATTATTTCCAAAATTGGAATTACAATTCGATGTTCTTATACATAATGTTTTTTAAAATTTATATTATGTATTATGAATTTTAAAATCATGAATTTGCATATCATTAGCTATTATACAAATATATTCTCTATATCCAAGTCTGTTCTTCTTGAAAAATCAATAAGTTCATTATTAATTTTTACAATGGGACTTAGTATATCATTTGGAGGTATATACATAATTTCACCTATCCTACCATCCCTAAGATTTACCTTCATCCCTATATAATATGGGCTTATATTTTCTAAAAGCGCGAAAATAACTGAAGTATCATACAATTTCACCCCTTCAGTTAAGAACATTTGAAATGTTTTAAATGGAGTTACGCCTTTCTTATAGACTCTATTTGATGTCATTGCATCAAATGTATCCGCTGCCGCAACAATCTTTGCATTTAATGTAATATCTCTTTCTAACTTTCCAAACGGATAACCAGATCCATCGATTCTTTCATGGTGCATAAGTATTGCATCTTTTATATTTCTACTAAAATAATTATAATCATTTATTATATCATATCCTAAAATAGTATGTTTCTTAATTTCATCAAATTCTTCCCTTGTCAGCTTACTTGGCTTGTTCAAAATTTCATTATCTATTTTAATCTTGCCAATATCATGAAGAAGTCCTGACTCAATAATTTCCTTAACTGTATCTGAAGATAAATTCATCCACTTTGCTATAAGCATTGAATATATTGCTACATTTATACAATGCTTATAAGTATATTCATCAGCTTCCTTTAACGCAACTAAACACTTAATTATGATGTTAGGTTCATCTAAATACTTTATTATTGATTTAGATATTTTAGAAATACTCTCAGCATTCATATTATCTGTTGTAATTAATTCATTTATTACTTCTTTAATATTGTATATACTTACGTCATAATCCGCTTCAAATTCTTTAATTTTATCAATATTACTTTTGCCCAAATTATTGTTTCCTTCCGAAACATATATATGAGCACTATATTCTCCAAGACTAATCAATTTATCTATTATATATGAATTAAGTATTGTATTTTTAGACGCTAATTTTAAACCATTACATATTATATCCTCAGCCAAAATCATACCAGGTTTACAATCAAACAATAATATTTTATGTTTCATAAAATTAATCACCTCTATCTATCTACATTAAACTTTATCATCAAATAATTTATTTTTCAATAAAACACATATAAATATAGTATATTTTTCCTTATATTATAACATAATAATACATTATATAACTTCAAATTTAAAATCTAGTAATTACATTTGCTATTAATAAACGTTAGTAAAAGAAGCCTCAAAAATAATTTACCAATCATTTTCAAGGCTTCTTTAATTTATTTTTTATATTCTGTATTTAAGACAACACGTTTATACATTTTCTATTTAGTGCTATGAAAAACTACTCTTCTATAAGTTTCAAATCTAACCCATTTATTCAAGAAACCTCCTAGAGTTTTATCGTTGGTTTCTCTATATTCATTTAAGAATGTTGCAACTTCCTCATTTGAATTTACCTTAACTTCAAATCCTCTACCATTAATAACTGAAACTTCTTGATATTTATAATCATTAATAGATTTAATATCTGTAATTTTCGTATCACGTACTTGAATTGCTACTCCATCACGAAGAACTAATAAGTCAAAATTCTCTGGGTATTCATAGCTATCACCTTTTATTGGAAGCTCGTCCCCTACAGTATAAGTTTGTTCTTCTGGTTTATATTTGAATATAGATAAAGTTTCTGTATCATAATAGAATTCTTCAAAAATGTCTCCTCTTGCTTTTAACTCATTATACTCAAAAGCAAATTTTGCATTTTTAGCATCATTATTATGAACATTTTCTATAACGCCACAAGCTGATGTCATATTAGTAATACGATCTATTAAAATAAGTTCTCCTAATGTTTTATGTGCATCAAACTTATCAACAACTATATTTTCAGATAATAAAATATCACATGCTGCTATTTCATTTTTTGTTAAATAACCAGTTGGTAAATGCTCTCCAGTATTAACATCAATTTTATATTTTACATCTGTAACAACACCAGTTAACATCTTAGTTCCTACTTTTACAAAGTACTCTTTACCAGCTGTTAATTCTGAGTCATCCATCCAAAGAATCTTTGCACTAATTAGCTTACTTGTAGTAATATCAGTTCCTTTTGTAAGTACACAGCCTCTTGACACATCAACTTCTTTATTAAGCTGTATTGTAACAGATTGACCTTTTCCTGCGCTTTGTGATTCCTTATCAGTAATATGAATACTTTTTACTAATGCTTTTTCATTGCTAGGAAGTGTCGTAATTTCATCTCCTACAGAAATGCTTCCAGCTTCAATTTCACCTTGGAATCCTCTGAAAGTATGGTTTGGTCTACATACTCTTTGAACAGGCATATAGAAACCTTCTTCTGATTTACTATCAATCTCTACATTTTCTAGGTGTGTTAAAAGTGCATCTCCGGCATACCATGGAGTATTTTGTGATTTCTTTGTAACATTATCACCTTCTGTAGCTGATACTGGAATTATATGAACATTTTCTAATGAAAGTTCATTTACTAATTCTTTAATTTGCTTTTCAATTTCTAGAAATCTTTCTTCACTGTAACCTACTAAGTCAATCTTATTAACTGCAAATACAAAATGTTTTACACCCATTAAAGAGCAGATTCTTGCATGTCTTCTTGTTTGAACTAATACCCCTTGCTTTGCATCTATTAATATAATAGCAAGCTCTGCAAAAGATGCACCTACTGCCATGTTTCTAGTATATTCTTCATGTCCTGGAGTATCTGCAACTATAAAACTTCTATTATCAGTTGTAAAATAACGATATGCAACGTCTATTGTAATTCCTTGTTCACGTTCCGCCATTAACCCATCTAATAATAGAGAATAGTCTATTGCTCCTCCTCTGCTTCCAACTTTGCTATCTAATTCTAAAGCTTTTTCTTGGTCCGCATATAAAAGCTTTGAATCATATAAAATATGCCCAATAAGAGTAGATTTTCCGTCATCTACACTACCACATGTTATAAACTTTAATAAGCTCTTCATCTTAGAAATACCCCTCTCTCTTTCTTCTTTCCATACTACCTGCTGCTTCACTATCAATAACTCTAGTTGTTCTTTCAGATGATACGGCACTAAGGGTTTCCTCAATAATCGCATCTAAAGTAA
>CAURJV010000059.1:0-33814 GCA_963524945.1 uncultured Clostridium sp.
TATTGCTTATTGCTTATTGCTAAAGCGCAACCTAGCCCCAAGGGTTGCGTTTTTTATTGCAATTTTTTGAAAACATTTACTTGATATTTGAATACGATATCAAAATAAATTCAACTTAAAAGTGTATATATTGTTAACAATATTAACAAACATCAAAGAAACTGCATGAAAAAAATCACTTTCAAATGTATGTGATTTTTTTTATGCAGTTTCTTGTATCATTATAATTATCTTATCATTAAAAAAGATCTAGAATGCAAAACATCCTAGACTCCATTTCTATAGTATCCCATTACATTCGGAACATAGTTCTGAGTTTCTTGTGGCATTTTATATAAGTCAGAAGCTGATGATACACCTCTTCTTTGCATAGTTCCAGGTCCTCCATTGTATGCCATAAGAGCCATCTCTGAACTTCCATTATATTTATCTAGATACTCTTTAAGTAATTTAGTTCCGCCGTTAACATTTTGATTAACATCATATCCATCAGTTATACCTAAATGTGAAAAATTTTCTGGCATTATCTGCATTAACCCAGCAGCTCCGACACCAGATGTTGAATTAGGATCAAAATCAGACTCTTGCTTAATTACAGCTAATATTAGATTCGGATCTACCCCATATTTTTTAGATGCATCATCTACAGCTGAATATATTTTCTTAATATCCGCTCCACTCTTCTTAGATAATACAGATTCAGAATTCCTTGTAAAACCTATATAATTATTAGTTAAAACCATTGGTATTTCTTCTAGGTTTTGTCCTGTTACATATGTTTGGGCCACTCTAGCCGAATTATTTAAATTTATATTATTTTTTGAATTCAAGTTTTCACTATTGGTTGTTTCACTTTTTACTTCCTTTGTATTCCCATTTGATTCAGCACTATCATTTTCTTTAGATTTTTTTGATGATTCCAAAAGATTTTTCATGACTAGCTGAAATGCTAAATCTTTTTCACCACTCGTGCTATTAGTAGAATCTGAATCCGAATCATTTGTTACTTGTCCATTACTTAGCATATTCATTGCTAATAATTGTTCATTTGATATTTTATCTAAACCATCTATTGCCATATTAAAACAACCTTTCTCCAAAATTTATCCTATGTTTATTTTCGAGTTATACTTTTAAACCTTTAACATAAAATGTTACTTCAGCATAATCTTCATAACTAACTTTTTTATAATAGCTTTTGGCTAAAGCTAAAATTTTATATTTCCCTTGAGTAAACGGCATAAAGCTATAATAATGCTTTCTACTATATGCTTGCACCTTTCTCCACTCGTTATTCTCCATTAAATAAAATTCATAGCAAACATTTTTCCCGCCTCTGCTTATAGCTTCAAATGTAAGTTCCTCATTTATATGGCCCTCTAGTGTATTTGCTATTATATTAGTTTCTATTACAGGAGACGCCTCACTTACATACAAGTTTATCTGCTTCTTAGAATCATACTCACTAGTGCATTTAACATTCTTAGCATAAACTTCTATAGTGTATTTACCAGCAGTTTTAGGTATAAATCTCAACTTTTTATTTTTTGAAAACTCTGTTTTCTCAATAGAATGTCCATTAATTTTGGTTTCATATTTCAATAAAGTATTCTGTGTATTTTGAACAATGCATTCAAATTCCACAGCTTCCCCAATCAAATGTGTTTCCTTATAAGGCAATATTATATAATCTATTTCACCGGGTAGGTATTCTAGAGCCTTCAAATATATAACTGTTTGGGCATCATAAGATTTATCCGAGTACTTATCCTTCAGTCTTATTTCTACTTCATACTCTCCTGCCTGGTTAGGAATAAAATTGATCCAGTTAGATTTATTATAATCTACTCCCTCTAACCTTCTTCCATCTTTTCTAATTGTGAATGCATATTGGAGCTTTATTCCGCCTTCAGCATTTACCGTTATACCAACAGGCTCCCCGACAATAATCTTCTTTTCTTTATCAACCATAATATCTAAAATCTTTACTGGCTTTTCACTCTTTTTCTCAATATTAAATGTAATTCTTTTTAAATCCTCATATTCACCTTTATAAGTAATATCCTTAACATAAAGTATAATGTCATATTCTCCAGCTTCAGATGGTTTCCATACAAATTCACTCTTTTCTATAAAGCCCGTGTCCTCTTTAATGGGTCCATTAACCTGATATCTATATATAACTTTGTTTCCACCTTCTATTTCTGAAGTAAACTTTATACTACTTCCACTTATATTAGGAGAATTCGAATCAGCTACAAAATTATTAATCTTAATCGTTTTATATGGTTTAACATTGTATACCAAAATAGCTCTATCATCATATTCTTTATTTGAAAATATGCTTTTTACTAGACATAAAATTCTGTAGCTACCCGCTTCTGTTTCCTTATAATACACATTATTTTTGGTTGAATAGTCTTGTATACAAATTGATTTTCCATCTTTATATATTTTATAAAATTTATATAGTAATACAATATCTTCATTACTAACAGATTCTTCAATATTTGTTTCTACTATAAAACCAAGCTTTTCTCCCGCTATTAATGAGTTATTTAAACATTTAAAATTGGTTATTTCTACTTTATCAATTTCTCTCACTTTTAGTGTGATAATTCTATGGTCTTCAAAAGTTTCAGTGGAATCCATTCTTTTGCACTGAATTAAAAATTCTTTATTTCCAGACTCATTTGCTGTATATTTTAAAATATTACTTTTATCATAATCCTTAATTATATCCCATTCATTATTCTTTTTTATATAGTATCTATATAAATATACATTCTCATCATCTGTCTTTATTTCAATACAACATTTTTCTCCAACTTTTATTTCCTCTTTATCTATACGGATATCTTTTATAAAACTCGGTTCTATTTGATCATTGTTTTCAATTAATATTTTATTTAGAACTTCTTCATTATATTGAGTATTATCTACTATATCTTCAACTTCTTTGGTACCATTAGAAGATGATATTTCTTCATCAGCATAGCTATTTGATATTAATACTTCTTTTTCTGCTCTAGAAATTTCTTTAACTTCAAGGAACACCACATTGTCTTCTATACTATTCATTGCCTCTTTAAATTCAATATTGCATAAAATAGGATCTTCTTTTTCAGACGCTAGCAAATTACTTTCTTTATCATTGCAAGCGCTTTTAATTTCTTCATCATTAGTAACATCTTGAATACTAGTCTCTTTATTCACAGTATTACTCACTTCCTCTGTCACTATAGAATAGTCCTCTTTGGCTAAATAGTCTAAAGGTTTTTTTCCATCCCTCTCTCTGGCTTGTACCATAACCATATACTCTCCTTCTCTTTTAGGATTCCATATGCAATTATTTTTTCCGGAAAATTCCTGTATAGTATTCCAAACCCCACCTTTGCCAACAATAAACTTATATTCTAAATTCTCTATTTCTCCATCTATTTTACCAGATATATTTATCTCCGTGCCAACTTTCTGTGGTGCTTGCTTATCAAAAGCTATCTCAACATATTTTAACTGAAGTTCCTCCATAAATTCATACTCCTTTCATAACAATTCTCAAAATGATCCTTATTATTATATTATACATTTATACCATTTTTTGTAAATAACTTCAGTTTATTTTTTATTTGATTATATCATAAATACCTATGTAAACTCATATATTAGTAAGATGATTTTTTCTAAATCAGCTTTTCCAATCAAAATTAGAATCATATCCAAAATATATTTTATAAAAAATTTTTTATAAAATAAAAATAGAAGCTCTTATTTAAGCTTCTAAAATGATCAACTAGTTATAAGTTTTAATAAGTTCTTTTCCAGCCTTATATTATCTTCTTCAGTTCTTTTTTTAGGATTAAAGGTCTTTCCTCCACTCCTTCTTATTTTCTGTGATATATGTCTTTCTTCCAATAATCTATCTATATTCTTCTCATCATATACATGCCCCTTAGGATTTATTACTTTCGCTTTTTTAGATAAGCATATTGCAGCTACACCATAATCTTGGGACACAATTATGTCACCTTCTTTAGTTTCATTCATTACATACATATCTACACTTTGAAATCCACTATCAACAACTTTAACTACAGAATAATTGCTCTGTATAAAATGATGAATATCGCAATAAATTGTTACTGAAATATTATGTTCTTTTGCTATTTTTTCAATAATGGAGATGCCTGGGCAGGCATCTCCATCTATAATAATCTTCATAATTAAATTAAAGTCTCTTTTCTAGTTCAGCCTTCATATCTTCATATCCTGGCTTTCCTAATAAAGCAAACATATTCTTTTTATAAGCTTCAACACCTGGTTGATTAAATGGATTTATTGCTAAAAGATATCCACTTATTCCACAAGCCTTTTCAAAGAAATAAACCATATATCCAAAATAATATGCTGAAATTTCTGGTACATTTAATATCATATTAGGAACTCCCCCGTCATTGTGAGCTAATAAAGTTCCTTCAAATGCTTTCTTATTAACGAAATCCATAGTCTTTCCAGCCAAGAAATTTAATCCGTCTAAATCATTGTCAGCTTCTTCTATGTTTATTTCATATTTTGGTTTTTCAATATTTACAACTGTTTCAAACATTATTCTTCTTCCATCTTGGATATATTGACCCATTGAGTGAAGATCTGTTGAAAAATCTACTGCTGCTGGAAATAATCCTTTATGGTCTTTACCTTCTGATTCTCCGTATAGTTGTTTCCACCATTCGTTGAAATAATGAAGTGATGGTTCGTAATTTACTAATACTTCAATTGATGCTCCTTTATTATATAAAGCGTTTCTAGCTGCTGCATATTTATAAGCGTCGTTTTCTTTAATTGATGGTACTGAATAAGCTGTTCTTGCGTCTGCAGCACCTTTCATCATTTCATCAATATCGATTCCAGCCGCAGCTATTGGCAATAATCCAACTGCTGTTAATACTGTAAATCTTCCTCCAACATCATCTGGAACTACAAAAGTTTCATATCCTTCTGAATCAGATAATGTCTTTAAAGCACCTCTAGCTTTATCAGTTGTTGCATATATTCTCTTTCTTGCTTCTTCTACGCCATATTTCTTTTCTAAATATGATTTTAAAATTCTAAATGCAATTGCTGGTTCTGTAGTTGTACCTGATTTTGAAATTACATTTAAACTTACATCTTTTCCTTCAATTACTTGTAGAAGTTCTGCCATATATGTTGAACTTATATTATTTCCAGCAAAAAATATTTGTGGAACCTTTCTCTTATCACTTCCTAATACATTATGGAAATTATTTGTCAACATTTCAATAGCTGCTCTAGCTCCAAGATATGATCCACCTATTCCAATAACTATTAAAACATCAGAGTCTGATTTAATCTTTTCTGCTGCCTTTTTAATTCTTCCAAATTCTTCTTTATCATAATTTACAGGAAGGTCTACCCAACCTAAAAAATCATTACCTGCTCCTGTTTTATTGTGTAGATCTTCATGAACAGCTTTAACCATGCTTTCCATATTTTCAAGTTCTGCTTCTTCTAAATAAGGAGAAACTTTTGATAAGTCTAGTGATATTCCTTTATTCATTATTCTATCCTACCTCCATATATAACTAAAAATAATTTTATTATTCAATTATATCATAAATTCTCAATATCTCATCTTTGCTTTTAACTTTTTTACAAATAATATATCAAATAATAACCTTAAATTAATCTTATTTAATCTTTCCTCGATTCTATTTTTTCTAATTGCATGAATTAATATTCATCTTATCCTTATTGATATTAACTTATTTTTAATACAAGCTATAATATATTGTTTATTTAATATCAATCAATTTTAAAATTTTAAAAGAGAAAACTAAGTTTTCTCTTTATAAAATGTAAATTATATATTCTTCAATTATTAAATTCTAGATAACTTTGTTAATTTTTTAACTTTATTCTGTGCTAATTGGCCAGATAATTAAACTTATTCTGTACTAATATCGTTTTTATTTAACCTCTTGTTTTTCCCCCAGCAATATTGTACGTAACTCCATGAATATAACTTGCTCTATCGCTAGCTAAATAGCAAACTAAGTCTGCAACTTCTGAAAGTTTTCCTGATCTTCCTAATGGAGTTGTTGAAGTTTTACTATATCCTGCTCTTAACTCTTCTACAGTGATTCCTCTTGTATAGGCTAATGCTGTTTCATATTCTAATGTTCTTAGTCCTGTTGCTTCTAAAATCCCTGGAGCAACTCCAACAACCCTTATACCTATTTTCCCCAATTCCTTTGCCCATGAGCGGGTTAGAGAATTTACTGCATTCTTACTTGCTGCATAAACACTTTGCCCTTCCGATCCTTCCAACCCACTTTCAGAAGACATGTTTATAATGACCCCCTTCCCTTGACTTGCCATCTCCCTAGCAGCTACTTGAGCACATAAAAATACTCCTTTTACATTTACATTCATAATTTTATCCCAAACATTTTCATCCAGCTCAAATTTTCCTTTTGGTTCTTTTTTATCCACTAATAATCTAGGAATATTAATACCTGCATTATTTACAATTATATCAATACTTCCAGTAATCTCCTTTGCCTTCTCAATCATTTTTTCTACGCTATCTCTATCCGCAACATTAGTAATTATATATTCTACATGTCCATTATGTTCATCAAATTCAGGTTTGTTTGGATTCATATCACAAACAACTACATTTGCACCATTATTTAAAAATTCTTGAGCAACCGCCTTGCCAATACCAGATGCTCCCCCTGTAACAATTACTGTTTTCCCTTCTAAATTAAGCCATGTATTTTCCATAAAAATTCCTCCTGATCATTTAACTTCATTATTTAATGCCATTTTATTAGATACTTAAATTTCTTATAAATCTTAGATATAATTATGCTAAGATAGATATCTCACTTCCTATTTTAAGTTTAGGAATCTCTTTTTTCTCCACACAAATTGTTCCTGCTAAAGTTGGTACTCTAGAACCATTAAATGCAACAGTTATATGTCCTAAACTCACTAGATTTTTCTCAGCTACGTCTCCAACAGCTGTTATTTCAAAGGCTGTTCCATCAATCATAAAGACTTGTCCAGATTTAATTGTTTCTTTAACTTCTTTTATATTAATAGAGTAACAGTAATCTGCTAGTGTATCTGGTGCATTGTCTCCAAAAAATATTATCATTCCTTCATCTAAGAATGTTTCTGCTAAATCTCCTAAGGCTTTTACTTTATTTTCATAGATTATCTTACTACTCATAGATACTTTCATCCCTTCAAATATATTTCTTTCTAAAATTATTATTTGTTCTAAGCTACTTAGATTATAGGCAATTTAACATGGTATTACCTTGACCACATAACATCTCAAAATCTTTTTTGAAGTTCTCTACAGCCATATTCACACAATCGTTTTTAATTAAGCCTTCGATTACATCAGGTGAAATTGTAGCCGCTCCAATTCCATACTTGCATAACTCCAATACTTGTTGTGAATTCTTAAAACTAGCTGCTAATACTTCTGTTTTAAAATTGTTTTTCTCAAAAATATCATGAATGTCTTTTGCCACTTGAACACCATTTGCTCCCAAATTATCAATTCGATTTACATATGGAGCAGCATATTGAGCACCTGCTTTTCCAGCTAGATATGCTTGCATTTGAGTATATATAGCAGTAGCAGTAACATTAATTTCTTCTTTTCTAAGAATTTTTATAACCTTTAAACCCTCTCTAGTTACAGGTATCTTTACATAAGTATTTTTACCTAGTTCTTTAATAATTTTATGTGCTTCTTTAAGCATACCTTCTGAACTTTCAGAAATCACCTGTACATGTAATTCCGAGTTTTCTCCAATAAATTCACGTATTTCTCTTAATATTTCATACGGCTGTTTTCCATACTTATACAAAATACTCGGATTACTGGTTACCCCATCAATTGGGAATATGCTGAAAACATCTTTTATTTTTTCAATATTTACATCATCAATAATTAGTTTCACTATGGATAAACCTCCTTATTACTCCACTCCTTGCATCTAAATCAACAATATATTTTCCTTGGTGCAATTGAGTGATTCATAAGAACCACTCAATCGCAATTAAATAAATTTTATAGTTTATTGATACAATCCTATACTTGCAACCCATGCAACTGCTACTCTAGGTACACCAATCATGAAACGTGAATACAATACAGATGGAACACCAACCTCTACTGTTTCTGGTTCTGCTTCAGCTAGACCTAAACCTACTGGAATAAAGTCACATGCACATTGTGTATTAATAGCGAATAATGCTGGTAATGCTAAGCTTGGAGGAATAGTCCCTTTACCTATTTCAACACCAATTAAAGTACCTACGATTTGTGCTATAACAGCACCTGGTCCAAGTAATGCTGATAATAGAGGAATAGAGCATATAAACCCAAGAATCATAAGTCCAATTCCGTTTCCTGCTAATGGTACTAATATTTTAGCGAACCAATTACCAAATCCCGAACCTTGTATAATTCCTATTAGCATCGCAACAAATGCCATGAATGGTAATATTGTTGTAATCATTGATTGAACCGCATCACGGCCTGCTTGGTATAGTGTATTTACAACTTTACCTGCTCCCATACCAATTTTTTGGACAATGCTAGATTTACTGTTTTCAGCCAAACTTTGTGATACTTTCTTATCCGCACTATATTTAAATTCTCTTTTTCCTTCTTCAGGCGCTTTTGCGCTCTTTATAGGTTCTGCACTTGAATCAGCTAAGGAAATTTGATTTAAGCCGACCGATGATACATAAATATCTTCTGTAATGAATTTTGCTAAAGGACCACTTTTACCTACTGGCATAACATTTATTGTCGGAATTCTCTTTTGTGGATATATTCCGCATCGAAGTGTTCCACCACAATCAATAATAACTAAGAAAATTTGTTCCTCTGGTACAGATGTTTTAAATCCATTTACCGCTTTACATCCTGTTAAACCAACAATCTTTTCTACAATTTCAGGTTCAGCTCCGCCGCCTGTGATATATAATAATGTATCTTTTCCTTCTTCAGGTTTTACTGTAAGTGGACCACCAAAACCTCCACTACCTTTTACAATTTTAATTGCATTATATTTTTCCATATGAATACCCTCCTAAACTAATTTGCCTTAAGTTGATTACTTAATTCAATACCCTGTTGTCTCATAACAATCTTTGTAGTAAAATCAGTTACCCATCCTGCAAAGAAATTCATTACCAAACCTACTAATAAATAACGAAGTCCTAAAGCTGTTGGATCAAGGCCAAGAGTTGTAATACCATTTGCAATACCTAGATAAATGAATATTTCACCTACATTAATATGAGGAAAAATACCGCTGTTTGTGTGACAATGATACGATGCTGATGCATAGTAGCTTGGTTTCATTCTTTCAGGAAGAAATTTTCCCATTGATAACGCCATTGGGTTACCTAACATAAATGCTGATAGGAATGGTAAAACTCCATAAGCTAATATAACATTTTTAGATGCAAACTTTGCAAACCTGTCAACTTTATCTTGTCCAATAAAAGCAATTATTGAATTCATAAAAACTAAAAGTAATAATACCTTTGGGATGATTCCTGTTACCCAACTAACAAATGTATTTCCACCAACTTCAAATAAATACATAAATCCTTTTGCAAAATAAACAATTGCGTCCATATTAATATCTCCTTTCTAATTGTGAACTTTTAATTTTTTAGCTGTAAAAATATTACCTAATCTTTGTAATGGACTTTGAGGTTCTGCAACTTCACCACCGCCCATGATAACGTTATAATTGGAAGAGGCTTCTAGTACTGCTTTGGTTAATGGTTTCGCTAAGTTCTTACAATCTACTTCAGTTAATCTACCAACATCTTTTCCTTCAAATCCGTTTAGTTCCTTAACCCTTGCAAGTACTGTTATTCCTTGCATATAACCGCCTTCAAGTATAATTCCATTTTGATCAATAGCAAACATTGCAATACATCCAGCACGAAAACCACCTTTTACTTTACCAATGGCAACTCTTCCTCTTCTTCGCAATTTACTATAGTAAGCCGTGAAACTTTTCATTTGAGCAAATGTCAGTATATATTGGAGTATAAATGCAATTCCAAAGCATATAATCAAAAACCAAAAATTCATCATAAACCTCCTATTTATAAATCAAATATATCGTTTTCTTTTGTAAAATGTAGAATTAATTCTCTATAACTTTTTACCTTTGAAAGAGCCTCAATAGTATTTTTATCATTAGCGATAGCTATAATTTCATCATAAATTTTAACCAAGAGTGTATCATCCTTAGTTTGTTCTGGAAGTCCTACCAAAAATACTAGTTTTCTTTGATTGTTTTCTCCAGCCTTTTCTGGAATTATTCCTAGACTGACTACAATTTCATCATTCTCATAATTGATAGTATGAGGAAATGCTATAGATTCATTAAAAATCATTGTAGACTTTTCTTCTCTTTTTCTTATTCTTTCCTTAAATCCATCATCTACATAACCCTTTGTATATAGATTATCAATCATATAATCAACATTTTCCAAATAACTTAATTGATTGTCCAAGATAAAGAAGGTATCTTCATCTAAAATACTCAGTAATATAGAATCCATTCCCTGCATGGACGGCATGTCTAATTTATCTATATACTTAATACTTTTTATTCTTTTTTTCAGCGCTTCTTCATCAAATATTTTCTCTAAATATATTATCGTGGCTGTTGTCTTAAAATTAGCCTGGACAGTAGATAGAACCAAATTGTACTTATCTAATATTTCACTAGTAACTGTGCTATCTGAATATAAATCTATAACTGTGTTCGCATCAAAGATACCTTTTAATTGACTCGCAACTAACCTAGCTGTAACTCTTCCAGTTCCACATATAACTGCAACTTTATATATTTTACTTTTTTCTATTTGCTGCTCTGAAATAAAAACTCCAAAATATGCTGCTATAAATCCAACTTCATCTTGTGTCATTCTTACGTCAAGACTTTTTTCAATAACATCTCTCGCTAATTCTGCCATTTTGTACGCTACTTTATATTTTTTCTTAATATCATCTACTATGGGATTGTGAATATGGACTCCATATTTCAGACGATTTACTAAGAAAGCCATATGGTATATAAAGTCTTTTAAAATATCATCTAACGTAATATTTAAACCCATATCATATTTAATACGCTCTAATATATGATTTACTAAATTTGATACTTCTTCTGTAATTTCAACGTGTGGTGAAATTCCTTCCATATTAGTCGGAGTATTCATTCCTATAATTGGCAATGCTAAGAAAATTCTTTCTTTAATCGGAATACTTATAGTAAGCCTTTTTTCAACTGCATCTGATATGGCATTTACTAATGTGAATTCCCAACTTCTTAATAATTCACCATACTTCTCGCTTAATGTATTGATTGTATGTCCATTTAAAAGGCGATCTAAAGTTACAACTAGAGAATGTATGAACGATTCAAAAGTAGTTGTATCAAACTGATATTGATCCGTTATCTCTTTTACCAAATCAATAACATCTTGATCTAATTCATACTCTCCATAAATCATTTCATAAAGGTTCTCAAGTACAAGAAACCTTATATTTAATTCTGTACCTTTTAAAGCTAGTCCATTATTTGTTTTACCTATAATCTTTAAATCGTAGTTATTAAGTATCTCCCTCATTTTCTTTAAATCACTTATTACTGTCGTTCTTCCGACATTCATCTCACATGCCAAGTCATCAGTTAAATATGGCTCTTCACTATTCATAAGCTTATACAAAATAAATGCCATTCTTCTTTGAGGTGAATTAAGAAATTCTTTTTGATTATATATATTAGTCTTAATTTCCTCAAATTTATTATTATCGATAATATAAATTTTATATATTCCTTGCTTATTATCAATTAGTGCAGATCCTTTTAATAAACCATTCAGCTCTTTTACATCATTTTTAACTGTTTTTGAACTAACCTCAAATTTTTCAGCAATGGCGTCAACAGAAATGGAATGTCTTCGTTCAATTAATTTTAGAATTCTTGTCGAACGGTTTTCAGTATAAAAATACTTCATTTTTGCCTCCTTGAAAAGAATCAATACTTATTAATTCATTTAAATTAAAATAAAATTATTACTATTAATCTTACTTTAACTTGTTGTTCTTTGATTTTAGAAGTCTTTAAAAATTATACTCATAGTATAATCTTATGACTATCTTATATTCAAAGGTTGATTTTTTCAAGCGTTTTCGATACCCCCTTTCTTTAATGTAATTATACTTCACAAAATGATAACGATTAATGCCGTCTTTTTCCTCTCTAAAGAAAATGTTTGCACAATTGTATTCAATTAGTATTAAAAGTAACTTTTTAATTAACTCTTATCTAATATGAACTATTTAAATTATCACTATAACCATATTTATATTAAATAAAAAAGGTGTTTAACAATGATTTTTCAATCACTTATAAACACCTTTTTTATATAACTACTTAATTATATAACCTAGTTTTGTTTAGCAACATCTACAACATCTATTTCTTCTAATATAGTCTAGAACCTCTTGCTTTGCTTTTTCATATCCATCGCAAAATCCTTTCTTATATCCTGCTGTCTCCCCTGCAGTTTCTCCTGCAGTATTTCCATCCTCAAATCCATCACGATATCCATCTTTATAGCCTTCATTATATGCATCTTCCAACGCATCAGCTAAGCAGTCATCATTTCTTACGTTAGATCCAAGAGTTCCATTATCACAAGGATTGCAATTTCTTCTATCCATTTCTCCACGTTCTTCCGCATTACAACATCTACAATTTCTATTATTTCTGTTTTCCATTATTTCCTCTCCTTCGTAATCAGCATAATCTTCCACTTAATTATTACTAAAGCTATTAATTAAAGTACTACTACGCCTAAATTATTAATAATTTATCTGTAAAATTTAATAATTATCTAATAATATATTATGCTGTTATACTTTATTTGCTATTAGTTAGAGAAAATATGTATTTACTGCCTGTTCCTTAGGTGCTTATAGCACTTAATATTCTACCCTCCATATCACTGAATAATTAATTCTTTATATTCTCAAGTCTTTCGACTTAAAATACAATAAAAAAGCTTAGATACTAACAATTTAATAGTATCTAAGCTTTCTCATGAAATTTTATCTAAATCTCTATCAATATTTTGTTTAACTTATAGATTTATTCCCACTCTATAGTAGCTGGTGGTTTTGAAGTTATGTCATAAACAATTCTGTTTACTCCCTTAACTTCATTTACAATTCTTCTGCTTACTAAATCTAAAATTTCGTATGGAATTCTTGCCCATTCAGAAGTCATTGCATCACTTGATGTAACTGCTCTTAAAGCTATTGTATGAGAATATGTTCTTTCATCTCCCATAACTCCAACAGAAAACGCCACTCAATGATGGCTTAGATATTTCTAAATTAGTGGCTTAGATAACATCTAAAACCACTATAAGTCATTTCCCTAACCAAGTCAACATATTATTAAATGAGTATCTTTATTCACTCTTAAATATTGTAATTATATTATTAACTCATTAAAATAGAAAAAGGAGTACTCAAAATTCTTATTTTTCTAAGTATTCCTTCTACTTTTTACAATATTATAATATATATTTACCTTCACTATTCGATTCATCAATATAAACATATATTCTGTTTCAAAAAATTTACTCATAATTAAAATTCATTTTTATACGAAATATTTATATTTTCTAATCTACTTTTTCAGCTATTCTTTTAAAAATACCCATGCTACTAATTTCATCTGCTGCATAATGTATTAATCCACTTCTAGACAATGACTTTTTAAAAGGTATATTATTTTCATTTAAAATTTGTATCAGCTCTTCTTTTGTACAATTAGTATTAGCTATATATTCGGAAATTTCTGGTGCTTTCATTTCCATTAGTTCATTAAAGCTTTTATCTATTCTTTTATCATATTTTAATATTAATAATGTAATTAAATCATTTCTAGTTATTTTACTTTTATACTTTATTCCATAATTATCCGCAACTTTTTTTAGTTCATTTACTGTTAATTTATTACTCTTTTTTAATCCTTCTTTAGCACCTTCTGCCCCTAACCAATGTATCAATAACTTAATATCAATTTGATTGTCCAATTTATATACACTTCCTTATAAATTCTTTTGTCAATGATTTAAATTGTTCTGATTGTTTGTTAGCATTATCACCCTCGATATCATATACTGGCACATAATTTCTAGCTGCTATTCTAATTCCATCACCTTCGGTTACATAATTATTGAATACCCCGTATAGCTTAAGCTTAGATTGTTCTTGCTTCATTGTATAGATTAACTCTTCTGAATACTCTCTAGCCATCATAGGTATTGCACCTAAAAATTCAGTTTTTTTAATTTCCTCCATTGATAATACTTTCGATAGTTGTGTCATATTTCTATTAACATTATTTACTGCTTCTACAGCTGATGCTACTCCCACACTAGATTGCCTGTCTAATTTTACTGGTGAAACACAATAATCACAAGCATATATTACACAATCTAATAAATCTGATATTTCTGGATGTGTATCAATAAGAATATAATCATATTTTTGCTTATAAATATCTATTGCATTCTTAATAACAGATAGATGCTTATATCTATTAAGTGATAATTTAGTCATATCTCTATCTGCTGGTAATTTATCTACAGAAACTCTATTCAATTTGGGGTCACTTGGTATTACATCTATTTTAAACTTTCCTTCTTGTATTTCTAAATCTACAGTATTTTCAGAATCTGCATAAAGATTTTGAAATTTATGATAAATATTTTTATATGGCATTTCACCCTTTTGAAAATTCTCTATTAATTCTGGAATTAACTTACATGTAATTCCACCTCTTTGATAATCTGTATCAACAATAAGTACTTTCTTTTTATGATATCTGTTTAGAGCTATAGCTATATTATAACAGGCAGTTGTCTTTCCAACTCCTCCTTTTTCACTAATAAATCCAACGACCTTACCATTCATAAATTATATCCTCCACATCATAAATTATACATTCAAGCCACTATTTATATAATAAATTATAACTTATATTACGTTATATTACAATTTTATCGTATTCATTACTCTCAAATATTTGTTGTCATATTGCAATTTAGTGGAAATATTAGTTTCATATATCCTATAATTTTTTCGTTCACATAATCCAAATCAAGTAAACTTATCACTCACTTATGATATGGTTCACCGTATCAGTAGCAAGTGATAACACTTTTAATTATGCCCAATCTGGAATGTTATACTTTCTTTTTAACATCAAAGCTGTATCTCTATCATAATTTTTACACCATTCATACGTGCATGGTAATAATCCAAAAGTTTCATTATAGGTATACTGCTTCACTAAATTAATCATTTCTTTCATATAAATATAAGCAAATTCTTCAAATTCCATAAAGCTATAATTTGATATAATATATTCAATTGTATCTATAATTGGTCTTATTAGTGGAACATATACTGTTTCACTTCCATAATTTTTATTACTAATCTCATATTTATATGGAATTTTACTCAAGTCAAATTTTTTCTTTAGTCTATCTAGAGTAGTTGATTTTATTCCTAGCTTGAATTGAATTGCAGTATAATCAATAATCTTTTCATCATACTCAACCCAAATATGGAAATCTTTATTCCCATTATTATTTATATATGCTCCCCCCTGTAGCTTAGGTAATATATTTTTATCCTGTGCTTTAATCCAACTAAAAATTAATAATGATGCTTCAAAACACCTAAATGGGAATATTGGCTTATTCCCTAAATTACATAATTCATTATCAATTTCTTCTGTAACTTTTAATACTCTTTCTAATGATGGCAATTCTATCATAACAACCTCTTCTTTCCTTATTATAATTAATATAACTTCAACTTTTAATATTTATTAGTACCACAACAAGGTGTTTGCCAATATTCAGAGCAATTTGCACATAATGTTTCCCCACAAAATTCACATTCTTCAAAATATTCACCTTCTTCAATTTCAGCACCACAACTTTCACATTGCATAAATCATTCCTCCTTTCCTCTTATATCTCAAAAGCTACAGTTCATCTTGGATTATCTCTTCTATATTTAATTCAAATTTCCTCAAGTCAATACCAAAACAACTTGATAAATAATTTAATAATTCTTCTTCATCCATACAATTAACATCTGTTATATATGCATCCTCAATACTTTGTCCATTTTTATCTTCAATATAAAGACCTACATCTTTAATAATCTCGCTTTCAGATTCCATATACTTTTCAATTTTTATATTCTTTATATTTTCAAATTCTTTTCTAGATGTCTTATATTCCTCAAATTTATAATATGTCTCTAATGTATTCTTATTCATTTCAATGAATACACCATTCACTTTTACATATTTACACATTTGATTTGCTAAATCTTCAATAACTATATTCTTAATTTTATTAGGAACATTTGCTTCATTTATTGTCATTTCTAATGCAACCTTTAATTTAGAAATAGAAATAAAGAAATTATCTTCATTATTACTATCACTTCCTTCTTCCACTATTCCAGGTAAACATAAAAATCCACTAGAATATAATGACCCATCGCTATCAACATGATTATCTTTCTCAAATAATTTTTTCAATCTATACCTATATTGACTTATTCGTCTTTGTATATGTCTATTTATTTCCTCTATATCTGTAAATGAACACATTTCGCTTTCATAATTTATAATTTTTGCATTGCTGTCATAAATGTTTTTCTCTAAAATGTCATTTACTAATTCATTTCTACTCACATACACTCCGCTTTTTTTTAATACCTCACTTGCTATGTCAAGTATATCTATAATATCTTCTCTAAATCTTATCAGCGAAGTCTTTTTTTCTTTTTTTTTCATTTTTTTCCTCTCCCTAACTCAATATTCCAATTATTCTCTATACTGTTATTATAAATATATTCTGAATAAATTTCAATATCTTTTTTATTATTTTATGAATAGAAAGTGATATCACTTTTTATTCATATGCAAATTCTTATATTCACAGGATTTATCATTAACATTCTTCTCGAAACAACAGAAAAAGGAGAACCTCCTCCATCTGGACTTGGTTCTCCTCCATTACTTAGATACATTATTAAGTTATCATTTATATTAAGCTCTATTGATTCAATTTCCCTAGTTCGGCTTATAGTTATTTTTGAGATTAGCATATGCAACAATTTCTTTTGTTGCTCCCTTGAAGTGTGGCTTGATAGCATTGCTCCAAATTGTGCTAGTGTTTCTTTTACAAAGTCATATGAAACCTCTTGTACTCCATCATCTAGGATGTTGTTTTTCAGATTGTTTACTTCTTCTTGTAGCGATTCTTCCCTTGTCTTCAACTCTGCCATTCTGTCTTTGAAGTCTTTCTTATCTATGATTTCTTCTTCATAGGCTTCAAACACTTTTATCCTCTTCACTCTATTCATCTAGTATAAAATTGAACTTGCACATATTCTAACCACTACATATTTTTATTAATATTTAATTTATAGACAGTTATTTCTCTATATAATAATAAAATCAAAATATATCTTTTCTTATGACTTTTATTTCTTCATTATAATCTCTTATACATTTCTTAACATTTTGTTCATATAGATTATTAAAGCTGTTTAATAACTTTTTGACAATTTCATCTATATTATCTATTTCGTCTCCAGCCTCCAAATTAACAGAACGCAACATAACTACTTTTTCATCTATAGCAATTCCAAAAATAATGCATGTGGTAAATTGCAACGGACATACATACCCAAAAATGTCTCCTCTTTTTAAATACCCATCCCCTATCAAACTTATAGATACATAACATACTGGAAACCCATGTGGTTGCTTAATATTATAATTTATTGATAGTAATTTAGGTTCTTTCGGAAACATTCCTGTTAGAAACTTAGGTCTAGTGTCTTCTTCATAATTTTTTTTGACATTATATTTATGAAATGAATTATATCTTCTATCATCTAAAAATTTAACAATAGAATCTTTTATATAATCATCCCATATATCATTAACAGAACAAGGTTCAATTTCCTCTATATTTAAATCAAATCTATTAATTATATCTTTGTTTTTATTTAATGAATTATTAATTACATCAATATATTTCTGCAATTTTTCTATGTTTTCTTTACTATTATTTTTTTTACTTTTTCTCATTAATTCAACCTGTTTTTGTAATTCTAATGAACCATCATCAGCTCCATCTTTATTATTATCACAATCAATCTTTACTTCTTCTTTTTTTCTGACTGCAAAGGAAATATTTCCAGCTATTGATGCATTAAATGTTGGAGTTTGAACTATTTTTTTCTCTTCACACCATTTTGCAACTTTGTTGCAAACCTCAAGTTTTAATATTTCTGGCATTATTTCTGTACCTTGCTTGTACTCTCTTATTGCTTCTGTCAGATAATATGTAAATACACCATGTTCTAAATTGCTATCTGGGTAACTCTCTTGCTTAGCTGTGCATGATGCAAATGTACACCAGCCTTCATTATCTTTGTTAATATTCTCAGTAAAGTCTGATTGCCTCCTTAGCAAAATATTAGAACTTCTTGCATCTAATCCTGAATGACAGCAATCAAATATTCTAACATTCACCCTATTCCTTTTCCTTAAGATTCCATTAATGTCTCTAATAGAGATTGCTGTCTGTTTAATATTTTCATAATTAGTTTTTGGCAAAACTAAATATGAATCTCCATCAATATATTCTCCATGTCCTGCATAATAAAATAAAATTGTGTCTCCTTCTTGTGAATTTTCTACTACTTCTTCTATTTTTTTTAATATGTCTTTAGGTTCTTTATCATCAAATATGCTCAATACATCATTATATATATCTTGTTCCGCAAAATCACAATATTTTACTAATGTTTCATTTAATAAATATGCATCATTATGGCAGTAATATGTCATGTCATACATATCATCTTTGTATTCTTCACTACTTAGTATAATTGCATATCTTTTCAATTCTACTCCCCCCTAGTATATACTTAATAGCATTGTAACACATACTACCAATGATTCAAATAACCATCCACATTATTTACAATCATCTATTAAAAAACAACTCCTACCTTTTAAAACATCGATTTTATTTCACATAAAAAGAAGAGCCCCCCTCTTCAATCTATTTATCCAGTATAAATTTATATATATTCTACTTATTTCACTAAATACATTTATTTAAAATATTTTTCACGAAGCCTTCTATCTATTTGAGGTCTAATCGACTCCATTTCTTTTAACCTCTCACTTATTTCCGAATCCCACACCCCATCCTTTAAATATCCTATCCATTGCGCTGTAGTACACTTAGCTAATCTTATTCTCATATTATACTCAAATGGTTTTAAATTCTCTGGAATACTTTTGATATATGGGTCAACAATTATAATCTTTAATTTATTATTTATAATCATGGCATTATAAATCCTATCATTTATATGTCTATCACCAAATCCATATCCAAATATAGTTAGCTCATCAACTTCATTTAATACTTCACTAAATAATTGTATTTTTTCCTCTCCCTCTTTAGGATTTAACTTAATACTATATTTATATCCTCCACTTAAAATAGAAGGTGTTAAAAACTGCCTCTCTTTATTATTATCACTTATAACTATTTCATATTCACCCCTAATCGGCTTACCATTTATAAAATACTGCATTTTATGCATAACTGTATCAATTTTCTCTAAATAGTCAATAGGTGTTTCGCATTTCTCCATGTCAATAAATAATATTCTTTTATCATCATCAAAACTAAATTCATTTAATCCTCCATGTATCTTCAAGAGATTGATACCTTTTTCATTCTTATAAAAATTCATATCATTCAAATTCATCTTAACTCTATCATGCATTAACAAACTAATCTTATTTGATAGTTCTATATTATTAATTGGAAACTGTATTACATCCTTAGTTCCAAATGTAAGTGGAATTTTATTTTCAATACACATAAGCTCAATATTAACATCATGATTTAATGATAATACCCATAATTCCTTTTGAGAATATTCTTTTAATAACCAACGATACATATCTAAATTTTTTTCTAAGATGTTATAATTTTCTTTTTGATATATCCAGAAAAACTCATTCAATATAATATTAAACTTACTTAATATATAGTTGTATGTATCACGATAATCTTGATTTTTTCCAAATTCATGCTCATTATCTTGCAATAACTTTATAAAATCCTCATAATTATTCATATCAGTTTCAATAAAATTACTATGTAACTGCAAAAAAGTATCAAAAGCAGACTCATTTATTGGTCTATCATTTCCATAAGGATTTGCTTTTTTCCATATAGATACAAGCTTATCCATCTTACTTTTATTAAAAAACGAAAATAAATCCTTAGTCAATCCTTTTCCTAACGGAAATCCTAAATCATATGAGAATCCAGCTCCTATAAAAATCGCTTTTTTCAAAATTTCATCCCCCTCATTTATTATAATCCCATCATATCAATTAATTTATGTAAAATATTGTATTGCTTATAATAAGTTTACGCCTTTTTTAATATTTTTTAAACCTTCTATTTCGTTAGAAATTTCTCACTATATCTCAATTAAAATATTTTCTTATAAAATTTATACAACCCAAATCCACTCAAAATAATTATCATATTTCATCACTCAACCACTGTTGAGGGATGCTGGTGGGTTTTAAGAAGCTTTGCTTCGAAAACACAGCTGAACAGGTATTATAAATTGTAATGAAGTTTGTCAATATAAATATTTGCTATCAAAAATAGCTCGTTGCACATAATTCACAAAATAGCTCACCATTAAAATATATCAAATATATAATTAAATTAAGTGTATTTTTTTAATAGTTATACTAGTTCTAAGTATATAACAGATTAATGTTATATAGCTAAATCTGGTATAACTATTTTCTTTTAGCATATTATTTAATCATTTATTTATTTCATATTTAATGTGTTTCTTTTCTTTCATTGTGTGAAACTACTTGAAAATATTAATTATTCACTAAGATTAATGGTTATAAAAAAGGTACTATTACTTCCTAAGATAAATATATATATCTTGCCATAGTAATAGTCCGTTTTTTAAACCATTACATTTCCTTTAATTCTTCTAGCAATTCTTGCTCTATTTGCTCTTGTGTCAACTTAACCTTTAATACCTTTTTCACTATATATTCAGCAGTTTTATCTATGGTTATGTCAGCAATACTACTAATATCATTCAAGTATTTATCTTCACTTCTATAACTATATTTGCCTTTACTATTCTTAGCTTTACGTCTTTTGGCACTATCATTAATACGTTTCTTAATAGCTTCATTCAGTTCAATTACATATTCTTCTTTTGATAGCTTATCAATCATATATTCTTCCATGTTTTCTTTACCAAATTTCATTAACTTCTTATTAAATCTAATAACGTATGTTGGATAATAACTTATAACATTATCATAGGTAGCCATTTTCTTAAATCTAGCAATAACTCTCTTAAAATATTCAACATTTTTACCGTCCTTGTATACTGCTCCAATGTTGTCGAATGGCTTTTTTATATATCCCATATCGTTAAGTATTTCCCTCTCACAATCTCTCATAATATCTTCATCATTTTCACTCAATTCAATGTGTATTTCGCTAGTTTTGACATTAACGCTAGAATCACGTATTATATTACCTTCAAAATCAGTCTTAAAGGTGCTATCCCACGACATACTATCCATGTTGCCAATAATTACATTATATCCTTTGTGATATGAAATCAGCCTTGATTTAACTAAGTTGTCCAATGCTTTATCTAAGTTGTTTTTCACCATATTACTTGTGCTATTCTTATAATCAAACACATTTTCAACTTTTAAATTTTCGCTTTTCGCAAATTTATAAGGGTGTTTCATACATTCATTATAATTAAAGTTTACAATATCAAGTTCGCTTAATAATCTACTTCTACTTAAAGCAATCTTTTCTTTTTCAGAATTAGCTAGTTTGTCCATTACAAATAGTTCAATAATGTTAACATAAACAACATTATTACCTTTACCACGTGTCACAATCTTTTTAACTTCAAACACTTCATCAATAACAATCTTATGACCTTCTGTGTGCCAATTACATTCTTCATCAAGTTCCTTTTTCCTAGCTTCTTTATAATCACCTCTTATTGTTTTCCAACCTTTTTCAGTGCATAATTCTCCCCAATTTTTATAAATCTTCTTTTGTAACATAGTATCAAATCCTTTCAACTTTTCATCTTTAGTAAAATAGTAATTTACATTTTTTACTGCACACTGTACAGTACACAATTATTCTGCTTTTCAAGTGTCCTTTTACCTGTATTTTACAATTTTCTTTAAGTAATTTTTGTTAACAATAAAGCTATTTAAGGCTCTAAAATCTTCAAGGGCGGCTACTTAAAGCCTTAATATGACCCCATTGAATCATAACTACATAGCGTTACCCAATCCATCAAGGCTCATGCACTTTTTAATATGCTCAGCCTTTAACAATAGCTTTAAATATTCAGTTAATTCTTCACTATTCTCAGCATTTAAACTATCCTCAACCCAATTCTTTGTGAACTGGCTTATAGATACACTAGGGCTTTTGTTAAGTTCAACATGAAATTCTCTGTGTAATGTTTGGTTGAAAAATATCCATAGATTTGATAGAGAATTATTTTTTTTATTAAGGTCTACATGATGTATAACATATTTACTTACTGTTTGCATCGGTACATTAAAAGCCTTATGCACATAATATTGATGTACGTATACGTTTCCATAAAATGAATCAGAAGGGTTGATTCTTGAATGACCATGCATTTCTGTTAGATAATTATTTTTACCTCTCCAAATACATTCTTCTGCAATATCCAATTCATTCTTGATATACTCTATTATTTCAAACAAAGCGTAATGTTCATCTAGTAGACAAGCTAACGACTTTACTCTTATTTGGTCTTTATTTTTAATTTGTTCCTCGCAATATTGTTTAATATATTCTTTATCTTTTGTGTTAATATACATAATAATCCTTCTTTCTCAGAAGGAAATAGCATTATTTAAATTTATTTATTCTCAAGAATCTTTAACATTTCATTAGCAACTTTTATTGTTTGCTTTAATATTACTTTTGTTCTAACAGTTCCCTGTCTTTAATGTCATATTTTAAAAAGCCTTTAAATCTCAAATAATGTTTTTCCTTCATATTTTTTTGTGCGATATTATTCTTCATAATAAAACCTCCACACGCTTTATTTAAGCGTTTTCATATCTTTAAAAATAAGGTTTGTATCCTAACCTATACGTGGCTATTTTGACTTTGTAGAGGATTATATGACCTCTTCTTCTAATTCATCTAATGAATAGACACTAACTTTTTCCCAAACACCATTGGATAAAATCAAATAGAATATATTTAAGTCTTTCTCTTGAGCCACTTTTTCTATGTCCATAGATGCAAATGCCTCAATAAACTCTCTAAACTCTTCTAATTCATCATTCCAGTAAATGCCCTTAACCTCGTATTCTTCTAGTGTTTTTAATAATTTTAATAATTTTTCCATTATAATTCCTCCTATTTTTTAATTAAAGCTATTCAAGTAAGCTTCTAACTTCTTTGCTACTGCTTTTGGCAATTCCCTTTTGTCACTTATAAACAGAGACAATGTGCAGCGACCTACTCCAATTTTATCGCCTATAAATTTAAGCGTTGCACCGTACTTTTCTTTGTGTTTTTTTAACTTTAATCTTAATTCATCCATGTGAACACTCCTTTTTGTTTGTAATCTGTTGTAACGTTTTGTTTGTAAAATTTTTTAGACTTGCTCTCCTGAAGCACCGAGATTTAATGCCTCAAAAATCTGATTTAAGCACTAATTTTTAAGAATGTCCAAAAATTATTTTTATCCGAATTTCTGGCATTTTCGAGCTTTTTGAAACCTCTCCTGAAGCATCGAGATTTAAGGATACAAAAAACTGATTAAAGCAATAATCTTTTAATGAACCAAAAAATAATTTGCCGAACTTTTTCTGCTATTTTTTAAATTTTTGAAATCTCTCCAGAAGTAGGATTAATCCCAAACTTCAAAATGGCTATAATTGCTATCTTTTTTAGTCCTTCAAGAAATACTTTTATCCGACTTTCTGTTATTTTTTGAATTTTAGAAGCTTCTCCTGAAGCATCGAGATTTACACACCTTAAAAATAACTATAATTGCAAATATTTTTCCATGACAAAATTTTCAAGTCGTATAAATTTCTTGTGAGGTGTGCGATTACCAGTAGGCAATATTTATACCAACGTCAGAAATTTCTTCAAACGTTTGATACCCCCCCGCCTCCTCCATACACTATCTAAATCTCAGGCAATGTTTTATATCTTACATCTAGCAAAACTTTTCCTATGCCCTCAGAGAAGGCTCTAAATTAATATATTGAAGATGGTTTACATATTATAAATTTCCATTCCACATGAGCACCTTTTAAGTCAAAAACCTTAAAATTTATCGAAATCTTAAAATTTCAACTTTAAAAAGTACGATAATTACTAGCTTTTTTATATAGCATATTCGCCATAAAATTTTAGTTTTATAGCATCAAAAAAAAGAGTAGCTTTTACTCTACTCCTTTATCAATCTATTTAGTTTTACTGTTTTTTGCCTTGGCTTCACCTTTTTAGCTCTTAACTTCTCTAAATCCTCTTCATTTAACCTCATACTTGTTATTTTTCCAATCATTTTAAACACACTTTCATATATGTTTACATTCAATTACATTACATTGTAATTAGTTGCATATACAATTTAAAAAATGAGCTATCGTTAACGGATTTTATCCATTAATACGATAGCTCATTTTTTTACCTTGTATATATTTATACTCTTACTATAAAAATTCAATTCCTCTTGTCATAAATTCAATTGGTTTTGAATTATCAACCCTTGTCATAAAAGTCCTTAAATTAGATTTAGATGTATTAAGAATTGGTTCATTGTTTTGCAGTTTACACCTATCCCTATTGTACACATAAATAGTGCTTGGTGCTACAGGGATTATTCCTGATAATTTATACAAAGGATATCCCGCTTCAAAACAATGGTCTATAAGTTTTTTATCTGTATCTTTTAACTTTCCCATTTATTTCATCCCCTTTTAAATTATTATTTGTGATATAATACATTAATTATATCATATCTGTTTTTTTATAGACATTATCAATTAAAAAGAAGAGGTACTACACCCATTCATTTTTAACTATATCAACATATTTCTTTAATGTATTTCTGCTAATGTTATGCTTATTCATCAAATCAACTTGCTTAATGTTCCTATCATTTATAAACTTAACTATGTCTGCTCTTAACTCGTCTGTCATTTTATCAAGTGAATTGAATTTACGACCGCTTTTCTTATCACTTGCTTCTATACCTTGCTTAATTCTTTTAACTATTATTTCACGTTCTTTTTGTACTCTATCAAGTTCAACTATTAATAATAATTTTATGGTACTTTCTAGTGCCGTCTTTGCGACTAAATCTTGTTCTTTTGCTACTTTTGTTAAATTCTTTATATAATCTGTGCTTATTGTTGGATTATCAATAAATATAAGATTTATACCTTTATTCATAAATTCCATATATTTTTTGTAACCTTCTTCTGCTTGGCGTGTAAATCTGCTTATCTCTTTAAATACTACTGTGTCACCCTCTTGTAATAACTTTTCAAGTTTAATCCATTCATTCCTTTTAAATGTTGATCCTGAACAATCATCTTTAAAAAACAATAGATATTCGATTTCGTTATTACTTGCATATGCTTGTAAACTCTTCTCTTGTCTGTTGAAACTTTGTTTATCAGTGCTTTCCTTTGTACTTATTCTCATATAGCTATAAACATTACTCATATCTCAATACCTCATTAATAAATATCATTTTCATCAAATTAACTATAGTTTAATTGATATTACTATTATATTATCAATTAAACTATAATTCAATGCATTTTGATACTTTTACTTTAAATACTTTTTCTAATAGTTTAATTGACGTTTTATTTGTAATAAGTGCTGTATAATAATACTGAGTATATAAATTAAACTTATAATAATCAAAAATCTATTCTAGAATATAGGAACATGAATATTTTAGTTTGTCCCAAATCGGAAAGCGCGGGCGAATTTGAAAGTTCACTTACACATTTCATAAATTTAGTAGCAGTTCTTTGACTAAAATCAACCTTCTTTTCTTTGATGGCTTGTTATAATTCTCTTGTAGTCATTTCTTCAATGGTTTTTGTTTTACCATTTACTTCATGTGATTGATTCATGAAATCTTCTCTTTCTTCCAATGGAACATCTAGCAATGCAAATATTTTAGTTTGTCCCAGCGTTGGGACATCATCTTTAAATTCATTAGCTACCTTTATAAATCTATAAGCAGTAGTTTTACTAAAATCAAGTTTTTTTCTTTGATGGCTTGTTGTAATTCTCTTGCTGTCATTTCCTCAACTGTTTTAGTTTGTCCAAGCGATTGGACACTTTCATTATTATATTCGGTAGCAACCTTTATAAATTTATAAGCGGTAGTTTTACTAAAATCAATTTTTTTTTCTTTGATGGCTTGTTGTAATTCTCTTGCTGTCATTTCTTCGATAGTTTTTGTTTTACCACTTACTTCATGTGAACTACTTATAAATTCTTCTCTTTCTTCAATTGGAATGTCTAATAATGCGAATATTTTTGATTGACCTAGATTCGCCAACGTTGGCGAATTTGAAAATTCATTTGCACATTTCATAAAATTTTGTGCGGTTCTTTGGCTTCAATAAGCCTTTTTCCGATTTCAATTATTCCTAGCACTTATTGCATATAAAAAGACCTAGAGTTTAATCTAAATCTTTTAATACGTTTTCCAAATTTTATAATACTAATGTTAGATTTAGCATGTCCTCTAATTGTTGCTTATCAGACTCATAATTTTCAATATCACTGGCAATCATGAATGCATATATTTTATTATTACTAAATATTTTAATAATCTTCTATTAAATGAGCCTCTTTGACAAAGCTTTTCCTCTTCTTGCTTTTAAATTATTCTCAAACTAACCTTAATGCGATTATTCTAATAATCACAATTGTCATCATATCTATATCGTTAATCATATGCATTTTCAATAAATAACTGACTCAAAATACCATATGTTAACCTTGAAAATTAAACATTTAAGGTCATCGTGATGGCACTCGTAAACATGAGTAAAACACTATTATTATGACACGTAACAGTTCATAAAATTGGTCTATTTTATCGGTATCGTCAAAACCGATTTTGAGGTGGATATTTAACACCTAAAAACACAAACACTAGCCATTCCTTCATATCTATATAATATTCTTTACTCATTATTCTACACCTTTTTAAACATACTTTCTTTCCTAATCTGCTTTGGGGCTATATCATCAATTATATTTACAATATCATCAGCAGTTGAATTATAATATCTATTAAGTTGTTGCAAACTACTATGTCCTGTAATACGTTTTAATATCAATGGGTTAACACCTTTTCTTACTGCATTAGTTATAAATGTATGCCGAAACAAATGTATAGATACTTTATCAACACCTCGCCTAGTATTATAGTTATATACTATTTTTTGCAATGTTGTTCTTGCTACTTGGTCTCCATAAATTGATATAAACAAGTAATTATCACTATGCCCTTTTCTTAATCTCATATATTTCTCTAATACTTCTATTGTATTCAGAGATATTGGCAATTGTCTAGCTTGATTATTTTTAGTTACATTAAGCGTAATAACTCTTCTATCTAAATCAACATTATTTATTTTTATATTCCTTAATTCTTTTGCCCTTACTCCTGTTGTTGCTAATAACCATATTATCGCACTATCTCTTAACGTAATAAAATCATTCTTTTTAGGCATAGTAAGCAATAACTTCAATTCACTGTCAGAATAAATATCTTTCAATTTTAATTGTTCTTGAACAAATGGTATTTTAAACTCTTGTATCAATCCTTTAGACATTCCATATTTAATTATAGGTGAAATATTTTGAATATAACTATTTATAGTTGTACTATTAGTGATTTCTTGTACATCTTGCATATATAGAATGTATTCTTCCAAAACTTCTCTAGTTAGTTCTGCCACATCCTCTATGTTTATAAAATTACAGAAATATTTATGCTGATAATAATAACTTCTTAATGTTTCTTCCGCCAATCCTCTTACCTTACAATTCCTTATAAACTCCTTATATAATTGCTCATATGAAATTATTTCCGTTATTGTTGTGAATTTCTTTCCTCCTGTTTTTACTCCTTTTTTCATTTATTACACCTCCAAAAATCAATAAAAAAGTAGCTTAGATGTTACCTTTTTTTAGATAATATCTAAGCCACTAAATTTTTTATCAAATTTTCCAAAAGTGCCTAAACACCTTATTTAATAAGCCTCAATCCTATTCCCATTCTATAGTAGCTGGTGGTTTTGAAGTTATGTCATAAACAATTCTGTTTACTCCCTTAACTTCATTTACAATTCTTCTGCTTACTAAATCTAAAATTTCGTATGGTATTCTTGCCCATTCAGATGTCATTGCATCACTTGATGTAACAGCTCTTAAAGCTACTGTATGAGAATATGTTCGTTCATCTCCCATAACTCCAACGGAACGGATATTAGGTAAACATGCAAAGTATTGCCAAATAGATTCATCAAGATTTGCATTTGCAATTTCTTCTCTAAATATTGCATCTGCTTCTCTAACTATTTCAAGTTTTTCTTCTGTAATTTCACCTAAAACTCTAATAGCAAGACCTGGACCAGGGAACGGCTGTCTCCACACCAATTTATGAGGAATGCCAAGTTCCTCTCCAACCGCTCTAACTTCATCTTTAAATAATTCTCTTAATGGTTCTATAAGCTCAAATTGCATATCTTCTGGAAGTCCACCAACATTATGATGAGATTTTATAGTTGCCGATGTTTTAGTTCCACTTTCTACGATATCTGGATAAATCGTTCCTTGAACAAGATAATCAATTTGGCCAACCTTTTTAGCTTCTTCCTCAAAAACTCTTATAAATTCTTCACCAATTATTTTCCTCTTAGTTTCAGGATCAGATACTCCTGCAAGTTTTCCTAAGAATCTATCTGCAACATTAACTCTCTTAATGTTCATATCAAATTCTTTCTTAAACACTCTTTCAACAGTATCGCCTTCATCTTTTCTTAGTAAACCATGGTCAACAAATATACAAGTTAAGTTGTGACCAATAGCCTTATGTACAATCATTGCTGCTACTGAAGAGTCAACTCCACCAGATAAAGCACATAACACTTTCTTATCTCCAACTAATTCTTTTATTTCTTTTATTTTTTCTTCTGCAAAAGATCCCATAGACCAGCTGTTTTCTAACCCACAAATATTGTGTATAAAGTTTTCTAGCATTTTTTGCCCAAATTGAGTGTGTTCAACTTCTGCATGGAATTGAACTCCATAAAGCCTTTTTTCTTCATTTTCCATAGCTGCAACAGGACAAACTTCTGTAGTTGCTATTACCTTAAATCCTTTTGGAGCTTCTTCAATATAATCAGTATGACTCATCCAAGCTATACCATCAGTTTCGATTCCTTCAAATAATTTAGATGATTTATCTATTTTCACATTTGTTTTTCCATATTCTCTTACTGGTGCTGTCGCAACTTTTCCACCTAGCAAATGTGCCATTAATTGATCTCCATAGCATATTCCAAGTACTGGCACGCCTAATTCAAATACTTCTTTTTCTACAGTTGGAGTATCTTCCCCATAAACACTGTTAGGACCGCCTGTAAATATTATACCTTTTGGATTTTTAGCTTTTATCTTTTCAATAGTATAGTCATATGGAATAATCTCGCAATAAACGCCACATTCTCTTACTCTTCTCGCTATTAATTGGTTATATTGTCCACCAAAATCAACAACTAAAACTAAATCTCTTTTCATGTTCTCCTCCTAAACTGTTCTTATAAATTCTATTATCAACTAAATATATCTTTTTATCAATAAATTGAGATAATTTTCGTCGAAAATTATAAATACTAGTATAAAGACATATATAATTATCGGCCAATTAAATCAAATAATGCACAGTTCACATAAGTGGTATATTTTATGATTGTGAACTGTGCATTTTACTATTGTCCTACACTATAATTAGGTGCTTCCTTAGTAATATTAATATCATGCGGATGACTTTCTCTTTGACCTGAAGCTGTTTGAACTACAAAATTAGCTGTTTCATATAAAATTTCAAAACTCTTTGCTCCTAAATATCCCATTCCTGACTTAATCCCGCCTAGTAATTGGAATATAGTATCGGAAACAAAACCTTTATATGCTACTCTACCTTCAACACCTTCTGGCACTAATTTTTTATTTCCTTCTTGGAAATATCTATCTTTAGATCCACACTCCATGGCAGCTAAAGATCCCATTCCTCTATAAACTTTATAACTTCTTCCTTGATATATTTCCATTTCCCCCGGCGCTTCTTCGCATCCTGCAAATAATGATCCCATCATTGCAGCAGATGCTCCTGCTGCTAGTGCTTTCACTATATCTCCTGAATACTTAAGTCCACCATCTGCAATTATAGGAACTCCATACTTCTTACCTACTTCTGCGCAATCCATAACTGCAGTTAATTGAGGCACTCCAACCCCAGCTACTACTCTGGTAGTACAGATTGATCCTGGTCCAATACCAACCTTAACACAATCTGCTCCAGCTTTTATTAAATCTTCTGTTGCTTCTGCTGTAGCAACATTTCCAGCTATAACTTGAAGATCAGGATATGCTTTCTTTATTTGTGTAACAGCATCCAAAACTCCTTTTGAGTGTCCATGTGCCGTATCAAGAGTTATAACATCAACTTGTGCTTTAACTAATGCATCAACTCTTTCCATCATGTTACCAGTTACACCTACTGCTGCTCCACATAATAATCTACCTTTTTTATCTTTTGCAGCATTTGGAAACTTTCTAACTTTTTCAATATCTTTCATTGTGATTAATCCCTTTAGACGTCCTTGACTATCAACTAAAGGTAATTTTTCTACTTTATGCTTTTTTAATATTTCTTTTGCTTCTTCTACAGTAGTATTTTCTGAAGCAGTTATTAAATTATCTTTTGTCATTACTTCAGATATCTTTCTTTGGTAATTTGTTTCAAATATTATGTCTCTGTTTGTAATTATTCCAATTAATTTTCCATCTTCAGTCGTTATTGGAACTCCTGATATTCTGTATTGCGCCATTAAATTCTCTGCATCCTGGATAAGATGATCTTGAGATAAAAATATAGGATCTGTAATTACTCCATTCTCTTGTCTCTTAACTCTGTCTACTTCTTTTGCTTGCTCTTCAATAGTCATATTTTTATGTATTATTCCAATTCCGCCTTCTCTTGCAACAGCAATTGCCATCTTCGACTCAGTTACAGTATCCATTCCTGCACTCATTAAAGGAATATTTAATTCTATAGTCTTAGTTATTCTTGTCTTTGTGCTCACTTCTCTTGGTAATATATCCGATTTATTAGGTACCAATAATACATCATCAAAAGTATATGCTGTCTTAATTATTTTTCCCATTATATATAAAGCCTCCCATTTTTGAATTATTTATTTCATTTTTAATATTTTATGATTTATAAATTGCATAGTTTGTACTATTTTATTGTATAAAAAAAGCACATTAACCTCAAAAGTGATGTTAATATGCCAATAAATCTATAGATTTAGCCTATACTAATATCACTTATAGTCGGAAATTTACGGCTCCCGGTAGATACTCCTTGCCATATTCAAGGTATATATAAGTTTTTAAATGCGCTATATTTTAAATTAAAATTATTATAATGTATGTACAATCTAAAGTCAATAAATTTGAAGCTAAAATTGCAAATTTACTTCAATAATGTAAGTTAAATTTATTGTTATCGATATCTTTTCTATTTTTTTACATCATCTTTACCAGATTCCTTACTAATTGTAACTGGATTTAAAATATCTGTGTCTTCTAGGAAATCAAATTCTGCTCCATTTACTATATCGTAACAATTTTTTAGACTTGTGCTACTAGTGTTTAAATTACTAAACTCAACTCCATCTAAATATTTGCTAACTCCTTTGTTGCTTATAGCTGAACTTACAATAGTATTTTCACTCAAGGGGGAATCATTCCTCAAATTATACGATTCAACTGCCATTATGATTTTTCTGGACTGATCTACTACTTTAACTTTTTTTGCTTCATTTATATAGCCATTCACTTTAGGTAAAATAGCAACAGCTAAAATCCCAATAATTGCAATTACTGCAATCATTTCAATTAAAGTAAAAGCTTCTCTCTTTCTTTTCTTACACAAGCTTTTCTTTGACATACCATCTTTGAATCTAAATTTACATTTAACGTATAAAGAAGTCATTATGTATTATCCATCTCCTATTAGCCTTTTTATTTAAATTATCTCTAATCAGCAACTTTTTATACATTAATTGGAAAATAATTCATAATAAATTCTAATATTAAAAATCCTAAAGGCCTTACACGTAAATGTTCTGACTATCATATAGTTGCTTATGCAGCATATGATTCCTAAGAATATTTTCTCAAATAACCATTTGTAAAAATTAGTTATTCAGCAACCTAATTTTAAAATAAAAATAGAGAAAGTACTTATAAGTACCTTCTCTATTTATTATTTTTATATTTTTGACTTATATATTTTAGTACATTCCGTCCATTCCCATTCCTGGAGCACCTGGCATTGGTGTTTCCTTTGCTGGAATATCAGCAACTGCTGCTTCTGTTGTTAAGAATGTTGAAGCTACTGACGCTGCATTTTGAAGAGCTGATCTAGTAACCTTAGTTGGATCAACAATTCCACCCTTAATCATATTGATGTACTCTCCATGTAATGCATCGTATCCTATTCCTGCTTCACTTTTCTTAACTTTTTCAATTATTACTGAACCTTCTACTCCAGCATTAGTAGCTATTTGTCTTACTGGTTCTTCTAAAGCTTTAACTATTATATTGATACCAACTTGTGTATCAACAACATCTGAAGTTAGTTTAGCAACTTCTTTAATAACATTAACATAAGCAGTTCCACCACCAGCTACTATTCCTTCTTCAACAGCAGCTTTTGTTGCAGCCAATGCGTCTTCTATTCTAAGTTTCTTTTCCTTTAATTCAGTTTCAGTTGCTGCACCAACTTTAATTACTGCAACGCCTCCAGCTAACTTAGCTAATCTTTCTTGTAACTTTTCTTTATCAAATTCTGAAGAAGTTTCTTCTATTTGAGCTTTAATTTGATTGATTCTTTCCTTTATTTCATTAGAGTCACCTTTACCATTAACTATAACAGTATTTTCTTTATTTACTTTAACGCTATCAGCTGTACCTAACATGTCAATAGTAACTTCTTTTAATTCTCTTCCTAATTCTTCAGCGATAACTGTTCCACCAGTTAATGTTGCAATATCTTGTAACATTTCTTTTCTTCTATCTCCAAATCCTGGTGCCTTAACAGCTACACAAGTAAATGTTCCTCTTAATTTATTAACTACTAATGTAGCCATTG
>CAURJV010000060.1:0-33310 GCA_963524945.1 uncultured Clostridium sp.
AATAATAATAATAATTCAACACCTTCAAATGATATAAATTCATCACAATATGCAACTACTTCAAACACTACTAATAATAATTCTAACAAGAATGCGGCTTTGTCCCTTAATTCAACCTTGAGAAGTTTTAGTTCGAATGCAGTATACATTCCAAAATTCCAAATACCAAATATTCAAGAAAAAACCAAATCCACAAAAATGGTTCCGTTAATTATTTACAATGGAAATGTATATCTCAAATCCCCTATATCGATAGATTCAAAAAGCTCAAAAAATATTTTAGGAAGAAAAATCGGTACTACAATAGGTGCATTAAATGAGATTAATCCTATGAATACCTATTCTAAAAATATCATTTCTAATATAGGCACTACTGATGTATATGCTGTAAACGGATATGATGAGGATTTTAGAATAATGACTAATGTAACTTTAAGTGATGGGACAAATTCCCCCGAAATTTATGAGTGCCTTAATGGAATTACAATAACTACTGGCAATGACTTTTTCAGAAAACTTAATCTCCCGGGAAATATCGTAAATGCCAGAGTTCAAATTCAAACATTTAGTAATTCGAATAATGAAAAAGAGAACTTCTATACAACTAGTGATCCTAGTTTTCTTAATTCTTTTGTTCGAGAACTAGACAATTCAACTCCATATCTACCAGAAAATATAGAGAATTCTTTAGATGATTATAAAAATAATGATAAATGTCAAAAGATATTTTTGGATTTAAAAGATGGTAGTAAAAATATTCCTTTTACGATATTAAGGAATGGTTATATATACTATGGAGAATATCCTACAATCTACTTTAAAATTAGCACTAACTTTATAAATGAAATTTGGGGTACTCCCTCTATAATTGACGCTAATTAATCTGTGAATATAAAAATAGTAGGGTCTGTCTGTTATATTCCCTACTATTTTTATAAAAGTCTTCTTAACATAATATATTTATCAATATTCTATTTAAATAACTCTATTCTAGTGGCTTTGAATTCATAAATTCTTTAACAATTTCATCACTATTTTCAATATTTACAAAAAATATCACACTATAATATATGTTATTTTCTTTCCAGACATAATTAACCTGAGGCACGATACCTTCTTGTGAACGTTTAAATACTTGATTATTTTCAATTATTAATTCTTCAACTTTCTTCTCTAAATTTCTTTCTTCATTAATTTTAATATACTTATTTTTCATTATTTCATCATAAACTGATGAATTCGCAGATTGACTAAATGTTATTGAACCATTTTTGTTTGAATAAAGATTATTTATTTCATAGCATGTTTTTTCTTTGTTATTACTCAAATCTCCAACTAATATAGCAGTGGAGTTAGTTATACTTATATCATTACTAATTCTAATTGGAAATTTAGGGTCAAATCCTAGAGCATTTTTTGCTTCTTCTATATCTTCTCTATCATAAATGTTCATTTCCACATTTCCATCATTAAGATCCTTTGTGCAATAATTTAAATCTTTTGTATCTTCAGGATATTTTAACGATTTCACTATATTTTTTATATCATTACTTGAAAGTTCTAGTGAGTTATTGCTACTCTTTTCGCTTTTAGACTCCGATTTATATTCTATGCTATACCATAATCCACCATCTTTCCATGAAAAATAATTACTAACAGCTTTTATTTCGCTAAATTGGTCTTCTATAACTTTTTTTGCTGGAAATGTAGTTGTTAAAATAACACTTAATCCATTTATATCGCCTATTTTCATTGGTTGCTTGGAGATTTCCACCTGAGAATTTTCTAATGCCTTAGATTTCCCATTTTCTATAGCTTTTAGTGATTCTGAAGGGTCTTGCTCAGATATTTGTAACGAACATATTCCATCTTTATTTCCGTAAACTATTTCTAAAACATTATCTTTATCAGAAATTTTTTTTAATTGAAGTTCTTGCACTTTATACCCTTCTGGAAAAAAATCCGGAACTTTAAATTTGAAGTCTATCACCTGCTCTAATCTTTTTATGTCATTATAAAATTTTATAGGCGCATCAATGATAAATTTATGTTGTTCCCTAATCATATTAATGTTATTTGAACTCACTTCATAGATACTATTTCCTATTGTAGCTTTAGCAGCTATAAAATTTGTAAAAAATACTGCTGTTATTGCAATGCAACTTAGAATAAATCTTGTTAATTTATTATTATATCTATTTCCCAACACCTTCCCCATTGTATTCCTCCTTTTATTCATTATTGTTTTCCTTTTAGCTATGCATATTTTAAATCATTCCAATAATCTAAGAGTATCCAACCAAACACCTCTTAATCCTAAATAATTTATAGAAATTAAGTTGTCCTTTAGTTTTGCATGATATAATTATTGTAATAATTTTACAATAATTATATCATAACTTTTGATTCATTAAATTTGTTTTTTAAAACATTTTTCCTTATTTTGTAAACATTTAAGCTTAATTTTTACCTATTTCTTTATTCTTATTGTCTCTAACCGTATAACTAAATATTAATGATAATAACTATTTTCTAGTAGGATGCACTTATAAAAGAATATAATTACTCTAATGTAATAAAGAACTATTTGTCTATTTATTTCACCCATATTATAATTAGGTATAAAAATATCTATTGTTAGACTTTAAATACCTAAATAACTAAATTATTTTCGTGGAGGATGGTAAAATAATATGATAGATTTACTTTATAAATTATTGCCCATGGTATTCTTACTAATACTGAGTCAGGCTATCTATTTAAAATTCGATGAAAAATACAAATTTACAGATATAATAAATTCAAAAATTAAAGTTCATCAAAAATGGAAGCAATTTTTTTGTATACTCTTTTTAATGATTTCTTTATTATTTATTGCCGCTATTGGTATTTATGTGATTGAAATTCCTACAATTGTTTACTCCATGTTATGTGGTGTTTTAACTGGTACAAGCATTGGTATTTCGAACAAAATAAAAATTAAAAATAATTTATAATATGTATTTTCTAGAAAATTTAGTTCATCGAAACCTATCTTAATCTATCAGGCTATATAAACTAAATAATTTTATAATGAATAAATTATCTTATTGAAAACTTATATATAAATTAGGGAGCTGCCGCTAACAGATTTTAATCTGATATATCGACAACTCCCTTTGTGTTTTTATTTTTAATTTGCTGCTGAACTTAAATCTATCTTATCAATTTCAAACCAAAAGTTAACTCCACCTTCAGTATTTTCCACTCCATAAGCATTACTATGAAGATCTGCTATTGCCTTTACTATAGATAAGCCCAAGCCATAACCTCCATAAGCTCTTGTCCTAGCTTTATCTACTTTATAAAAGCTACTCCATATCTTATCCAAATATTCATCTGGTATATGCCTTCCTGTATTAAATACATTTATCCTTATTTTATCTTTAACACTACTCTTAGTTATCCTAATGATCTTATTATTATCTACATGATTAATTGCATTATTAATGTAGTTTGTAAGTATTTGCTCTATACGAGTCATATCTCCGTATACAATCACGCTTTCTCCGGGTTCAAATTTGATTTCTATGTTTTTTTCTTCGAAAGTTGACTTATATCTATTAAGTACATATTCTATTAATGATACTAAATTAAATTCTGTTTTTTCTATATGAAAGTAACCAGATTCAATTTGTGATAAGTTTAATAGATCTCTTACTAATTTGTTCATTTTATCAGTTTCATTCATAATAACATCACAGTAAAATTTTCTATCTTCATCACTTTCTGTAACATTGCTTACAAGACCTTCCGCATAGCCTTGTATTACTGATAGCGGAGTTCTTAACTCATGAGAAACACTTGATATAAATTCTTTTCTCATTTCATCTATTTTTCTTTCCTTCTCTATATCTTCTTCTAATTTCTTATTTTTTATATTCAATTCCGTAATTGCCCGGCTTAGCTCTCCAGATAAATAATTAACGCTTTGTCCAAGTTGGCCAATTTCATCTTTTCCATTCATACTACATTTTTTCCCAAAATCGAATTTAGCCATATTCTGCGCTATGCTATTTAATTCTAGTATTGGTTTTGTAAATCTTTTTGAAAACCAAAATGCCCATAAGCTCCCTAAAAGTATAATTACTCCTCCAATAATTAATATAAATCTATTTGCAATATCAACACTTTCACTTATTGAAACTAATGGAACTCTTATAGCAAGGATGTCACCATTACTTATTTTGGTTACAAGCGTTAGAAAGTCTATTTTAAGTTGAACATCCCTTCTATTTTCAAATGTATACTTTCCCTCACTATATGTATTGTTAATCTTATCGTTTTGAACATCAGAATCTGGTGGTGGCTCCACATTAGGTCTAAATTTATTTCCCATATTATCAACTATATTTTTTTCATTTGGCAGCCGTCTTGAAGATTTATATATTAGCTTACCATCTTTATCTCTAATATCTATGCTGCCACCTACTATATTAGCGGTTCTATCCAGTTCATCCTGAATATCATTTGGATCTCCAGTATACATATCAACTAAATGCTTTGCATTATTTTCAAGCATATTTTCTTTATTCTTAATGTAGTATTGCTGAAGATATAAGTTATTTAATATCCATAAAGCAGAGATAAAAAAAACTAACAATAAAGTTATCGATAAAAAAAGTTTTGATCTTAATGACTTATTCATACTTATTCCTCAAACCTATAACCGTAACCGCGTACTGTTTGTATATAATCACTTTTTCTATCTAACTTTATTCTTAATCTATTTATATGTGTATCCACTGTCCTTAAGTCTCCATAATAATCATATCCCCATACCTTATCTAATATTTGCTCTCTACTTAATGCTTTTCCATAATTTTCAGAAAGATAAATCAATAGTTCATATTCCTTAGGACTTAAATCAACAACTTCTCCATCTATAACTACTTGATGGGCACTATGGTCTATTGTCAATCCATTAAAATCTTTGAGTTCTTTACCTTTATCTTCTGAATTTGCCCTTCTCAGAACAGCATTAACTCTCGCTATTAGTATATTAGGACTAAAAGGTTTTGATATATACTCATCAGCTCCAATATCTAATCCAAAAACTTCATCAAATTCCTCTCCTCTTGCAGTTAGCATAATAATCGGAACTTTAGATTTCTTTCTTATCTCTCTGCATACAGTAAATCCATCATATTCTGGCAGCATTACATCAAGAATTATTAAATCTATATTTTCCTCATTAGAAAACAAATTCATAGCTTTCTTTCCATCATCAGCCTCAATTGTTACATACCCTTGTTTTTTCAGAAAATCTGTTACGAGCTTTCTTATTAATGGTTCGTCATCAACAACTAGTATCCTTTTCCCCTTCATTATATCCCTCCACAAAAATATCAATTATTTTTATTATAGCTAATTTTTGTTACAAGCATGTCACAGACCATTCTGTTATCTTAAAATAAACAAATATTAAGATATGTATTATAAATTTTCTTGTCTTTTTTGATATAACTAACTGCATCTAATATTCACTAACTTTATCATTAATTAGTGATAACATATCATAAATTTCTGGATATTCAAATAGTTCTCCAGATAAAAGCATATTATTAAATTCTTCAATAGATACGAATTTCACGTTACTAACTTCTTCCTTTTGAAGGATTAATTTAGATAATTCAACATCTTTATATACAAAATATATATCCCAAATAGAATTTTCACGAAATATTCTACGAATAAAATTCAACTCATCTTTTTCGATAGATAATCCTATCTCTTCCTTAACTTCTCTCAAAGCTCCTTCCGCTGTGCCCTCTCCACTAACCATACATCCTGTAGTTAACCCCCACATATTAGGAAGTACATCCTTGTTACTTGATCTTTGTTGAATTAATATTTTGCTGCTGCTATTAATTATCCAGACTTCAGTTGCTAAATAATATTCACCATCTTCTAGCTTTTCGGACCGTTCTTTTCTTACTCCAGTTTTATATCCTTTACTATTATATATATCCCTTAATTCCATATTGCATCTCCTATTTACTTAATATAAAGCTGATAGTCAATTATATATAGCTTTATTTCTTTTTGAAATATTATAATAAATATACTATCATAAATTATAATATTATATTTCATTTAATGCGAATTTCTTCCATATAAATTATAAATTTTTAAAATAAATATCGCATAATTCAAATGAATTTGCGATATTCTAGCACCTTATGTTTATATACAATAAATCTAAGCTAATTAAATTTGGCTTATCAATAGCTAAATACTATTTCATAGAATCTTTTAGCTTTATTATTTCATCAACTCCAACTTTATATCCTCCTGCTTCCCTTAAAGATTCACCTATCTTCTCACTGTTAAGCCTAAAATTATCATCTGATAGTATCTCAGCTACACATTTATTTAGCGCTTCCGGCGTAATTCTATTTTTTTCTATGACAATTCCTGCGCCAAGCTCAGCCACCCTATTAGCTACAAAAGGTTGATCAACTGATTGAGGTATTAAAATTAATGGTATGTTAAAGTATAAGCCTTCATTTGTACTATTCATACCACCATGAGTGATAAATACATCTGCATATTTTAATACTTCTAATTGTGGTACATAGTTACGAACTATAAAGTTGGATGGAATATTTTTAAACATACTTATATCAATTTTCCTGCCTACAGACATAATAACTTTTACATTCATATTGCAAAAAGCTTTAAAGCAACACTCATAAAATTCAATAGAATTATTGAATATAGTTCCTAGAGATATATAAATTACCTTCTTATCCTCATCATTTGATAAATCAAAGTCAATACTTTCTTTTCTATCTATTACTGATGACCCAATAAATTTATAACTTTCATCAAAACTTTCGCTATATGGTTGAAAGTACTTAGATGTATATACAATATTAAGCATTCCTTTCTTTCCAGATCTATCTACCATGCTAGGAAACTTTATATTATACTTCTCTTGTAATTCATTGACAAAGTCCACATAATTATGACTGCTTAGAATTTCTTTAATCTTTGGCTTAGCTCCTTCCATCTTTAACTTAAATTCTTGTGAGATTGGTAGATCTAACAAACTTTTTATTATTTTTTCATTTATTGCAAAAATGCTACTAGAAGAAATTGTTGGTATATTTAATACTCTTCCCACTTCTCCACCTAATACAAACGAAGAATCGTAAATAATATAATCAAATTTTTCATCTAATTTGAAGATCTCTTCGATTATTTCTTTAAAAGTATTAAGGGCATTCAATAGTTTTTCATTAGTTTCTAAATTTAAACTACTGGTAATTAAACTAGATAAATCAAATAAATTTTTATGCCCAATAAACTTAGCACCTGTTTTTTCTATTTTATCTCTAAACTCTTCTCCTGCTATATATGTAACATCTTCTCCCCTATTTATGAGCTCCCTAACTATTCCTATAGTTGGATTAACATGTCCGTGACCTAACATATTTACAAATAAAGCTTTTGACATTTTTTTCACTCCTTTGCCCTTATATATTTATAGTGATAATCCACAAATATTTGTTTATTTGCAAGACTTTCAATTTTAATTTTATATTATCTAATTTTTTATTTAAAAAATCCACGTATTACTAAGAAGTAATCCATGGATTTTTATTTTTAAGAAAGATTTAAAACCTCTTATTGGGTTGGATTTGATATGCTGCCATGCTTATATTTTGGCAATACTCCGCATCAAAGTCTGGTACATCCCAATCTATTTCAGATTTATGGAACACACCTTCATTGTGACTACCTTTTTCTATATATACTTCTCCATCCTGTATTATTGTAACTGGCATCAAGCTTCCAAACTTTACAGCTACTGGACCTTGTATAGTTTCATCGCTCATTTGCATAAATTTTCTATCCTTAGGAATAAAAATTCCGTCACATTGCCAATCACTAGGAATAGTTTCTCCTGAGTGGAGAACATACCATGAATTATCATAGTTTCCTCCATCTGTTTCTCTTCTTGGTCCATATACAATAATAGTTTCAGATGTTGAATTCGTTATTATAGCATTCTGATCCTTATGTTCTAACTTTTTTTTAGTCGCAATAGTCATAGTTGAACTACTCATATTTCTCCTCCTTTGATTACTTTTTATCTTACGTTACTAATATACCCAACATTAATTAACTATACTCATACTATAAATTTGTTTTTACTAACTATTGATATATTAATTTATTTATAAAATATTTTTATACAAACGAGGAAAATTATATAAAGTTTGCATCATCTAGACAATGTATTACGTTTTAATGAATCAAATCTAGATTAGCACTTCTATCTCTTAAATCTGACAAGTAAGTTATAAAATCATCCCTTAAATCATCGCGTTTTAAAGTAAATTCTATATTAGCTTGAAGGTATCCTAACTTATCACCAACATCATACCTTTTTCCTTCAAAGCAATAAGCATATACTGCTTCTTGCCTTGTTAATTCTTTTAACGCATCTGTCAATTGAATTTCTCCTGATTTTCCTGGTTTGGTACTTTCAAGTATATCAAATATATCTGGCGTTATTATATATCTACCTAAAATAGCTATGTTAGATGGTGCCTCTTCAATTTTAGGCTTTTCTACCATATCACTAACCTTATAAAGTCCATCATCAATCTCTATCCCTTTTATTATTCCATATTTCGGTATATTACATTCAGAGATTTCTTGAACGCCTAATACTGAAGTCTTATATTTATCGTAGCAATTTATCAATTGTTTTAAGCATGGAACTTCATTATCAACTATATCATCACCAAGCATTACTGCAAAAGGTTCATTTCCAACAAAATTTTTAGCATGACTTATTGCATCTCCAAGTCCTTTGGGTTCTTTTTGACGTGTATAGTAAATATCTACCATATTAGATATACTTTGTACCATCTTAAGCAACTCGTCTTTTTTACTATTCTCAAGCTCATCTTCAAGCTCTACAGATTTATCAAAATGATCTTCTATGGCCCGTTTATTTCTCCCTGTTATTATAAGTATTTCCTCAATGCCAGATTCAACTGCTTCTTCTACTATATATTGGATAGTAGGTTTATCTACTATAGGTAACATTTCTTTTGGCTGGGCTTTAGTTGCTGGCAAAAACCTAGTTCCAAGGCCAGCTGCAGGTATTACAGCTTTTCTTACGTTCATAACAATTCACTCTCCTTATTATCGATTTTTAAAGAAAATTTTTTAACAGTGTTATCTATAATAACTTTTACTAAATATAAAACTAATATTACATTAAATAATGAAGTTACTTTCAATAAAATCTCGAAAATTGATGTGTTTGTTTTGAAGAAAACCGTGGAGATGTTGATATAGCTAGTAATACTAAACCCAATAGCCATTATAAAAAATCTCCTGTCTTTTGAATATATAAATGCTAAAATCGATAATGCTACCGCTGGAAATAAGTATCTTTCGTGCATTCCAACCGAAAACGTAAATACTCCTGCAATTTGAAGTAAGGATATTGCTGAAATATACTTTCTATCATTCCCTTTTATATATATAATCCAGCCAATTAAAGTTGTTAGAATTATAAACATAATTCCAATTGTATGATAGTTAAATATAAAAAGTGTAGTATTATCATTTTTATAATTTGCCCCTACTAAACCAAAAAAATTGAACGCATTTACAGAAGCATATGGATATTCTGATATTGTCTTTAAATAGAGATTAAAAATCCAAGTTGGACTTTGTTCGTTTACCGAAAAAGGAATTATAATTACAATTACAGTTGCTACCGCTGAAACTGCAGCATATATAAAATTTCTAATTTTTCTTTGTCTAACTAATTCAAAGAAAAGTACTGGAAGAAATATAATTCCCTGTGGTTTCATAAGTACAGATAATGCAAACATTACTGATGAAAATACATATTTTTTTTCATATAACAGATATATTGAAATAATAATAAGTAATGTAAATAAAGAATCAACTTGTCCCCAAAATGTAGAATCTATAAAAATTGCTGGATTAAAGATGTAAAATGTAGCTAAAAAAATACTAGTTACTGTATTTAAAAACCTTTTCCCAATTCTATATATAAAATAAGCTGTCGCAACATCTGCTATTATAGATGGAATTTTAAGTAATAATATATAATAAGAATTAAATACTTGTATATTTGCAATTTTTCCTATGCACCCTAATATGTATATATATACAGGTGGATAATCGGCTTGTCTAGCATTAGCATAAAATTGCGAAAAACCGTTTGCCGCAGTTTCTGCCCAATTTTTGAATAAATTGATATCATTATGTCCATTTACAAGTGTGGAAGCTGAGATTCTCAGAAAAATTCCTGTAAATATTAATATAATTATTATGAATTTTTCATCTTTATAATTAAATTTTATATTTTTTCGTTTAATTAAAGAGTAAGCGCTACATGATCCAATTAAAAATAATACTGAATATATAGTGATACTTAAAAGATATCTATCATCCACTCCCCCTCTTTGAATACTTCCATTTACATTCCCTTGCTTAGCATTTTTATTGTTTCCTCTTTGCTTATTTCTATTAGATTCACTATTGTTTAATGAAGGTATGTTATCTGGTAAATTTTCGCCATCTCTTATATTTAATATTTTTTTTAATCCACCACTTTGTTCCATAACATTAATACTTTTATAGTTTCTTACCGCATAAATACTAGAAAACATTGATACTAATAATATAAAAATCAAACCTATTCTAGATATATATTTCTTAAAGTTTACTTCATTCATCACTATTGTTTCCTTTCACAATATATAAATATATGTTGCAATTAAGTTTCTATATTCTATCATTAATCGATTATTTGGCTTGCGAGAATTTTAAATTTAGATTTATTATTGGAATATATATTAATCATTTTTTTAAAATTTTAAGAATTTATTCTACTAAAAAAGGGCTTGTTATTGCAAATATTAAACTGTAAGAATTAGTTCTAAAACTACTAAATAGTTAAACTCTTTAGTCTTTATGCAGCTAAATCTTAATAACTTGCACTAATACATGCCCTTTTTATTGTAAAAAAACTTATTTTAAAATATTTGCTTCATCCTTTAAATCATATAATTGTTCTGAGTTATTTCCTCCTGGTCCCCCCATATTCTGCCTTACTGAATTTGCATTCTGATTATCATCTTTTGACTTATTTTTTATATCGTTACTGTCTTTAATATTTGCTTCATCATCTGATACAACATCCTTATATTGACTTTCTGGAACTAATGTTCCATTTTCAGCAACCCATTTTAGAATTTCACTACTTTCGCCTCTGCCCATGCCACCAGTGAGTACATATCTCACTTCTCCATTCTTAACCATCTCTTTAAATTCATCTAAAGAAAGAATCTTATCAGATCCTGAAAATCCACCAAGTGCCATTACTGGTTCACCAGTTTGAATTATTATACTATCAGCGCTTTGTGATGATGGTACGACAAGTGAATATTTTTCAGTTGTTATATTACTTTTTAAGAAATCAAGTAACTTCGAATTTTTACCATTGTCACTTCTTTCCTTGCCAAAACTTGCTCCGCCTCTTTCACTGTTTGAAAGAAGTTCCAATCCAGCAGTAGGAATAGTACTATTTACACTATGAGTAATTGCTGCACTTGATCCAATAAATGGTACAGTTAAAATGCTAACTATAGAAATTCCTAGCAATATCTTTTTCAAATGTATGTCCTTATTATCACTTAAATTAGTATTATTTTTTCTTCTAATAAAGCTCAATAAATTTAATATTGCTAATATTGATGAAGTTAAAAAACATAATAACAAGGCTATTAAAATTATTTTTCTTATACTATCTGATAGATTATTTGAAAAATAAGATAACATCATCATATTAACAAAACCTTCTATAATTAATGATATTGGCAATAACCATGACGCCCACTTTTTTTCATTATATAGTTTCCACATTGTTACTATTCCTATTCCAGCTAATGCTGCAGCCGGAGGTGCCATCATTGTTAAATAATATGGATGGAATAAACCTGTTGTGTAACTGAAATATATGAATTCAGGTACCAACCATAAAATCCATAATGCTAGCGATATTTTTCTTTTATTATCTAACTTTAATCTTAGTTTTTCTTTTATAGCACCAGCTACAAAACCTAACAACGCAAGTGGTAAAAACCATACTATTTGATCAGATAAACTATTTTTAGAAAATAATCTTGCTATTCCTGCTTTTGTCTGTCCTCCAAAGGTGCCTTGAAGTCCACCTTGTCCTCCTGGGCCTCCACCTGGCATTCCTTCATTAGGTGCTTTCTGCAGACTTCCGTCACCTTGTCCATCTCTGTTTTCTGCTCCATTTACCATTCTACTAGTGTTTCCATTATAATTTCCTTTATTCATTTGTTGATTCTGATCATTACTTACTCCAGTATTATTGTATGATTGAATTTGTCTATCATCTTTTTTATTATTGCTTGCATTAGCTCCTTTATTTGATTTGCTGCCAAGACCAAGTCTTTCTAATCCATTGTGACCAACTATAAGTTCCATAACACTATTATCTGTACTACTACCAATATAAGGTCTATTTTGTGATGGAACTAAATCTACAATTAAAGCCCAAGATAATGATACTGACAGAAGAATAAATGTGCCTATAACAATATGAACTATTCTCTTTTTTAATGTTATAGATGAAGAAAGAAGATATGTTATATAAATTGCTGGTCCAATCATATATGCTTCCAGCATTTTTATATTAAAACCAATTCCAACAAGTATTAAACTTAGATAAAGATATTTAGCTTCTCCTTTTTCAGCGGCTATTGTAAGAGCCAAACAGGCAAAGAGCAGTGTTAAAACAAGCAAGTTATCTATTGTATTGTTTCTACTTGCTGCTACAAAAACTGGAGTTACTGAAAGACATAATCCTGAAATAAGTCCAGCAACACTTCCAAAAGATCTTTTCACTATAAAATATATAAGATATACTGAAATTACTCCAGCTAATGCTTGTGGTAACAATATACTCCATCCGCTAAATCCAAGTATCTTAGCAAATAAAGCCTGTATCCAAAATCCCATTGGCGGTTTATCAATTGTAACAAAACTCCCTGGATCGAAGGATACAAAAAAGAAATTTTTAAGATTCAAAGTCATGCTCTTTACTCCAGCGGCATAATAACTATTGCCATATCCTTCAATTCCTATATTAGCAAAATTCAATACCGCAGATAATATTAAAATTAAAGATATACTTATATTCTCTTTAGTTAATTTTAGTTTCTTCAAATTTGTTCCCCCTCTATAACGTCTTTTTCTCTAGATTAATAATATTATATTTTTTACTTGATCTATTATAATTTGTTGTACTAGAAATTATATAAATTGGTCTGCCTTTACTTTCATCAAATATTCTTCCAATATACTGACCCATTATCCCAATACAACCTAAAACTACTCCAAACATCATCATGTTAATTCCTATAATCATAGTAAAATTCAACACGCTGCTTTTATTAATTATAGCTTTCATAATATCAACAAACATTAAAATAATTCCAACCAGCAAAGCTAGAATCCCAAAATGACCTGCAATAATAAGTGGCTTGTATGATAGTGCTGTTATACCATCACATGCCAACTTAAACATCTTTTTTAGAGGATATTTAGTTTCTCCTGCAAATCTTTCCTGTCTTATAAACTCAACATAAGTCTGCTTATATCCAACCCAACTCACAAGTCCTCTTACATATCTATTTCTTTCAGGTAAAGCTATTAGCGTATTACAAACTTTCCTATCTATAAGTCTGAAATCTCCTGCATCTACCGGAACATCAACTGTTGTCATTCTTCTTAATAATCTATAATAAACTCTTGCCGTAAATTTTTTAAAAAATGTTTCCCCTTCTCTCTTCACTCTCTTTCCATAGACAACTTCATAGCCTTCTTTCCATTTTTCAATCATTTTAAGCATTACTTCTGGTGGATCTTGAAGATCAGCATCTATCACAATAATTGCATCTCCTAATGCTAAATCCATCCCTGCTGTTATCGCTGCTTGATGACCAAAATTTCTTGAAAAATTGATAAGTTTTATATTATCATCTCTGCTACATATCTCTTCTGCTATTTCTCTTGTTCTATCTTTACTTCCATCATTTACAAATACAATTTCATAACTTTCATTTGTGGAATCCATAACTTCCTTAATTCTTTTGTAGCTTTGATTTATAACAAGTTCCTCATTATATAAAGGTACTATAATAGAATAAACTATTTTATCATTCATATTTATCACCTCAAATATTATTCATAAATTAAACGTTGAGTTGTAAACTCTTCTAGATCTATATTTATATTCTAGAAAATAATTGTCACAGTTTTGTTACATTCTAATTACAAATTATGTACAATTTAAGTACACATCATTATAAAAGATTTACTTGTAAACTTATACTAATTTAATTAGATAAGATAGATCTTTCAACAAATGAAAAATAGTTTATAAAAAAAAATAGCACTTCATCTTGAAAGTGCTATCTTCATTTTAAATAATATAACTTTTAAATAAATCTATTAACTATAATTGCCTATATCTTAAATTGGTTTACAACTTCATTTAGCTTCTCTGATAGCAGCGCCTGCTGTTGTGCAGCTTTTGCTACCTGCTCTATTTCACTTGTTGTTTCACTTACACTATCTTTTATTGTTTCAGCGTTTTCAGATGATTTCTGTGCAATTTCAGCTGTATTCTGTACCACATTAGTTATTTCATGAATTGTTGCTGTAAGTTCCTCTGACATAGAAGCTATTTCTTCAGACATATTTGCTACAAATTCAGAATCATTATAATATTGATTTCCCATATTCTTCATATCTTCAAATTTGGAATTTACATCTTCTTTTATAAAATCTAATACTTCTACGTTATTATCAGAAAGATTTCTAAACGCAACTTGTACTTTTACTATTGTATCTTTTATAATAGTAACCGCCTGGGATGCCTCTTCCGCTAACTTCCTAACTTCTTCTGCTACCACTGCAAAACCTTTTCCATGGTCTCCTGCTCTCGCTGCTTCAATTGCCGCATTAAGAGCAAGTAAGTTTGTTTGCTCTGATATATCAGCTATAGTATCTGCCATGGCCTTTATATCTTCTACAACCTTGCCAGATTCAATTGCTTTAACCCCTTTTTCTCTCTTTTCTTCATATAATCTTCTCGCTTCCTCTAATGAGGCTTTACCTTGGCTTTGTACTTCTGTGGCTCTTTCTTTTGATTTACTCGCATTATTACTTCCCTCCATCGCTTTACTTGATAGCAAATTAATGTTGGAATCCACTTCCTGAATAGATGCGCTTATTTCTTCTGATGATGCACTTGTTTCTTGCATATCATTTGATATATTTCTAATTGATGCGTCTATACTTTCTACAGTTGTTGTTAATTCCTCTACAGTAGTAGAAAGTTCCTGGCTAGAAGCATTCATATCTTGTGATCTTTCCATTATCTCCTTTACTAAAATGCTAATATCATTTTTCATTAGAAATATTGAATTAGCTAGATCCCCCATTTCATCTTTTCGTTTTAAAAGCAGTTCAGGAACTGATACTGTAAAATCTCTCTTAGCTAAAACTCTAATGCACTCTACTGATAATTTCAATGGGTTAGCAATTGTTTTAGATATAATAACTGATAAAGTAGTTGCTATCACTACTGACAAGAAACCTAGTATTATAAAAATCTTTCTAGAATAACTAAAACTATTGTTATTTTGAATATTTATTTCTTGTGCTTTATCAGCATTATATACTGCCAAAGCCTTTAAGTTTTTTTGAAATTCATCTACTTTCCCAGTTATTGATTTATACTTTTCTAAAGCCTCTTCTTGCTTCCCATCCATAGCCAATTTTATAATTTCATCTCTTGCTGCTCTATATTCTTTAAGATCGTTCTCAACTAATGATATGGTTTCTACTTCAAATTGGTCAAGCTCAGTTTCTTTATACGCCTGCCAGTTGTTATCATATGCCTTTACTCTATCTTTAATATCATTTAATTTCTTATTTTGTTCTTCAGTATCTTTTATATTCAAAATAATATTATATGTATCTGCTTCAATTGCTCTTGATTGGTTTCTATTATCATTTAGCCACTGTACCGGAAGCAAGCTATCTTTATACATAGATGTTACATTATAATTCGATTGTAAATTATAATAATATCCAATTCCCCCCATAAAAATGATTAGCAAAATCATTATCCCCGAAAATAAGAAAATTTTCTGTTTAACTTTTAAATTATTAATCATATTTAGTCCCCCTTTAAGAATTAAAAACTTAATTTAATCGTTTAATCTTTAGATGTTTAATATTTAATCTATTAAAATATAATAATAGACCAATTGAAACTATCAAGTTTGAACCGGTCTTTTGTAATATTAGCTGCAAACTACTAAAATATTTAATAAAAATAATTAATCACATTCCTTTATTTATTACATCAAATTACATTATGTGACTTCCAGCCATTTCATAGCAACTGTTATTTTCTTAATATTAAAGTAATTTTATCATTTAAACAAAAAAATAACAATAAATATTATAATTTCCCTATAAATTTTTTCATAATAAAAAGCCCTCAAAAGAGGGCTTTTTATTACAAAAATTAAAAACGTTAATTTATATAATTATGATACTTTATTTTCATGCATTTACACTTATATATAAATACCAAATATTATAGTTCAACCTTTGTTCCATAATATGTGCATTCAAATAGTTTTTCCATTGTAGCATCATCTATTTCTCTAGGATTTGACCCTGTACATGCATCTAACACTGCGTTATGAGCAATGAATGAAAGATTTGCTTTAAAATCATCCTCTGTAACTCCATATTCTTTCATTGAATGAGGAATACTCAAGTCATTATTCATTTTATTAATCATTTCAATTAATGAATCAGTTAATTCTGTATCTGTATTTCCTTCTAACTTTAATGCTCTGGCAATATCAGCATACCTATCTTCGCATTTTATTCTATTATATTGAATTACATATGGCAAGAATATAGCATTTGCACACCCATGAGGAATATGGAATACAGCTCCAACCTTGTGAGCCATTGAATGAACTATTCCAAGTAGCGCATTAGAAAATGCCATTCCTGCTAAACATTGAGCCTCATGCATTAAGTTTCTAGCTTCCTTATCACCTTCAAATGATTTGATTAAATTTTCTTGAACCATTTGTAATGCTTTAATTGCTAAAGGATCAGAAAAATTTGATCTAAGTGATGCAGTATATGCTTCTATAGCATGAGTTAGTGCATCCATTCCAGTATGAGCTGTTAATGTTTTTGGCATAGTTTGAGCTAATACTGGATCAACTATTGCTATATCTGGAGTTATGTTAAAATCAGCCAAAGGATATTTAATCTTTTCTGTATAATTTGTTATAACCGAAAATGCTGTAACTTCCGTAGCTGTACCACTTGTTGATGGAATTGCTACAAATTTAGCTTTTTGTCTAAGTTCTGGTAATCCAAACGGAATAACTGCTTGTTCAAAAGTAAAATCTGGGTATTCATAGAATATCCACATAGCTTTTGCAGCATCTATTGGTGAACCTCCGCCCATAGCAATTATCCAATCAGGCTCGAAGTTTCTCATTGCTTCGGCACCCTTCATTACTGTTTCTACCGATGGATCCGGTTCTACTCCTTCAAACAACTCAACTTCCATTCCTGCTTCTGCTAGATAATCTTCAACTTGTTTAAGAAAACCAAATCTTTTCATTGATCCTCCACCAACAACTACAAAAGCCTTTTTACCTTTTAAAGTTTTAAGTACTTCAAGTGCCCCTTCTCCATGATATAAGTCCCTAGGTAAAGTAAAACGTGCCATAAATTTATACCTCCTAAAATTCATCTGTCATTTTTATTTGCTTTTAACCACATAATTATGTAAAGCAACATTTATGCCAAATGTTATTATTTTATCAATTTATTATATTAGTTTATGTAATATCCTGGTATAATTTATCGCATAATTTTTATTTCATACTAATACAAATAAGGATATATTTGCCTATAAATACAAGGTTCTAATTTATAAATCTACATAAATTTTTTAAAATATATTAGTAGACTGATTTCTCCATTCATTAAAATTTTATAATCTAATTATTAACAATATAGTTCTTTTAAGACAAATTTACTGTATTAAAAAAATACACTTTACAATTAAATTGTTCAATTTTATTACATTGTAATTTTTTAGGACATATATTTCATTCCATTTTTCACGTTTAGATATTGTTCATTTTGATTCATCATTAGTTTATTTATTGATTCATTAATATAGGCAATAAAAATGTTCCTTTATTGAAATGTTACATTTATATTTACTATCTCAGATTTACTCCCAACTCGTATAGGCGGCCCCCAGGTTCTTGTACCGCATGAAACGATTATTTGAAATTTATTCATTTTTAAATATCCATAATCAATTTTAAATACTCTTTTTGTTATTAAATTAAAAGGAAAAAACTGTCCTTTATGCGTATGACCTGATAATTGTAAATCAATTTCTTCACTCATAGGTTCATTTAAATTATTTGGCTGATGGTCCAACACTATTATAGGTAATTCTCTACCAATTTCATTTACAGTTTCTGATAGATTTTTTCTTCTTATCCCACTTATTCTTTCGTAAGAGATATCTTCACGCCCTATAACATAAAAACTATCATCAATTTTTACATAACTATCTCGTAATATATTAACTCCTACTTTTTTAAAATTATTTATTCTATTTGATGAATCACCCTTATGATCATAGTCATGATTCCCTAAACATGCATAAATCCCATATGTACTTTTTATTTTTTGAAAATTACTTTGCATCTTAGAAAAATCATAATTTATCATATCTCTATTAGAATCAATTATATCTCCTGCAATTAAGACAATATCTGGCTGTATAGAATTAATCTTATTAATTAATTTTTCTACTCCTTTATCCATTAAGTCACTAAGATGAATATCTGATAAAAGCACTATTCGCAATTTTCTTATCTTTCCTGCTTTTTTAGGCAAATTTATATTATATGGCGTAATTACTACATTTTTAGCATTTATCGTTCCATATAGAATTATAATTATTACAGTAAAAAGAACTATCAAAGCAAGATAAAAAGAAATATTTGAGTTAAATTTAATATCACTAGATATAATGTGTAAAGTATGGCCTAGATTAAAAAAACACTCAATTGTGCCAATAAGTATTGAAAAGTATACTACAGCTGCAAGCCAATACGATGCTATCAAGTAAATTCCATCCTGGAGAAGTTTAGGTAGATGGCGATTCCATATAACTCCAACTAAGCTTATTATAAATATAATAAAAAAGAAGCTAAAGTATATTTCACTATTAAAAAAAGGGATTATACTACATAAACTTTTCCAAAACCATAGGCTAATGTAATAATTTATTCCAGAATATAAAATCAATATAATACTTATCATCATGTATATCATTCTTTTTTACTCCTTATGAATCATCGTAAAATATATTTACGATAATTTTATAAACTTCATTGGTAAAATAAATCTTATCTATTTATTTAGAATAATTATTTTATGTTTAACATTTAGTATATTTTGAGACCTTTTATACAATTGCATTTTTAATTAATTCATATAACTTCCGTAATTTAATCTAAATGAGTTGTATCATTTAAACTAACTAACATTGGCATTAAATCATCATTGAAAGTTATTTTATTAATACAAGTATTGCCAAGTGCTACTTTATGATACATTGTCATATCCCAGTCAAATATTCCTATAAGTCCAGCTTTTATTATTCCTCCATGAGCAACAATTACTATCTTCTCACCTTTATGTTTAGATACTATTTCTAGAATACACTTCTTAGCTCTACCTACCGCATTACGTATACTAGAATCTCCACCGCAAATATAACTTTCTTTTTTATCAGTTCTCCAAGCTTTAAAAACATCAGGATATTTTTCACTAATTTGATGAACAGTCAATCCTTCCCACTCACCAAAATTAATCTCTCTTATCTCAGGTTCTATTATAACTTCTTTATCCGTAACTGATGCTAGTATATTTGCCGTTTTAAAAGCTCTGCTTAATGGGCTAGCATATATCGAATCAAATTCTCCATTAAGTCTATTTTTTAATACTTGAGCCTGTTTTACTCCTTCTTCTGATAACTCTATATCTGTGCACCCTTGAAATCTTCCTAAAGCATTCCATTCTGTTTCTCCATGTCTAATAAGTAATAATGTAGTTTTCATAAATCACCTCTTTCTTAACTTCATATTAAATAGATATCTTATCGAATAAATCTCTGCTATAATTTTGTATGTCTAATAAACTATTAATGTTATATTTTTCCCTAATGTTAGTAAAATACTCTTGAATCAAGCTTTTTTCAATTACATTATTAACTTTACCACCTTTAATACTCTTTTCATTAATACAATTAGTTCTTGTTAATATCCAAGGAGCTTCACTTTTGGTCATCTCTTTTAATATTTTTCCACTATAACAACCATAAAACTTTATTATACTTTCTACAATATTCCGTTCAAAATCCTCTAATCTTAACTTATCATTAGCTAATATATCTTTATTAACTTTTTCATATCCAAATTGTTCATATCTTTCATGTAAACTTGGATAAAACGGTCCATCCTTCAAAGCTTCGCAATTTTCTTCAAAAATAAACTTGTCAGTAAAGGCATAGTGAAACGCTTGTATATAATATAGCAGTTTTTGGATTGATAAAGCTGTAAAATCTTCATATCTTATTAACAAATATTTTATTACTGCATCAATTTTTTCTTCTGTCTGATTTTGAGATAAGATATGTCTAACAGCTTGTCTGCTTTTATTGTAATCTACTGGACTTATCCTTGTCTTATTATTTTGCAATATGATAGAAAAGTAACTAGTATTCTCATATGCTTTTCTTAATAAATCACTATTGGATACCCTAATCATATCACCATCTAAATATCTTTCTATAGTCTTACTATTCCATCCTAATACTAGTGAAAGTGCTTCTGAATTAATTGAATACTTTATTTTAACTTTTTGTATTTCATCTACACTAATAATATTATAATTCCTTTTATATTCTTTATATAAATTCATCAAATTGTAATCACATATTTCTGATACAAAAATCTCATTACCACAAACGTTACAAACAGCTTCTTTAGCCTTGTAGTTTACCTTTTCTTCTTTGAGTATAGATGTTCTTCTTACTTTATATACCTGATATCCTCTTTCACTAAAGCAATATTCACAAAATGCTGATTTCTTCATGCGTTGATCCCTCCTTTTAAAAATGGAGATAATTCTTTTTATCTAAAAAGATATGTAATAGGCTTATTTCTTTTGTGTAGAGAAACCAATACTCTACTACTATTTACTTCATTACATATTACTTTAAAATTTAAATAGATATATACTATTTCTCTTTTATCCTCAACACTATACAACTCTTTTTGCAAACAAAACACGTAAAGATCATTTTGCTCAACCCCATTCTTTACGTTTTGAAGGCCATAACAAAAATCTTTGTAATCTATATCGCATAGAATGCTTATTCTCTTCTTTTCATTTATATTGTACTCTTCTATAAATTGAATATTTTCAGACCTATTTTCTTCTAAAGATATAGTATACCTGTCTTCACGAACGCAATCTTTAATAATTTCAACTAAATTCTTAATTTGTTCCTTACTATAATCCTTTAGCAGCAATCTCCTTCACCACCTTAGTGCTTCTAATAATCTAACAAAAGGTTATCATTTTAGAGGATTGGTGTCAATAATAGCCAATATTTCCTTCTGATCAATTAACTATTAATGCTGTTACAAGGTAAATTCCTTAGATTAATCATAAAACGCTCATTGTGTAACAGCATTAACATTTAATAAGTCTTATTTATCCTTCTTGTGGAGCATATTCTGTTTGAATTGATTCTGCTTTTTCTTCCGATACTAGATCATCAGTATATACAACTACGATTTCTTGTATAGATTCATCGCTTGTTTTATATACTTTACTTCTTATTTTACTTGAATATTTTCCATTTACTCCGCCATTATATATGCTCTTTATTGCATCCACTATTTTAGAATTGCTTCCTTTTATTTTATTAACATCGTATCCTTCCATTGAACTCCATATTGCTATCTGAGTTGCGAAATATGCTTCATTTTCATTATCTAAATTTAATTCAGCTACAGATCTATTTGGATATCCAGCGGCAATGACATTACGAACTGATTCACTTAGATTACTATTTGACGAAAAATTTTGCCCAGACGGATATTTTTCGTTTATCTCTAAGCAATATGCAACATTATTGCTTCCAGCAACTCTTATTCTTCTCGCTGTAAGATCATAGCCATCGTACTCAACTGTATATAATGGTTCCTTATCAGTAGTTATTTTCACGCTATTAGCATCAGCGCCAACGAAAGCCAAACTCATAAGTACGTTAAAAATAATAAAATAACTTAATACTTTTATGTATTTTTTTAATTTCATTTGTATTCCTCCTATACATTTATCTTCATACATAGTTTCTCTTTTAATACTCTTATATATTCATAAATTAACTATAAAAATATAAATAGTTAAATATATCTACTTTCTTTAATTTTATACTTCTTTTCTTTAAAATAAAAAATGCCATTAGTATTTTCATTAATACTAACAGCATTCTTATAATTAATTTACTTATTTATAAACTTTTATCTTATTCCGCTTCGTTCATTATACCTAATTTATCAAATATCATAAAACTTATACTTAACACCATAGCAACTACTGTTGCTAGTCCCATTCCTTTAAGTTCAATAGTCCCTAAAGTTAATTTTATGCCACTTAATCCTACTATAAATACTACCGAAGTTAATATTAAATTTCTTGATTTAGAAAAATCAACTTTTTCTTCAATAAAAGTTCTTAATCCTGAAGTTGCAATAGTTCCAAACAACAAGAAGCTTATTCCTCCAATAACAGGTGTTGGAATTGTACTGATAAGCGCTGACATTTTCCCAGAAAATCCTAGCAAAATTGATACCAAGCCAGCTCCACATATTACATACACACTATACACTTTAGTTAGAGCTAAAACTCCTATATTTTCACCATAAGTTGTTGTTGGTACAGAACCAAACATTCCAGAAATAATAGTTGATAGCCCATCTCCAAGTAAAGATCTATGAAGTCCTGGATCTTTTGCTAAGTCTCTCCCAACAATGCTACTAGTAACTTTTAAGTGGCCAACATGTTCTGCAATTACTACAAATGTTGCAGGCAGTATAGTTAAAATTGCATCCAAACTGAAATGTGCAACCTTTATATTAGGTAAAACAAAATAGTTTGCATTATTTATAGTACTAAAATCTACTAATCCCATAAAAAATGCTGTAACATATCCCACTATCACCCCTATTAATATAGGTATAACTTTTAAGAATCCTCTTAATAAGATATTACATAAAATCACTGTAACTAGAGTCACCATCGAAACAATTACCCATGTTGTGTTTAACGTTGGCGAATTACTTAATCCTACTGGAAAACCTGCTTGATCTGCTGCATTGCTAGCCAATTCTAAACCTATAATTGTTATTATTGATCCCATAGCAGCTGGTGGAAATAATTTATTTATCCATCCCATACCTGTGTATCCTACAATAATCGCTATTATTGAAAATGATATACCAACAAATACAAATCCGCCTTGTATAGTCTGAAAATCGTATCCGTGGCTATATAAAAGTAATACTGGTGATATAAAGGCAAAACTCGATCCTAGATAAGCTGGAATACTTTTTTTAGTAATAAAGGCATAAAGTAATGTGCCAATACCATTAAAAAATAGCACTGTTGTTGGATCAATTTTAAAAATAAGTGGTACCAAGACTGAAGCTCCAAACATCGCAAACAAATGCTGGATACTTAATGGAATTGCTCTCTTTAAAGAAACTTTCTCTTTTACATCTATAAAATTTTTTTCATTTTTTAATGATTTATTATTCATCATATGTTCCCCCTTCTTAGCTTCTCTGAACTAAATTAAAAGTATGCTTTTACAAAAATATCATATATTCATGCATTTTGTCAACAATTCTATACAATTTTTTTTAAATATTCTTGTTGAAATTTTAATATTAATCTTTTATAGTTGTCATAATCTTGCCACAATATATATTTATAATATTACTTGAAACAAGGTAAAACATTATTTTATTCCTATTAAAAATACTATGACCCATATAAGAATAGTTCATTTCACCCTAGTGAACTATTCTTTTTTATTATGGAAATATTTTTCAAACTATATCAATTGAAGTTTAATAGTATTTTATATAATTAGTTATTTAAATTAGTTTTATATTCCTTCCCATAAAACACCTTTATCAAGCTTACATTGTGTTATAAATTCTATTGCTGCTACACTATGTTCAAGATCACCATATAATTTTTGTTTTTCTAGTCCTGATATATTATTATTGCTTATTAGTAACATCTTATAATTCTCTACTATTGTTGTTACCGCGCTTTTTAGTGCTTCTTTTTGTTGATCATTTGTTAGCCTTTCCTCTTTAACTTCTCTCATACCTTCACCCCTTTTCTATAAATTAAAATATTCTATAGGATTATATAAAATCCCTTTTTCTCAGCTACAATGTTTGCCTTATTCTGTACAAGGTCTTTATTTATAAAATTACCTTAATTACTATTTTTATAATATAAAATAAAATTTTTAGCAAATTAGAAATTTAATGGGATTAATTTATATGCTGGCCTTGTCATAATACTGTAACAATCTTAACTTATAATAAAAATATAAACAATTTTCATTATTTTTTACCTCAAAAAAATATCAAAAATCATTTTTAGGATAGCTTATCTATTAATATAAGCTATCCTTTTAATTATATTTTCTTAGCCATTTACCAAGTTCAAATAATTCAGATCTTTATTCTATAATGCAATCCTATTATCTTTAATAAATAAGTATTATTTGGAACTTTCTATTAAAAATCCGCCTAGGTCCCTATCCAATTCTCTAATATGCTTTCTCCACCAGCTTGACATTTTTTGTTGCACATTTATAACGAATAATGCTGAAACACCAGCTTTTTCAAAAACTTTCCTTAATTCTCTAAGCTCCTCTTTAAATTCTTCGTGTTGCTTATGTTGAATATCATATTTAGGATAATTGCTCTTTCTTTGCATCTCTTCTTCATCATTAAAATGCTTAATAACATATTCTTCAAGAAAACTTAAAGTCTCTATAACCTCATCCTTTCCTTTTCCCTCTCTCATTGCAATTACCAATTTATTAATTCTATCAAACAATTCTTTGTGTTGATAATCTATTTTATCAACTCCTACTGACCATTTTTTATCCCAATTAAAATTCATAAAACCCCACCCTTCATAATGTAATTTTAGCTAAATAGACTCGATATGATTATAGAAGTTTTATATATATGTAATCTTTATCTCCTTATAAAAATCAAATCTCTTTAATCTAATCATAATATTTCTATATTCTTATACAAATACCTTCTTTTTCGTATCTTTATTTTTACTTTTATTTCTATATTTTTCAACACAAAATCTGTTATTTTTTCTTTTTTTATATAATACATTGTAATTTTATAACATTACATAGCAATTTTTGTCGTTATTCATTTGCTATTAATTAATTTATTTTGCTTACAAATAAAAAAAGACCAAAGAATCTTTATCTATCCTTAGTCTAAAACATCATCTCTATTTATATACTATTATTCCAGTTATATAACCCAATATTCCCGAAATAGTTATCGCTAATATTTTCAATACTGGAATATTAATTTTTATTTCCATACTCTTTAATCCTCTGTCTTTCTATATCTTAAATTCTAACACCTTAATTATAACATGTACGCTTTAAATTTTCTACTTAAAAAGAATGGTTTGTTTTGGAGACTTTTCATTTTAATATACAGTACCATTACCATTGCAGCAGTCTATAAAATTATATTCTTTTATAAGAGACAAATACTCAAATTGATTATACTAATTTATCTACATTTCAAGATTCAATTTTCATATAATTTTTTGCACGTTTATACACAGTGATTAATACTCCGTCAACGGCTTGCCAATTCCACATTCGTTCTTTTATAATAAGTTCCATAAATTAGCGTTGAATATCTTGCTATAATGGATATAATTGTAATAGGAGGTGTTTAAGTGGAATTAAATAGAATAAACTATAGACTTTCTTTAGTCGCAGCATTGCTAGGCTTCACATTATTCATCATAGGTGGTTTATTACATACTATCTTAGGTAGTTATATAATAATTATCCCAACTATTACTATAGCAATTAGTTTGATACCATTTATAAAATCTAAGAAAACTGATATTAAAATCCGAAGTTATTCTTCTTTGGGATTAATACTTGGAGTATTTTACTTTATTTTATCTTTATATTAATTATTAAAATTATAAATTTGTAAAGTCTTCATATTCTACTATTATCCTAGCAATAGGAAAGCATGCCTTGCCATTTACACTTAAGTGTAAATGGCGAGAGCATGTTTTTATTATTTTCTGCTCGATATTTAAGATATTAAACCATTTTTATATTTTTATGAAATCATATTATTTATAGACATTAATATACTAACAATATAAAACAACAGTTCTAATTACTCCGACAATAAAAAAATACCTATATACGTTTAATAATACTCATATATTCATTGATCAGCTTGTCTAGTTTTACACTAAGTTCTAATAATTCCCTATCATTAGTAATTATTTCTTTATTTTTAATTAATATATTTAACTCATCTCTAGTGCTTTCAATTTCCCTCTTTATATCCATAGCTTTCGTTCTTCCTTATCCTTTAAATTTATAAACTTTTATCCATATTATACAACAATACCATATTAATTTCAAACATATGTTCGCACAACCTTTATAATACAAAAGCTCTTTAACAACTTATCTAAAATTTAATATAGTGATATATTCTATATACCTAGCTCAATTTTCTGGTAATCATTATATTTGTGAGGTAATAAGGCACGTAAGAAATTATACTGAATACATAGTTTCAGGATTAGACTCATTTAATTTCTTCATAATAATCAATTCACTTCTTCAAAATACTTTACATTCTTGTACTAAAAAAAAGATATATCTATCTTTCCTTTCTTTTGCGATTTCTGCTGGTATAAATATAGACTTCTTTATCAATTAACATATCATCATTCTTTAAATTCATTGTTTATCCTATTCTCATCCCTGTATCAATAAAGAGTTGTAATATTACAATTCCTATATTCAGCATAAGAGATCAAATCTAGAGCTTCTATAATCTTATTAAACCTTATTAACTCTTAGGCTTCCTGCTGTGCTTATAGAGTCTAATTTGTACAGTAGATTGTTTTTAATTACTGCACTGTCATACAACCATGTAAAGAACACTTTAATGTTTCTTAATCAATTATTTAATGTATACATGAATACTTACTCTCCAAAATCTCCTCTTGCAGAAGTATTATTTGACTTTAAAGAATTAACATCTACAACATATGAATATTTACTTTTGTTCTTCGTAAGAATTCATAGTTTTTTAGTCAAATCTTTGTTTGTACAGTAAATTATAAAATCATTGACAATTTCATCAAAATCATAAATTCTTTTATTAATTTTAGGCATAAAAAATAAGACACCTCCTAATCAATTTTTATTAAAACTGATTAAGTGATGCCTTCTTGACCCTTTTAATGTTTATAGGTATAAAATCATATTTGTTGCCCTACTTTGTAAAGTTTACATAACCTTTACCCTAGTAAATCCAACCTAAGATACTTTATTTTTAAGTCTTAATTTATCAGCTATTATAGCTATAAATTCACTATTTGTTGGCTTGCCTTTATCATTATGAACTGTATATCCAAATAATCTGTTTATCGCTTCTATTATTGGTATCACTGGCTTTGAAAGTCCTTATTAATATAAATTTCTAACCCAATAAATTAATAGTTTATAGCCCTAATATATTGGCTTAATATATAAAATATTTATTGGTATAATAATATAACATTTTCCACATGATTACAATACATATTTAAAATTAATTATTTATATAAAGAAAAATTCCTACATTAATATATAAATTCTATTTCTTACCTAACTCCTCTGTAATTCTTTCTTAAATTCTCTTGATAACCTCTCACTTATCTCTTCAACTTCTTCAGTATTCAATCCTTTTCTTTTAATTGCATTAGCAAATATATCGGTCATTTGTTCCCAATTATTAAGTTTCTCTGATTGTAACTTTATCTCTTCTAGTAATTCATATACCTTTTTATTCATACCATTACTCTCCTAGTTAAATTCAACTATTATATTATACCAAAATAAAAACGAAAAAAATAAGCGTAATAAACAATATTTCTATTGCCTATTACGCTTATAACCACTCCTACAATAACTTTATATGTGTTATACTAAATTCCACGTTCAACTATTACTCTTCAATGTTCTTTATTATAGAATTATTGTTTCATCCTACATTCTTCTAATAGTTTTGGAATTACTTCAATTGATTTTACAGCTACAAATTCACCTCACTATACTTCCTTAAAACTTATTTTATTATGCCTAACTCTTTTAATTTTTGATTCTGTTCTTCTATCAATGTATCTAAATTTATATCCTTAATTTTACCAACCATATTCCATACTTTAATTCCAGCACCTTTATATCTTTCCCAACCGTCAGAATCATCATTTTTATGGAGCTTGTCATATTTATTAAGGGCATGATGTTCGTCCTCTGTTACACCACATGATACAGCAAGTTTTATTATATCTTCACATAACTCTGGGTGTATGATCATCTTATTCTTTAGAAAATCTTTAGTGAATACATGTTCATGTTGATCTTTTTCCTCTGATTCTAATAATCCATTACTTTTATATTTATAATTGTGTTTTCCATCTAATTCGGTTATATCCCATAACATTTTTTCTAAAACATCTCTTATATATTTTTCTTTAACTTGGTCTTTTAGAGCTAGCACTGTTTTAACTATTAAACAGATATCTTCTATATCTTTATCCTTGTTTTTTCTTTCTTTATAAGGACATTTATTCTTTTCATTTTGAGTTTTCTTTGATTTTCTCACACTCTCACCTCACTTCATATAAAAAATATTTCAAATTTTATTTACCTCTTCCATACTTAATAACTTTTATTGCCGATTCTAATAAACTCATAAGCAAATACTTTTCAGCATCTTTTAAAATTTCATCATCAATTATGAATTCATTTTTCTCAGCAAATATAATTAATTCATTAATATCCTTCTCTGTTGGTAATTCAATTTCTTTTTCATTAAGTAAAATCATAGTATTTACATTTAATGCTGTTGCAACTTTCTCTAAATTAGATACGCTCAAATTTTGACTTTTACCATTTTCTAAGTCATGCAAAGTAGCATATCCTACGCCACTTTCTAATTTTAGTTTATTTAAACTCCATTGTTTCTTCAATCGAAAATTCTTAATATTTTTTCCTAATATACTTATGTTATTACCCATGTCATCACTTCCAATAAAAGATATATTTTACATGCATTTTGTTTTTAATAAACACAATACTTAATATTTCTACAAAGAGTACTTAATTCCTTTATTCTGAACTTAATCCAAAATATCATTAAAATAATCATCAAAAGAGGAAGAAAAGGGTAGCAAATAAGATTTCTCAAACCTAGTACCCTTATATGTACTATTTCAACTTTTCCATTATCATATCTACTTTTTGTTCTATATCTTCCATCTTAGTATTAACATTTCCTACAAAGCTTGCATTAGTTTCAACTAATATTTTGTTACTCTGAGTAACTACTTTATTACTTTCAGTCACTTCATCTAATGATTTAAGAAACCTATCCATTAAAGGCTTTAAAACCTTATCACATAATACATTAAAAGATTTATATAATGAGTAGATTATTATTATTGTAATTCCAATAGGAAAACCTACATTAGAAATTAGTCCTGCCATAGTTGTCAAATCCATAGTATCCCCTCCTATTGAGCAACATTCATAGCTACAGTATTTTGAATACTAGCTATTTTATTTTCTAATTCAGCATTCTTAGCTTTTAAGCTATTATTTTCATCAGTTAATTGTTTAATAATTGTTGAATTATCTAAAACAACTTGCTTTCCTTGATTAACTTCTCCACCTATTGCCAATCTTAAAAAATCAATATCTTCTTTGCTCAATTCAGGAAACTTATCCAATAATTTTGATTCAAATAAATCAGCTTTAGATTGTAACTTTTCTTCTATACTTGTACTTATTCTAAAAGTTTCATCAATCTCATTCCATATTTGTTTAGCTACAGTTATGTAATTTTGATTTTTAATTATAGCTTGTTCTATTCCTATTTTCTCTAATTTTGCTTCTACTAATTTTACTAATATTATTAATAATGATTTTATCATTTAATTCACTCTCCTCTTAATATCTAATTTCATAAAACCAACTTTCTAAAGTTGATTTAAGTTCGTTACATTTATCTAGATCTAAATATTGCGTTTCAATCCATATGCCTTTTGCATTTCCACGAACATAACACTTAATTCCATTAAAATAACCCAGCACATAATTAATATCTACTCCATCATAATTATCTGATGAATGAGGTAAATAAGTTGTAACTACATAGCCTTTATTATTTGAAGGTTTAGTTTCTATAACATCTTTTGGGATATTACTATCAATTGCATTACAGAATACATGTGCTAATTTATCCCAAGAGTATTGATTGTAAATATCTATATCAGTTTGACTATCGCAAAAACATATCTCTGAAATAATATTTGGTGCTGATACATGATTCATTTCATAATCACTAACAAATTTTACTCCCCTATTTGCGAAACCAAGTTCACTAAAGTTCTGTACTAACCTTTGTGTCACTGGGTATGCCCCACTAGCTTGACTTGAAACTAATACTTCAGTTCCATGACCCTGACCATTGAAACAATTCATATGAAGACTCGCAAAGAAATCTACACCATTTGAATTGGCTATATTAGCACCTTCACTTAGTTCACCATTCTCTGTATCAGCATTTGAATTACAATCAATAACAGTATGACCGTAACTTTCAAGAACTGATTTAACAGCTTGATAATATTTTTTCATTTGTTCATGTTCATCAACAATTCCTATAGCACCAGTACAATTGTCTGAATGCCCTGCCCTTAATCCTATTTTCAAATTTATCATCTTCTTTCTATAATTTTTTGATAATAAAAAACTCTAAAAAGTTCTAAAATTATCGCTTATTTTTAATATCTTTTCAATAAATCAAAGTTATATTTTTGTAGTACTGGTTGATAGATGGTATATTATGTAGTATCCTAATAATGGACATAATTTTAATATTTAGGAGGTGGCTACAAATGCCAATCAATATACAATTGCAAGATTTTACCGCTACTATTCACCGAACTTCGTTGCACAACGGTGGAAAATTTGACGAAATTCATGTAGAAACTTTAATTGTTACTGACCAACCAATACCTACTGAGGAACTTTGGTATATTCCAAACCCTAAACCAATTGACCCACTTTATAAATCTATTTTTGAAAATCTGCATATAAATCCTCAACCAACAAGTGCTTCTGCTATGCAACAAAGAATTTCTGATTTTTCTGACGCAATACAAAAAGCAACCGATGGGGTTACTAATGAAACACATGAGGATATTGGAACTTTAGCGTTACTTAGCGTTTTAACTAAGCAACCTTTAACCCCTGTTGAATCGACAACAAATACTTATTTATTGAGCTATAGTTATCATTTATATCCGATTGAGGCAGGTACAAATGTATTTGAATTGAAAATCACTTTACCATTTGATGGCTTTATTATGCCAGATAATGGAGATGAAATTCAAATTACAGTCGTAGCTCCTATTGGCGCAATTATTGATACATCTGTAACATCAGGTATTGATACAAATGGTGTAGCTATTTCCCCACAATATGCAAACTTCCCTAATTCTAGGAAACAAGCAGTTTCTTTTGAATATAGAAAAGACCCTACGTTCACAATTAGATATCATTATTAATATCTTGAAGGTTGTCTTGATATGGACAACCTTTTTTACTTTCTCAATACATATTCTGCTTGATATTGTTGCGCCATTACTAAAAGTTGATTTCTCTCCTCAGTAAGATTTTTCAATTTCTCTTCTAAATTTGAAATTTGATTTTTCAATTCAGTAACATAATTTTGTTCTTCATTTGACATTTACAAATCACTTCTTTCTATAATTTTAGGCAACAAAAAAAGGTCTATTAAAAAGACCTCAAATCATTGCCTTTTATTTAGTTGTTAAATTTTATTATCTTTCAATTTACAATTTTCTGTATATTTTTAAAGGTATTTACATAATTTTGTAGAATATTACCACCAGAGGAGGTGATAATTATGGCCCAAATTCCATATGCTGATACTAATAGTAGCTTATCCGTTGAAGTTATTTTAAGTCATGCCGCAGATGTATTCTTAGTAGATAGTTCAAATTTTAGTAAATACAAATCCGGTCAAAACTTCAAATATTTTGGTGGCCACTATACAAGAACACCAGTGCATATTTCAGTTGAAGGTGCTGGTAGATGGTATTTAATTGTAAATGGTGGCGGACAATACAAATATCGTTTCTATTAATACAGTAAGACTACCGCTAAACTTCGGTAGTCTTTTCTAATGTGGCATTTTCTTCAAAGTATGTGTATATATCATTCATAGCTACTTTAACATTTCCAACTGTTAACCCTTCCTTAATAATAAATCGTAGCACTGTATTAACAAAATTTTTTTCCACTTCTTCTGTGATTATTTTTTTCTCTTCCATGATTTTACCTATCCTTCCGTAATTTATTAAATATGTTTTATCATTAATTCCTAATGTTATTATAAATCTTCTGATTGAATATTTCTTATAGACTTCTTACACCATTTATATAATTATTCTAAAATTTTCCTATAAATAAAAATAGACAATAAAAAAGCACTTAATTTATGTAAATTTATGAATTATATTTTTATTCAATTGTTAAATTCTATTTACTAATTCATGTTTTCCTATTGTGTAGAAACTTTTATAAAATCTTCTCCTGTAATTTCTTTGAACT
>CAURJV010000061.1:0-33201 GCA_963524945.1 uncultured Clostridium sp.
CTTATAATAACTTTAAAGATGTTGATATAGCTTGGAAATGTGCTAATGAATTTGATGAACCAGCATGCTGCGCATTAAAACATAATACACCTTGTGGTGTTGCAATTGGAAAAGATTCTTATGAAGCTTATATGAAGGCATATGAAGTAGATCCAACTTCAATATTTGGAGGAATCATTGGATTCAATAGAAAAGTAGATAAGAAAACTGCTGAGGAAATGGTTAAAATTTTCTTAGAAGTTATAGCTGCACCAGAATATGATGAAGATGCTTTAGAAGTTTTAAAGACTAAAAAGAACTTAAGAGTTCTTAAATTCCATAACACTCCAAAGGCAGATAAATATATGGTTACAGTTGATGGGGCAATGCTTGTTCAAGAGGAAGATAATAAATTAGTAGAAGAAATTAAAGTTGTAACTGAAAAGAAACCAACTGATGAAGAAATGAAAGATTTATTATTTGGAATGAAAGTAGTTAAATACGTTAAATCTAATGCTATAGTTGTTGCTCATAATGGAATAGCACTTGGAATTGGTGGAGGTCAAGTTAATAGAATTTGGCCAACAGAAGATGCCTTAAAGAGAGGAAAAGGAGCTACAATCCTTGCATCAGATGCTTATTTCCCATTTAGAGATGTAGTTGATGAAGCAGCTAAAAGTGGTATCAAGGCTATAATTCAGCCAGGTGGTTCAATGAATGATCAAAAATCAATAGATGCTTGTAATGAATATGGAATAGCAATGGTATTTACAGGATATAGACATTTTAAACACTAAAATTGGAGGTATGTAAATGAAACTTCTTTTAATTGGTTCAGGTGGTAGAGAACATGCTTTGGCTTGGAAACTTGCAAAAAGTGAAAAGGTTGAAAAAATATTTGTTGCTCCAGGTAACGGTGGAACTGCAATTGAAAATAAATGCGAAAATGTAAATATAACTGATATTGATGAATTAATTAAATTTGCTAAAGAAGAAATTATTGACCTTACAATAGTTGGACCAGAAGATCCTTTAACAAAGGGAATTGTTAATAAGTTTAAAACAGAAGGATTAAAGATATTTGGACCAGCTGAAAATGGAGCAATGCTTGAAGGAAGTAAAAGCTTTTCTAAAGAATTTATGAAAAAGTATGGCGTTAAGACAGCAGAATACGAAACATTTACAGATGTCAATAAAGCGCTTAAATATTTAGAAGTCTGTCCTTATCCAACAGTAGTTAAAGCAGATGGTCTCGCAGCAGGAAAAGGCGTTGCTATATGTGAAACTAAAGAAGAAGCAATAGATGCAGTAAAATCGTATATGGTAGATGATATCTTCAATGGAGCAGGTCAAAAAATAGTAATTGAAGAATTCTTAGAAGGTGTTGAGGCCTCAATTCTATCTATTACTGATGGAAAGACAATAATTCCATTCATATCAGGGAAAGACCATAAGCAGATATTTAATGGAGGTAAAGGACCCAATACAGGAGGAATGGGAGTATTAGCACCAAATCCTTATGTGACAGAAGCTGTGATGAAGGATTTCGAAGAAAATATTATGGCTAAGACTTTAATTGGTATTAGAGAAGAAGGATTTGATTATAAAGGAATAATCTTCTTTGGTATCATGATTACTGCAAAAGGAACTTATCTTTTAGAATATAATGTAAGAATGGGAGATCCTGAAACACAATCAGTTCTTTATCTAATGGAAAGTGATTTAGTAGAAGTTATTGAAGCAGCATTAAGAGAAGAATTAGATAAAACTACAATTAAGTGGAATAATGGTGTCTGCATAAATGTTGTTTTAGCATCTAAAGGATATCCAGGAGATTTTGTCAAGGGATACGAAATAACAATTGATGAAAAAGTTAAAGATAAAGTATTTTTAGCAGGAGCTAAGGCAGAAGATGGAATTTTAAAGACTAACGGTGGAAGAGTACTATCAGTTATCGGCCTTGGAAAAACGCTAGAGGAAGCCAGAAAAGACGCTTACGAAAATATTAAGTATGTGACTTTTGAAGGAGCATATTGTAGAAGTGATATAGGAACATACAAATAAGTATACATTAAGGAAATAAGCTATTAGGTATTATGATTTAATCAATAACACCTAATAGCTTATTATATTGTAAAAACAATCTTTAGCCATAATTCCGAAAATATTGTAAGAATTTTAGCTGTGATTTTGGGTTTCATCATATATATGTTAAAACTTGAAAGTATTATATTTATTATCTACTTATCAATTGATTTGTAATTAATTCCATGTTAAAATAATGATTAAATAGTAATATTATGTATATAAGGAAACCATGATTCGAATATTTATTTGGGCACTTTATATTCGATGAGTTAATAGTGCAACCGACCTTTTTACTAAGGTCGGTCTTTTTTTGTCCGCTTAAATAAGTGTGTAGATAATAAATTAAAATTGAGGTGCAATCTTTATGTTGTTTTTTAATAGGTTAAAGAAATATGATGAACATGGATTTGATTCAAAAGGAATTCATAAAAAGGGTACAAAATTTAATGAAGAGGGTTTTGATAAAAAAGGGGTTCATAAAAATGGCACATATTTTAATACAGAAGGCTACAATATAGATGGGTACGATAAATATGGATATGATAAAGAAGGATATAATAGTGGAGGATATGACAGGCAAGGATATAACAAGATGGGATATAATATAAAAGGATATGATAGACAAGGGGAATTTTTAGAAACAAGATATAAATGGAAATTGAAATAAATTAATTCAATATATGTTTACTTAGCAGATTTATGAAAAATTCGTTGTAAAGTACTAATGCAGGGTTACATCTTCTCGCACATGTTCTTAATTTCATTAGGACAAGCAAGAGTAGATCAGCCCTGCATTAACTGTTTTTAATAGCTTATTTTTGTGTAGTTTAGTTTGAATAGATATGTCGAAATAATAAATTTGCATTAAAATTCTAGTGAAGTGAATGACTAGTAAAAAACCAAAATGTAGAAATTCAATTGTAACATATATAGTGTAAGAATTTTAGCCGTAATTGTGAAATGTACATTGTGAATTGTAATAAATATATGATAATAAGTTTTTTATTAAAAATTTTTAGGAATATATTGACATGTAATTCTACAGGGTGTAGTATAAAAACATAAATACTACACCTTGTAGAATTACATAGAGGAGATGGTTAAAAATGAAATTAGGGAAGATATCGGACGCTGAAATGGAGATAATGAAAATAATATGGAAAAAGAATGATCAAATTACTACAGCGGAGATTCTAGACGAGCTTCCAAAAGAAAATTCATGGAAGGTAACAACAATAATGACGCTGATATCAAGATTAACTGAAAAGGGGATTTTGAGTGTAACTAAAGTAGGAAAGTTAAATAATTATTTTCCTAAAATTACAGAAGAAGAATATAGAGCTATTCAAACTGATAATTTCTTAGAAGATATGCATAAGGGATCAGTTAAAAACTTTATGGCAACATTGTTTAATAATAAGAAAATAAGTAATAAAGATATTGCAGAGTTGAAAGAATGGCTAAAAGAGGTATAGACATATGGGGATTCTAAATTATATTCTACAAATGTCATTAGCGGGCAGCTTTATGTTTTTAATACTTTGTTTATTTAATCCATTTACTAAGAAAACTTTTAGTGCTACTTGGAATTATTATATGCTATTTATAACACTTTTAATTTTTATTATACCTATTGGGAGCTTTGTTAAATTGCCTCAAATAGTGGAACATAAGAATTATTTATTGATGCAGGATGATGAGACGAATGCGGTAGTGCAGCAAAATTATGAAAAGATGCTTAAGAGCAACGATAAAAGCGATGAGATAAGAGTTTTGCAAGGGAATGGTACTCTTAAGCCTGTAAGCCAAAGCCAAGTGGATTTAAAGCAGACAAGTATGATGCAAAAGATAATGAATAGAAATATGCTGCTTTATGTATGGATATTAGGTGTACTCATACTAGTAATTAAGGAAACTTACTTATATATTTCTTTTTATAAAAAACTCAAAAGTGTAAGTGATATTATTGATGATAAATCAATAATTGATGTTTTTGAAAACTGTAAGAAAAAATTTAATATATATAGGAAGATAATTTTAAAGGAATGCGGTGGCATTAAAAGTCCAATGATTACAGGAATATTAACACCTACTATCACAATTCCTAAGATGGACCACAATTTGGACAAGCTCGAAATAATACTGGATCATGAATTAATTCATTTTAAACGTAAAGATTTATGGGTGAAGGCAGCAGCACTTTTAGCAAATATAATCAATTGGTTTAATCCTATTGTTTATATTATTAGAAATAGGATAAATATAATCTGTGAGCTGTCTTTAGATGAACAACTTATAAAGAATATGGATAAATCAAAAAGAAAATATTATGGAGAAATTATATTAGAGTTAATAGAATATTCTCAGAATAAATCCCTCAGCTTAGGGACATCAGTTTGTAAAAGTAGAAAGGAGATTGAGACACGATTGAAAAATATAGTGTTTTTTAAAAAGTCAAAAAAAATAATTGTTTGTATTTCACTTATGGTAACCATGATTTTTACATCTACTAGTTTGCTAGCTTCAAAAACTGTATTTGCTAGTAATAATGGCGCAGCAAAAAGTTCTAAAGGGGGAGAATTTGCAGTATTTGTATCAGATGATGGGCTATATATGTCCGAATTAAAAGAAAATAACCCAGTTCTTCTTGATAAAAATGAAAAAATTAAATTACCTAAAATATCTAAAGATGGGTTATATGTTGCTTATACCAAAGAAGATGATTTATATATTTGTAATATAGAAACTCATGAGGTAATTGAAGTAGCTAAAAATGTAGAGTCATATGATTGGAATAACTCAGGAAACTTAATTTGTTCTGTTAAAAATGCAGGTATGTCTATGTATAATACTAATACTAAAAAGTTAGTTGATATTATAAGTAATGAATATGATTATTTTAATATCAATTGCGATAGTAAAAATAAGGTATATGCTAATAAGCAGTTAGAAACTACTACAGGCAAAGGAAAAACTATTAAATCAATAGGTATAATTAGCTATAATTTAGATACTAAAGAAGAAAAGGTTATTTTAGAAGGCATAGAAGGAAATAATAAAGAGATTGGAGAGCAGTATACAGCTTCTGAGTTATTTGAATCCATTGGATCAAGACCTAATGTTGAGAGGATATCAAGTGATGATAGATACATGTACGTATGGAATAAGCCTAATGCTGGTTCAATGTCAGCAGATATGACAGAATTTGCAGTATATGATCTTTTAAACAATAAATTTATAGAAAATAATAATATGATTGCATTAGCATATAAAGATAATATTTCTCAAAATCCAGTGGATAGCAGCATAGTTACTGTTAACAATGGGGAATATAGAGACATGTATAGCAACAAGACATTAGGAATCTTCGATATCAAAGCTAACAAATTTACAAGTCTAATTCCAGAAAATCAAGTATCCATGACACCGGATTATTCCAGTGACGGAAAGAATATAGTATATTCTGGGGCTGATGCCTTAAAAGATGATATGTCACAAAGTTCGAAAAACTGGGAAAGTGAACCACACTATATTTATCAAGTAAACACTGAAACAAAAGAAATAACTCAAATTACAAATAATAAATCATTTGATTTCATGCCAAAATATGTATCAGAAAATCAAATATTATTTGTAAGAAAAGATGGCGATTCATTTAGTTTATGGAAGACAAAGGATGGAGTAGAAACTAAGCTTGCTGATTCTTTGAATTTTAGATCAACTTCTTATACAAATACTTGGTACTATGGTCATTATAAAACTGAAAATGTTATAGACGTATATAAAAATAAATAGTATATATATTGTAATGATAAAGCTACATTTAAAATTTTAGTAAGTAAAGCACCGTCACTAGATTAAAATGTAAAAATTAAATTGCAATATATATAGGTTCAATATGATAAAATACTCAATTGTATATAAATTGAGTATTTTATTATTTTAGTGATATAATTCTAAAGAGGTGATAATTTTAGCTGAATCATATTTTTTAAATGAATTAAAGAAAATTGAAAGTATTGTTTTTACCTAAAGATTTTGGAAGTAAGTATGCAAGATTTGCAGTAGATAGTAATAATAAATATATTATTGATGAAGAATTATGGTATGATTTTCAGCATTATGTCTTAAAACATGTGAGGAACAATGCAAACTTTGAAAAAGTATTGAAAATAGATGAGCAATATAGTTATTTTGGAGGAATTACAGATGAGTCCTTACTTTAGAGATAAAAAATATTATTTACAAAGTTGGACATCTATATAGATAAACAAACTTTGAACTAGATTTATACTTCGAGATATATTCTGCACCAGAAAGAACTGGTACTCTTTTGGTTAGTATCACATAAGTATGATTTTTAAATTGTTTATCTATATTAGAATTAATAAATCAAATGAATGGATGAAGAACAATATGGAAAACAAAAATTATTTATACAATAATTATATAAATATGGCAAGGAATCTAAGATCTGAAGATAATTTATTAAAAGCTCTTTCGTTTTATCAAAAGGCATATGCATTAAATAGAGGAAAACAAGATATAGAATTACTAATGGATATGGCATTAGCTTATGACGAAGTTGGGCTGTCAGGTGATGCAGAGAAAAAGTATAAAGAAGTAATTGAATTAGATGAGGATTATGCTATAGCATATTATGGATTGGCAATAATATACGATGAAAATGGTGAATTAGAAAAGGCTAAAAAATATTATGAGAAGGCTATAGAAAAAGCTCCTAATTATGATTCGGCGTATTTCTTTTTGGCAAATATATACGATGAATCTGGTGAAAAGGATGAAGCTATAAGTAATTATAAAAAGGCCATTGAAATAAATCCTAATTATATGTGGGCATATGCAAATGTAGCTTGTATTTTAGAGGAAAACGATGAAAATGCTGATGCACTGAATTATATAAATAAGGCGTTAGAAATTGAGGGGAAAAATTACAAGATCCTATTTAATAAAGCAGTAATTTTAAATAAATTAAATAAGGTAGAAGAGAGTAAAGGGTATTATTACAAATCTATTGAAGAAAATCCTAATTACCCTTATAGCTTTTTGAACTTATCTATCATATATAGAGAAGAAGGTAATTTTGAAAAAGCTATTGAAGTAATAAGTAAGGGAATAGAAGAAAATGATGAAGAAGGATTTTTATATTATAATAGAGCTTGTTATTATGTAAATATAAATGAAAATCTAAAGGCGTTAAGAGATGTAGAAAAAAGTATAGAATTAAATGAATTCTTTTTAGAGTATATGAAGAAAGACAAAGAATTGGATCCAATAAGAAAACTTGAAGAGTATAAGAATCTTTGGCTAGATATCCAATGTGAAAATTAAGTTTGTGAGTATATTCTGCGAAATAATGTGGTATGCATTTGCTCCAGTTGCCCCGAGATTTATCTAGATAATTCTAAGGCAGCATTTAGTAAAAGCAACCACATTATTTATATTTTCAGATATCAATTCACATGTAATCAAAGTGTTAATTTAAATATAATTACATTATTGGAAACAATAGAACGGATGTCCTTTCAGTATTGGCGCATATCCTCATTAATATAATCTATTTTTTAGGAATAAAATATTTAAAATAACAAAGGATAAACTTAAAGAGTACTTTTTGTAAATAAGGTAGATTTATTATAATATGGAGGAACAATAATGCGTAAAATAATAATTCGTTTGATAACGTTTGTAGTATTCATAACAGTATTCACAAGTAATTTAGCATATGCACAAATTCCAAGTATACCTCAGCAGTATGGCCCTAAAATATCTAATTTACAGAATAAGGAGGATATTATTAACAGTTTAAATCAAATTAAAGTTATACGGGCAAATTTAACTGTATATAATATAAAACCAGATACGCCAGTTGATGACTTAAAGAAGTTTGATGTTGAGATACAGCGTTATATTGACCAACTTAGAATTATTAGGACTAATTTGGTAAATCATGCTGATAAATATTCAAATTCAATTTCTGACGTGTTTTTTGCAGAACAAATTGTAATTATAGCTACTTGCTATATTGTAAGTTTAAAGCACCAACAACTCTTAGTAAGAGCAATAGAAAACAATGTGCCAGAAGCTTCAACATTATTTTATTCAACGTATATGATACCAATATATTATTACCTTACATTAGGTGATGAACAAATAGCTTATACTCAAACATATACAGTAATTTCTTAATAAATTTAAATATATATTGCAATTCACAATGCACATTTTACAATTCACAATTATGCCTAAAATTCTTTCGATATTTTTAGAATTATGATGAAGAATTATTTTTGTAACATATATATGTTGTAATGAGAAAAAATTTAAGAGCTTTGAAATAAATACTATTATATAAGAAGAGATTTTGTTGAAATAATGGAAAATAGAATAAAAATCAAAAGAAGCCAAGTTTTAAATATTAAAGCTTGGCTTCTTTTTGTTATAACTTAATGTAATTAATTTGCATACTTAATAGTAGATAAGTCTGATGCATGTTCATATTCTATTGTTTCATTATTATATAGGAATTTTACACCATCAATCCATTCACCTTTAGATTTGTTATTAGATTGAAGGAAATTTTCGATTAGAGTATTAGCTGTAACTGAACCGCCAGTTGAGCCTTGGAATTTTGGAACCCATTTTTTATTATTAGAGTCAGCCAAGTTTATAGTGGCAACTTTTTTACCGTTAACGGTATCTATAGATTTAACTTCAATTGGTAAACTATCAAATCTTTTCTCTGATACAGCTTTTGCCAATTCTTTTAGCTTGTCCTGTAAGCTTGAATTTTCATTTATCTCTATTGTTCCTGATTCATTTGGTTCTAAAGAATTTTCATCCACACTATATATAGAAAGTTTTACTTTATTTACTTTTTTTGCATCTCCAGTAGTTTCATTAGCTTTTTTACTATCAGTATTAGAAGAGTTATTGTCGTCTTTATTTTGTTCTACAGTAGTGGTATTATTATCACTAGGCTTAGGGGAATAGCTAGGCTTTGTGCTACAAGAAACCATTACAATACTTAACATTAAAACTGTAGTTATAATTAACTTTCTAGTCATGATATGTACACCTCCTATGTTTAAAAATTAATATTATAGATAATATTAACTGATTTAATTAATTATATCATAGGAAATTGCTAATTAAAAGCGCACTCTTAACTGGAAAAAATTGAAAAAAATTTGACAATGTATTTTGAGTATAGTATATTTTGATTATCAAACTATTTGATTTTAAAACTTTTCGCACCATTTATTTTTTATATAAAATAATTATTTATGTTGCAATTGAGTTCCTACATTAATTATCTTAATTAAGTGGTTGGCTTACTAGAATTTTAAGTGTAAGTTTATTATTGTAACATATATATATTTAATAGTTTTTTGTTATAAAGAAAATTAAGGTATCTTAAAGATAAGACATATTAAGAAAATATAAAGTAAATATGTTTGTCTATATATTTGTCTCAAGTAAGGTAAAACTTTTCAGGTGGTATTTTACATTCCATATGAATTAGGCGGAGCCAGTCTTAGGACAAAATATCATCGCGTCTTTTACTTATTATTTTATTCATATGTCTAATTGGTCAATAGATTGTTTATTTGGTATGATATTTAAAATTTTCATTACCAAATTTTTCATTTTATAAACACTGAATATAGTTTTTGTTAGAAGATATTTTTGGATGCCAAAATGGAGAGTGCAGATAAATGGATAAATCAACAAAACTGATTAACGAACTTTTGGTGCAGTTATTTAATGATGTCTTACAAATTGAGGAACAAAGTTTAAAGAATGGTGTACTTTCAGATCTTTCAATAACAGAAATTCATACTATAGAGTCTATTGGTATGTATAGTGAAAGAACAATGTCAGAGGTAGCACAAAAATTAAAAATTACAGTGAGTACTTTAACAACTGCTATCAATAAATTAATTAAAAAAGGATATGTAGAAAGAAACAGGATAGAAACAGACAGAAGAGTTGTCCTTATTAAATTAACTAGAAAAGGAAAGTTAGCATTCAGAATCCATCAGAGATTTCATGGAGAAATGATAAATAATGCAATAGAAGGATTAACGTTAGAAGAGGAAGAAATTTTAATTTCTTCTTTAAGTAAAATAAATAACTTTTTTAAAGAAAAATATGAATTAGTATAATGAAGGAGAAAAATATGAGTAATATTAAAATTGCTGGAATTGGAGCATATCTTCCATCTCTAGTAGTTACTAATGATAGAATAAGTGAATTTGTTGAAACAAGTGATGAATGGATAGTGCAAAGAACAGGGATGAGAGAGAGAAGAATTTCAGAAGGAGAAAATACATCTGATATCTCAACAAAAGCAGCTAAACTTGCTCTTGAAAGAGCTGGTATTGATGCAAAAGATTTAGAACTTATTATTGTTGCTACCATTAGTCCAGATATGTTTATACCATCAGTTGCATGTCTAGTTCAAAGTAATTTGGATGCAGATAAGGCAGCTTGTTTTGATATAAGTGTTGCCTGTTCAGGATTTGTATACGGCTTGGAGACAGCTAAAGCTTTAATGATGTCTATGAATTATAAAAATGCATTAGTAGTTGGAGCTGAAGTTCTTTCAAAAGTAACGGACTGGACAGATAGAAGCACTTGTATTTTATTTGGAGATGGTGCTGGGGCGGCTGTACTTAAGAGGGATGAGGCACCAGGAATAATTAAATCATATTTAAGAGCGGATGGGAAAAAAGGGGAAGCACTTACTATAGGTGCCACTGATTTTGATACTCCTTTTTCAAAAGAAAAAAAATTAGCTAAAAGAACTATCGATATGAATGGTAGAGAAATACTTAGATTTGCGGTATCTGCAATAGATGAAGCCGTTACTGAAGTTATGAAAGATACTAATGTTTCATTTGATGATATTAAATATATAGTACCTCATCAAGCAAATTATAGAATTATAAAATTAGCAGCTGAAAAATTAAAATTAAGCGAAGATAAATTTTATTTAAATCTAGAAAAAGTAGGAAATACATCAGCTGCAACAGTACCTATAGCCTTAAATGAAATGTATGAAAAAGGCTTATTAAATAAAGGCGATAAAATTATTTTAGTTGCATTTGGTGGCGGGTTAACATATGCAGCAACATTGCTTGAGTGGTAATAGAAAATAATAGTTAAATAAGCTTTCATTATTTAACTTTAAAATATATTTATCTATAACAATGGAAAGTCTATGGAAATAGAAATCAGGTCCTTTGAGATTAAAAACAATACAAGATCCAATTGAATACTTATAAAAAACCAATATATAAATGTTGGAGAATATGAACTTATTTTTAACTTTTTAGTAATCTCATTGATAAAAATATGCTATAATAGTAAAATTACTTATCATGATAGGCAAAATGGCTATTATACATAGACAAGATTAAAATACAGGAAGTTCCATTATTATAGTAAGAGATAGTACATTAAGCGATATTTTGTGATTTGGTAATGGTAGGAGGAATATGTTGTGGAAAAAAATAGAGTATGTGACCTGTTAAAAATAGAATATCCTATATTTCAAGGTGCTATGGCAAGAATTGCAGATGCATCTTTAGCTTCAGCAGTAAGTGAAGCTGGTGGACTTGGAATAATAACAGGGGCAGCGCCAACTGAGTGGGTAAGAGAACAGATAAAGAAAACAAAGGAATTAACTAATAAACCTTTCGGTGTAAATATAATGCTAATGGCAGAAAATGCTGAGGAAATAGCAGAATTAGTATGTGAAGAAGGCGTGTCTGTTGTTACAACTGGTGCAGGAAGCCCAGGAAAGTATATGGAGAAATGGAAAGCTCATGGGATAAAGGTTATACCAGTAGTAGCTTCTGTAGCATTAGCTAAGAGAATGGAAAAGTCAGGAGCTGATGCAATCATTGCAGAAGGTACTGAATCAGGTGGGCATGTAGGTCAGCTAACTACTATAACATTAGTACCACAAGTTGTTGATGCTGTAAGCGTACCAGTTATAGCGGCTGGTGGAATAGGTGATGGCAGAGGTGTGGCTGCATCATTTATGTTAGGCGCTGAAGGAATTCAAGTTGGAACAAGATTCTTAGTGGCAAAAGAATGTACAATACATCAAAATTACAAGGATAAAGTACTAAAAGCCAATGATATAGATACAGAAGTAACAGGAAGACCAACAGGTCACCCAGTTAGAGTTCTAAGAAATAAGCTTGCAAGAACTTATCTTAAATTAGAAAAAGAAGGAGCATCTGCTGAAGAGTTAGAAAAACTTGGAGTTGGTGCACTTAAAAAGGCTGTTGTAGACGGTGATGTTGATAATGGATCACTTATGTCAGGTCAAATAGCAGGACTTATCTGTAAGGAACAATCATGTAAGGAAATGATCGAAGAATTATTTACTGAAGCAAATGAAATATTTAAGCGTTTTGGAGGAAATCATGAATAGTAGTAAAACTGCATTTCTTTTTCCAGGTCAAGGAGTTCAAACTATTGGAATGGCAAAAGAACTTTGCGAGAATATACCAGAATGTAAAGAAATATTAGATCGTAGTGAAGAAATTTTAAATATGCCTATTAAGAAAATGATGCTTGAAGGGCCTGACGAAATTTTAACAGCAACAGAAAATGCACAACCAACAATCCTTGTTGCATCACTTATAGCGTTAAAAGCATTAGAGATAAATGGCATTGAAGCAGATTATGCAGCAGGCCTTAGCTTAGGAGAATATGCAGCGCTAATATACGGGGGAGCCCTTTCTTTAGAAGAAGGATTACTTCTTATAAAAGAAAGAGGAAGAATAATGGGTAGTGCGCTACCAGAAGGTCTTGGAAAAATGGCTGCCGTATTAAAATTAAATGATGAAAAGATACAAGAATTATTAACTAGAGCGGGTGAATTTGGAATAGTTGAAGGTGCTAACTTTAACTGTCCAGGTCAAGTTGTTATTTCAGGAGAAAATAAAGCAATCGATGAAGCCGTGAAAATTGCAAAAGAATTAGGTGGCCTTGGAATTCCACTAAAGGTTAGTGGACCATTTCATAGTTCCCTTCTTGAGCCTGCAAGTGAAGAATTCTTTAATACTATAAAAAATGTTGATATTAAAGAACTTAACAAAGTAGTTTATTCAAATGTTAAAGGGCTTCCTTATGAAAAAGAAGATGATGTTAAAGACTTATTAAAGAAACATATAAGAACATCAGTCCTTTTTGAAAAGACTATAAATCATATGATAGATAGTGGCGTGGATACATTTATAGAAGTAGGTCCTGGAAAGGCTCTTAGAGGATTTGTTAAGAAAATAAATAAGAGTGCAAATCTTTTAAATGTTGAGGATATGGATTCATTAAAAAATACAGTTGATAAAATGAAAAATGATCTTTAATATATAAATAGTTATTTTGAATTAATAGATAGATTATAAATAATTATTTGCAGCTCTGTTATAGGTTAATTGTTTATAACAATAGGAGGTAATTTAATATATGCTAAAAGGAAAATGTGCAATAGTTACAGGAGCATCAAGAGGAATTGGAAAAGCGATAGCTTTAAAGCTTGCATCTCTTGGAGCTAATATAGTTTTAAATTATAGAAGTAATGAAAAAGAAGCATTAGAAGTTGAAAATGAAATAAAAGGCATGGGTGTAGAAACTTTATGCGTAAAGGGTGATATATCTAAGTCAGAAGAAGTTGATAATCTTATCAATTCTGCGAAAGAAAAATTTGGTACTATAGATATCATGGTAAATAATGCAGGAATCACAAAAGATGGATTAATAATCAGAATGAAAGAAGAAGACTTTGATAATGTTATTGATGTAAATCTAAAAGGTGTGTTTAACTGCTTAAAAGCTATCACTCCAATTATGATGAAACAAAAACATGGAAAGATAATAAATCTTTCATCAGTTGTTGGAATTACTGGAAATGCAGGTCAAGTAAATTATTCTGCATCTAAAGCAGGGGTAATTGGAATGACAAAATCATTAGCTAGAGAAATTGGTTCAAGAGGAATTACTGTAAATGCAGTAGCACCAGGATATATCGAAACAGATATGACAGAAGCTTTAGCAGATAAATATAAAGAAGAGATGAAGAAGAACATACCGCTTAAGAGATTAGGAAAAGCAAGTGATGTAGCAAATGTTGTAGCTTTCCTTGCAAGTGAAAGTGCAGATTATGTTACAGGGCAAGTTATCCAGGTTGACGGTGGAATGTTAATGTAATGGAGGAAGTTTGATTTATGGAAAGAAGAGTAGTAATTACGGGGATGGGAGCTCTGACTCCGATAGGAAATGATGTAAGTACGTTTTGGGATAACGCAAAAAGCGGAAAGCTAGGAATAGATTATATAACTTTAGTTGATAAAGATTTAGTAGATGTAAAAATCGCAGCGGAAGTTAAGGGTTTTGATCCAGATACTTTAATAGGAAAGAAAGAAGCAAAGAGATTAGATAGATTTGCGCAATTTGCTTTGGTTGCATCAGATGAAGCAATAAAGAATTCAGGAATAGATTTAGAAAAAGAAAATCTAGAAAGATTTGGAGTAATGCTTGGATCTGGTATAGGTGGATTTGAAACTATTGAAACTGAATGTACTAAAATTGCAACTGGAAAATCTAAGAGAGTATCTCCATTTTTCGTTCCTATGACAATAATAAATTTAGGTGCAGGAAATGTAGCTATTAAATATGGATTAAGAGGACCATGTACATCAGCAGTAACTGCTTGTGCAACAGGAACAAACAATATTGGTGATGCATTTAGAACAATAAAACATGGGTATGCAGATGTAATGCTTGCAGGTGGAGCAGAAGCACCTATAACTAGGCTTGGAGTTACTGGATTCCATAGTATGAAAGCATTAAATTCAGGAAATAATCCAGAAAGAGCTTCTATTCCTTTCGATAAGGAAAGAGGTGGATTTGTAATGGGAGAAGGTGCAGGAGTTGTAATTCTTGAATCTTTAGAACATGCTGAAGCTAGAGGTGCAAACATCATAGCCGAAGTTGTGGGATATGGATCAACTTGTGACGCATATCATATCACATCGCCAGATCCAGAAGGAGCAGGAGCTTCAAGAGCTATGGCTGATGCTATAGAGGAAGCAGGAATTAAACCAGAACAAGTTTCTTATATCAATGCTCATGGAACTTCAACAGAATTAAATGATAAGTTTGAAACAGCAGCTATTAAAAAAGCGTTTGGAGAAGAAGCATACAAAGTTCCAATATCTTCAACAAAATCTATGACAGGTCATCTTTTAGGAGCGGCAGGAGCAATTGAAGCAATAATATGTGCAAAGGCTCTTCAAGAAGGATTTATCCCACCAACAATAGGGTATAAAACAAAAGATGAAGAATTAGATTTAGATTATGTTCCTAATGTTGGAAGAGAGCAAGATTTAGAATATGCACTTACTAACTCTTTAGGATTTGGTGGACATAATGCCACTTTACTTTTGAAAAAGTGGAAATAATAAAGATATCTTTGGTAAAATAAAAGATGTTATATATATTTTGTGCCAGAAAAGTTAAATGCAGTAACTTAGTATGGCATAAAATAGGTAAACAATATTTTAATATAAGATGTCTATATAAGAGGAGGATATTTTTATGGACTTTGAAAAAATTAAAGAGCTTGTTAAATTGGTTGACTCTTCAAGTTTGGCCTTTTTTGAGCTTCAAAGTGGAAATGATCATATAAAAATGGATAAATCATTAACTAGAGGATTAGCTGATAATGGTGCAGGAAATTATACACCAGCTGTAAACAATCAGGTTAGCACTGCTGCTAGTTCAGTAGAAAGATCAGAAAATCATATAGTGGAGAAAGAAGAAGTAAAGGCTACTGAAAAAGAAGTAGTTATAGACGATAAGGATGTAAGTATTATAACTTCTCCTATGGTTGGAACATTTTACTCTTCAGCATCACCAGAAAGTTCACCTTTCGTAGAAGTTGGCGGCACAGTTTCTAAGGGAAAGGTTATTTGCATTATAGAAGCTATGAAACTTATGAATGAAATCGAAAGCGAATATAATGGAGTAATAGTAGAACGCTTAGCGAATGACGGAGATATGGTAGAATATGGCCAGCCATTATTTAAGGTTAAGGGGGAATAATTAATGCTTAACATAAATGAAATAAAAAAGATTATACCACATAGATACCCAATGCTTTTAATAGATAGAGTAACTGAAATGGAAATAGAAGAAAAACAATTTGTAAGAGGATATAAAAATGTTTCTGCAAATGAAGCATTTTTTCAAGGGCATTATCCTGAAGAGCCAATTATGCCAGGAGTACTTCAAATTGAAGCTTTAGCTCAAACAGGGGCAGTAGCTATTCTTTCAATGGAAAAATTTAAAGGAAAAACTCCGTTATTTGCAGGTATTAATAAAGCAAGATTTAAAGGCAAAGTTGTACCGGGCGATAAATTAGATTTATATTGTGAAATAATAAAAATTAAAGGACCTGTAGGTATTGGAAATGGAATAGCATCAGTTGATGGAAAGACGGTTTGTGAAGCGGAAATAATTTTTGCAATACAATAGGATAGGTGATAAAGATGTTAAAGAAAGTGCTAATTGCTAACAGAGGAGAAATTGCAGTTAGAATAATTAGAGCTTGTAGAGAAATGGGAATAAGTACAGTAGCTGTTTATTCAGAAATAGATAAAGAAGCACTTCATACTCAACTTGCAGATGAAGCTGTATGTATTGGTTCTGCAATGCCTAAAGATAGTTATTTAAACATAACAAACATTCTAAGTGCATGTGTTTTAACTGGAGCTGACGCTATACATCCAGGGTTTGGATTTTTATCAGAAAATCCTAAATTCGCAAAGATGTGTAGACAATGCAATATTAAATTTATAGGTCCTGATTATGAGACAATTGAGCTTATGGGAAACAAGGCTAAAGCAAGAGAAATTATGAAAGCTTCTGGTGTCCCAGTAGTACCTGGATATGAAGGTGAAATAAGAGACGAAGCCCATGCTTTAGAAATTGCAAAAGGTATTGGATATCCAATAATGATAAAAGCATCAGCAGGCGGCGGCGGTAAAGGAATAAGAGTTGCTAATAATGATGAAGAATTCTTAATGGGCTTTAAAACTGCTAAAACAGAAGCAAAAGCTTGTTTTGGAGATGATTCATTATATATAGAAAAATTTGTTCAAAAGCCAAAGCATATTGAATTTCAAATATTAGCTGATGAACATGGCCATGTTATACATTTATGTGAGAGAGAATGTTCAATGCAAAGAAAGAACCAAAAGGTTTTAGAAGAAGCACCATCAAATGTATTAACAGAAGAATTAAGAGCTAAAATGGGTGAAATTGCAAAGAGAGCAGCTTTAGCTGTAGATTATAAGAATGCAGGAACTATAGAATTCTTGTTTGATAGAGATAATAATTTTTATTTTATGGAAATGAATACGAGAATACAGGTAGAGCATCCAATTACTGAAATGATTACAGGCATAGACTTAGTAAAAGAACAATTGAAGATAGCATCAGGAGAAAAATTAGCTTATACTCAAGATGATATAAAGATTAAAGGTCATGCAATAGAATGTAGAGTTAATGCAGAAGATCCAGAACATGATTTCAGACCATGTCCAGGAACAATCGAAGAGCTTTGTGTACCAGGAGGTATGGGAGTAAGAGTTGACTCAGCTATATTCTGTGGGTATAAAATTCCTCATTGCTATGATTCTATGATAGCTAAATTAATTACTTTTGGTGATAATAGAAATGAAGCTATTGTGAAAATGGATAGAGCATTAGCAGAATTTGCAGTAGGTGGGGTAAAAACTAATATTGATTTTGAATTATCAATACTTCATACTAAAGAATTCTTAGAAGGAGATTATGATACTTCATTTTTAGCAGAAAAGATGGTGAAGAAGAATGCTTAAGGATTTATTTGTAAAAAGACAATATGCAACTGTTAAATCCTCAACGTTAAAAAAGAGTGTTTCTGAAGAAAAACCTAATATACCATCAGGTATGTGGGAGAAATGTGATAAGTGTAATTCGATGATATATGCAGAAGACTTAGAAAATTCTAAGTTCGTTTGTGCAACTTGTGGTCATCATTTTAGACTTAATGCAAAAGAAAGAATAAAAGTATTTTTTGATAAAGATACTTTTAGGGAATTCTGGAAAGACTTAAAAACTACTAATCCATTAGATTTTAAAGGCTATGAAGAAAAATTGAAAAGCACTAAGACTGATAGTACAGAAGCTGTTGTTACTGGAGTTGGAAAGCTAAATGGTATAGAAGTAGCATGTGCTATTATGGATAGCTTCTTTATGATGGGAAGTATGGGAACTGTAGTTGGTGAAAAGATTACAAGACTTATAGAACATGCTACAGAAAATAAGCTTCCATTAATGATTTTTACAGCATCTGGCGGTGCTAGAATGCAGGAAGGTATTTTTTCACTTATGCAAATGGCAAAGATAAGTGCAGCTCTAGCAAAGCATAGTGAAGCTGGTCTTTTATATATTTCTATATTAACAGATCCAACAACTGGAGGAGTAACTGCAAGTTTTGCAATGGAAGGTGATATCATTTTAAGTGAGCCGAATGCATTAATAGGATTTGCAGGAAGAAGAGTTATTGAAAACACAATTAAAGAAACTCTTCCAGATAATTTTCAAAAAGCAGAATTTTTACTTGAAAAAGGTTTTGTTGATGCCATTGTTGAAAGAAAGAATATGAGGGCATGTATATATAAAATTCTTATTTTGCATGGAGTGAGGAATTAATTATGGATAAAGATTTTATGAAAATTAATGTAACACCATGGGAAAGTGTTGAAATAGCAAGGCACAAAGACAGACCATCTGGGCAATATTATATAGAAACTATATTTAAAGATTTCATCGAATTTCATGGAGACAGAAACTTTGGTGATGATCAAGCTATAATTGGTGGAATCGCATCTATTAATGATATAAATGTTACAGTTATAGCAATAACTAAAGGATCAAATACTAGTGAGTATATAAAAAGAAATTTTGGAATGCCTAATCCAGAAGGATATAGAAAAGCATTAAGACTTATGAAGCAGGCCGAAAAATTTAAAAGGCCAATAATTTGTTTTATAGATACTATGGGAGCATTTCCAGGTATGGGAGCAGAAGAAAGAGGTCAAGGGCAGGCTATAGCAAATAATCTTTTTGAATTAAGTAGATTAAAGACACCAATAATTTCAATTATAACAGGTGAGGGCGAAAGTGGAGGAGCTTTAGCTTTAGCAGTTGCAGATAAAATCTTTATGTTAGAACATTCTATATATTCAGTTCTTTCACCAGAAGGATTTGCTTCGATTCTATGGAAAGATCCAAGCAGAGTTAAAGAAGCAGCAGCAGTTGCGAAAATTACTGCTAAAGATTTAAAGGGTTTTGATATAATTGACGGTATCGTAAAAGAACCTAGGGGTGGTGCACATAAAAACCCTGTTAAAACAGCAGAGGTTCTTAAGAAAACAATTGTAGATAGCTTGTTAGAATTAAAAGAAAAAGATTTAAATGAACTAATAGATAATAGATATAATAAATTCAGAGCTATGGGGAATTTTTATTAATTATATTTTTGAAGAAGCCACATCTAAAAATGAGATTATATAACAAGATTAAAGATTATTAATTAGGTATAATATAGGGGCTAGAGAGTAGAAGAACACTCTTTAGTCCTATTTTTTGTTTATCTATAAATTATCAGATTATTTTGAAGTATAAGAAAAGTTAATGTGTTATAATGTGCCTAGAGAATACGTTGGAGGTATCAAGTTATGGAAAGCAATAGTACAAGAGTTGCAAAGATAGCTACTAAAATGGCTATATGTGATAGACATGAAGAAGAGCATTTAAAGAAAGTATATGCAGAGAAGGGAATTAAAGTTACCGCAGTAAATGTGGGTGGAAATATAAACTCATCAATATCTAAAATACTCGAAAGTGCATTAGTTGCTGCAAAAAGAAACGAGTTAATAAGAGAAGAGCATTTGCATGAAGGTGCTGTTATAGGTGCAACTAGAGATGCGGTTATTCAAGTTGCAAATAGAGCAAATGGCCAAAATGTAGGTGGGAAAATCGGAATAGCTAGAGGTGGAGAACATATTTCAGTATGCATATTCTTAAGTATTGGACTTCTGCACTTAGATGAAGTAGCTATAGGAATAGGGCATAGGTCATTACCTTTATAAATTTTATAGGCGGAAAAATAGTTCTTTGTTATTTTGGTTATTGTACTTTTCGGTATATTGAATATTTAAAGATATAAAACAAAAAAGGTTCTAGGCTGCAAGGTTGCATCCGTTTTAAAAAGTCGTGTTATCAGTGCGATAAACTAAAATGGAAAAGCCTTCATGCTAAGGACCTTTTTTTTGTTTTCAAATGTTTTGTGCATATATAGGTTCTACAAAGTTTGATTTATAAAAGTTTCTCTCAAACTATCAGGTAATACATCAAATAATTTTATAAAGAATGAATTATAGTATTTGATATTTATATATATTGTAATAATAAAACTGCATTTGAAATTCTAATAAGCCAATTGCTTAATTAAGATAAAAATGTTGAAATTTATTGCAACATATATGTATACCATAATCTTTGTATTCATAAAATATTTATAATTTATAATAAAGATTATTGTTGTTAAGGGTTACAAACACATAATTATAATTTTTACAATAAAAAACTAAAAAAGCTTGCAAAGTAGAGGCAGCAACTTTACAAGTATTTCAAAATATGATATCATAACTTAAAGGATTTATAAATTATTATCAATTTATTTGAATATTTATCATAAATATAGATGTATATTTATGATTGTATTTATTGAGAAGGTAGTTGGCATTTTGGAGTATAGTAGGAAATTGATAATAAGAATTATAGTAGGAGGATAGAAATATGGTAGGAAAAAAGAAAGCAGCCATGCTGCTATGCACAGTTTTAGTTGGAGGAATCCTTGCAGGATGCGGAAAAAGTTCAACGGATTCTAATAATGGAGGTACTGCATCATCGGCAGTTAAGAATATTGGAGTAATTCAGTTAGTTCAACATGATGCGTTAGATGCATCTAATAAGGGATTTGTCGATGGATTAAAAGAAAAAGGATATGAAGAAGGTAAGAATATTAAAATTGAACAGCAAAATGCTCAAGGTGAACAAGCTAATGCGCAAACAATTGCTAAGCAATTCACAGATGCAAAGAAAGACTTGATTTTTGCAATTGCAACACCAGCAGTTCAAGCTGCTTATAATTCAACTAAAGATATTCCAATAATATTTACAGCAGTAACAGATCCTGTTAAAGCAGAAGTAGCAAAGGATTGGAAAAGTTCAGGTACAAATGTCACTGGTACATCAGATAAAGTTCCTGTGGACAAGCAAATGGAATTACTAAAAAAATTACTTCCAAATGCTAAGACTGTAGGAGTAATTTACAACACTTCAGAAACAAATTCAGTAGTTCAAGTTGATGAACTTAAAGCAGCTGCAGAAAAACAAGGCTTAGCAGTAAAAGAAATTGGTGTTACAAACGTTAATGAGATAAATCAAAACTTAGCAAGTGCTTTAGATAAGATAGATGTATTATACACACCTACAGATAACACAGTTGCTTCAGGATATGCATTAGTAGGCAAGCTTTGTGTAGACAAAAAGGTTCCAATAATAGGAGCAGAAGAAGCAGTAGTAACTAAAGGTGGACTTGCATCTATAGGAATAGATTATTACAAGCTAGGAAAAGAAGCTGGATATAAAGCAGCAGAAGTTTTAAATGGAAAGAAGCCATCCGATGTTGAAATAAGCACATTAAGTGATATGTCATTTACTATAAATACTGATGTAGTTAAGAAATTGAATATAACACTTCCAGCAGATATAGAAGCAAATTGTAAAAAGGTAACTGGAGGCGTTGAGTAGTGGGTGTTTTAATAAATATTTTAGAACAAGGGCTGCTATTTTCATTAGTTTCAATCGGAGTATATATAACTTATAAAATTTTAGATTTTCCTGATTTATCAGTGGACTCTACATTCCCACTTGGGGCTGCAATTTCCGCAGCTCTTTTGGTAAATGGGGTTAATCCATGGATTAGTATAATAATAGCAACCTTAGGTGGAGCGTTAGCAGGAGGAATAACAGCATTTTTGCATGTTAAGCTTAAAATAACAAATTTAATGGCTGGAATATTAGTAATGATAGGGCTATATTCTATTAATTTAAGAATAATGGGGAAAGCAAATGTTCCGTTATTTAATACTCCTAATTTATTTAAGTCATCAATTCCGGCTATAGTAGTGATTTTAATAATGGTTATTGTAGTGAAAATACTATTAGATTTATATTTAAAAACTAAATCAGGATTTTTGCTTATAGCTGTTGGGGATAATGAACAAGTAGTTTCATCTCTTGGCGTAAATAAAGATTTAGTTAAAGTACTAGGTCTTATGATAAGTAATGCATTAGTTGCACTTGCAGGGGCACTAACTGCACAATACCAAGGATTTAGTGATGTTGGAATGGGAACTGGTACTGTTGTAATGGGGCTTGCAGCAGTAATTATCGGAACATCATTATTTGAGAGGTTGTCTTTTATTAAAGTGACTACCTTATCAATACTAGGGGCAATTATATACAAGGCGGCAATAGCAATTGTATTAAAACTTGGATTAAATGCTAATGACTTAAAATTAATGACAGCCATAATTGTAGTTATAGCATTATGTTCTAATAGCGGTGCCTTCAAGTTTAAGAAAAGAAAATCTGTTATAGGAGGTAGTGCTAAAGATGTTAAAAGTGAAACAACTATCCAAAGTGTTTAATCAAAATACAATAAATGAAAATAGGGTATTTGATAGATTATCATTAGATGTTAAGCAAGGTGACTTCATAAGTATAATAGGTTCAAATGGAGCAGGGAAATCAACATTGTTAAATATGATATCTGGAACTCTTGAGGCAGATTCAGGATCTATATTACTAGATGGTGATGAAGTTATTAATAAACCTGAATACGCAAGATCAAAGTCTATTGGGAGAGTTTTTCAAAATCCATCAATGGGGGTAGCGCCTAATATGACAATATTAGAAAATATTGCTCTTGCAGATAATAAAGGAAAGTCTTTTGGACTTAGTTTTGGGATAAATAAGAAAAGAATAGATTATTACAAAGAGATGGTAAAAGAACTCAATTTAGGGCTGGAAGATAAGCTTTATAATAAAGTACAGCTTTTATCAGGAGGACAGAGGCAGGCTTTAACATTGCTTATGTCAGTAATGTCTAAACCTAAATTATTATTACTAGATGAGCATACAGCGGCACTTGATCCTAAAACATCAGAAATAATAATGGATATAACAAGAAATATAGTAAAAGATAGCGGAATAACAACCCTTATGGTTACCCACAATCTTAAACATGCTCTTGAAAATGGTAATAGACTTTTCATGATGCATAGAGGCAAGATTTTAGTTGACGTCAAAGGGGAAGAAAAAGAAAAATTAGATAATAATAAACTTCTTGGACTCTTTGAAAAAGCTAATGGAGCAGAAGCCTTAAGTGATAGGACATTGTTTGGATAGGGATAATTAAGTGGCTAAAAATTAGCTAAGTATATTTAACAATAATAAATAAGAAATAAACTTATACCTCGTCGAATAGATATAACATAAGAAATCTAGTATCTATTTGGCGTGGTATTTTTTTTATTCTTTAGGAAATTATACAGTTGGGCAATCTGTGGATGACTAATAAAATATAAATATTATGATGAAAGAGAAAATGACAGTAAAAGATATATTAAGATATAACTATAATGGTTCTAAAAGTAAATATTGGAATAAGGTGCCGAAAGATATGCGAAGGAATATTGATATAGAGACAAATAAGACTTTAAAGTACAGTGATATTAAGTATGGATTTGCGGAATATAAGTGTGAAACATGCGGAGAGAGCATAAAAGTTCTATTTATATGTAAAAGTAAATTTTGTAATAGATATGGTAGATTGTATACAATGAAATAGCTGAAAGACAAACCATGCTAAGAATTGTAAATCGATACAGTGTAACTACACTACCGAAGGAACTTAGAAATTATTATTATCTAATAGAGAATTATTAAAAGAATTACAAGATGGAGTAATTAAATATTGGTATAATAAAAAGAAAGGCTCTAGTTATGAAGTAATTGCAGTAATTTATACTTTGGGTAGAGATTTAAAATAGAATCCCTCATTTGCATGCTTTAGTAATTGAAGGCGCAGTTGATAAAAAACAAAGTGGTGAAACAAGTTGATTATATTCAGTATCCAGATTAAAAAAAATCATGGCAAAAAGTTTTATTAGAAATAATAAAAAAGCACTTCAATTCTTATAAGACAAGACAATTAATGAGTTATCTGTATAAAAAATATCCGGAAAGCTTTTATTGAAATGCTAAAAGAAAATTGGATGATACAAGACAAGCTGTAAAATATATAGGAAGATACTTTGCCCGAACTGCGATAGCAGAGTATAGGATTCTTAAATATGAAAATAATGGAGTGAGATTTTGGTATGAAGATTATAATGATGGTCTTAGAAGTTATTGAGTGTGATGCTTTAGAATTTATAGGAAAAATAAGCTCAACACATAGAAACTAAAGGATTTAGGGTGGTGACGGAGAGGTAGTGACTATTCAAGAATAAATAATCAGTCAGCAGAAGATATTGTTCATCTTTATAATTTTGTTAAACAAAAAATATTGGTGAATTATTAAAAGAAAAGACAAAATGAAATTAAGAAATCATGGAAGCAAAGAATAATATAAAGTTTTAAAAGAAATCCATTATTATGTGACAAATTTAGAACTAAAAAGTTTTTATAGAAAACATGGCATAAGGATTATGGTGTCATATATGATATGAGAGAAACAAGTAACAGAAACGATATATGTATGAATCCCAAAAAGATAGAACACATGGAATAGTTTTATAAATATAATTACAGTGAATTCTCTCCTGCAGACATCGTAGATGAGTTTACTGATATGGATGAATATTTTAATGGAGAATATAGTTCAGAACAAGAATGTAAAAGGAATGGAATACCAGTAATGGACTATCCTAATTGTGATGCGGATTTTTATTATTAAGGAGAAACGAAAACAGAAGAAGGTTGATATTGGATTGATGAAGATGAACCTTTTCTGTTTTGAAATTCACAAAACTCATAGTCCCAGCCAGGGGATTTTTTGAATTTTGGGTGCACTAATACCTACGATTATTTTCAGTATAATTTTTAAGTATTTGGTCTTTTAGAGTTTCATTTTTCAACATCCTTCGGAACGGAGCATATTGATGAGATTGATAATAAGTGCTTTTGGGCATGTGCAAGAATTTACACATCAATCTCATTGGATAAATCTATTTATTATAATGAATGAATTTAATTATATCGCCTAGTCTTTTGAGAATATGTCTGTAGCTTTTTTTATATTTCAAGTTCCATTCTAATTTTTTCATTTTCTTTTTTCAACTTAGAAATCTCTTCAACATCTTTTTCGCCTTTTATTTCATTATTTCTGATCTTATTATTAGTTATTATTGGTTTCTTAGATATTTTCTCTTTTGGCTGAACTTGATTGATCCAGTTATTAAGTGATGTTGTTGAAACGCCATATTCTTTGCAGATTTCTTTAATCGGTTTTCCAGTGTTGTAGACCTCGATTATCATTTTCTTAAAATCTTCTGTATAACTTTTCCTTCTCATTCGGACACACCTCTCTTACTTTAATTATAATTTATTTCAAGAATGAGTCCATAAAACTATACTAGCATCAGTAAGTATGTTTATAGAAAAATATTTACCTAGGAAAATATATAAATATGTAAATATTTATATGAAACATGCGGGCTTGAGATAGATGAGTGAAAATTTACATAGAATATATTATGGCAGAATTTAATAGTGGAAGATGTAAAGGATTTTTTAGTACATTTCTTGTTTTAAGTAAATAATTTGTAGGTTATAATATTAGGTATACTAAGTGTGACAAGCCAAAGGAGTGATAAGTTTGAATTTAGAACAGCAAATTGTTGATGAGATATTGCGCGTATGTCATAAGCACGAAAGTATTTATAAAGTTATTCTCTTTGGATCTAGAGCACAAGGAGATAATTTAATAAAAAAGTGATATTTATCTTGCTATATATTGTGAAGATTCAATATCTAAATTTATTGAAGATATTGAAATGAATACAAGTACTTTATTAGAATTTGATTTTTCGGATATGAAAGATATTCTCGATGAATTTTTCAATGAACAAGTTCAAAAAGATGGGATAATTATTTATGAGAAGCATTGATTTCAAATATATGAATCTAAAGAAAGCTTATGATAGACTTCTTGAAGTAAGCAAGTTATATGATGGAAATAATGATATAATAAGGGATAGTTTAATTCAAAGATTTGAATTAACATATGAACTCACTCATAAAGCCTTAGAGAATTTATGAAATACTTAGGGGTGACTCTTGAAAATTAATTTCCACGCACAATTTATAAAAAGGCATATGTAATGATCTGATATCTGATGATAAGGTTTGGGTTAGTTTATTAGAGGATAGAAAGTCTACATCACATATATATAATGAAAGTTTAGCGAATGAAATTGCTGATACAATAATGAAGGAATATGTTAATGTAATAGGAGAATTAGTTGAAAATTTGGAAAAGCTTTTATAAAGAATTTATGGGGTTATAGATGCGTTTACTTCGCAAAGGTTGCAGAATATAGAAAAATAAAATTCAAATTAGGGAATTATATCAATACGTTGTACTGACGGCAATACTACTTGTCATCGATACACGCATTTTTTTATGGAATAATATGTGGATTATAGATAAGAATATTTACAAAGTTGTTACAACCTGCTACTTAGAACCTTCAGCGATATTTTCATAGTTTTTCGGAATCAAAATGCTTATGATTTCTGTAAGTTTCCACATAAATCTGGTTTTGTAGTTTGATATCTATAGTACAAAAGTATTAAAAAATTCTTATATTTATCATTTTATGTATGGAACAAGTGTTATAAAGTGCTATAATAAAAAATATTTGGGTATTAAGTATTTTTTATAAATAAGTAAAAAGTTCTTTATAAGGATGTGAAACAATGTCGTTTTTGCAGTTTAATTTTTGCGTTTTTTTATTTATATTGATATTGGCATACTATATTTTGCCTAAGAAAGTTCAATGGATATGCTTACTTATTGGAAGTTATATTTTTTATATATCTGCTGGGATAAAGACTGTTGGTTATATAATCTTTACGACTTTTACAGTCTGGGTTGGAACAATCGTGATAAGTAAAATTAGCGAAAATATGAAAATTGAATTAACTGAAAAAAAAGAAACACTAACATCAGAAGGAAAGAAACAAATAAAGGCTTTGGCAAGGAAGAAGCAGAGAATAATTTTCTGGTGTGTTTTATTAAGTAATTTTGGAATACTAGCGTTTTTAAAATATTTTGATTTTTTATCAAAAAACATTGTTGGATTGTTTAACATGGTAGCGCATCATGGAACAGTTCCAATGAAGTTAAATTTATTATTACCATTAGGAATATCTTTTTATACTTTTCAGTCTATGGGATACCTAATTGATGTATATAATGGAAAATATAAACCAGAAAAGAACTTATTTAAATTTGCACTGTTTATTTCATTTTTTCCTCAAATTGTACAAGGCCCTATTAATAGATTTGATAAATTATCAGAACAGTTATATAAAACTCACAAGTTTGATTGGCAGAAATTTGAATATGGGCTCCAATTAATTTTATGGGGACTTTTTAAGAAGATGGTAATTGCAGATAGAGCAATTACATTGGTTAATGAAACATTTAAGAACTATGATAATTATGGTGGTGCAATTACAGTAGTAGGAGTTTTATTCTATTCATTACAGCAATATGCAGATTTTTCAGGTGGAATTGATGTTGCTATGGGGATTTCTGAATTACTTGGAATAGATATGGCTGTGAATTTTAGAAGACCGTATTTTTCAACTTCATTATCAGAATTTTGGCGTAGATGGCATATTAGTTTAGGTGCTTGGATGCGTGATTATATATTTTATCCTTTAGCTCTTTCAAAGAAAATGTCTAAAGTATCAAAACTAGCAAATAAACATCTTGGAAGAAAAGCAGGAAGGATTATTCCAGTTGCTTTTTCTAACTTAGTAGTGTTTTTAGTTGTTGGTATCTGGCATGGAGCTTATTGGCATTACGTAGCGTGGGGATTATATAACGGAATTGTTATTGCCTTTAGCACGATTGCAGAACCGTTTTATGAATGGTTAAAAAAAGTAACTAAAGTAAATACGGAATGTTTTTCCTATCATTTATTTAGGATATTAAGAACGTTTTTTATTGTAAATTTAGGATGGTATTTTGATAGAGCAAGTAATCTTAATTCTTCACTTTACATGTTACATAATACCGTAGCAAATTTTAAAATTACTCAATTACTTGATGGTACAATTTATAAACTTGGACTTAAAGAACAGGATTTTAGAATTTTATTTTGGGCAACGGTTATTTTATTTGCAGTAAGTGTATTGCAAGAAAGAGGAGTAAAAATACGTGAATTTTTATCTAAGCAAAATTTAGTTTTTAGATGGGCAGTATTTTATGCATTAATTTTTGCTGTCATAAGTTTTGATGCCAGTTCTGGAAATCTCCTAGGAGGATTTATGTATGCGCAATTTTAAATATAAATGGTTTAGTGTAATTATATTTATAATGGTCTTTATTATTTTAAGTTATGGCTTAGCATTTGCCCTTGTGCCAAAGGGAAATTATTCACGAATGACAATGCGTGAAATGTATTCTGAGAAAAAAGATTTTGATGTTGTATTTGCAGGTGCTTCACTATCTCAAAGAGACATTAATCCATATATTATGGATAAGGAATTGGGAGAGAATACCTTTAATTATGCATTTTCTCAGCAGATGTTTGTGGGGACTTACTATTCATTGAAAGAACTGTTTGCTTACCATAAACCTAAACTAATTGTTTTGACGGTTGATCCAGATAATTTTACCAGTAAGGAAGAAAAACCAATAGTATTTCTTTCAGTTTCTTTGTATATGAAATCATTTTTAAATAAGCTTGAATATTATTTTGCATCATCTCACGATGGTTCTTATTTAGACAGGCTATTTCCGTGGCGTGGATATGATGTAAAATCACCTCTAGATGTAGTGAACAATATTTATGGAAAATTTGATTCTTCTTATAGGGATTATCCAAAACCAGGACAGGTAGAAGCTATGGAAAACAATAAGAGCGGTTATGCTGGAAAAGGATTCAATAAGGTTGATCCTAGTGATCAAAAAGGAACTTTAAATTATGATAATCTGAAATTACCTCCAGCTAATAAAAATATAGGCGATATAAACTCAAAAGATATGGAATATCTAAAGAAGATATCTGAATTATGTAAGGAAAACAATTGTGAGCTAATCCTTCTAAGTACGCCATTTCCTACATTTCAAATTCTCAGAGTAAAAAATTACTTTGAATTTGATAATAAGGTGGCGGAGATAGCAAAGAACCTAAATATTGAATATTACAATTATAACTTAATAAAGCCGGAATTGTTTAAGCTTAAAAATGACTATCTTTCTGATACTGAGCATTTGAATACTAAGGGCGCAGAAGCTTTTTCTAAGTCTCTAGCAGCTTTCTTAAAGAAGCGCCAAAATGGTGATGATATGAGCAAATATTTTTATACACAAGATGAATATTATGCATCAATAGATTATGTTTCATCTGTATGGTTCAATTGGAAAAAGAGTGATAGTAATATAACATTAAAAGCTGATTCTCTGCATGGGTCTAAAGTTATACCAGAATACCAATTTGTATTACTAGATTCAGAAACTGGACAGGAGCATATTATACGAGATTATGATAAAAATCCAGACTTCGTTTTTGATTCAAAGTCCTATAAGAAGTTTAAAATACGAGTAAATGCTAGGGTAAAGGGTTCTAATAATAATGAAGCAACTCGCCATTATGATGAAGATGTCTCTAAATAATAGAAATATAATATGGAGGAAATATTATGGAAAAAAGCATTTTATCTTATCTTGAAAGATCAGAAAAGAAATTTCCCAATAAAGTTGCTTTTTCTGATGGTAAATATGAATTAACTTATCGTGAACTAGTCGAAGAAGCTAAAAGTGTTGGGAGTTTTTTGATAGAAAATATAGGGATGCATAAAGCTGTTGTTGTCTATATGGAAAAAGGCGCACGAAATATTTCAGCATTCATGGGTGCAGCATATGCAGCTTGTTTTTATGTTCCACTGGATGCTCAAATGCCTGTAGAGCGTATTAACATAATATTAGATACATTGAAGCCAGCAGCTATAATTTACGACGATAAAACAGAAAAACATATTTCACTTATGGAAACAGATTGCATAAAGGTATTGTATGATGAAATTAATATGTTACCACAAAATGAAGAAAAATTAGAGAATGCAAGAAGACAAATGATCGATACCGATCCTTTGTACATTCTTTTTACAAGCGGGTCAACAGGGATTCCAAAAGGTGTTATTGTATGCCATAGATCTGTAATTGATTATGCAGACTGGATAGTTAAAACTTTTGAGTTGAATGAAAATACTACTTTTGGAAATCAGACACCATTTTATTTTAGTATGTCTGTATTAGATATATTTGCAACCATTAGAAGTGGAGCAACATTATATATTATTCCTAAAATGTTATTTTCATTTCCAGTGAAATTACTTGAATTTTTAAAAGAAAAAGAGGTTAACATAATTTATTGGGTTCCATCTGCATTAAGCATAGTAGCTAATTTAGGGGCTTTAGATGTCATTAAGCTGCCTGATTTAAAGAAGATTTTATTCGCAGGAGAGACAATGCCTACTAAACAGCTTAATATATGGCGTAGACATGTTCCTAATGCAGTATATGCAAATTTGTTTGGACCAACTGAAATTACAGATATAGGAATATACTATATAGTTGACAGAGAGTTTAATGATGATGAGCCTATCCCAATAGGGGTTACATGCGATAATGTAGATGCTCTGGTTGTGGATGAAAATGGACAACTTGTTGAAGAATGTGGAAAAGTTGGAGAATTGTTAATTCGTGGATCTTTCTTGGCATGTGGATACTATAATAATCCAGAAAAAACAAGAGAAGCATTTATTCAAAATCCACTAAATAAGAGCTATCCTGAAACTGTTTATTGTACAGGAGATTTAGTTTATTGGAATGAGAATAGAGAATTAGTATATGTTTCACGTAAAGACTTTCAAATTAAACATATGGGAAATAGAATAGAATTAGGTGAAATAGAAAATGCAATGAGCGCATTAGAAGGTGTGGATATGTGCTGTTGCCTATATAATAAAGAAAGTGATCAAATTGTTGCTGTATATTCAGGAAGTCTTGAGACTAAAAAACTATCTCAGAATTTAAAGAAAAAGCTGCCTCGTTATATGCTGCCTAATGTCTGCTATAATAGAAGTAGTATGCCGCTCAATATGAATGGAAAAATTGATCGCAAGAAGCTAATAGAAGAATATATAAAATAAAGATATGAACTTAAAGTTTTAGTAAATTTACAAATATGTTTATATAATATGTAAAATCATACAATGAAGGAGAGAGCTATTATGGAAAAGTTAATTGAGTTATTACAAGGTGTTAGAGATGATGTTGATTTTAGTACATGCACAACATTAGTTGATGAAGGAATTTTAGATTCATTTGATATTGTTGAAATTGTTAATGTAATTGATGATGAATATGATATTGAAGTTCCTGCAATTGAAATAATTCCTGAAAATTTTAACAGCGCAGAAGCAATTTTTAACTTGATACAACGTCTTTTAGAAGAATAAATTTTATTATAAGTTAGATGGCGAGATTGAAAATTATAATTATATAAAATTACTGCACTAAATTATGTTTAGTGCAAATTTTGTTTTAAGCAAGTGATATATGGGGTATAATATAAGATAATTATCAACACTATTGAAATAAAATTCACAAATGGTCTAATTAAAAAGAGGTGGTCACTTGAAAAAGATAGTTATACTTTTATGCTTGTTCTGGATGGGATTTATATTTTATATGTCAGGAAATAACGGAACAATTTCTCATGAACAAAGCACTAAGGTGGTTAATATAATTGAAAATGCTCAAGGAAATCAAGAAAAATCACAAGCTGAAAATAAAGATAAGGCAGTAAAAAGTAGTGATAGTTCGCAGGTAAATAAGAATAACATTAATGTTCAGCAGGCAGAAGCAAGTAATTTAGATCATATAGTGAGAAAAAATGCTCATGCATTTATGTATATGGTATTAGCAATTCTAGTTAGCGCTGCGCTTTTCTCTTATAATAAAAACGGAAAAGGCATGATAATTTACATATTGTTTATTTGTTTATTTTATGCTGTAACTGATGAGTTTCATCAGGCCTTTATACCAGGAAGGACTTCATTAGTTAGTGATATTTTGGTTGATTTTATGGGAGCGTTGATTGGATTAGGATTATTTTATCTTTCATATTATAAGATTTATAAAAGAAATAGGTTTTAAATAAAGATTGAATATTTTTTCTTATTAAGATATATATTAGTATATGGAATTTTAAATTTACTACTATTTTATACAATTCCACTCAAGGAAGATGTTGGTTGACAGGTTAAATTATAACAATGCATTCTGATACTTGTCTTGCGAAGAAAGATATAAATGTAAGTACATATGATGGAACTAATGTAGGTGAAACACAAACTTAGATTATTTCCTCAGTAAATGATAAAAGTAGGCAATTATATTATGTAAGCTCAGAATCTATATAATTCTAAGATTAATAATTTAAATTGTAAATATAAAGATTTGAGAATTATTAATTATATTTATATTAAACTAAGAGCTTTATAACCAAAGATGATAATAACAATTATTGATTAAGAGTATAAGCAAGGGGCTGTTGCAAAACTAACATAGTTAGTTTTGTAGCGGCTCATTTTTTTAGATATAAA
>CAURJV010000062.1:0-32825 GCA_963524945.1 uncultured Clostridium sp.
GTTCTATATCAAAGCCACCTTCACTTCTGTGAACAATATGATGTATATCAGCTTCGGCATTACATATTTCACATAAAGACAATTTTTAATCCTCCTTAGAATCTACCCTATATAAAAATATATTAATTGTTAAAATTTATTTAAATTAAAAAAATAATAGAATTCTTAATATAATAATATGATAACTGTAAATAACTTGACATTTAATATTATAAAGTAATAAATAAGAAATATCAATTTGAATATCTATAATAAAAGTCTAAAATTTTGTAATAAAATAATAAAATGGGGATAATATATTAATATGTATATATTAAACAAATTTATCCAAAGATAAACAATTATGAGATAAATGAGTTATAATATAATTAGAGAACAAAAGATAACTATTAATAATATATTTTATAAAATATTAGTTGGGAAGGTGAGTAAAGTGTGGGAAGTTTATAATTCATTTAATTATTGGGAAAACGTTATCAGTAGGAATAAGACAATAAGAGGACATATGTTTATGCAGAAACCACCAACAGAAAGAAGTATTTATTTTCATACCCTTATATTCGGAAACAATAATGGTATAAATAATATATGGGGATATTTCCCTAATAGAAAGTGTTTGATTGGTTATCTTCAATATTCGTTCTTGCAGGAAGCTTTTTATAAGTGGATATATGGAAAAGAAAAATTAATTACTAGGATTCCACATCTAACTGTTGATAAGATTATCCGTGAGGGAGAAAAACTAAAGAAAATAGACAAAGAAGTTGCAAGTAATATGAGGAGAGACTATGATTTTTTAAGTAGTTTATGGAATATTCCATCTGAAAAGGCTCAAGCTAGATTAGATAAATTCCCTGCAGAGTTTAACAAGAAGTGGATGGGAGATAACACAGAATTTTTATATATAAAAATTTTCAAGACTCCAGAGGAGCTTGGAGAATTTGTAATTTCATCTTCTTTATTAACCAATACAGAAGAAGAATTAGAAAATAGAATAGGTATGTCTATTAATGAATGGGGAGATATCTGCAAGAATGCAATAAATGATCCAGACAAAGGGGAAGTATTCAGAGAGATTCTACTAAAAAAATTAAGTGAAGTATTTTAGCACGTTAATATATATAATTTAGGGATCTATCATTAGCAGATTTTAATCTGCTAATGATAGATCCCTTTTTAATTATGAATCACTATAAACTTTGAATGATATATTTCTAAAGGTTTATATTTTCAACAGAAGATATGCATTGAGAAGAAATTCCAAGCATTTCACCGGTAAAGCCAAGACCTTCTTCGGTAGTAGCCTTAATATTTATTTTATTGATATCTATATTCAGAGCAATTGAAATATTCTTTCTCATATTTTCAATATGAGGCAGCATTTTTGGCTTTTGAGCTATTATTGTAGCGTCTATGTTGTTTATGGCATAGCCAGATTCAAGAAGCAATTTACCTGTTTCTTTAAGAAGTATGATACTAGATATGCCGCTGAATCTGCTATCTGTATCAGGAAAATGTTTGCCTATATCGCCAAGAGCACATGCGCCCAATAAAGAGTCTATTATAGCGTGGATAAGAACATCTGCATCGGAATGACCTAGCAGCCCCTTCTCATATGGAATTTCTACTCCTCCTAAAATTAATTTTCTATTTTCAACTAATCTATGAACATCATACCCTAATCCAATTCTCATATAATCACCTCATTTATATGTTTTGTTATTTTACTATTTTAACATATTATAAGGCTTTTTATATAAACAATTATTCTAATTTAAAATACGCCTACGTCTACTTGTGGACATGTTATCTACGGAACGGGTTTTAGTTTTAATGTAAAACTTAATGTTAAACCAAGAGATAAATCTATTTACATGAAAATGTATAAAAGTTATTCTACGTTTTTTAACAAAATCTACATATATAATTTTTCCTCTCATTAATAATCTCCAAAATATTGCTTTTAAATTAAATTTCGATAAAGAAAATTTTATAGATAAATAGCTTTATATGCTATAATATCATAGTATGAAGAACTTATACAAAGGGTTAATCTTTTAAAGAGGTGTTAATTTTATGGAAAATTTGAGCTTTAGTAAAGACAAATATGTATTTTCATCTATGCCATCCATGTTTCTTATAGGAGATACGGCAGAAGATATTAGAAAGAAGCAGATATCTTTATTTATAAATGAATTAAGTTCATATAATGTTTTACTTAAGGATTTGGTAAACTTTCCAATTAAAGAAGCTGACAGAAATATAGCTTTAAATATAGCTTATTATATAGCTGGTCATGAGGATTTACTAAGAATAATAAATGAAAAAAGAGTTTTACCTGTAGTTAAGATAAGTAAATTAACTAGGATAAAATCTGAGATTATAAATAAATTTAGGGACCATATAATAGCTTATTGTATTATAATAACCAATTCAAATTATAGATTTATTCAAGATTATCTAAGAATAAAACTAAAAGAAGATAATCAAGTAGTAAGTATTTCGAGTAAAAACCAGCAATTATATAGAGGGATAGTAATAAAAGCTTTTAAAAATTCATCATATATATTAACTTCAAAAGGAGAATTTTTAAAGATAAAGACTTCTAATAAATCAAATGTTGGAGATGTATGTGAAGGAAAGGAAAGGAAAGGGATTAAAGGTTATAAAATACATATATCTATATTGTTATTTATATTAATATTGATTGGTAGTGGTATAACTATTGAATATAGGACAACACAGAGCATAATACTTATAGAAACAACGTCAAATATAAAGATTAATATTAATAAGTTTAACAAAGTTATATATGCCTACTCACCTACGGACAAAGGAAAAGAACTTGTAGGAAATATTGATGTTTTAAACAAGGATGTTGATGAGGCTATAGTAGAGATATTTGAATATGCATTAGACAATCAAATGTTAGATTTAAGCAAGAAAACATTAATAACAATCAACGGACAAGCTTTAAAATATGGAGAGCTTACTAAAACAAATAAATTTATATACGAACATAATATACCTATAGCTATAAATAATGCGGGAAACCAACAAAAGTTGCCTAAATACTCAACTGAAGATAGCAAGGAAGAAAAAAAATAACTCTTTATTTAAGAGTTATTTTTTAGTTTGAGCTAAAACTTCCTTAAAAGCATTCATATCATATTTTGAACTGATATAAATTCTATCAAGTTTAAGAATATTATCATCTCTATCTGAGAGTCCTCTCTTAGTAGTAAATGCTAACGTATAGCCTGAATTTTTAGCTGCGGCAACGCTATCATCATTAAAATCTCCAAATGGATAGGCAACAGCTTCAACTTTCTTTCCTGTTATTGATTCCAAGGTTTCTTTTGATTCTTTCAATTCATTTAATTGCTTATCATATGGAAGCTGATTAAGTTTAGGATGACTAACAGTATGGCTTTCAATATCTATTCCGTAGTCAGACATTTCCTTTATAGCCTCTTTTGATAAATAATAAGAACCATCTAGATCCGAAGTTATACAAAATATTGTTGCTGCCATATTTAGATTTTTCAAAATTGGAAAAGCATTGTAGTAATTATCCATATAGCCATCATCAAAAGTAATAACTATGCTCTTCTCAGGAATTGGGGAATTATTTAATAAGTAGTTTTTTAGTTCATCTAAAGTTAATGTTATATAACCCTGATTTTTTATGTACTCAAGCTGCATCCGAAGATTTTCTGGAGTTATTGTAACTTCATTCTCAGCCGGTTCTCTCACTGAATGGTAATATAATACGGGAACTCCTCTATTGTCAGTAATTAAGTTTGAGCCATTAAAAGATCTTTCATTTTGAATTGTGTTTTTGTCTACAGTGGAAGAATCTTTTTTTAATATATTTTCAGATCCAACATGATTTTCATCAATACTTGTATTATCAGAACCATGATTAGAAGCTATAGAATTTTTATAAGATGCATTGTGTGTTATTAAGTAAATAGAAAACATTACAAACAATAAGCTAAATATCAAAATGCTTAGAGAAGTTCTATTTTTGAAAAAGCTTTTGTAAGAAATATTTCTTGGTGTCAAAGTTCTTTTTAACATGTTATTATTATTCACCTCCTTATAATTAAAACAAGTATAATTTTCTTTTATAATTATACCCTAAACTTAAAGAAAAACTACAAGACTTAATATAAGTAATTTGTGATAAATATTGCAATTAGATTTCTACATTCTAGCCTTAATTGAGTGCTTAGATTACTAGAGTTTTAAATATAAATTTATTATTGCAACATATATATAAGGAATAATCAAAAAAATAACAAATTTTATTTTTATAATGTTTTAGCGGAATAACTTATTGAAAAAAGTAGCATAATATAAAAATAGTACAACTTACTAACATTATCCACAATGGGTTGTGGATAAGATGTTATAAAGATGTTAACATACATAATTTTACATGTTAGTTTTGTGGATATAAAACATATTATGTCGCAAAATGCAAAAATCAGGGAGGCGTTAATATGGGTATTATAGCTAATATAACAGGGATATTAATAGTGGGTTCAATGTTATCCACTGCTTGTCCACAGGAAATGTTTATAAGTAATAAAATGCAAAGTGAAAGTAAAATTAAAATTGTGGATAAATCTATGACTAGAAATCTAGATTATTTAAAATTAGACATAAATATGCCTCAATTAATAGGTGGAAATGATGAAAAAAAGATAAATTTGATAAATAATACAATTAGCCAAGATATTTTGCCAAGAGCTGGAGAGTCTGAAAAAACAGCGAAAGAATACTTCGGAGAAAAGGGACAGGAAACCCCAAGATTTCCCTATGAAATTTATTCAAGATATACAACGTCAGAAGATAATAATCAAATTCTTAGCTTATATAATGACTACTATGAGTTTCTTGGGGGTGCTCATGGTATGACAACAAGAACTTCATATACAATAGATAAGAAGAAAGAAAGTTTAATAACTTTAAAGGAATTATTTAGTGAAGGGTATAATTATTCTGACATAATAAATAAAGAAATAGAAAATCAAATAAAGAAAAATCCAGAAAATTATTTCGATTCAGGTAATGTATTTAAGGGGATTAGTGAAAATCAGAGTTTTTATATAAGAGATGGGAACCTGGTAATATACTATCAGTTATATGATATAGCACCATATGTATTTGGAATTCCAGAATTTAAGATTCCTTTGAAACTATTTGATAAGGATTTTGTTTATTATAAAAATTGGGATTCGGGAAGCAAGAAGTAGATAATAATTTCTATTAGACAGGTCATTAAATCGTAAGCTAATTGACATCTTAAGATTAACTTTAACTTATATACTTAAAATTTAGTAGGTAGTAATAAATCATAAAACAAATTTAAGTAAAGAACATATAAATAGAAGTCAAATCATAGAAATTCATAAAAATATACCATATAGGATAGGTGTGTATTATCTATCCTATATGGTATATTTTACTTAACACTGTGATTTAATTTATTATTACTAATATTTTTTAATTATTATAGGCACTAGTGTTTTGATTTCCCCTAAATCCATAACCATCTGAGATTATTCTGCCTATTCCAGTTACTTTACCAGTTATGCATCCTCTGCAGTGTGCAGGTGTATCGCCTGTACATATTTTGCCTGGATATAGTGCATAAAGCTTTCTATATTCACCTTCAGTAACGTTAGGCATTACAACATTAGCACCACTTTGAAGTGCAATTATTCTTCCATTTGGAGTTAAAGATTCCATGGCAGTTGTTGCGGGAATATTTATATCAGGCAGTATTAGTCTGGTTAAAGCCATAACTTTTAATGCTAGAGTAAGATTTCCACCTTGAGCATCCTTTAAAGGTGTATCTTCATTTGGTATAAATGGACCTATACCGATCATATCCGCGTTAATCTCTTTAAAGAAAAGTATATCACTGGCTATAGATTCCAATGTCTGATTCGGTAAACCAACAAGAATACCACTACCAACTTCATATCCTAAGTTTCTTAAATCCTTTAAACAATTTAATCTTTCCTCGAAACTCATATTAGGATCCATATCTTCATAAAGCTTCTTATCAGTAGTTTCAATTCGTATTAAATATCTATCAGCTCCAGCTTCTTTAAATGCTTTATATTCCTCATAAGTTTTTTCACCTAAGCTTAAGGTTAAAGCGACATTTAATTTCTTTATCTCTTTTACTATGTTTGTCATTCTTTCTTTAGTAAAATAATCATCTTCTCCACCTTGAAGTACAAGTGTTTTGTAGCCATAGCTAACAGCTTTTTTAGCAAAGTCTAGAATCTCTTCTTCAGTTAATCTATATCTTTCAAGATTTTTATTGTCTCTACGTAAACCACAATAAAGGCAATTTCTTTTGCAGATATTTGTAAATTCTATGAGCCCTCTTAAATGAACATAATCCCCTAAGCATTTTTGACGTACTTCATCAGCGGCTTTAAATAGTTCTTCATTTATATCATCATTTTGTAGCAATTCAAGTATTTCATCTTTATTTAAGTCATGTGTAATTTTAGCTTTTTCAATAATTTTATTCATAGTTCCTCCTAAGTTAAAAGAAATTAATAGCTAACTGATATTAGTATACTATAGAATCTAACAACATAACAACATAGTAGTTTGTGTAAAATATGACATTCACATTGAAATATATGTTTTGAATATATCCCTTGACATCAGGTATGCAAATAAATTAATATAAACCCATAGAATTAGTTAAATGAATTGAACTATTTTAGGAGATGAATATTTTGATTGAAAAACATTTTGAATATATAGCAAATTATTTATGGCAGCAGTCCATAAATAATATTAATTTAATTTTATCAACCGAAGAAAAGAAGCAGTTTAACATAACGGACTATTATTATTTCACAATCATATATAATATGGAAAATCCAAATTTAGGGGAGATAGCGGAAAAATTAAAACTCACTAAACCAGCAATATCTGCATTGGCTAAGAGGTTAGTGAAAAATGAACTAGTTGAAAAAGTAAAATCAGAAGAAGATGGAAGAATTTATTATTTAAAAGTTACGAAGAAGGGCATAAAGATAATAGAAGGTGACAATGCAATCTATAAGCAATTCGCTAATTTAATAAGTGAAATTACGTCGGAGGAGAAATTAAAGGAGTTAAGTCTTCTTTTTAGTAAGGTTGTTAAAGTATTAAAAAATAAAGAATAATAGAAAAAACAAATTTTTTTAGAAATTTAGTTAAATGAATTTAATTAAGTTATTTGAATTAATATGCAAGGAAATTAAAATCTGAATTTAGAATCTTATATCAAAATGGGAGAAGTGAAAATGAAAATATTAAAGCAGTTTTTTTTAGTCACAGATATTGGCTTTATAGTTTACTGGTTTATTACCTTATTCCATCTAATTCCACAGAGCCTGCTATTTAAAGATTATGAAAATCCTATTTTAGTATCATGGAATTGGTCATTCTTACCGCTTGATTTATTAATTTCATTAACAGGATTTATTAGTTTGTATATGTATTACACGACAAATGAATTATGGAAAAAGTTTAGTTTGATTTCACTTGTATTAACTTTTTGTTCAGGACTTCAAGCTATTTCTTTCTGGACTATGAGATATGATTTTGATTTATTGTGGTGGATTTTTAATTTGTATTTAATGATATATCCATTATTTTTTATAAAAAGTTTATTAACGGATGCTATTGAGTGAGGTGTATTATGATAAGTTGGATTTATTTAATTTTTGCCATAATATTTGAAGTTTCAGGAACTATATCAATGAAGTTATCAGAGGGGTTTACAAATATAAAATATGCAATTATTATGCTAGGTTTTTATATATTAAGCTTAAGCATGTTAACATTAGCTTTAAAGAAAGTACCAATTGGAGTTGCATATGCAACCTGGTCAGGCATTGGGATAATATTGCTGTCAGCTATCGGGATTATATTTTTTAAGGAATCGATTAATCTGCAGAAGATAATTTTCATAGTGTTTATAATAATAGGAGTCATAGGATTAAATTTAACATCTACAGTGCATTAATCTAAAAAAGCTTTGCTATAGACATGATAGAATAGGAAAAATAATAATCTATTCTATCATGTCTTTTATTATCTAAAAGTTAAAAGTAGTCCACATGATATATTTTCTGTTGCTGTTAAAACGAATTATAATTTATTTTTTTAGTAAATTTCTTAGTGATTTTTTAAGATGGAATAAATTAAATATTATTTTCAGGATAAACTATATACAGTTTGTTTATAGTAGGTAAAACTGCTATACAAAGGTAGCTTGAGTATAAAAATTTAGAAGATAATTTTGGAGGTAGAAAATGAAAGTTACAAATCCAGAAGAATTAACAAAAAGAATAGAGCAAATAAGAGAAGCTCAAAGAGAATTCGCAAAGTTTTCTCAAGAAGATGTAGATGAAATATTTAGGCAGGCAGCTATGGCTGCTAATGATGCAAGAATTACTCTTGCTAAAATGGCAGTAGAAGAGAGCGGAATGGGAATAGTAGAAGATAAGGTAATAAAAAATCACTTCGCAGCTGAGTACATATATAACCAATATAAAGATACAAAGACCTGTGGAGTTATAGAGAGAGATGAAATGTTCGGAATAACTCATATTGCTGAACCTATAGGGGTAATAGCTGCAATCGTGCCAACAACAAACCCAACATCAACAGCTATATTTAAAACATTGATTGCATTAAAGACAAGGAACGGAATAATTATAAGTCCACATCCGAGGGCAAAGAATTCAACAATAGCAGCAGCAAAAATAGTTCTAGAGGCAGCAGAAAGAGCTGGTGCACCAAAAGGAATAATTGGATGGATAGATGAACCATCAATAGAAATGTCCAGAAATGTTATGGCAGAATCCGATATTATATTAGCCACAGGTGGTCCGGGAATGGTTAGGGCTGCTTATTCATCAGGAAAACCAGCTATTGGAGTTGGAGCGGGAAATACTCCAGCTATAATTGATGATACAGCACATATAAAAATGGCTGTAAACTCAATTTTGCTTTCTAAAACCTTTGATAACGGGGTAGTTTGTGCATCAGAACAAAGTATTATAGCTATGGAATCAGTATATGATGAAGTTAGAAAAGAACTAGATGAAAGAGGAGCTTATATACTTAAAGGTGACGAGGTAGATAAGGTTAGAAGTATAATATTAGATTCAAAGGGATCTTTAAATTCAGAAATTGTTGGTCAATCAGCTTACAAGATTGCAAAAATGGCTGGGGTTGAAGTATCTGAAGCTGTTAAAGTATTAATAGGTGAAGTTGAATCACCTGAATTAGAAGAACCATTTTCACATGAAAAATTGTCACCAATATTAGGTATGTATAAAGCTAAAACTTTTGATGATGCATTAAGGTTAGCTTCTAGAATGATAGAATTAGGTGGATTTGGTCATACATCAATACTTTATACAAATCAAGTGGAATCAGTAGATAGAATAGAGAAGTTTGGAGTAGCTATGAAGACTGCTAGAACTCTGATAAATATGCCTGCATCTCAGGGGGCAATTGGAGATATATATAACTTTAAATTAGCGCCATCATTGACTCTTGGCTGTGGATCTTGGGGCGGAAATTCAATATCAGAAAATGTAGGTCCTAAGCACTTAATTAATGTTAAAAGAATTGCTGAGAGGAGAGAGAACATGCTTTGGTTTAGAGTTCCAGACAAAATCTACTTTAAATTTGGATGTCTTCCAGTTGCGCTAGAAGAATTAAATGCAATGAAGAAGAAAAGAGCGTTTATAGTAACCGATAGAGTGCTATTTGATCTAGGATACACTCATAAAATTACAAATATTTTAAGTGAAAATCATATTGAATATAAGATATTCTCAGATGTAGAACCTGATCCAACATTAAAGGCTGCAAAGTTAGGTGCAGATGCAATGAGAGATTTTAATCCAGATGTTATTATAGCTATAGGTGGAGGATCGCCTATGGATGCTGCAAAAATTATGTGGGTAATGTATGAACATCCAGATGTTAGATTTGAAGACTTGGCAATGAGATTTATGGATATTAGAAAGAGAGTGTATGAATTCCCTCCGATGGGAGAAAAGGCAATTTTAGTTGCAATCCCAACATCAGCAGGAACTGGATCAGAAGTAACTCCATTTGCAGTTATAACAGATCAACAAACAGGAGTTAAGTATCCACTTGCAGATTATGCATTGACTCCTAATATGGCTATAATAGATGCAGAACTTATGATGAGCATGCCTAAAGGATTAACAGCAGCCTCTGGTATAGATGCTTTAGTTCATGCAATTGAGGCCTATGTTTCAGTGTTAGCATCTGAATATACAAACGGATTAGCATTAGAAGCAATAAGATTAACATTTAAATATTTACCAGAAGCATATAATGGGGGGACTACGAATGTTAAAGCTAGAGAAAAGATGGCACATGCATCATCTGTAGCCGGTATGGCCTTTGCTAATGCATTCTTAGGAATATGTCACTCAATGGCTCATAAGTTAGGTGCATTCCACCATGTACCTCACGGAATTGCAAATGCCTTATTAATAGATGAAGTAATCAGGTTTAACGCAACAGATGCACCTAGAAAGCAAGCAGCATTCCCTCAATATAAGTATCCAAATGCAGGATGGAGATATGCTAGAATAGCTGATTATATAAGTCTAGGAGGAAATACAGAAGAAGAAAAAGTTGAACTATTAATTAAAGCAATAGATGATTTGAAGGAAAAAGTTGGAATACCTAAGAGTATAAAAGAATTTGGAGTATCTGAAGAGAAATTCTATGCATCAATGGATGAAATGGTTGAGCAGGCTTTTGATGATCAATGTACAGGTGCAAATCCAAGATATCCACTAATGAGTGAAATTAAAGAGATGTATATAAAGTCATATAACTAATATTATTATTTATTAGTTAACTTATATATGTATATCAATGTATGAGTGTAGTCTAAGTTTTTACTGTAATTAAGTTAATTAAATAATATAGGCATAATAAATGTTGAAACTGAGCTATTATATTCTATTTAATTGGGAATTTAACTTAATAAAATTTTAAATATTAGTTTATTGCTGTAATATATGAGAGTATATATTTAAATAACTGCAATGTTGATTGTAATATACAATTTGCATTGCAGTTTGCTTATTATTATAAGAAAACCATAAGAAAGTTGCGCAAAATGTATAATAATTAACATTTAAATTATATGAAACCTAATATATATGTTGCAATAATAAATCTACATTTAAAATTTCAATTAGGTAAGTCCTAAGTTAAAACCAAATGTAAAAATTTAATTGTAGCATATATATATAATACAATGAAAATAGGTAATATGACAGCTTGAAATGGATAATTTGTATTATATTAAGAAATATTGTAATATATGTATTAGAGAAGGAAATAAAATAAAGAAAAATAATACACTTTTATAAAACATAAGAATATAAGGGGAGTGATACATTTGTATTCAATTATTTTAGTCGAAGATGATTCTATGCAGAGAGAAATTTTAAAAACAATGATTCATTCCATATATGAATCTATAGAAATTTATGAAGCTGATAGTAAAAGTTCAGCTTTAGAAATAATCAGAAATAATTATATTAATATGTTTTTAATAGATATTAGTTTAAAGGAATCTTCCGGATTGGATCTTGCAAGAGATATTAGAAATATTCCCAAATATGAATTCAGTGAGCTGATTTTTTTAACAACTCATTTGGATTATATGATACAAGCATTTAAACAAATTCATTGTTACGATTATATATTAAAGCCTTATAGGAAAAGTGATGTACAAGCTATGCTCAATAAGCTTATTGATAAGGAAATGAACAATTTAAGTAATGAAAATAATGACTCAAACAAGGAACTGGTTATAAAAATAAGAGCCACTGTATTCATAAGAGTAAAGATACATGATATTTTATTCATAGAAGTCAAAGGTAGAGATTGTGAAATAAATACTATTAATGGACCTTATACATATACGAATATAAGTTTAAAAAAAATACTTGAGTTAATTAATTGCGATTATATAGTTCAAAGTCATAAATCTTTTGCTGTAAATAAAAACTATATATTTAAAATAGAGAAATTAGACATTAGGTTAAGTTCTATATATTTTAATAAGTACTCTAAAACAGCTCTGTTAGGCTATAGGTTTAAAGGTAATATAATACCAGAGTTTAAGCAAGTAGGTAGATGCTATGCTAAATGACATCATCATAAATATTTTAGATACAATTAACATAGTTTACTTATGGACAGTATTAAATAAAAAAACTTATAATTCATATAGCTTACCAATAAGTATAATTGTTACGTCTATATTTGTTACCACTGCTGAATACTTTGAACTAAATTTTATTTTTTCATATTTATTAGTAATTATGATAATGAAAATTATATATAAAAAAAAATTTAAAGATGTGATATTAGAATTCTTTTTCACGTTATTTTTGGAAATGAGTTTTCAATTAATAATTTCTTTAGTTATGAATGTAGTTGTTTATGATGAATGTATTAAAGAAATTATCATAGAGTTAATAACGTTAGCTAGTATAGTTATTTTTTCAAAGGTAAATCTGAGTAATATTATTAACTTCGAAAAAATTAATAATGATATTTCTATGTATTTGATTTCAACATTCAGTATGGATGTTATAATTTTTAAGATAATTTTAATTTATGATGATGCATTAATTTTAAACAATTTAGCAATTACAGCTTTAATAGTTACTATATCAGTTATTTCGCATATTTTAATATATAAGTACATTATTAGGGAAATGAAAGAAAATCAAAAACTAAAAGTATCACAGGAATATAATAAGATAATTAATGAAATTGTTCAAGAGATAAAGCAACGACAGCATGATTTTGTTAACTATAAAAATACAATATTAGGGATTGTAGAAGTTTTAGATGAGGATAAGATAGGGGAGGCTATTAGAAATTACATTAAAGATGAGGATATATATGATAACAAGATAAATGAACTTATATATATTGATAACGTAATTGTTAGATCTATAATATATAGAGGTATGTGTAAAGCTAAGAAGAATAATATTGATTTTCAATATAGAATTGAAAACAATGTTTTAGATAATATTTTAAGTTATAACGAAATATCAAATGTGTTAAATAATTTATTAAATAATGCTTTTGAGGAAGTAATGAAGGATGACTGTAGCAAAAGAAATATTAAAATTAAAATTTTTAAAGAAGGTGAAACACCTCATTTAATAGTTAAAAATAAACTTTCAGATTCGAATAATATTAATATAAATGAGATGTTTACAAGAGGTTATTCTACTAAAAATACTGGGACAAGAGGTTATGGACTTTATAATGTAGAACAAATAATTACGTCACATAAAGGATGCCAAGAAGTTAAAGTAGAATCAAAAGAAATTATTTTTGATATTTATTTTAATAATTCTTCAGGATAATCTGGCTCGCCAAAAAAGCCTAAACAAGGCGAATGCATTAATACAGTAAATATGCTAATTAGCATTGCTGAAAAAAAAGCTCTGGATTTTTTCATTCGAAACAACTCCTTTAAAATTAATAATGATTAGCTGAATAATTTGTAATAATAAACTTAGAAATATACAATTACATATTTGTGTATTTCTAAGAGTAAAAAATAATATACACCAAAAAGTAAGGGATATTAAAGATAGTATTTTTAATATTTTTTTATTTTTTATAGGTCTTTTTTCATTAGGACATGGAGCATAAGCTAAAGTTATAATAAATGATATCATAAAAAATGCAATGTAGAGATACATGTCTAATTTGGGAGATAATGTGCTGAATAGCATTATTGCTAAGAAATATATTATGCTACAAATTAAGCACGAATTAAATGTTTTGCAATGAATACCACCCATTATGGTTCTTGTTGAATTGAGGATAACAAAAGACAAGAAAAATAACGGTAGCTTATTTAAAAAGAAAAATATTGAAAATATTATTATGAATTTTGTTAAATCCCCCAAAATTACTTGCAATGAATATTGTATTTTTAATAAATCATTTTTTGTTAGTGAATTGTTATTTTTCCATAAGTAGTCTGACAATAAATTCGATATTGATTTTACCATATTAACCTCTCGTGTATATATTTGTTAATATAAATATATAACATATTAATTATTATATTCAATACATTGTGCATGAAACATACATTTTGTGTATGCAAATGTATATTTTAATTAAAAAAACATGGATTTTACTATTTAGTTATCATCATTTCAACATAACATAGGGTTTTATGGTATGTAAAAAAAGTCAAAAGATATGTAATATGTTAAGCTGTTTTTTTACGCCTTATTTTGGATTTTTTATGTAAATTATATTTTAGGATTTAAGCATAAAAGTTAAGATTTAACTTTTATGCTTTCTAAGAATTTTGCTTTGAAATGCTTTTTAATTTACAGGTATTGTAATTAAACTTCCACTCAAGTTATTAGGTAATATATCATCTAGCAAGAATTTAAAATAAAATGAACCTATAATTCCAAGTAGTGAATGTTTTTATTACCGCCTTTAAAGTCCGATTAAAACATTCATATGGTGAAGGCTTACACTGCAACTTTGCTATTATAAATATCATAGTAATAGCTTTTATTTGAGACTAAATCTTTATGAGAGCCGCATTCCACTATCTTACCATTATCTATTACTATTATTTTGTCAAAGTTTTCAATTGTATTAAGTCTATGTGATATAACTACACAAGTAGTATCAAGTTTTAAAATTTCGTTAATAAGAAAAGCCTCAGATTCATTATCTAAAGAACTTGTAGGTTCGTCCATAAGCATAATTTTGGGATTATTTACTAATGCCCTAGCAAGAGATATCCTTTGTCTTTGTCCACCAGAAAAGTTAGTTCCTTTTTCGGATATTATAGTATTTATTCCTAAAGGTACATTAACTAAAAAGCTGTTTATGCCTGATTTTCTAGCTGCTTCATTTATTTGTTTATCTGAAATATTTTCTTTTCCAATTATGATATTTTCTTTAATTGAATCATTAAATAATAGAGGTTCCTGCAATATTACTCCAAACTGGCTTCTTAAATTTTTAACATTGATATCTTTGATATTTGTATCGTCAATATATATATTTCCACTTTGAGAATTGTATAATCCCAGAATTAATTTCAATAAAGTACTCTTTCCAGAACCACTTTTACCAACTATGGCAACTTTTTCACCAGGATTTATGGAAAAGGATATATCATCTAAAACATAAGGATCAAATCTATTATATTTAAAAGAAACACTTTTAAATTCAATTTTACCTTTATTTATATTTAAAATATTATTAGTTAATATTTTTTCGGGTTTTGAGTTCATAATATCATATAGTTTTCCTAAAATAGTTTTTAATATTAATATGTTTGAATAAGAGCCTGTAAGTGAAATAATAGGCTGTAAAAAAGAAATAGCTATCGTATTAAAGGCTACTATCATACCAACAGTGAGATCACCTGAAATTACACTATAACTTCCATACCAAATAATTATCATAGGCAGAATGAATAATAAAGAATTTGATATATTTGATAGAAAGGAATTTAACACCCCTTTTTTGTAAGTAAAACCTAATTGTTTTTCAAACAATTTATACCATTTATTAAAAAAGATATTTTCTCCTCCAATGGACTTTATTGTCATAACTCCATCAATCATTTCAGCTAATATTTTTTGAACCTTTACTTGTTCAACCATTTCATCGTTAGTTAATGAGTTGAAGTTTTTACTATTAATTATAGAGATTATGATTAAAATAACAGCTATTCCAATTGTAAATAATGATAATGGAATGGAATACTTAAACATCATAAAAAGATATACAAAAACTAATAGTGAATCGATAAAAATTGATACTAATCTTTCAGTTAATATTTGACTTATATATGAATTTGAATTTGCCCTAAAAATCAATTCACCAGTTGACCTATTTGTAAAAAAGCTATATGGCAAATTAAGTAGGTGTTTTAATAACTTACTCATAAGCTGTTTATCAAAGTAAATTTGAATTTTTACAATGATATAACTTCTAATAGTGCTTAATATATAGTATGAAATAGCAAAAAACAGTACATAAAGCCCTATTTTATTAAGAAAAGTTGTATTAATACTTGTATTTAGTGAATCAATAACTTTTTGATTTATTATAGGAATAACAATTGCAAATAATTGAATTAATAGAGACAAAATGATTAGTCCAAATATATTAGCTTTTTTTGCAAGAATTAAAGATAGAAAGAAAGTCGTTCTATTTTCATCCTTATATTTTTTAAAATCTTTATTAGGACTAAAAGTTAAGGCTTTATTAGAAAATGACTTTTTAAACTCCTCTAATGTAAACCATATTTCTCCGAAGGCTGGATTTATTACCAGTACCTTATTCTTCTTAACTTTTTCAATAATTACATAATGGTTATCATTCCAATAACCTATTAATGGAAACATGTTCTTATTTATAGATGTAATATCATTTACTTTAATACCTTTTGAATCAATATTATAAGAATTTAATATTTGCCTGATTTGAAGAATGTTATAACCTCCTACAGGCACACCATATTCATCTCTTAAAGTTGAAAGATTTATTTTATAGTTGTAATAATTGCAGATCATTGCAATACATGCCAGTGCACATTCACTGTGCTCCATTTGTTCAATATATTTAATCTTTGACAAAGTAAACATCAATCCTTTCTAAATAAAAGGCATTAAATTGGTTAATACCTTTAACATATTTTATTAACTAAAAGTAATTAAATATATAAGATACATTTAGGAGAAAATCAACACTACTTTCACAAAAATCAAATTTTGCTGCACAAAAACAATATATTTAGAAATTAAAGCAAAAATAAAGAATAAATTCTCTTCGTGCAAGGATTTTGGCGTTTATAGCGAAACATATTTACATTGGATAAGCAATATGTAAATATGTATTTGCAAGCAGTTAGTTACCTTATTTTGGATTATAAACAAGTATATGGGTGAAGGCTATTGCTCTTTTAGACTAAATAGATTTGATAATTGCTACATGCGATTATTAAAATATTTTTTTAAAAAGTTTAATTTAATAATATTTTAAGGAGGTGTTTAATAATGAGTAATTTAAATCCAGTAGGACCATCTTTTGAAGAACTTACACTTGAAGAAATGGCTGCATCACAAGGAAGTGGGGATGTCAAAGCTGAAACAATTATGACAACAGTACACAGCTCAGCTTTCTGTGTACTAACAACAAATAATACTATATCTACTATATCTACTATATCTACTATCTCAATAGTACAAAATAAATAGTACAAGGAAAATGTTAATTTTGAAAAATAAAACAACTTTTGAGTAAAATTTTGTATGTATAGTATAAAAATGAAATGATTAATGAAAGATTAGGAGAAGTAACAATGAAAAATGAAAATATGAATTTAAATCCAGCAGGACCATCTTTTGAAGAACTTACATTTGAAGAAATGGTGGCATCACAAGGAAGCGGAGATGTCAAAGCTGAAACAACTGTGACAATAGTACAAAGTTCAGCTGCATGTGTACAAACAGTAAGAACCACCATATCAATAGTGCAAAGAAAATGTTAATTTGAAAAATAAAAGAACTTTGAAGTAACATTTTTGTATGCATAGTAGAAAAATAAAATAATTAATGAAAGATTAGGAGGGATTAACAATGAAAAACCAAGAAATTAATTTAAATCCAACAGGACCGGCTTTTGAAGAACTTACACTTGAAGAAATGGTTGCATCACAAGGAAGTGGAGATGTTAAGACACAGACTACTTATCCATGTATATATGTATCAGCAGTAGAAAGTTCAGCAGCATGTGCAGATGCATTATCAGCGGCTGTATCAGCGGCTGTATCATTTGCAAGCAAAAAATGCTAATAAAAATGTACAAGCTTTCAAGCTACAGAAGGTAAAACGCAAATAACAAATATAAAAATTAATAATAGATAGAAATTAGGAGGAATTAGTAATGAAAATCAAAGAAATGAATTTAAATCCAGCAGGACCAGCTTTTGAAGAACTTACACTTGAAGAAATGGTTGCATCACAAGGAAGTGGAGATGTTAAAGCTCAAACAACTGCAATATGTTTATCAGCAGCAGAAAGTTCAGCAGCATGTGCAGAAGCATTATCAGCGGCTGTATCAGCAGTAGCATCATTTGCAAGCAAAAAATGCTAATAAAAATGTATAAACTTTCAAATTACAGAAGGTAAAACGCAAATAACAAATATAAAAATTAATAATAGATAGAAATTAGGAGGAATTAGTAATGAAAATCAAAGAAATGAATTTAAATCCAGCAGGACCAGCTTTTGAAGAACTTACACTTGAAGAAATGGTTGCATCACAAGGAAGTGGGGATGTTAAAGCTCAAACAACTGCGGTATGTCTATCAGCAGCAGAAAGCTCGCTTGAATGTGCTGTAGCAGTTTCAGAGGCTACACATCATGTACTATCTTATGTAAAGTCACAATGCTAATAAAATAAACATTAGAATTAATAATAGATAGAAATTAGGAGGAATTAACAATGAAAAACGAAGAAATGATTTTAAATCCAGTAGGACAAGCTTTTGAAGAACTTACACTTGAAGAAATGGTTGCATCACAAGGAAGTGGGGATGTCAAGACAGAAACAACTGTACCATGCTCTGCCGTGTCTATAGAACTTTCAATTAAGGCAACAACTATAGCATATTCTTATTACAGCAAAAAGTGTTAATAGGATTTGCTAAATAATAATCTATAAAGTTCTTTATTTAATGAGCGGAATCATCTATTTGATTCCAGCTCATTTAGATAACAAAATAATTAGAAGTTTTAAGGATGGGATCTGTATGGAAAATAGCTGTTTGGTAAAAGAAGAAATAGGAAAACAATTTGTAAGAGCACTTACAATAAACGAAAGAATTAATATATTTAAAAAGAATAAAGTTAATATGAATGTTAGTAATGAATATATAGAAAACTGGAAAAATAGAAAAAGTCTTATTAGTAAGGAGTCTTTTTTTATTAAATTAGAACAAGATGGGATTAGTGAAACAGAATTTAATTATGCTTTAAAAGAAATTGATGAAAAAGATAATAAGCTTCTTTATGAGCAGCTAAAGAACTCAGAATGGTTTAAATATCTTCAAGATATTTTAGATAATTTTAAAGAAATTGATTTTGAAAATATAAAAAAAATTAAAGAATTTAACTTGGTATATGCGTTAAGACCATTTATTTATTGGATAGAAAAGAATTTGGAAGATTGCTTTGAAAATACAAAAAATATTTCATTATTAGATGAAACAATGGCAGATATTCTTGGAACTATATCTTCACAGCTTATAGGAATTTTTCAAAAAACATTTATCAGTGAATTACATGCAGCAAAAGCAGATAAACTTCTAAAAGGCGAAACTCCAGAAGATAGATTTAATTATTTTGTGGACAAAAATTTTACAAATGAAGATGATGTAATAAGTTTTTACGCAAAATATGCTACACTGACAAGAATCTTAACAGTAAAGACATATTATTTTATAAAAAATGTTACTGAGGCAGTTAATAGATTTGATTATAACTTTGATTCAGTTAAAAATAAATTAGATATTGATATAAAAACAAATAAAATAAAAAAAATACTTTGGTCTCAAGGAGACTCACATCAAAAAGGTAAGTCAGTAGCTCAGTTTGTATTTGAAGATGATAATGTTATTATATATAAACCTAAAAATTTAAGAATAGAAGAAAAATATTATAAGTTTATAAATTGGTTTAATGAAAATAGCGGGTTACTTAACCTACCAATAAATAAGGCATTTTATAAAGAAGACTTCACTTTTGAAGCCTATATAAAACATGATGAATGTACTAGTGAAAAAGGCATAGAAAACTTTTATGAGAGGTTCGGAGAAACTTTAGGAATAATGTATATTTTATGTGGTAATGACCTGCATTTTGAAAATATTATAGCATCCGGTGAATATCCGTATATTATTGACTTGGAAACATTATTTCAAAATTTATCTCAAATTAAATATGCTAATCAATCAGATAGTTCTGATTTAAATGGAAGAATTAAAATTTATGATTCAGTTTTATCTACTTCATTGTTACCTAGTATGTCGATGAACAACAATATTGAGAATAAAGGAATTGATATTAGTGGGTTGAATGGAGATAAAAATAAATATCCAGTAAAAGTATTAATTCCAGTTGATCCATTCACTGATAACATGAGATATGATTACCAAGAGGTAAGTGTATCAGGAGCTGAAAATATTCCTATGTTAAATGGTGAAAAAGTTAAATTTGAAAAATATAGTGATTTTATTATAAAAGGATTTAAAAACACTATTATATATATAATGAAAAATAAAGATTACCTATTAAGTGACAGAAGTATTCTTTGGGAATTTGAAGGGATTTTAGTTAGATGTGTTATAAAAGCCACTCAACGCTATGCAGATTTATTAGGATACTCATATCATCCAAGTTGCTGCAAAGATTTTATTGATAGAGAAAAACTTCTTGAAAACATGTGGGGATATCCACATAAGAATAAAGAAGTTGTACAATATGAAGTTAAAGATATGCTTTTTGATGATGTTCCAATTTTCTTTACTCGTTGTGATTCAAAGAATCTATTGAGTAGTGAGGGGAATGTCATAGGGAATTGCTTTGAAGAATCAGGTCTTGAAAAAGTAATAAATAGAATTAAAAATCTTGATAATAATGATATGGAAAAACAAATATCTTATATGATTGTTTCATTTGACGAATATGATGATAGGGCAAATAAGCTTTTGAAAGACAATAGTGATAATTTTAATATGAAAATGAAAGATCTATCTCTTAATAAGTCCATAAATTATTTAAAAGAAAGTGAAGAAATAAGTGAAAATATCCTAAAAGAAGCAGTATATTCAGAAAATAGAAATGATATGACATGGATTGATGTAATTACAAATGCAGTAGGAAAAGCAGAAGTAGCTACATTAACTAAAGATTTTTATAATGGTTTATCTGGCTTAGGTCTTTATTATTATTATTTGTATAAAATAACTGATAATAAAAAGTATGAAGACACATATAAGATAATAATAAATTCATCATTAAAAAAACCAAATACGACAAGAGACTTGAATTCTTATTCAGGCAATTGCTCTTTACTTAATATATTGATTACAATTTATAAAAATGAGAATACTTATTTAAAAGAAATAAATGATATATATAATTTTATATCTGAAAATTTAAATATTGAATATAGTATTGATTGGCTTTCAGGCAGATCAGGATTAATACAATGCATGCTAAATGCTTATGATGTAATAGGCGATGAAAAATACTTAGAGTTATCAAAGAAAATGGGACAAGATATTATAGAAAGACTTTCAAACACTAAATATGAAAATCTAATAGGCGGAATGTCTCATGGTGCTAGCGGTATTAGCTTTTCGCTATTTAAATTAGGCGCATATACGAATGAAGACAGCTTTACTAAAGAAGCAATTAAACTTTTAGAATTTGACAGAAGTTTCTTTGATAAAGAAAAAAATGTATGGATTGATAAAAGAAAAGATGTTAACAAGCCAGCATATAATTGGTGCCATGGAAGCATTGGTATTGGAATGAGTCGCTTAATGATGCAGAAATATTATAAAGATGAAGAAATGGAAAAAGAAATAAAGTTAGCATTAAAGTATGCTAAGGATATTATTAAACATGATGATTGCTTATGCCATGGAAACATGGGAGATGTAGATTTTCTTTTACAATGCTATGAATATATGAAAGATCCTGAAATATTAGAAATAATAAATAAAAAAGTAGAAAATATTTTCTTGTTTAAACAATCTGAAAATCACTTCAGAGTAAAGGCCTTACCAGCGCTTACATCTATTGGTATGTTTACTGGGATTTGTGGAATAGGATATGAATTATTAAGGGTATTGGAACCAAATAAAGTGCCAAGTGTGTTAACACTTGAAATAAAATAAGTATGGGAGGAATATATGAATAAGTTAAAAAGGATTGTTATACGTCTGACAGTAATAAGCTTTATAATGTCTATGGGATATTCTAACTTTCTTCAAGTTAACGCCAATGCAAAAGAAGAAGTAAGTAAAAATTCCTACATGTTTGTTGTAAAAGATGGTGTTGCGTATGATGAAGTTTTAAGTGGCATAAAAAGTAAATTCCAGACTTTAGATGTTGATAACATAAAAGAAATAAATGTTTTTTCAATTAGTAGTGATGATGAACAGCTATTAAATAATGCAAAACAATATATTGATGATAATTACAGTGATCGTATTAAGGAAAAAGGGAAACCAGATAAGATAAAACAAGATCCGATTAATATATTAACTGATGGTTTTAAACCAGTAATCAAGTCAGTAAATAGATCCATAAGAAACTCAGCAATGCTGGAGTGTGAAAAGGTAAGTACAACAGAATCTAGTGCTCAGTATGAGAATTGGAGATGGGATATTGATAAGGTAACTGATAATCGTGAAAGTTATGATATCGAACAAGGAAATCATACAGTTAAGGTAGCTGTTATAGACAGTGGTATAGATGTTAATCACCCAGATTTAAAAAACAATATAATTAGTAATAAAAGTTTTGTTCCAGGGAAAGACTCATTGGAAGATACTATAGGACATGGGACTATGGTGGCAGGGGAAATAGCAGCTAATGGCAATGTAAAAGGTGTAGCACCTAAAGTTGCAGTAGCATCCTACAAGGTTTTCGATGGTGATGACTGTGAATCAAGCTGGGTAATAAAAGCTATAATTCAGGCTGCTAATGATAATATGGATGTAATTAATTTAAGTTTAGGAACATATAAATCATTATTAAATAAAGAAGATCAAGCAACTATATTGGCATATGAGAGAGCAATTTTATATGCACAATTGAGAAATTGTGTAGTTGTAGCAGCATCAGGAAATGAAACCAAAGGTCTTGATGTATCGAATCCTCGTAAATTGGCAGATGAATTAGGTTTAAAAAATGATTTGCAGATATCTTTACCAGGAGGGTTACCTAATGTAGTAACAGTTTCAGCTACAAACAAAGAAGATAAGATTACAGACTATTCAAATTATGGACGAAATGTAAAAATAGCTGCTCCAGGAGGGGATTATGGACCGGATTGGGCAACAAAAAGAATACCAGATTTAAGATACATGGCATTAGTTACGTATCCAACTAATTTACCACAATCTCAATTAAGTTCATTAATGGAATTTAACAAAGGGTATGAATTCATAGAAGGAGGAACAAGTCTTGCTGCACCTAAAGTCTCAGCAGCAGCAGCATTGATAATTTCTAAATATAAGGAAAAATATGGTTTTAAGCCATCTGCCTTAAAAGTAGAAAAGTTATTATATAGAGGCGCAATTCCAGGAGCTGATGGTAATAATCCATTATATTATGGAAATGGAATTTTAAATGCAAGGAAATCATTAGAATTAATAAAAGATTAATACATGTGTAAAAATTTTAACTTGTATTAGCTTAAATATAGTTTAAAATTAACAAAAAATTATATAAATATGAGGAGTGAATTTACTTTGAAAAGAATATTTGTCTATATAGGAAGCCAGAAAGGAGAGAATTCTAATACAGTTCATTTTGCCGAGGAAATTCTAAAAAAAGTAGCTGAAGAATCAACGGAAGAGATTAAATATGAGATATTTACTCCTAAAAATGCAAATATAAAAAGTTGCAAAGGTTGTTCAAGATGTTTTGTGAAAGCTTCATGTAATCAAGATAATACTGATTGCATGAGTGTTTTAAAGAAAAAAATGATTGAATCTGACTTTATAATATTTGGATCTCCTGTATATGTACATCATATTTCAAGTGATACGAAAGTATTTATAGACAGAATATCATGTTGGTTACATCTTATGAGATTAGCAGGAAAACCAGGTGTTGTACTGAGTACAGCAAGTAGTAATGGATCTGACTTTGTTCTTAACTATTTATATAAGATTATGACTTATCTTGGTATAAAGGTTGTTGGAAGATTCAATGCATTTGTTGATATGCCAAAACAGCTTAGCAGCGAAGAATTCTTAAAAAATAACATATCAGAATATGCGAAAGTTATTTGTGATTATATTTCTGGTAATAAAGAAGTTGAAACGGATGAAATTTTGGAAGCAGTATATAAATCTTTAAAGAATGTAATGATTTTTAAAAAAGGATCAGATAGCATGGAGTATGCTTATTGGGAACAAAACAATATGCTGGAATGTGAAAGTTTTAGTGAAGTTATTAAGGCTAAATTAGCGAAGAATGTAGAAATTTATTTATAATATTTACATTTGTATTTATGAAAGCTTTATATTTAAATGGAAATTTTATTAAAGGTGGTAGAAGATCAATATGGATAATATTTTAGAGGTCAGAAACATAACAAAAAAGTTACAAGATTTCATGATAAATGATGTAAATTTTAATCTCGGAAAGGGACAGGTTATGGGATTTATTGGTCCAAATGGAGCAGGGAAAAGTACCACAATAAGACTTATTATGAATCTCATTAAGAAAGATTCAGGAGAGATAAATATTTTTGGCCTTGATAATATTAATAATGAAAAGGAGATTAAACAAAAAATAGGATTTGTGTATGATGAAACTTATTGTTATGAGGATTTAAATTTAATTGATATGAAGAATATTATAGCAAGATTTTATAAACATTGGGATGATGAAGCTTTTTGTAAATATATATCAGAGTTTAATTTGCCTGAACATAAGAAAATTAAAGAATTATCAAAAGGTATGAAAATAAAATATTCTCTTGCTATTGCACTTTCACATAAAGCCGAACTGATTATAATGGATGAGCCAACTTCAGGATTAGACCCTGTATTTAGACGTGAACTATTAGATATTATTGGTTCTATAACTAAGGATAAGAATAAAAGTGTATTTTTTTCAACACATATAACTACAGATTTAGAAAAAATAGCTGACTTGATTACATTTATAAATGACGGAAAAATAGTATTTTCAAATACTAAGGAGCACATACTAAGAAAATATAAAATTGTAAAGGGTGATAATCAGCTTATTAATAGTAATTTAAAGAAAGAATTCATTGGTGTAAATGAAGATTCTTTATCATTTGAAGCTTTGACTGATAATATAGAAAAAATTAAAAGTATTTTTGGAAATGATATTTTTATTGAGAATGCAAGTTTAGAAGATATTATGTTTTATATTGTGAGAGGATATAAAAATGTTTAATTTAGTTTTAAAAGACATTATAATTCAAAAGAAAAATTTACAAAATATAATATTGACAGTTATATTTTGCATGTTTATTCTTCAATTTATTGGGCAAACGTGTATTTATGTTATGGTGCCATATTTTTTTACCAATGTATTTATTATCAGTAGCTGCGGATATGGTGAAAAAAATGATGTTGATAGAATGTTTATTAGTCTGCCAGTTAATAGAAAGGAAATGATTGTTAGTAAATACTTATCTACCATTATTTTTTTTATTATGGGAATTGCTATTACATTTTTGTTTACATCTATAGATAAATTATCTGGACTTAGCAGCATAAATAGATTTATGAACTTAAATGATATAACAATAGCATGGATTTTTAATGCATTGTACAGTTCCATATATATACCCATTTATTTATGTAGAGGATACTTAAAATCACAATGGGTTAGTAGAATTCTAAATTATTTTGTATTTATTTGTTTAGTTTCCATAACTCTGATAATTTCATTTGTTGAAGATGGTACTGCAAAAGAATCCGTTGTAAATTTCATTTCATTACCTAACTTTCAATTAATTATGTTTATAATTGGATTGAGTTTTTCATTAATATTAATTCTAATTTCAATAGTTATTTCTTTTAAACTGTATATAAATATGGATCTATAAATTTTAAGTGGGAATAATTTTAAAATATTTCTAATATTTCAAAATTATATAAGAAGATGTATAATAATTACTAATGATTGTAAATAATTTAATTAAAAACGAGGAGGTAGTACAATGTCATACATGTTTATTTTGGGATCAGATATCATTAATTACGTAATAGAAAAAAAAATGGCATTTATGTGGTTAATATTTGCAGTAGTATGCGGAATAAGCGCATATAAAAATATACAAAAGTGGAGGAAGTAATATGTTTAAATTAGTGGCAAAAGATATTACTCTTTCTAAAGGAATTTTTATGACTGTTTTAACTCACTGTTTGGTTATAAATTTATTTTTTTATAATACCCCTTCATTCATATATATTATAATTCCACCACTTATAGTATACGAGTTCTTTAAAGATTCTTGTGCATATGATTATAAGTATAATTTAGATATTATGTTTAATAGTTTGCCTGTAAACCGAAGGGAGATAGTATATTCAAAATATATAGAGAGCATAATAGTTTTTATTTTAGGGTTGATTAGTATTATAATATTCACATTCGCATTTAGAAGTGTAGGCTTACAAGGATTCGATTTTATAAATAAATTAATCAATCTTAATACTGTTGATAAATTTATGAATTTTCAGAGTATAACTATGTCTTATCTTATAAGTACAGTAGTGCTTATATCTGTTTATTTTCCAATCTATTTTAGATTCAAGTATATAAAAGCAAGAAATATTTTTGGTATTGTAAGCATTATTATAAGTTTCATTCCAATTTTATTTATTAAAATAATAGGTGATGAAAATACGTATAAACTTATTAAATATTTTAGTGGCGAATCTGGAGTAATAGTTAGCATTTCATTAATTTGCATATTAATTTTAACATTATATATATCAATAAAGGTATCAGTTAAATTTTATAATAACATTGATTTATGAGGAGGACCATGCGTTAGCTACAAAATATTATAAATATATCAGAATAAGTAATAATGTCAAGTATAGAAAAGAGTGAGTTTATGAGTATGCATTTTAGCAAAAGTTTTATAAAAAGAGATCTTTATTCAGCTAAATATAGAAGAAGGGAACTAAATGAGGTAAGGGCATTATTTGATTTAAGCGATAAAAACAATTTCACCATTGATGATCAGACTTGGAATGATTTAATAATGGATGAGGTGTTTGATGAATTAGATAGGACTTATTCGGCTGAAGGAGAAGCTGTTTTATATAAGATGCTTAGAAATCCAATAATGAATGAGGATGAGTTAAAAAAACGGGGAGGAATAATAGATTTATTTAAAAAGGATGTAGATTTAATAGTAAATTTAAGAAAAATATTTTATGAGATGATTTACGATAAGAAGAATAGTTTAATAAGTATGATTAATGAAGTGCTTCCGACGAGTAAGTTAAAATATTATATTTACTGTACATTAAGCGTTTTACCTGTATTTTTAATAGCAATTAGTGTTATACTTAATAATCCTAAATTTATGATTATATTAATGTTAGAGGTATTTGTAAATATGTATATATATGAAAAGGAACATGAAAGGATAGATATTAAGGGGCTTATTTATCTAAGTGATCTTATAGAGGCATCAAAAAAGATATCAAATATTAGAAATAGTGAATTAAGTCCATATACTATTAAATTAAAGAATTTATTAAGTAAATTAGAAATAATAAATAGATCAATATTCTTACTTAGAATTATTAACGCTTTTGGGGGAGTTTTTCAAATATTTGCAATTCCATTTTTAATAGAAGAAAGAACATACTATAGAACGAGTAATCACTTATTGAAAAGAAGGAATGAAATATTAGAATTATATAATTTAGTTGGTGAGCTTGATGCATTAACCTCAATTTCAATTTATGAAAATAGTAATAAAGGAGAATACACTAATCCAAGGTTTGTTAAAAGAACCACTTTAAAGATTGTTGATGGTATACATCCTTTAATTAAAAAGCCAGTTCCTAATTCGATTGAGTTTTCTGGTAAAGGAGTTGTTTTAACTGGAACAAATATGTCAGGAAAATCCACGTTTTTGAGAATGATAAGTATAAATATTCTTTTAGCACAAACTTTTAATTTTGCTTTAGCGCAGGAATATGAAGGTTGTTTTTTTAATGTTGTATCATCAATAAGTCCAAAAGATGATATTATGAATGGAAAAAGTTATTACTTAGCAGAAGCAGAATCTATTTTGAGAATATTAAAAGCATCTGAAAATAAAATTCCAGTTTTTTGTGTAATAGATGAAATTTTTAGAGGAACGAATCCACTTGAAAGAATATCATCGTCAGCTGAAATTCTTAATTATATTAACATACGAAAAGCTATTTGCATTGTAGCTACTCATGATAGAGAACTTTTGGATATGCTTAAAGGAAAATACGATTTCTATTACTTTAGTGAAGATGTAAATATTAAAAATGGATTAAATTTTGATTATAAAATAAAAAAAGGAATATCTAAAACAAGAAATGCGATTAAGCTTTTAGAATATATAGGATATCCTAAGGAAATAATACAAAATTCTTATAAGAGAATTGAGAAAATTAAAGGATTTATTTAAATAATTCAATCGGAAACTTTAAGAGGATTCACAGTTGTTTATTCGGATTTTCTAAAACAGTATATTAAATAATTAGGCTTGTGCACTAAATAGGAAAAACTTAAGCTGCTAGCCCTAATTTGGGAATAAGTGAATCTAGACTTATCCCGTTATGCACACAGGAATGTAGGAAACTAACTATTTGTACCAAATAGTTGTTTCGAAAGTAAAATATAGTTGTTTATTGCTTTACTTTGTTTTAATATTGTTGTCAGCATAGATTAACTTCCTTAGGCTTTTTGTGTTGTAACACAAACCTAGCATATTGGAAGCATTTATGCTGTTTTTTATATAATTTTATTAAAGTAATTTATAAGTCAAGTAAATTTAATGAAAGTATTTTTGAATTATATCGTCAAAACCAACTATTTTTATTAAATATAAATCAAGGCACTGGAGAAACAGAGTATTGTGTTAATTAAGGAATGATAAAATATGAAACATTTCAAGATTATATTAATATGTTGCTAAGTAGGAGGGAAGAGAGAATTGATTAAATTAAATAAGAAAATTGTTACTACAATATTGGTTTTGTTTTTTTTAACTTCAGTATTATGTTTAATATCAAATGATGAGTCAAAGGGGGTAGAATATGGAGCAATCATTTATATATTATTTTTCAATCATTCTAAAATAACAAAATATGATTATATTTTTGTAGGCAGTTTACTTTTAGGAACTATCTTGAATTTTATTACCATATTCTATAAAAATATTTATTTAAATAATATCTATTCTTTAATAATTAGTGGATTAGCAGTTTTTGTATACTTAAAAAAAACAGGAATGAAAAATGAAAAAAATTAAGTTTATTGCAAGTTTTGAACATTCAGAATGTGGTCTTGCATGTGTTGCTATGCTAATTGAATATTTTGTAAAAGAAATATCATTATCTGAACTTCGAGAAACATATGGTGTCCCAACAGGTGGATTTAACATAAGTCAGCTTTTAGAAATTATGAGCAAGTTTAATGTTCCAGCAAGAGCAATAAAAGTGAATAATATTAATAATTTAATTAATATTATTCACTTTTATTGCTTATTGGAATGCTAATCATTTTATAGTGGTTGAAAAGGTTAAAAATAAAAAAGTAGTAATAGTTGATCAGCCTAAAGGAAAGCAGAAAATATCGATAAATGAGTTTGAAAAATTATTTTCAAATATTATAAGTTGTTCTACCGTAGAGATTAATAAAGAAAAAAAGAAAGTAAAAATAAATTAGAGTCTACTGTATCTTATAAAACAAAATAGCAAACCCCTTGTATTTACGGTAATTGTTACATTTCTAATACAATTATTGACGCTTTATATTCCTATTTATATTAAAAATATAATTGATAATTACAATTATATTGAAAGTTATGGAAATTTAGTTTTAGTATTATTTCTTATAATAATTTTTTATTTTTCTTTTAGTATAATTAAGATAAGACTTGTTACTTCTTTTCAAAATAACTTTGATAGAATGTTAACGTCAAAAACTGTTTCACATTTAACCAAGTTACCATTGAAGTTTTTTGTTAATAGAGGAAAAGGTGAAATAATATTTACTATAAATAGTAATCAATATATTAGGTCAATTTTATCTACACAAATGATAAGTTTGTTTATTGATATAGTATTTCTTATTTTATATTTATTGTTAATGTTATTTTATTCTATTAAACTTTCTTTAATTACTGTAATTTTAGGTAGTTTTCTAGTGATTATTTCCACTATTAGTACTAAAATACTCATTAGGAAAAATCAGATTCAAATAACAAATATAACAGATGTGCAAAATATTAATGGTGAACTTACTAATAATATATCAACAATTAAAGCCATTGGTGCTGAAAAAGAAATATTTAATAAATGGTCTTTAAGTTTTGAAAAACAACTTAAATTGGAAAAAGAAAAAGCACAAATTGATTCAATTCTTGGAAGTATTCCATCAACAATTCAATTAACTTATTCATTGATTATCTTCGTAGCAGGATTTTTATTGAGCAGATATGGACAACTAACTATAGGGACTATTGTTGCATTTAATACATTAGGAGCATCTTTCTTATCTCCAATGTTGTCGATTGCTAATTCGTATTTTCAATTATCAGCAGCTAAAATATATATAAATCAATTGTTGGATATTATTAATTCTAAAACAGAAAATGATAATGTATATAGCAAAAATGTAAAACTACAAAATGGTAATATAAATTTAAGAAATGTTTTTTTCAAATATGATTACTTTTCAGATTTAATATTAAAAGATATTAATATTAATATTAGAAGTGGTGAAAAAGTAGCTTTAGTTGGAACCTCTGGATCTGGAAAGTCAACATTGTTTATGTTAATTGCAGGCTTATATGAACCAACTAAAGGCGTTATAGATATTGGAAATGAACAAATTAGTAATCAGAATATAAATAAAAGATTATATCGTAAGCAGCTTGGTATAGTATTGCAAGAAAGCATGTTGTTTAATGGTTCCATCAAAGAAAATATATTAATGGGACGTCATGCAGATGATGAAGAAATTATACAAGCTATATCAAATTCTGATTTGAATAATTTTGTTGACAAGTTTTCATCTAAATTAGATACAATTATATCTGAAGATGGGAATAATATTTCAGGAGGTCAAAGGCAAAGATTATGTATAGCTCGTGCTATTTTGAAAAAACCAAAAGTGATTTTAATGGATGAACCCACAAGTTCATTAGACAATATTTCAGAAAATAGTATAATGAATAATTTGTTTAATATGGATTCGACCGTTTTGGTAATAGCTCATAGATTATCTAATATTTCTAAATTTGATAAGATTATTGTAATGGATAATGGTGAAATAATAGCTGTTGGTTCTCATGAAGAACTCATTAAAAATTGTAGTCATTATAAAAATTTGTATGAAAAAAACGATGATATTGAATATACTCTTTATTGAATCTTTTGATTATACCTTTATTCAAAAGGTTCAATTCTTTTTTAGTAACTTACAAAAATATTAAAAATTTATATGGTTCCATGCTATTTTTTTCGTTACAGCAAATCAGTGTTATACCGCAATTTTATTTCTTCAGCGTTTCTTGAAATAGTTGAATAAGAAACTTCTGCACGATTTTATTTAAATTTTCATCATGTTTCATTGCTGATTCCATGTCGTGTAAGGAGTTTAGTACTTTTATTTCAGAAAACATAAATAACTTAAGGTGATTATTTATAAAAATACTATTAAATGCATATTTATGGGGCAATACAATATATGTGATGCATATTATTAGAAGTTGAGCAGAAAAAGGTAAATCTCATGTTAACAGCATATACATAAATTATTATGTGGTTATTATATAAATAGCACCAGAAAATACTAAGTATGTTACTATTCAAATAGGAGGGACTTTTCATTATTCTGTTAGAAGTTTTTTGTATATTAAATCTTCTGAAAAATTTGGCTAGGATGTAAAAGGTTATTTATATATTAAGGCTTTAAGCGAAGAATTGAAGATTAATAAAGAATAGGTTGTAGATTTTAGCAATGATTGTAGAACATTAATTAAATATAAAAAGATAGCAAAGGATAATCCTTGTACTATCTTTCGGTATAGTATTAAAAGATGAATAGCAGCATATTCTATAGGTTGCTTCAGACACAAATAACTTTAAGCAGCTTTCATAGTGGAGTCATTAGTTTCCCTATCTCTATTCTTTTCATTGTTTTCTTCAATAAAATCTCTAATTATCTTAACAGTTTGTATTATTAAAGTTGGAATGAAAGCAAATAAGTGAACTAACATTAATTCATTACTAGTGAGTGGAGTTATTTCAAATAATCCTTGAAGTGCTGGTATAAGTAAAACTGCATTTACAAGTACAACGCCTGATATAAAAGCAATCCAACTAAATTTATTGTTAAAAACTCCAAGAGCAAAGATGGATTTTTTACCTCGGCAGTTAAATCCGTGGAATAATCTAGCTAAACATAAGGTACTAAATGCCATAGTCATTGCAAGTCCGTGGCTTCCAGTGGCCAAACCAATATGGTAAGAAATCATGGTGAATATTCCAATAAGCAAACCTTGACTACAAATATTTATTATAAAATCTTTAGTTAAAATAGATTCTTTCGCATCTCTAGGTTTATCTTTTAAAACATCTTTTTTAGATTTTTCCATACCAATTGCAATAGCAGGTAAACTATCTGTTA
>CAURJV010000063.1:0-32140 GCA_963524945.1 uncultured Clostridium sp.
ACATACCTCTATCTCTTGCTTCTTGAATAATTCTTTTAATAGGTGCTGATTCAGGACTCACAATTGCAACTAATCTATTAGCAGAGACTATATTTCCAAAGCCTATGTTTATTAATTTTATTCCCATTTTCTACCTCCTAATTATTCAATGTTTTGAACCTGTTCCCTTATTTTTTCAATGGTATTTTTAATCTCTATCACTTTATTAGTCATATTTATATCTGTTGATTTAGATGCTACAGTATTAGCTTCTCTGTTCATTTCTTGAATTATGAAATCCAGTTTTCTGCCAATAGGTTCATCTAAATCTAAAGTGCTTTTCATTTGGCTTAAATGACTTCGGAGTCTTGTTATTTCCTCATCCACTGCTGCTTTATCTGAAAGAATAGCAACTTCTAGCGCTATTCTGCTTTCATCTATATCAACGCCAGATAATAACTCTTCTAATCGTTCTTCAAGTTTCTTCTTGTAATTTTTAGGAATATTGTCAGCTACCTTTTCTATTTCCTCAACATAATTCTCTATAATTTCAATTTTTGATAAAATATCAATTTTTAATTTTTCACCCTCTTTGCATCTCATATCATTCATTAAATCTAGAGCTGATTCAATTAAAGGCGATATCTCACTAAAAATATTCTCTAAATTATCATCCAACTCTTCTAATGTAATAACATCAGGAAATTTAGCTATTTTAGTTGTAGATATATCATCAATAACGTTCAATTCACTTTGAATTTGTTTTAAACACTTATAATACTCTTCAGCTAATTTCATATTTAGACTTGCTTTTCCAACGCTGTTTCCATAAGCTTTATAATTAATAAAAACATCAACTTTACCTCTATTTAGTCTTTTACTAATTATATTTCTTATTTTCTCTTCTAAAGCTAACATAGTTCTAGGCATTCTTATATTTATATCTAAATATCTATGATTTACGCTTTTCATCTCTATAGAGAAACATGATTTTTTTCCCTCTTCACTTTGAGCCCTTCCAAAGCTAGTCATACTTTTTATCAATTGTACACCTCCTTTTAATCTTCAAACAATTTGGAGTTTGCTTAACTAAGTATAATAATAATAAATTTCCATGTCAATATTCTGTTCACAAATTGTTAACATTTATATTTACAAAGTTGCTAAAGTTTTAAGTTCATATCTCACTAGAAATCATAAATCTATTTTTAAAGTTTCATATCTATATAAATAGCAAAAGATTACTTAACAACTATTTATTCAACCATTGTTAAGTAATCTCTCTAATATAATTTATTTTTTGGCAGGTCGGCGTATCCTGCATCTCTGATTACTAAAACTAGCGCGTGAGGAGCCTTTTCTCACCTCAAAAAATAAAATTTATTTCAAAATTCACTATAATATATTTTCTTTCAATTCATTATCTTCAACTTTTATTAATCTTCCTCTATATATTCTCGCATTCATTTTTGACACTGTTATTGGATACATAGTTGCAACATATATATATTGATCTTCTAAATCAACTTCCAATCCTAAAAGTAAGATAATATTATCAATCTTCTTAACTAATTCAAGAGAGTCACCAGTTGCTCTCTTATAATCTACACCAACATATTGTGGATCTTTAATCACTTTTTCTATAGTATCTATTATATTATCTTTGATTTTTTTTGTGAATTGCCTACCATGTCTTTTTTTTATATGGTTTACAACACCTGGAGAGGCATAAACTATTCTAGGTAAATTAAGCTCTAAGAGCTCACTTATAGAGATTTTAATTTTACCAACTTTCTTATAAGCTTTATACTCTCTTTTCATAATACCCCTCATTTATATCCTTTCTTTTATTATATCCCAGTAGTATGTATTTTTCCACCACTTAAATAAAAAATCATGGTAAAAAAAAGTGTTGATTTTATTACTTTACAATGCATAATATGTAGTATCACTAATATAACTAATTTATTTAACTACAATATAAAATCAACACTTTATTAGGATTAAATTATAAAAATCTTTATATTTGATTTTTTAAAGTATTATACAGATTAATCCACCATTACCTTCATTAATAATTTTTTGCAAAGTCTTTTGAATCTTAACTTGAACATCTTCTGGCATTTTATATAACTTGTTTTGTAATCCTTCTTTTACTAACACTTCTAAAGATTTTCCAAACATATTACTTTGCCAAAGAAGAGCTGGATCTGTTTCAAATTGTTCTAAAAGGCCTTTTACTAGTTCTTCGGATTCCTTTTCTGATCCCATTATAGGGCTTATCTCAGTTTTAATATCGCACTTTATAAGATGTAGGCTCGGAGCACTTGCTTTTAATTTAACCCCATATTTATTACCTTGTTTAACTATTTCAGGCTCTTCAAACTTCATTTCTGAAAGTTGTGGTGCAACCAGTCCATAGCCACTCTCTCTTACATCTTCTAATGCATCTTTAACCTTGTCATATTCACATTTCGCATGACTTAAGTCATTTATTATGCTAAGCAAATCGCTTTCTGAGCCAACTTCTAAGTTACATATCTCACTAAGGACTTTATAGAAAATTCCATCTTTAGGTTTCATAGATATTTTTGCTGTTCCACTACCTAAATCAACTTCATTTATAGTTGCCTTTCCCATAAAGTCTTCATTTTCAAAATCATTTAAACAGTATTTTATGTCCCTTACCTTAGAGACATCTTGGCTCATATTCATAATTATGTTGAAAAAGTCTTTTTTTAACCAATGGTTACATTCTAATTTTTCTAACCATTCAGGCATGTCAATATTTATTTCCTTTATAGGGAATTCCTTAAGTACGTGTTTAAATAAATCTTCAATATCTTGTTCTTCCATATTATAAACATCCATAACTTGAACAGTTACGTTATATTTATCTTCTAACTCTTTTTTCAACGCTTTAGTTTCTTGAGAATTAGGCTTATTAGTATTAAGAACTACAATAAATGGTTTATTTAGTGACTGTAATTCATATATTACTCTCTCTTCTGGTTCTACATAGTCATTTCTATCTATTCCAGTTATACTTCCATCAGTTGTAATTACTAACCCTATTGTTGAATGGTCTTTTATAACCTTTCTTGTCCCAATTTCTGCAGCATCCTCAAAAGGTATTTCATAATCATACCATGGTGTATGAACCATCTTAGTTTCTTCACCATCTAGATATCCTAATGCTCCTTTTACAATATATCCTACACAGTCAACCATCCTTACTTTAAATTTTATTTCATCTCCTAAATTTATTTCTACTGCTTCATTAGGTACAAATTTAGGTTCTGTAGTGTGAATATTCTTTCCCGAACCACTCTGTGGCAACTCATCTTTCGCTCTTTCCTTTTTATAAGTATTATCAATTTTAGGTATTACCATAAGATCCATGAACTTTTTTATAAATGTAGATTTCCCGGTTCTAACTGGTCCTACGACTCCTACATATATGTCCCCTTGGGTTCTATCGGCTATATCTTTGTATATGTTAAAATTGTCCACATTTTTCCCTCCCATATTCTTTTTTCCAATATATATATATTCATCCTTTACTTAAAATATACAACTATAATAAATAAAAAAATTGCAAGCGACTGTGGAGCCGGAGATTTTTTTCACGCATCTGCCTTTTCGAACGCACGTGAGAAAAATCTGCACATCAGAAATGGCAGCCATGCTGCATATAAGAACATTTTATGCAGGCGAATATGATTTATTTTTTTATTCTCTTTGCAAACCATAACTTTCTGAATTAGTCTTTTCCATAACTTATCCATAGATTTAACTTGAATATAAATTCCTAGAGAATAAAAAATTTCTAATACAATTCTAATCACTAAATATATGCCCAAAATCACATCAAAATTCCTAACTTTGAAGCTATAAGTAAAAAAATAATAGACCAGATGTGCAAACACACTGATCTATTATTTTTATAGCGTATACATATATCATTTTACATATAACATAATTATCTGTCTTTGTTGAGTTTCTGTATGTGAATTTATACTAGAAATTATATATATGATTTCGGTTAGTCACCACCACATACTTATATTTCAATGCTCTAAATATTAAAACAATTCACTCTTTTTATCTCTATTCATAAGTTCATCAATAATAGACTTGGCATTCTTTCCTTCAAATAATCCTTTATAAAGTCCATCAGTTATAGGCATTGATATACCTATTCTTTCCTTTAGTTGATAAAAGGCTCTACAAGCCTTTACTCCCTCAACAACCATTCCCACTTCTTTTAAAGCATCTTCAAGAGACATGCCTTTACCTATTAATAAACCAGCCCTTCGATTTCTAGAATGCATAGATGTACATGTAACTATTAAATCCCCCATACCAGTTAAGCCGTAAAAAGTTTCTGCTTTTCCACCAAGTGCTATTCCAACTCTAGAAATTTCCTTCATTCCCCTAGTTAGTAATGCAGCTTTTGTATTATCTCCATACCCAAGACCATCTATAACTCCCGCAGCTAACGCAATTACATTCTTTACAGCGCCACCAACTTCTACTCCTATTATATCGTCATTAGTATAGACTCTAAAATATGGTGTCATAAATAAATCTTGAACATCAGCAGCAAATTTCATTTCTTTAGATGTACTGACTATTGTAGTTGGTATCCTCATCACAACTTCTTCCGCATGGCTTGGTCCTGATAAAACTACAACTGGATTATCTAATTCTTCTTCAATTACAACTGATAACCTTTTATCTGTATCTTCCTCAATACCTTTTGCAATAGATATTATTGGAATATCTCTAGGGATTTTTCCCTTAATCGCTATACACATACTTCTAATTACATGGGAAGGTACTGATAAAACTATATAATCAGCACCATCTATTGCTTCTTCAATACTATTAAATGCAGTTACTCCTTTAGGAATCGCAAAATCTTTCATATACTTTTCGTTTGTTCTCTTAATGTTTATTTCGTTAACAACATTCTTATCTCTATCGTATATATTAACAACATTATTTTTTTCTGCAAGTAAAACAGCTAAGGCACTTCCAAAGCTTCCTCCTCCTAAAAAAGTAATCTTACTCATAACTATTCCTTTCTTTGTCTGTATTCAATTTGTATTCCAGTTCCTTTGAAATCAAAACTATCTCTTAATTGATTTTCCAAATACCTTTCATATGAGAAGTGTCTTGCACTTTCATCATTTATAAAGAATACAAATTTAGGCGGTTTAGTTGCAACTTGGGTTGCATAATAGATTTTCATTCTCTTAATTCCAACAACAGGTGGTTCCTTCATAAGTACAGCTTTACTTATAACATCATTTAATATACCTGTTGAAATTCTCTTATTGTAATTATCATAGCAATATCTTGCTAACTTAAGTACTTTATTAGTTCTTTGCCCTGTTAGTGCAGATATAAATAAGTATTCAGCATAACTTAAGAACTTTAAATTTGATTGTAGGTCCTTTTTAAATTTATCTAAAGTTTTATCATCTTTTTCAACTAAATCCCACTTATTAACAATAACCATAATGGCCTTTCTCAATTCATGAGCATAACCTATTATCTTTTCATCTTGTTCTGTAATTCCTTCTGTTGCATCAATCATAAGTATGCAAACGTCCGCTCTTTCTATAGCAGCATAAGTTCTTATAACACTATATCTCTCAATTTCTTCTTTTACTTTACTCTTTCTTCTAAGTCCAGCAGTATCAACTAAGATAAATTTACCTTCCTCTGTTTCTAAATGACTATCTATTGAATCTCTTGTAGTTCCTGGAATATCAGAAACTATTACTCTTTCTTCTCCAAGTAATTTATTAATTAAAGAAGACTTTCCTACATTAGGTTTACCAATCATAGCTATTCTGATATATTCATCCTCTTCTTCATCATAAATAGATTTATCAAAATGCTTAACTACCTCATCAAGCATATCACCAAGACCTAATCCTTGCCCTGCTGAGATTGCTATTGGCTCACCTATTCCTAAATTATAAAATTCGTACGCATTATTTTCATCTTTTAAATTGTCGACTTTATTAACAACTAAAACTACTGGTTTTTTGCTCTTTCTAAGCATAGTAGCCACTTCATTATCTGCAGCAGTTAAGCCTTCTTTACCATCAACTATAAATATTATTACGTCAGCTGTCTCAATTGCAATATTTGCTTGTCTTCTCATTTGTTTTATAATAATATCATTATTCTCTGGTTCAATACCACCTGTATCTATCATAGTAAAATTATAGCTTAGCCATTCAGCCTCTGCATATACTCTATCCCTTGTAACTCCTGGTGTATCTTGAACTATTGAAATTCTTTTCCCTGCTAATTTATTAAATAACGTTGATTTTCCAACATTTGGTCTTCCAACTATAGCAACTATCGGTTTACCCATTAAAATTCCTCCTCTTTATATTTAGACATATTTAAAAATAACAAGCCAGCATGCTAGTCTATTTTTCTTCATATGCCTCATTAAGTTTTTCTATTAAATCTTCACCTGTGTAGTCAACTACTATTACCTTAACATCTAAAGCTGATTCAATATCTTTAATCTTAATATCATCCAGCATTATCTGCTCATTAGAATCAGATAGTTCATAGCCTTTTCTAAACATGTTATTAGACATTATTAAATACTTACTATTTATTATTCCCTTCATCTGATTTATTATATCAGTTCCAGTTAAAAGTCCTGCTATAGTAATAGTTTCTCCAAAATAATGATTTACTATTTTGTAGACATCAAGCTGTATATTAGGATTTTTACATTTAATTTTATTGCTGGCTTCAAATAATTCATTATACGCCAGCTCTCCTGTAACTATAGAAAAGCTTCCCTTCATATTTAAATTCAAATCATCTAAGGTGCTATCTATGGCATCTCTAAAACACCTAACCATTCCTATACCATCTTCTATTTGATGATAGTCATCATAAAATTCCTGATTGGGAATTTCTTTATCTGCGACTAAATAAAATTCATCAGATAATCTCACAAATGGCTTACCAGTTTCTTTAATATATGTATCTTGCAATTCTTTAATATTATTGATTTCCTCAATAGATTGTTCCTTTGTATACGTATTAACATGTTTAAGTCCTTGCCTAAACTTAGTAATACCTATTGGAACCACTGCTACATCTGAGACTTCTGGATAAAGTTTATATAAATCTTCAATTGTTCTTTTAAGTTCATTTCCATTATTTATTCCTGGAACACAAACTATTTGTGCATTCATTGTAATTCCTGCATCGGCTAGTCTTTGCATTCTTTCAAGAACATTACCTGCAAATCTGTTATTTAACATCTGAACTCTTAATTCTGGATTTGTTGTATGTACAGAAATATTAATTGGACTTATATGATATTTTATTATCCTATCAATGTCCTCATCTTTCATATTTGTTAATGTCACGAAATTTCCTTGTAAAAATGATAATCTTGAATCATCATCTTTAAAATATAATGTCTCTCTCATTCCTTTAGGCAGCTGATCAATGAAACAAAATATGCATTTGTTACTGCATGATTTTGCTTTATCCATAATTCCCCCGCCAAATTCTATCCCTATATCCTCACCATATTCTTTTTCAATTTCAATTTCCCATATCTCACCACTAGGTTTTTCTATCTCTAAAACAATCTCTTCATCTGCAGATAAAAATTTATAATCTATGATATCATTTATTTCCTTATTATTTATAGATACTAAGATATCATTTTCTTCTATCCCGACTTCCTCTGCAATTCCATTAGAGGTTACTTTTGTTATAATATTTTTCATTTCTTCACCCCTTATTATAACATTCTTATCTTTGTTATATTACATTAAACCCTTAGTTAAGTCAACAATTCATATTGTTAAAACATATTTAACCGCATTATAATTTCGTAAAATAATACTGTTTTATTATTCATACCTTTTTAAAAAATAATTTCAATGGATTTCATTTCTTGTATAACTGATCTAAAAAAACAAAAAATGTTCTTAATAACAAAGAACATTTTCCTACATTATATAGTCCTATTCATTCAAATCAACATAAGCTCCTGTTTTTGAAAAAACAGTCCATTCACATATATTAGTCACGTGATCCCCTATTCTTTCCAAATATTTTATTACAAACAACAATTGAGTTCCTTCTTGAAGTAAACTTTCATCTTTTTTTATTGCTTTAATAAAAGAAGCAAACAGCGATCTATATATAGTATCTATCTCATCATCCTTTTTGCAAATTCTATATGCCATTTCATCATCATCATTAACGTGGGAATCTATAGATGCCTTTATCATATACCTTGCTTTTCTTTCCATATCCCATAAATCCTCTGAAACCTTTTTAAGAGAATTCACATTTTTGCCGATTCTTTTTGTTATTTTACAAATATCCACTGCATAATCTGCTATTCTTTCTAAATCTGTCACTATTTTCGAAACAGTGAACACTCTTCTCAAATCTGTTGCCAGAGGTTGCTCTGCTGCAATATACTTAATACACTGTTCCTCAATTATTTTTTGTAATTCATCAACTTTATCATCAGCTTTAATAATTTCATCTGCTGCTTCTATATCACAATTCTTTAAACACAGCATACTTTCATATATCTGCTTTTCTACTAAGTCCGCCATAATCACTAATTGCCTATTTATATTCTTTACTTTTGTATCTTGTGATCCTCTTGTCATTCTTCCATTGCCCCTTTATACTTAAATTTATCGTTTACACCTAATTACACCTTAGTTGCATATAAAAAATAATCATTAACTAGATTCTGATTAAATACTACAAATCATTTTATTATATGATATATTTTCTTTATGCTTTCAATTTATTTTTTTCATATTATATTAATATAATACCTAAGTCAAGAAATTCATAGCAAATGATAAAAATGTCCTCAATAAATTAAGGACACTTTATTTTAATGCTTATACATTTTATTCATTTAAATCAACATAGGAACCTGTTTTTGAGAAAATAGTCCATTCACATATATTAGTTACATGATCTCCTATTCTTTCTAAGTATTTTATTGCAAATAGTAATTGAGTTCCTTCTTGAAGTAAATTTTCATCTACTTTTATTGAATTAATCAAAGTAGAAAATAAAGATTTATAGAATTCATCTATTTCATCATCCTTTTCACAAACCTTATATGCCATTTCTTCATCTTCGTTAATATATGAATCTACAGCAGCTCTTATCATAGCTCTTACTTTATCATCCATCTCCCATAATTCTTCTGAACCTTTTTCAAATGAACTTATTTTTTTCCCAATTCTCTTTGTTATCTTGCATATATCTACTGCATAGTCTGCCATTCTTTCTAAATCCGTTACTATTTTAGATGCCGTAAATACTCTCCTTAAATCTGTTGCAAGCGGCTGTTCAGTTGCAATAAATTTTATACATTCCTCTTCTATCATTTTTTGCATATCATCAACAATATCATCATTCTTAATAACTTGCTCAGCCTTTTCTAGATCATATTTCTTTAAACTTAGCAAACTCTCATATATTTGCTTTTCAACTAGACTAGACATTTTTAGCAACTCTCTATTTATATTTTTTACTCTTGTATCCTGCGATCCCCTTGTCATAATTATCATTGCCCCCTTTTAGCCAAATCTACCTGTAATATAATCTTCTGTTCTCTTATCTCTTGGATTATAAAATATGTCTTCTGTTTTTCCGAACTCTATAACTTCTCCATTTAAAAAGAATGCAGTTTTATCAGCTATTCTTCCTGCTTGCTGCATATTATGAGTTACAATGATAACTGTATATTTCTTCTTTAATTCATCCATAAGTTCTTCCATTTTTCCAGTTGATATTGGATCTAATGCAGATGTTGGTTCATCCATCAAAATCACTTCCGGAGAAACCGCCAATGTTCTAGCAATACATAATCTTTGTTGTTGCCCACCTGACATTCCAAGAGCACTTGATTTTAGCCTATCTTTAGTCTCGTCCCAAAGTGCTGCTCCTCTTAAGCTTTTTTCTACTATTTCATCTAAGATCTTCTTATTTTTTGTGCCGTGTATTCTAGGTCCATACGCAATGTTATCATAAATTGACATTGGAAATGGATTTGGTCTTTGGAATACCATTCCGATTCTTTCTCTTAAATATATATCATCATAGTCCTTATATATATCCTTATCTTCAAAAAACACTTCACCAGTTATTTTTACAATCTCAATCAAATCATTCATTCTATTTAAAGTTCTTAGGAAAGTTGATTTTCCGCAGCCTGAAGGTCCAATGAGTGCTGTAACTTCATTTTTATTTATGGACATATTTATATCTTTAAGAGCCTGATTATCACCATAATATAAGCATAAATCTTTTGTTTCTATAATATTCATAACTATCTCCTACTTCCCACTATAAGCTTTCATCAATCTATTTCCAATTAACCTTGCACAAACATTAAATAAGAGAACTACTATTATAAGCACAGCTGCTGTTCCGTTAGCTATTTGAGCCGCATCAACCACTGCACCTTCTGAATTCAACTTCCATATATGAACAGCTAAAGTTTCTGCTGGTCTAAAAAGTGAAAATGCTGAACTGTTCCCAGACATACTTATGGTATTGAAATTTAAATTCTTAGAACTTAATCCTGCAGTATACAAAAATGCTGCTGCCTCACCAAAAATTCTTCCTGCTGCTAATATTATACCCGTTAATATTTCTCCCATAGCTGTTGGAACTGTGAGCCTCGCTAATGTTTGCCATCTAGTTGCTCCAAGCCCCAAAGATGCTTCCTTTACCCTTTTACTTGCTGTATTTATTGCGTTTTCTGAAATTCTAGTCATTGAAGGTATATTTAATATGCTCACAGATAAAGCACCTGCAAGTATTGAATATCCCCATCCAGCCATATTAACAAAAACCAATAATCCAAACATACCAATAACAATAGATGGAAGTGAAGACATTGTTTCAAGAGACATTCTTATAAATTTAAGAATAGGTCCCTCTTTAGCATACTCTGCCAAATAAATCCCCGCTCCAACACCAATAGGAATTGTTATAACCAAAGAAATAACAAGCATATAAAACGAATTAAATAACTGAGGTGCTATCCCCCCTCCTGCTCCTGTAAGCTTTGGATTACCAAAAAGGAATGACGGTTTTAACATACTTCCACCTTTATATAAAATATATAAAATAAATGCACCAAGTAAAACCACTATGAACATACTTATTATATAAAATATAACTGTCGCAATTTTATCTACTTTTTTTGCATTCATTATACCGCACTCCTTTTCTCAATTACTCTTACTATAACTATAAATATAAAAGAAATCACAAGTAAAATTAATGCTAATGTCCATAATGCATCATTCCATGGCGTTCCGCCGACAGTATTAGCCATATCCATTGTTATTATACTTGTTAATGTTGCCATTGAGGAAGTAATGCTATCAGGTATTTTTACAGTATTACCAATTACCATTTGAACTGCTAACGCTTCTCCAAAAGCCCTTGCAATACCAAGTACTACACCTGTTAATATCCCTGATTTGGCGCCTGGAACTATTATCCTATAAATCGTCTGCCATCTTGTAGCTCCAAGGCCATATGATGCCTCAATGTGATCTTGAGGTATTGTTCTTATAGCATCTATAGATAACGTTGCTATAGTTGGTAAAATCATTAATGATAAAACTAAAATCCCTGCGATTAAAGAAAATCCCATTCCTCCAAAATTTCCTTTTATAAATGGTACTAACACAGAAATACCAACCCAACCATAAACAACAGAAGGTATTCCAACTAATACTTCTAATGAAGGTTTAATTATCTTTTTCCCAAATTTACTTGATATGACATTCACAAATATCGCCAAAGCAATAGCAATAGGTGCACTTATAACTACTGCACCTACTGATACTAAGGTTGACCCTAAGATGAAAGCGAGAGCTCCAAAGGAAGGCTCTCCACCTTTGTTTGGCTTCCAATTATTTGTGAATAAAAATTCTGTGACACTATATCCATCTTTTGTGAATATTCTTATCCCTTTTGAAGCTATAAATACTATGATTGATATTGTTATCACTATTATTAATATTCCACATAGCCCTGCAAAGCCTTGGCCCAAATACTCATTTTTAAGCCTTTCTTTAAAACTTCTTTTTTCCATCTTTACTCATCCCTTAATTGAAATTATTTTACTTTCATTTCACTTCCTGAAACAAATCCTAAACTATCTAAAACTGATTTATCAACTTTATTTGTAACATAATCTATAAAACTCTTAGCCACTCCTGTTGCTTCGCCTTTAGTATACATATGTCCCCATGACCAGAACTTATATGATCCATCAGATATATTTGCTTTTTCAGCTGCAACTCCGTCAAGTTTTACTATTTTTATAGCATCTTTAGCTTCTTGTGTATTCATATATGCAAGACCTAAATAACTAATTGCACCATCATTTTGTTTCATTGCACTTAAAACTGCTCCATTCGAATCTTGAGTTACTCCTAATGATTCGTTTTCTGCTGATTTATCTCCACCAAGAATTACCTTTTCGAATGTTGCTCTTGTTCCAGAACCTGCTGTTCTATGAACTAATAATATTGGCTTGTCAGGTCCTCCAACTTCTTTCCAGTTAGTTACCTTACCAGAGAATATATCTTTAATTTGAGCTGATGTTAAATTATCTATTCCAAGTGATTTGCTTACCGCAACACCAAAACCTTCTGCTACAACTTTATGATCAACTAACTGACCTGCTTTATCTTTATCCAATTTTTCTTCTGCAAAAATATCTGAATTTCCTACATCTACTGATCCATCTAGCACTTGAGTAAGACCTGTACCTGATCCACCTGCTTGAGCACTAATTTGTGCATCTGGATTTTCCTTATTATATGTTTCAATTGCTTGTTCCATTAATGGAAGCAATGCAGATGAACCACTCATTGTTATTGATCCACTTACTTTATCACTTGATTCAGTCTTTGTACCTGTTTCTGATTTATTTGATGAGCTTCCACACCCAACCATTGCACTTCCTATAACTGTCACTAACAGAGCCCCTACGATTAACTTTAACGTTCTTTTTTTCATTATAAATTCCCTCCATCAATAAATTCGACATAAATTATGTTGGCTAAATTGTTTCTTATTACATATCCTATAATATACCCATTTAGTTAATCTATTATTAGAGAATTGTTAAGTTATATTAGAGTGGTGTTAAGAAAATTTAACATACCTTTTATAATAATTAAAAAATGCACAAAGTTTTTACCACTTTGCGCATTATCTGTTATAAATATGGAATTTTTACTTCAAAACAAGTTCCTACTCCAAGCTCACTTTTAACATAAATCTCTCCGTTAAAAATTTTAACAATATGTTTTACAATTGCTAAACCAAGACCTGTTCCACCTTTTTTTCTTGATTTATCAACTCTATAAAATCGTTCGAAGATTCTTGATATGTCTTCCTTAGGTATTCCTAATCCATTATCCTTTACTCTTAAGCAATAATATTTATCTTCATTATAACTTAACACTTCGACTTTTCCAGAAGTATCCTTAGAGTATTTTATTGCATTTTCTATTAAATTCAAAGCTAGTTGATGGAATTTATCTCTATCTCCAAAGATCTTCTCATTACTATTATCTTTAAATTCTAATTTAATATTTTTATTAATCGCAGTTTTTCTCATTATATTAATTACTTCTTCAATTACTGACCCTGGTTCAAACTCATGCATATCAACCGCTAAGTTGCTTTCAATATTAGATAACACTAATATATCATTTATAAGTCTTGATAATCTTTCAGCTTCTTTATCTATAATATCTAAAAATTTCTCTCTTGTTTCGTCATCCTTAACAAATTTTAAAGTTTCAGCAAATCCTTTAATAGATGTTAGTGGAGTCTTCAATTCATGAGATACATTGGCAACAAACTGACTTCTCATAAGTTCTACCCTATTTATATCAGTTATATCTTGAAAAGTTATAACTTTTCCTACTCCTTCCATTCCATCTACCATAGCTGATTTCTTAATTTTAAAATCTCTTTCTATTGGATGACGTATTTTTATTTCTTTATCATTTACATCATCTTGTTCTAAGAATTTGATTATATCATAGTCCTTTATATGGTCTAATAAACACTCGCCTACAATATTTTTTTTAATTCCAAGTAATGATTCTGCACACGGATTAATCGAAATTACCATATTGCAATTATCAACAGCTATAACTCCGCTTTCCATGCTTTTTAATATTGATTCTATTTTATTCTGATTATCTATAACTTCACGAATCTTTATCTGTAACTGTTCCGCCATATTATTGAAGCTATTTCCTAAAGTCCCAAGTTCGTCACTTGTATTAATATTGGCTCTTATTTTATAGTCTCCATGAGTCATTTTCAAAGTTACACTTTCTAACTCTTTAACTGGATCAATAATTTTTTTAACTAATCTTAATGATAAAAATAAAGAAAACGGCATAACCACAAGCAATATTCCTAAACAATATTTAATATTTTCTTTAAGTATTATAGTAACAGAATTTATGCTTACGGAGCTTCTAATTACAAAATTATTGTTAAGCCTATTTGCATAATATATTAAGTCAGACTTAATTGTCTCACTATATCTTTTTGAATAACCCTCACCAGTTTCCATTGCCTTCTTAACTTCTTCTCTATCTTTATGATTTTCATTACTCTTCTGCTCATTATCATATAAGACAACTCCATTATTATCTATAAGAGTAAACCTTACGTCTATGCTATTTATTTTCGTATTATTTAATGCTTTTAACTCTTCATAATCATTTCTACTTATATCTGTAACATCATTAAGCTCAGAAATTAGTAAATTTATATTTCTAAGTTGTTCTTTTGTATTTTTAATTTGTTCTAAATTTATTATTGTGATAAAAGAAGATGCTACAATTAATAGTGCAAATAGCACCGTTATAATAACTGAAGTTAATATTTTATTTCTCATTTTTACTCAGCTGGGTTAAATCTATAACCTACTCCTCTTATAGTTTCAATAAATCTTGGATTTTTATCATCTTCCTCTATCTTCTTTCTAAGGTATCTTATATGAACATCTACAGTTCTTGTTTCGCCTATATACTCATAACCCCAAATCTTATCTAATAGAGTTTCCCTTTTTAGTATTCTTCCTTTATTTTTTATTAGTATTTGTAAAAGTTCAAATTCTTTTAAAGTTAAATCAACCTTTCTATCATTCACATATACTTCATGACGTTCAAAGTCCACTTTAAGGTTTTCTGAATTATATACATCATCTTCTGCCTCATTAAACGAGCTTGTTCTTCTTAAAACTGCCTTTACTCTGGCAAGTAATTCTCTAACCGAAAATGGTTTTGTTATATAATCATCTGCTCCAAGTTCTAATCCAAGTATCTTATCCAGTTCTTCACCTTTAGCTGTTAACATTATTATTGATGTTTTTTTCATATCAGCATCTCTCTTTATTTCCTTACAAACATCAAAGCCATCCATCCCTGGCAACATTAAATCAAGTAATAACAAACTCGGCTTTTCAGCTTTAGCTATTTTTACTGCATCTATACCATTATTAGCACTTAAGACCTCATATCCAGCATTAAGCAAATTGAAATGTAATAATTCAACTATATGTTCTTCATCATCTACAATTAAAATTTTTTCATTAGCCATATTCCATCTTCCCCCTTAACGTGAAATAATAAAAGAAAACATTCTACCATAGGAACCCTGAGATTTTCTGTACGAATGCAATTTAATATCACTACTACAATAAGTACATAAACCTACACTATTTATATTATAATCATTTATTCCAGCTTTCCTTAAATCATCTATTATGCATGCTTCAAGATTAAGATTATTTTCATTAAATAACTCTTTTTCATTTATTGTATGTTTTTTTTCAATAAACTTTTGCTTTAAATCTTCTGAAACTTCATAACAACACTTTCTAATATGCGGCCCTATATAAGCTTTAATATTTTTTCCATCAGACCCAAATTCATTTTTCATTTTATTGATTGTCTTTAACGTAATAGACTCGAAGGTACCTCGCCACCCACTGTGTATTGCTGCTATAACTTCTTTTTCTTCATCAACCAATATAATTGGTACGCAATCAGCAGTAAAAACTCCAATAATAACGTTTTTTTCATTTGTTATTATAGCATCGCCTTCCTCTTCTCTAATATTTTTTCCATCAACTTCATATTTTAATATCCTATCACTATGAATTTGTTTGATATATATTACATTATCTGCATTAAATTCTTTTTTTAATGAATTTAATTCTTTAATTCCTTCTTCCGTATTTCTATTAAAACTTCTTCCTTTTTCTGCATTTGTGAAGACAATTTGAAAATTCTTACCGCCTATCATCGTAAAATCATCTTTAACGTCTAAGTCTTTCAGCTCTAATATATTCACTCTAATCCTCCAATAAATTAATACTTTTAATAACATAATTTGCAATTATTATTTCTTAAATAAAATGATTATACTCCTTAATTCATTTTAATTCTTTACTTAATATTAACATTTTATTAGCTGCTTGGCATCTTTATTAACTGAAGTTTAACCTATATATAACATTTTTCCACTCTTTTTTTCATTATAAAAAGGACATTGAAAACTTTTCAACATCCTTAATTATGTGATTATGTTCTAAGATTTTTTATTTCTTCTAGGAAAGTATCTATATCCTTAAATTGTCTATAAACTGATGCGAATCTTACATATGATATTTCATCTAACTCTTTCAATCTAGCCATAACCATTTCCCCTATTTCATTTGATGGGATTTCAGTAAGCATACTATTAGATATTGTTTTTTCTATATCATATGCTATTTCTTCGATTTGCTTTCTAGATATGGGTCTTTTTTGACATGCAATAATTAATCCATTAATTATTTTTTCTTTGTTGAAATTTTCTCTAGTTAAATCTTTTTTAATTACTAGGATTGGAAAATCCTCTATTTTTTCATATGTAGTATAACGCTTATTACATTTTAAGCATTCTCGCCTTCTTCTTATTGTTGTATTGTCATCTGTTGATCTTGAATCAACAACCTTACTTTCTTCAAATCCGCAAAATGGACATTTCATACTTTCATTCACCTCTTTGCTTTCGTATATCAAAACCTATACTTATTATAACTATATTTTTGAAATATGGCTATACATTGTTTGCATTTACTTTATCTTTATCTTTTGCCTTCACCAATATAACATCTGTTCCGATTTTTACTATATCGCTCCACAAAATCTCTTTTTCATCTTCTTTTGCAAACCATGATTTCATTTCTCCTGGTAATATTAACGCAACTATTTTATTTTCATCGCAGTCTATTTTAAAATCTCTTATAAACCCGATTTTAGTTCCTGTTAATACATCTATAACTTCCATATTTCTCATAGCATTGAGTGAATGTAATTCAAGTTCCATAATTATCCCCCACCATTATAATATTATTAAACTCTCATTCTTATACGTGTTTTCTCATATGCTTTAGTGCTGTTTTTTCTAATCTTGAAACTTGTGCTTGAGAAATTCCAATTTCATCTGCAACTTCCATTTGAGTTCTCCCATTGAAAAATCTTAAATTCAATATAAGCTTCTCTCTATCAGTAAGTTTTTTCATTGCTTCTTTTATTGAAATATTTTCAAGCCAATGTTCATCTGTATTTTTAGCATCGCTTATTTGATCCATTACGTAAATGGCATCTCCTCCATCATGATAAATTGGCTCAAACAGTGATACAGGATCTTGTATTGCATCTAATGCAAATACAACTTCTTCTCTTGGCAATTCAAGTTCTTTTGCAATTTGTGATATAGTAGGCTCTTTGTTATTGTCTTTTATAAATTTTTCTCTCATAATAAGTGCTTTATAAGCTATATCTCTTAAAGATCTGCTTACCCTAATAGAATTATTATCTCTTAGGTATCTTCTAATTTCCCCAATTATCATAGGAACTGCATAAGTTGAAAATTTAACATTTTGAGATAAATCAAAATTATCTATTGATTTCATTAAGCCTATGCATCCCACTTGGAATAAGTCATCGATATTTTCTCCTCTATTATTAAACCGTTGAATAACACTAAGTACTAATCTCAAATTTCCCTTTATAAAAGTTTCTCTTGCGTTCTTATCTCCAGCTTGCATTTGTAAAAAAAGCTGCTTCTTTTCTTTTTCTTTAAGTATAGGGAGTTTTGAAGTATTAACGCCACATATTTCTACTTTGTTAATTATCACAAGTATTCACCCCTTCGAAAGTAATAATCCATTGCATTAAACATTATCTCCGATAGGCAATACTTTTATACTTGAAGACAAGCTAAATCATTCTACTTATTTCTTTTTTCAATCTTTTAATTATTTTTTTCTCCAATCTGGAAATGTAAGATTGCGAGATTCCAAGCATATCTGCGACCTCTTTTTGCGTCTTTTCTCTTGTCCCATTTAGCCCAAATCTAAGTCTTACAATTTCTTTTTCTCTATCATTTAGACTCTTTAATGCCATAACTAATAATTGCTTATCTACTTCGTCTTCTATTAAATTATAAACAGTATCGTTTTCAGTTCCTAATATATCAGATAATAAAAGTTCATTTCCATCCCAGTCAATATTAAGAGGTTCATAAAATGATATTTCAGCTTTTATCTTACTATTTCTTCTTAGATACATAAGTATTTCATTTTCTATACATCTAGAAGCATAAGTTGCAAGCTTTATCTTTTTCTCTGGATTAAAAGTATTTACTGCTTTTATTAATCCAATAGTACCAACCGATATTAAATCTTCTACATATACACCTGTATTTTCAAATTTTCTAGCTATATAAACAACCAATCTTAAATTTCTTTCAATCAGAGTACTTCTTGTATTTTCATCACCACCATTTAATTTATTTACTAAATCTTCTTCTTCATCTTTTGATAATGGTGGTGGCAGAGCATCATTTCCTCCTACATAATATAGTTTTTTCCTAAATAACCTAAACTTGCATAATAATTTATTAAAAAACAGAACTAACCTTTCCATAAATATCCCCCTTATAGACTATTCCCCTTGATAATAAGGCATTAAACTCACATTCTTTACTTAATTTTTCTTTGCATGGACATATTATTGCATCGACTTCTTCGTATAGATGATAATTATTTCTTATTTTTATGTTGTTAACTTTTATACCTTTAAGACTTCCTCCATATCCAATTGAACTGTAAAGTACATGATAAGTATTAATACTATTAAAATCCACATCACTTATTAAATTTTCTTCAATTAAAATACATGGAAGATTTGTAATTGGTTCCCTAAGCTCATTTCCAGTATCCAAAAAACTTTTAATACTATATTGCCTACCTTCTATATTAAACTCAATCTCAAAAACAAAATTCTTTACGAATAACTTGTCTCTAATGTATTCCACAAGTCTGCTAAAAATTATATACATAATCATTATTCCTAGAATAATATACTTAATTGAATACTTCTCTATTTTGAATGTACTTCCTAATAAATATAAATTTTGCTTTAACGAAAATAGAAAACACACTCCACTTAAAGTAAATGTCATCATTAGAAATATAATAAGAATCTTGATCATATTAAGGATGCTTGTTTTTCCATACACTATTCTGAGCATTATAAAAGCGACAATTAATTCAAACGGTAAACATGACAATATATTTAACTGTGGAATAACCAAAACCAATGTGTAAATTCCACCCAATAAACTGGAGCTTAAGAGCGCAATTACCTTACATTTATGCTTTATGCATTTCATAGTTACTGTTAACAAAAAGAAATTTACTATACAATTTTCCAAAACCAAGGTATCAACATAAATTTCCATCTCAACGCCTCCAGTCTGTCTGGATTTTATTATATACTTCTTTCTCATAAAAATTTGTCACAATCACATTAAATATTTTTGTTTTTTTAATTAAACTTTTTACATTTATTTACACTATATTTTTTTGTACTCTTTTTTATATTTAAAACTAACTTAATACGTAAAAATAAATTCTTTTATCTTATATAAATTTGCTAGAAATAAGTGGAATAAAGTTCAAGTAATTCTATTCTAAATTTAATTATGTAATTTAAATTCATAGATAAACACCATATAACTTAGACTCATGTTACAGCTTACTGAAATTATGGTAACTCGAAACTCTTAATAATAAAAATTGAAATTTTTCAAGAATTATTACTTAATAAAAAAAAGCAGACTACTGCGAAACTTTTTTTATGTGTTCGACTCTTCGATCACATTTGAGAAAATCTAGTGGGCTAAAGAATAAAAAAATAGAATGAAAACTTGTATATCAAAGACTAAAAAACTACTGCATAGATTTTTCAGCTTCTAAAACAAACTTTCATTCTATTTAACTTTATTTTTCAACAATATAAATTCCGTTATTAATGTCTCTTTTGTCTTCTTAAGAAAACAGGTATATCTAAATCATCTTGTTCATAATTGTTAGATTTCATTTCTGGTTCTTTTACATCTACTGCAACCTCTTGCTGTTCTTTTGCTACTTCCTTCACTTGAGGTTGAGCTTTTTTAGGTTCTTCTACTATAGAACCTAATGATAATCTGTTATTTTCACTTTCAAATCCAGTTGCTATAACAGTAATTCTTATTTCCTCATTAAGAGTTTCGTCTATAACAGCTCCAACAATTATATTCGCATCTGGATCAACAGCTTCACGAACAACATCTGCAGCATCATACACTTCTAGTGCTCCAAGGTCTGCTCCACCAGTGAAGTTTATAATAACATCTGTGGCTCCATCTATTGATGTTTCTAAAAGTGGAGATGAAATTGCTTGCTTAACAGCATCTTGTGTTCTAGTATCACCTTTACCAAAACCAACTCCCATATGAGCTAATCCTTTATTAAGCATTACTGCTTTTATGTCTGCAAAGTCAGCATTAATTACACCTGTTATTGTAATTAAGTCTGAAATAGCTTGAACACCTTGTCTTAAAACTTCATCAGCTAACTTAAATGAATCCAACAACGTTGTTTTCTTATCAGCCATATTAAGTAATCTTTCATTAGGAATTATAACTAATGTATCAACTTTTTCTTTTAATGTTGCTATTCCCATTTCAGCATGTCTCATTCTTCTTTTGCCTTCAAATGGAAATGGTTTTGTAACTACACCTACAGTTAAAATCTCCATAGATTTAGCAATTTCTGCAACTATCGGTGCAGCACCTGTTCCTGTTCCGCCGCCCATACCAGCAGTAATAAATACCATATTTGCGCCCTTTATAGAAGCTGTTATTTCTTCTCTGCTTTCTTCTGCTGCCTTCTTTCCTATTTCTGGATTAGCGCCAGCTCCTAGTCCTTTAGTTAGCTTTTCACCTATTTGAATTTTTTGATTTGCATTAGAAAGCATAAGTGCTTGCTTATCTGTATTTATTGCAATAAATTCAACATTTTTTAATCCTTCAACTATCATTCTATTTACGGCATTACTTCCACCGCCGCCACAACCAATAACTTTTATATTGGTTAACTCTTGCATATCTGTCTCAAAATCTAACAAAACAATTCCTCCCCTTAAAAAATCTTATCAAAAAAAACTTTAACTTTTTTTAGAATATGATTTTCACCTTCATTATTGTGTAAATGTTCTTTTTCATTAATTACTTTATTATCATTATGTTTATTAGTTAGAATTATATTATCATTCTCTAATAAATTTAATCTATCATATACCTCTTTAGCGATAGCCATAGAAGTTATATTTTCAGAATTTTTTATTCCCAAATCATTTTTTCTTATAACTTTAGTCTTTATTTCGAAGATTTTACGAACGATTTCATCTATATCTTCAAAATAGTTAACTCCATCCCCATATAGAATTATACTACAAATTCTATCATAATGACCAGTATTTTTTAATTTTATATTGATATGGCTTAATATTTCTTCAATTCTAGCATTTACCACTTCATAGAATAATTTCCTGGAAACTTTGGTAGTTCCTACCTCAATTTCTTCTTCAAGCGAATTATCTAGATATAGAGCCTTATAATTACTAGCGTAGATCTTTTTCATGTTATCTGCTTTTAAAAATGAAAACTTCCCACAAATTGCTAGATCTTTAGTTATATTCTTTCCACCTATTGGAATAGTATTTATACTTTTAGGAATTCCATCCGTAAATAATGATATATCAGTAGTTCCAGCTCCAATGTCTGCAATCACTATATTTTCTATAGAATTTTTTTCATTTAAAAACACTTGCTTTCCCACTAATATATTCAATTTTACAGATTCAATATTATACTCTGTTTTTCTAAAAAGTTCATAATATTTTACCATTTCACTTTTTAATGCTATTACTAAGGTAAGATTTATTTCAAGTTTACTTCCTTTCCAATTTAATATATCTTTGTGTATTACCTTGTTATCTAATATATAAAAATTGATAAGTACATCTACTATACATTCATCATTACTTAAAGTAACGCTACTTTGTCCATTTTTTAATGCTTTTCTTATATCCGCACTTGTAACTTTTTCTTGAAGATTAACTACAGTTGTTGCTTCAGCAATTCTTACCTTGTTAGAAGAAATTCCGATAGCTATTCCTTTAATTTTTACTCTTGTCTTTTCTTCTAAATCTTTCAATAAGCTTACCGTAACATCCCTGCATTTATCAACATCTACTAACAAACCTTTATCTATACCTGCTGATTTGCATGATTGAGCTCCTAAAATTTTTAGTTCATCTTTTTCTCTAACCGCTACAGTAGCAGATAATTTTTGAGTACCAAAGTCTAAGGACGTAATTATCTCTTGTTGCATGATTAAATCTTTCCCTTCTCCGCAGAAAAAAATCTACTAATTGCAATATATTCAACATATTTATTCAAATTCCTTTTTTTATTTATACAGTTATTATTTTTTATTTATTATTTCTTATCCATTTCTCATATTCTTCTCTTGATATAGTATTATTGCTTACTAATCTTTTTAAATCCATTTCAATAGTCTGCATTCCAAATTTAGAACCCATTTGAATAAAGCTGTTAATTTGCTCAAAATTCCCTTCTCTTATAAGATTTTTTATACTAGATGTACATACCATGATTTCCATTGCGGCAGTTCTGCCCTTTCCTGAAGCATTTGGTAATAATACTTGTGAAACAACTCCTCTAAGCAATGATGATAATTGAATTTTCACTTCATTTTGATGACCTGATTCAAAAGAATTTATAATTCTATATATACTATTTGCCGCTCCCATATTGTGCAAAGTTGAAAAAACCAAATGTCCTGTTTGAGCTGCTCTTAAAGCTATTTCAATCGTCTCAGGATCTCTCATCTCTCCAAGCAGTATAACATCTGGATCTTGCCTTAAAGCAGCTCTAAGACCCATTGCATAGCTTTTTGTATCTTGTCCAACTTCCCTTTGATTTACCATTGATTTCTTCGTTTCATAAATATATTCTATTGGTTCTTCTAATGTAATTATATGCTTTTCTTTAGTCATATTTATTTCATTTACCATAGCAGCAAGTGTTGTACTTTTTCCAGATCCTGTTGGACCAGTAACAAGAACTAATCCATCCTGTAATTCAGTAAAGTCCTTTAACACAGATGCATCTGATATATCTCTAAGTTTTGGTATAGCTTCCTTTATAACTCTCATACATATAGCATAATTACCCTTGCATTTAAATGCATTAACTCTGAAGTTGCCTAAGCCAGGCTTATTATACTTAAAATCTATTTCTCCATTTTCTAAGAATTCTTCATATTTACTTGGCATTAAATCTCTAATATATTCCCCAACAACTTCGTGTGGTACAGCATTTTCATCTGCAATGACCAAATTACCGTCTATTCTTACCATTGGTGGCAATTCTGAAGTTAAGTGAATATCTGATGCGCTAGTTAGATCAATTCTATCTAATAAGTTATCTATTTTAGACATAAGTTTTCTCCTCTATCTGTAATTTAAGAAAGTTAATTATTAGTATATCTTATAAAAATAAGGTGCTATATTAAAAATAGCACCCTTTTTTAAAGTATGTCAATATTCTTTATATAAATATAGACTATTTATCCTTCCAACTTCTTTTAACATTACACTAATATGAATGAAAATGGATATTATTAAGTACTTATATACTAAATAGCAGCGCATCGCTTTATAGTGATAAAGATTTATAGTTCTCTATACACCAAATTAATTTTTAGTAAATAACTCTTTTTTTAATTTTTTTAAAGCTTTTTTTTCTATTCTCGATACATATGATCGAGAAATTCCTAAATTTACTGCTATTTCTCTTTGTGTTTTGCATTTTCCATCAATTAATCCATATCTCATTATTATAATAGCACTTTCTCTTTTAGTTAATGACTCAATTAATTTTTTATATAGAGCTCTAACTTGTAAATTGCTTTCAACTTTTTCTAAGACGCTATCTTTCTCACTGCTTAGTATATCCATAAGACAAAATTCATTTCCTTCTTTATCAACTCCGATTGGATCTTGAAGATAAATTTCGCTTTTCTGTTTTTTACTATTTCTAAACAGCATTAAGATTTCATTTTCTATACATCTAGAAGCATAAGTTGCAAGTCTAGTACCCTTGCTTGCATCGAAAGAATCGATAGCTTTTATTAATCCAACAGTACCAATTGAAATTAATTCATCTACATCCTTATTAGGAAAAGAATATTTTTTTACTATATGAGCTACTAATCTTAAGTTTCTTTCAATTAAAATACTTTTGGCATTCTTATCTCCTTCTTTAAACTTTTTTAAATACATTTGTTCTTCTGTTTCATCTAAAGGTAGTGGAAATGTATTATTATTTGTTACATATCCAGTTAAGAAAAGTGAATTACATATTAGGTCTATAAAGCTATTTAATATAAACACCTTTTTCCTCCATAGCAGTGCTTGATATTATAATATGTTGGAGTGCCAAAAAAGTTGCTTATACATTTTTATTTTTTTTATTTATATTTTAATTTAGTATATAAGTTCTAAATAATATAATTCATTCTTCATAAAATTATTTGGTTTATAGTATTTGATATTCTGAGATAGACTATTATGAATTAAACTTTTTCAGACATATATATTGCAATTAAGTTTCTATATTCTAGTTTTAATTGTGAACTTAGCCTTCTAGAGTTTTAAATATAAATCTATTATTGAAACATTTATAATATAGTAATGCTTAAATTCTACTTCGCATTTAAAGTTTTAACTATATCTTTGAATATTGGCGCTGCGGTATCTCCACCGCCAAGATCTTCATTATTAGCATTTTTATCCATCTGTATATCTGGAGTAAATACTACCATAGTATAGTTTTTTCCTCCTACACTAAAATATCCAGCAAACCATCCATGAGTTTTACCTTCACTACCTGTTGCCGAACCAGTTTTACCACCTATATCAAGATCTGATTCATAAGCTTTTATTCCTGTCCCTTTTACAACAACCTGCCTCATTTCATTCTTAACTATTTTTGCTGTTGTCTCACTAAATACTCGCTTTTTATCCGTTTTAAATTCTTTTATTAAATTATCATCTTTATCTAAAATACCTTCAACTAAATATGGCTTTTCATAAATCCCATTATTAGTTATAGAATTTATAGCCCCAAGCATTTGAATCGGAGTCACATTCATGCATTGTCCTATAGATATATTATTTATTCCAGATTCCTCTTTAGGTTTTACCCCTTGCGCTTCTTTTACAATTCCACTATCTAAGTTTAATACTCTATCATATAATCCTAATTGCTTTGAATAATCCATCAATTTATCATAACCAACTTTTGATCCTATATCAGCAAATACATCATTAGAAGATTTTTCAAAAGCCTGCTCAACTGATAATTTACCATATACCTTCCTATCTATTTTTCCGGCTCCAACAAACGTATCATTTATGTTTATAAGCCCCATATCTAGAGCTGCTCCAAGTGTTATCACTTTATAGATAGACCCAGGTTCATATCCAATTTGCTGTATCCCTAAATTTACATTGGCAGCACTTTCGTCTTTTTGAACCATTGCCCTAATTTTCCCTGTATCACTTTCCATTATAGTAACTCCTACGTTACTTAAATATGAATAGTCCTCTTTATCTAAAATATCTCTTATTTTATTTTCAATATCACTATCTATTGTTAATTTTAAATTTTTATTATCATCACTTATACTTACTGATTGTTTTGCGTAAACAGCTTTATTATCTAAATAAAATTCACTTTTAGGCTTTTCATTATCTTTTAGATAATCATACATATCACCTTCAAGAGAACCTGCTTCATGCTCTTCATCTAATATTTTAGATAACATGCTGCTGACACTCCATGCTTTTTTAGTGTCTACTTCATCAGAAATATAAGTATATATTCCTTTTATATTTTTCAGATTATTAATTTTATTATATGTATCTTCTGATATGTTAAAATATAATTTTCCACTTTGTTTCATTACATCTGAATAACTAAAATCAGGATTTTCAGATTTCATTATGAAATTAAACGCCATTAAATCCTCAAGTGTTTCTTCATAATTATTTAAACTGAATGGTCTAGTATCAATGACAAGTACGTATTTTTTGTTATACTTCATTAAATCTTTCCCATTAGTATCTAAAATCATATAATTCATATTGCTAATATTTTCTTCTTGGTGATTTTGATAAGAACTCACAACTCTTTCAGATGGATATATTTGCAATATTGCTAACCGAGCTGTTAACATAACAATTATAGTCATAAGCATAGCTAGAATCTGAATTAGTCTCTTATTTCTATCAAATTTTTCAGTAAAAATTAAAAACACCTCCCTTTAGCTTAAATTCTAGCCTTAAAGAAGGTGTTTTATTCAGTATCCCAAAAAGTACATTATTCTTTATCTTTAACAATCAAATCTTTGACTTTTAATGGAACATCTACTCGTACTTTATAAATCATTTTTGCTCTATTTGCTGATTCTATTGGAGTTCCATTTTCTTCTGTCATGTCATGAAGGATAACTTCAAAATTATCTCCTTCTGGTCTCAAAACTTCTACTGTATCTCCGTTTAGAACTTTATTTTTTTGTTCAATAGTTGCTATTTTTGTTTCTTCATCGTATTCTCTTACGATTCCGATTATATCTGCATGTCTTATATACGCTGAATCTTCATATACCTGTTCTCCACTCTGTCCATAGTAAAAACCTGTATGATACACTCTATGACTTACTTTGTTTAAATTCTCCATCCACTTTGGATCGAATTTATAATTATCTGGATCTTTCATATATGCATCCACAGCCTGCTTATATGATTTAACTACAGCTGCAACATAGTATAAGCTCTTCATTCGTCCTTCAATTTTAAGAGAATATACACCAGCCTTTATAACATCGTCTATATGTTCAATCATACATAAGTCTTTTGAATTCATTATATATGTTCCATTTTCATCTTCAACTACTGGATAAAATTCATTTGGTCTCTTTTCTTCTACTAAATGATATTTAAATCTACATGCTTGAGCACAGGCACCTCTATTAGCATCTCTTCCAACCATATAATTAGAAATCAAACATCTTCCTGAATAACTTATACACATGGAGCCATGGACAAATGCCTCTATTTCACATTCCTCTGGTAAGTTATCTCTCATTTCTTTTATCTCAGTTAAGCTAAGCTCTCTAGCCATTACTATTCTCTTAACACCTTGTTCATACCAAAACTTAGCTGCTCTCCAATTAACATTATTAGCTTGAGTGCTTAAGTGAATTTCTAAATTTGGCGCAACTTCTCTAGCTGCTGAAATTATTGCTGGATCTGATGCTATTATTGCATCAACACCTGTTTCATATAATTCTTTTATGTAATCCTCTACTCCGCCTAAATCTGCATTATGAGGGAAAACATTCATAGTTACATAAACTTTTCTATTTCTATCATGAGCGTATTCTACGCCTTCCTTTAATTGTTCATTAGTAAAATTATCTGCAAATGCTCTTAAATTTAATTTGCTTCCGCCAAGATATACAGCATCTGCTCCAAAATCTATTGCTATTTTAAGTTTATCTAAATTTCCTGCTGGTGCTAAAATTTCTGGTCTTATCATTTTAATTTACCTCCTCTTTGTAACTGCAATTCCATCTCCCATTGGTATAACAGATGTAATTAAGTTTTCATCTTGAGTAACTAATTCCAAATAAGTCCTCATTCTCTTTACTATTGTAATTTTTCTTCTTTTAACTAATTCTTGCGATGCCACCATGCCTCTAAATAAAACATTATCAGCAACTATTATACCATCTTTATTAAGTAATCTTAAACAGTGTGGCAAAAAGTGGTTGTAATGACCTTTTCCTGCATCCATAAAAATCAAATCAAAAGGCTCTTCTAATTTTTCTAAAATCTCTAAACAGTCGCCATCTTCTATTTTTATTTTATGATCCAAATTAAATCTTTTTAAATTTGAATTTGCTAGTTCAATCATTTTTTCATCACGTTCTATTGTTACAATTTCTGGTTCAGTTCCTGATGCCTCATACATTAATATTGATGAAAAGCCTATTGCTGTTCCAAGTTCTAATATTCTCTTTGGTTTTTTCATACTACACATAAATTCAAGAAAAACCCCAGTTTCCTTTTGAACAACAGGTACCTTGTTCTCTCTGGCAAAATCCTCTATCTCTTTTAAAATCCCACTTCTATCTGGAATTAAGCCTCTAATATAGTCTTCCATATAGTCGTATGTAATATCACTCATGAATTTCCTCCATAAACTTATATACATTCAAAAATAATAAGAACAAAACACAAATTATATTATGTCTCATTACCTTCTCTGCATACCTTAATATCCCAATTCTTTTTTCTTATTTAAAAAATCTTCATAACTATTAGTAAAATAATGTGATCCATCATCTTTCATTATATAATATAAATAGTCTGTCTTTTCAGGAAGCAATGCTGCCTTAATACAATCTATCCCTGGATTTGCTATAGGACCAACTGGCAGTCCTTTGTACTTGTATACATTATATGGCGAATCTACTTCTAGATGCTTGTTTAATACTACATCAACGTGATATCCTAATGCATAAATTACAGCTGCATCTATTTGAAGTTTCATATCTTTTTCTAATCTGTTGTAAATAACTGATGATATTAGTGGTCTATCACTCGCCACTCTTGCTTCTCTTTCTATCATAGAAGCTATAGTAACTATTTTTTCCACATCTTCATCATTTACTTGAACTTTAGTTTCATCTTCAGCCTGCTTAAGCACCTCTTCAAATCTATCTAACATAGATTTAATTACATCATTTGCACTTGATCCTTTTTCTATTAAATATGTATCGGGATATAAATACCCCTCCAAATTATACCTCTTCTTGTTATTGTTTTTTACAAAACTAGGTAATTTGTAATCTTTAACATTCTTAATAAACTCGTCTTTAGAGCAAATATCTTTATCTTCTAAGCTCTTTGCAATATCTTCTATAGAATAACCTTCTGGTATAGTTAATTTAACCAAATCCTTATCCCCATCCTTGTTTTCTAAAGATTTTATTAATTCCTCTAGAGATGAATTTGTATTTATTTCATATATACCTTCTGTTAGATTTACTTTTCTTTTATCTATAGCCAGATTTACTTTAATAAGAAGTTTACTGGTCAATTTATTTTCTTTGTCCAGTTTATCCAATATGTCATAGAAACCTTCGCCTTGTTTTACTTCAATGATAATTGAGTCTTCAGTTGATTTTAATGGTTTTCTTATAGCGCTGCTATAAGATATTACAAATGTCAGAGTTATTACAAATAAAAATAATATAATTAACAGTATTAGCTTTCTAAAAGATTTATATTTATTCATAAACTTTTTCTACTTTCTCCTAGATATAATTAAAAGTAAATAGCCAAATAAAGACCATTTACTTTAATTATATTTATTTTATTTAATAGTTAAAGTATTTTTAGCAAATTATTTTTTATTTCTGCTAATCATTCTTCTTCTTTCAGCACTATCTAATACTCTTTTTCTCATTCTTATATTCTTTGGTGTAACTTCTACCAATTCATCAGCATTTATAAATTCTAAACATTGTTCAAGAGACATTTCAACTGGTGGAGTTAATTTTAATGCATCATCAGCACCTGATGATCTTGTATTAGTAAGTTTCTTCATTTTACATACATTAATTTCAAGATCCTCTGCTCTTGCAGAAACCCCAACAATCATACCACCATATACAGGAACACCAGCACCTATAAATAATTGACCTCTTTCTTGAGCACTATATAATCCATATGCTATTGAATCTCCTGCTTCAAATGAAACTATTGATCCTCTGCTTCTTCCTGGAATCTCGCCTTTGTATTTTTCATACGAATGGAATACGTGATTCATAATTCCATTACCCTTTGTATCAGTCATTAATTCACTTCTAAATCCAATAAGACCTCTAGCTGGAACTGTGAATTCTAGTCTTGTGTATCCATTTACTGCAGATGTCATATTAACCATTTCTGCTTTTCTTGGTCCTAACTTTTCCATAACAGGTCCCATAAATTCTTCTGGAACGTCAATTGTTAAGTACTCAATTGGTTCTTCCTTGTGACCATTTACTTCTCTAAATATAACATTTGCTTTTGAAACTTGGAATTCATATCCTTCTCTTCTCATTGTTTCAATAAGAACTGAAAGGTGAAGTTCTCCTCTTCCTGAAACTTCAAAACAATCTGGAGTAAGTTCTTTTACTCTTAAACTTACATTAGTTTCAAGTTCTTTCATTAATCTATCTCTTAAATGTCTTGATGTTACAAACTCACCTTCTTGACCTGCAAATGGTGAATCATTAACCATGAAGTTCATATTTAATGTTGGTTCATCTATTTCAAGGAATGGTAATGCTTCTGGCGATGATGAATCTGCTATAGTATCACCTATATTAGCATCAAGAACACCACTTACTGCAACTATATCTCCCATTGAAGCTTCTTCTGCTTCTTCTCTCTTTAATCCTTTGTACGTAAATATACTAGTTATTTTGTAATTAGCACTTGATCCATCTTTCTTTAATAAAGCAACTGTTTGATTTCTCTTTACTGTACCTCGATGTATCTTACCAATTGCAATTTTCCCAACAAATGCATTTGTATCTAGTGTACTAACAAGCATTTGAAGTGGTTCATCCATATATCCTTCTGGTGGTGCTACATATTTTAATATTGTTTCGAATATAGGAGTCATATCATTATTTTCATCATCTACATTATATTTCGCAAAACCTTCTCTAGCTGATGCATAAATAATTTGGAAATCTAATTGTTCATCATTAGCTCCAAGTTCTACGAATAGATCAAACACTTCATCAATAACATCTGTTGGTCTAGCATTTGGTTTATCTATTTTGTTAATTATAACTATTGGCTTTAAACCTAATTCTAATGATTTCTTTAAAACGAATTTAGTTTGTGGCATTGGTCCTTCATAAGAGTCAACAACAAGTAAAACTGAATCAACCATCTTAAGTACACGTTCAACTTCTCCACCGAAATCCGCATGCCCTGGTGTATCTACTATATTTATTTTTATATCATTATAAATTACTGCAGTATTCTTTGAAAGAATTGTAATTCCTCTTTCTTTTTCTAAGTCATTAGAATCCATTACTCTTTCTTCTACTTTTTCATTAACTCTAAATGTATGGCTTTGTTTTAATAAAGCATCTACTAAAGTTGTCTTACCGTGGTCAACGTGGGCTATTATAGCAATATTTCTTATATCTTCTCTTTTAATTAATTCCATTCTTATTCCTCCAAACAGCAAATAAGCTGCGAATTTTTCTTTTATAGTTTCTCTTTAGTTTGTATATAAATTAGTTAAAATTTAAGTATATATTGTAAATAACTTCATACTATTAATATATTATTCCTATATATTATAAATAAATTACGATTAAAATTATTCACATATAAATGTAAACCTATAACTGTTTTTTTCCAAAAGAAAATTGGATACTTAAAGTACCCAATTCCTACACAACTATTATAAATTCTACTCTTTCCATCAAAAAAAGTCAACCCTATTC
>CAURJV010000064.1:0-32136 GCA_963524945.1 uncultured Clostridium sp.
TGTTTTCTTCATATTATGACCCTTGTGGTTACAAATATATTTATGATTTCTAGTGCAGATATGAACTCAAAGTTTTAGCGACTTTGTAAATATGTTCATCTAATAAGTTTAATTCTTAAATTGTTTATCTATAATAAAACAACAGGCAGCCTAAAACTATTTGTAATAGGCTGCATTTTTATTGTTGATATTTTGTTGACAGGTAAACAAAATAATGTTAAGATGATTTTGTTGAGAGGTAAACAAAAAAGTATCTGCTACTAAAGGAGAATTTAAAATGAAATCAGAAAGTACAAAACAAATTATAGATATAAAAGGTATGCAAGGAGGAAAAAGTATGAATATAATCGGAATTAGTGCTAGTTCACGAAAAGAAGGGAATACTGCCTGGATAGTAAATAAAATACTCGAAGGTGCGAAAGAACAAGGTGCTGAAACTCAATACTTTGATTTCAATAATCTTGATATCAAACCATGTCAAGGATGTTGGGCCTGCCATAAAGGTGATCAGGGGTGTGTTATCAAGGATGATATGCAAAAACTTAATGATGCAATTGACCGTGCAAATGTCATTGTTTTCGGTTCGCCGATTTATATGATGCAGATGAGTGCTCAAGGAAAGATCATCATTGACAGGATGTTTGCACGATTTTCTCCACGATACTCTCCATATTTCAAGGAAGAAAATGCAGCTGAAAAAAGACTAGTTCTTACATTTAATCAGGGAAATCCAGATCCTGAGCTATTCAAGTCGTATATTGATTATACTAAGCACATGTTTGAGCTGCTTGAATTTGATGTTACAGAAGTACCGGTTGTTACTGGTTTGAGAAATGGACCAGCAAATGAAAGAGAAGATCTTAACATTATGTTAAAAGATGTAGGAAAAACAATTGTTTCGGAAGGGATCTCGAAGTAATAAGGATACTAGGTATATTTGCTCATTCCTCCATTTTGGAGGGATGGTCAAAAATACCCAATTTGTTACACGGTAATAATAGTTCTTAATGAAACAAAATAACAACTATTAGCAGTAGGATTCACTTAGTTTATATCAACATCACTCATAAATCTTTACAAAATAACAAATATTGATAGGAGGGTTTAAATGTCCAAATTTAAATCAAATAATGAACAAAACTCAGAACAAATTATAGATAAACACGCTTTAATATTCGGTCTTATATCTGTATTTCTTTGTGGAATAGGCTTTACGATCATAGCACCAGTCGTTCCATTTTTAGTTCAGCCTTATACAAGCAATCCAGGAGAACAAGCTATAGTTGTTACACTCCTTACATCTGTTTATGCAGTTTGCGTGTTTTTGGCAGCTCCAGGTCTTGGTGCTTTGAGCGACAGATATGGACGTCGTCCAGTACTCTTAGTATGTCTATTGGGTTCAGCAATCGGGTACGTAGTCTTTGGTATAGGAGGCGCCTTATGGATACTATTTGCCGGGCGTATAATAGATGGTATAACAGGTGGGACTATAAGTACTATTTTTGCATATTTTGCAGACATAATTCCTAGTAATCAGAGAACTAAATACTTTGGCTGGGTGAGCGCTATTGTAGGTGTAGGTACTGTCATTGGTCCAACTTTAGGTGGATTACTTGCTAAGTTTGGTTATTCTGTGCCAATGTATTTTGGGGCAATAATAACTTTACTAAATGTTGTTTATGGAATCTTTTTTATGCCTGAGAGTCTTCACAATGAAGATAGATTAGAGAAGATCACTTTTGTGAGACTAAATCCATTTACACAGCTTGCAAGCATACTTTCTATGAAAAGTATAAAAATGTTACTTATATCAGGGTTCTTACTTTGGATACCAAACGGATCTTTGCAAGCAGTATTTTCACAATTTACAATAGATACTTTTAGCTGGAAGCCTACAGTAATCGGACTCATGTTTTCAATTATGGGTTTTCAAGATATTATTTCGCAGAGCCTTATAATGCCAAAGCTTTTGCTAAAACTTAATGATAAACAAATAGCGATTCTCGGCATGGGTTCGGAGATTATGGGATATGCTTTTATTGCTCTATCGGCTTTGTTATCATTTTATCCTCTCTTTATCATTGGAATGTTTATATTCGGTTTTGGTGATTCGATCTTTGGACCTTCATTCAATGGGATGCTTTCCAAGTCTGTGGATTCCAGTGAACAAGGAAGGATTCAAGGAGGCAGTCAATCTATTCAGGCTTTAGCAAGAATGATTGGACCTATCATTGGTGGACAAATTTATGTATCACTTGGTCATTCAGCACCTGCTTTTATGGGGATACTCCTTATAGCATTGGCAATACCAGTTTTATATAAAAGAACCCATGTAAATATATAAAATACACACTTTATTTTAAGACAAGTATCCATTTTTATTTTGGATTGTAAGGAATATAAAAATGATAAAAAGTCCATGTTGCCTGAGATTTTGGTATAAGGCAAGGAGATGAATTGTCCTCATATTATATAGAATCTGACAGCTTACATTAAATATGTAGGCTGTTTTTGTGATTTGCTTCAAAAGTATAAAACTTTTAAATTTTAAAAGACAATTATATAAATGGTTAAGTGGAAGAGGTCTGTAAAAATCAAGATGATTAAAGAATTAATAAGGGTTAGAGAATATCTAACTCTTGTTAATTTTACATATTTATCATATATACTGATAAATCAATTAAGAAGATTAAGGGAAAAAGAGAAAATATAAGTATAACTGATATAATTGATAAAAATATCATTATTGGCGATAGAAAGGGATTTTAATTTTATCGGAAAAACTGATAAAATATAAGTATAGTAAGACAGACAAGCAGCTAAGAAAGTCGATTGAATGGGGGAGAATATATGAAATTAACACCAATAAGATTAAGGAGATTAAACTCTGGTCTTGATAGTGAGGAGGTTATAGAAGCGTTAAAAATAAGTAAAAGTACATTTTATAAGTTGGAGCAAGGATGGACAAGACCATCGCCTGCACTGATAAAAAGACTTGCAAATATTTACAAATGTTCAACAGATGACATATTTAAGGATTTGAAGATAATAGGGTAGACAATAAAAAATGAATCAAAACTTATGAGTACATTAAGAACAGCAAGAAAACAAAAGTTATCGAGATAGATATTTAATGTCAGGGGGAATTCGAATTGTTAATTAAGTGTAACTGGAGAACCTGTAAAAATTATAAAGATGGAGTATGCAGAGCAGATTCCATTGAATTAAAGAGCTTTGATTACGAAGAAGATAACGAAGAGTTAGAGGGTTTAAAATGTGCCACATATGAATATGATTCTTTTTGGATGTGCGATAAGGGAAGAGAAGTAGATGTAAGATGATATATAAAGAATACGAAAGCTATAAGATGATATAGGAGTTGATAAGATGAGCGAGGGCTGGTTTAAGATTCACAGAGTTTTATTTGAAAAGGCTATTTGGTTAAATTCAACTTTAGAGCAGAAGGTTATATTGATTACGATTCTAAGCATGGCAAATCATGAAAGAAGAGAGTGGGAATGGAAAGGAACAAAATTTAAAGCAGAAGCAGGTCAATTTGTAACTTCCTTAGAGGGAATAGTTAAAAAAGGCGGTGATGGTATATCGCTTCAAAATGTAAGAACTGCTCTTAAAAAATTTGAAAGATATGATTTTCTAACACAAGAGGTAACAAAGACTGGAAGACTTATAAAGATAGTAAACTGGGAACTTTACCAAGGAAAGCAAGAGAAAAATGTCAGGCATTCTAACAGTGAATTAACAAGTATTTCACAAACAGCTGACAAAGAGGTAACAACTAACAAGAATAATAAAAATTATAAGAATTATAAGAATACTATATTTATAGAAGAGTTTACTAAAAATAAGCTTCTAATTGAAAGTATATCAGAATTTATAAAAATGAGAGAAAGAATTAAAAAGCCAGTAACAGATAAAGCACTAAAAATATTGCTAAATAAATTAAAAGATTTATCTCAAGATGAGGAAATACAAATTAAAATTTTAGAAAACAGCATAGAGAATTGTTGGCAGGGACTATATCCATTGAAGGAGGAAACGTATATTTATGGAGGCACTTCAAAGAATATTAGATCAAGTGAGAGAAAATTCAATATCAAGATCCCAGAATGGAAACCAAAAGCAAGTGCAGACTACACAAGGGAGAAGCCATTTTAAATGTGAAAAATGCAAAGATACAGGTTATATTATAAAAGCTCAATTTCATGCACAGCCACTGATGACACCATGTTCGTGCTTAGAGATTGAAAATGTCAAAAGGCTATGGAAAAATAGTGGGATAAACCCAGAAAATTTAGAAAAGACCTTTAGTAATTTTGAAGAATGGTCAAGAATTTCTAAAAAAATGAAATTTATTGCAAAAGAGTATTATATGAATTTTGATGAGATAAGATCAAATAGGAAAAATTCAATTATACTTTGTGGTAATTCAGGAAGTGGAAAGACTCATATTGCCTTAGCTCTTGCAAATAATTTCTTGAAAAATAATATAAAAGTTGTTTACATGCCTTATAGAGATGTGATTACAAGCCTTAAACAAAATATCCTAGACAAAGAATATTATAAAAAGACCTTAAGCAAATATCAAATCTGCGAAATTCTATTAATTGATGATTTATATAAAGGAAAAGTTAATGAAACAGACATAAATATAATGTTTGAGCTGATAAATTATAGATATTTTAATCACCTGCCACTTATTGTCTCGAGTGAGTTTACAGTTGAAAGGCTGCTAAATTTTGATGAAGCAATAGGAAGTAGAATATATGAAATGACTAAGGATTTCATGGTTGAAATTCAAGGCACGGAAAATAATTATAGACTGAGGTGAGAATATGTCAAATATACACTGGTGCATATGCTTAAAAAGCAGCAATATGCCAGGAAAAATAATTTTTAAAAAGCATGCTGAATTTGGAGATAAAATAAATAAAATCTTAGAGAAGAAAAGTGCTGAGTTAATGGGGGAAGAAGTTTTGAAAAATGAATATAGCGGTGCAAATGGAACCAAAGATTTAGAGTGTGAAAAAGATTTTGCATTCATAAAGGAAGTTAATGATTTAGATTATGAAAATAATGAAATAAGCAAAAATAGTGAAGATATCAAGAGTAAAGTTTTAATTAATAAAGTTGAGGGGAGAAATAATATGGATTCAAAAGGAATTATACAAAGATTAAATACATGCATCATAGCATTAAATAGGAGCAATACACAGTTAAAAACTTTGGGGCTTAAAAAGGCTCAGGCAGAGAAAGAATATAAAGTAAAACAAGCTGAAGAAATATTAAAACTTAGGGAAGATAAATATCCAGCTACATTAATAATGGAATTAGTTAAGGGAAATAAAGAGGTTGCAGAATTAAGGCTTCAAAGAGATGTAGCAGAAAATGCTTATTTTACATGCTTAGATGGGATAGATAATTTAAGGATAGAAGTAGAATTGATAAAGAATAAATTAAAATGGCTTAGAGCTGAACTTTATACTTTGTAGAAAAAACTTGCTTAAATTAGAATCTATTTTGTTGAGATATAAGGAATTTTTGAAAGATTAGTAAGTAAGAAGGTTAATGAGCAAGGAGGAGTGATATATATGAATATCACTCTGCAAACAAGGAATTGGGAATGATTACAATTACATGATAACATATAAATATATCATTGTAATGGTTTTTAATAACAAAAATTGCGGCAGAATTCCCCTTTTATTTTATCTAAATTCATTTAACTATATATGTTAAATATATAAGCAACATATAATTTCTAGTGAAGATATGAACTTAATGTTTTAACAAATTTGTAAATTGGGTATCTATATACAAAATAGATTTTAATTATTTTTAGAAATTTAGAAACTAGGAGTGGTTAATATGAACAGTACAATAGATAAAGTAAGAAGATATAGAGAGAGTTTAGCAGATATACAAGATATAGATATAAGGGTTCAGGAGCTTGAGGAAAGAATCATAGGAATAAATGGAATAGAGATCGGAGAAAGAACAGGAAAACTTATAAGATTACCTCAAGTGTGGAGCAACAAGCAGCCACTAAGATGGAAAAGTATATATCATAATGATTTTGGTAAAGGTATTTCCTCGGAAATATTTGTTGTAAAATAAAAACTTCAAAAGGGATGTAAAAGGGAATGTAGCTAAATATATACATTCCTTTTTTTATAAAAACTTTGATTTTTCGAAGATCTTATTTCCTAAACTAACTATTAATGATAAGCTTATTACTTCTTTTCAATTATTGCAGTATATTTCAGCTCTTTTTTCTCATCATTAAATTCAAAATTTAATTTTAAGTTAGGGGGATAAGTGTAGCCAGACAAATATATTTCATATTTATTAGCTTCAATTTCATTCATTGTTGAATTTTTTTCAATTATTTGTTTATAGTATCCATAAGATTCTTCTGGCAATGACCAGGAAGCTGAAATTTTACTTGTTGTTTCAAATAACCCGTTATATTTTCTGTAGTAATAGTCTATATTTTCAGCATCATCTGGTACTTTTTCAGGGAAGAAATTTTTATAAATGGCTTCATATTTACGCATATCATTACCAACATGTAAGTAATTCTTAGGTGAATTTGTATATGACTCTAATGGTGGAGTTACAAAAACTAACATAAATCCACTAACCAAACTTATCATGATAGAAATTAACAACACTAAAACATTTAAAATAATTTTCCATCCATATGATTTAATATAATTCATCTTACTTAAAATAATTTTTCCTAAGATACTGCAAAATAAAGGAAGCATAAACATAATAAATAAGACACTATATGTTTTAATTCCTAAACTTCCAAAATAGAAACTGGGATATTCTAAATCATAACCTATTTTAATAGAAAGATATCCAGCAATTATTCCTAATATATTAAGACCAATAATCACAGCATATATAACTTTAAATATTTTTTTTATAGTCTCAAATCGTATATTCTTTTTAGCATTCAGTAATAAATCTTTCTCTTGGAGATTAACATAAGTGTCACTATCATCATAACTTTTGACCTCAATATTTTCTGTAGCATCTTTAAAAAGTTTGCTACACTGTGCACAATCATGTAAATGCTCTTCTACAAGAAGTTTGCTTTCGGGACTGCATGTATTATCGATGTATGCAGGTAACAAGTCCATAATTACTTCGCATTTCATATTTTCATCTCCTTTAGGCTTTTTTGTAACATTAGTTTTGCACGATGAAATGTAACTCTTGCCCAGGTTTCATTTTTTCCATATTTATTACCTATCTTTTTATAACTTAATTCTAAATATGTTCTACTAAAGAATACGGTTTTGTAAGGGTCACACATTTGCATAACTATTTTTAAAACATAACTTAACTCATCTTTTTTAACAAACTCATCTTCTAAAAGATTTTCTGTATTAAACTCCATTTCTTGTATGTTTTCAATATCAACTATTTTAGATGTCTTTTTTAAATAATCAAAATATAAGTTTTTTCCTATTTGACACAGCCAAACAATCAATTTACTTTTTCCTTTAAAACTTTCAATTTTATTAAATGCCTTTACAAAAGTCTCTTGCGTTAAATCTTCTGCTAAATCATAGTCTTTAGTTAATTTTAGTAAGAACTTAAATACATTCTTAACATATAATTCATATATTATTTCAAAATCAGTTTTTTCCATCTGCCTCCCCTTTTACAATATAAATCTTAAAATGATCATTCAAAGATTTAGGTAGATTTTTAGTATTTATATATATGACTATTAAAAAAAGATTTCGTTACAAAAAGTTAAAAATTATTGTTACTTTAAAGATATCATTAGAATTATATCAGTAAAACAATTCATAGATAAACAGCATTAAATAAATAAATTATTCACTTGGAGCAAAATAAAATTAATAGAAAAATTTTAGAAATCCTAAATAATATTTATCAAAAATTAATACTGAAATCATCTATAATAGTAGATGAACTAAAAACACTTACGGAAATGATATTGTCCCTTCATACTGTCAAGTTTATTATTTTAACTGACTATTATAAAGGGAGCATATCAAAAAGTAGGTGTTTTTATTATATAAAAATAACTAATAAAAGAGGTGTAGTAGAAAGGATGGTATATATGAAAGGGATAGACGTAAGTAATCATAATGGAAGCATAAATTTTGGACAGGTGAAAGATTCAGAAATAGAAGCTGTTTACATTAAAGCTACAGAAGGCACAACATTCAAAGATCGCTGTTTAGAGGTTAATTATTCCAATGCACATTGCGAAGGATTAAAAACGGGATTTTATCATTTTTTAGTTGGAACTAGTGAGCCAGAAACTCAGGCTAATAGTTTTTATAATGCTATAAAGGATAAAGCAAATGATCTAATTCCAATGTTAGATATAGAAAGTGATTTTGATGGATTAATGGACTTTATATTAAGATTTATTGCTAAATTTAAAGAGATATCAAATATGCAAATTGGTATCTATACTTATACCAGCTTTATAGATAACTTGGATGACAAAATTGCTGGTTATCCACTGTGGGAGGCGAATTATAATAATACTCCCTGGAAATTAAAGTCTAATTTCTTTGCTAATAGAGTGGGGCACCAATATTCGGAAACAGGATGTGTAAGTGGTATAGATACTGATTGCGATATGAATGAGTTTAATGATGGCATAATAAATAAAACTAATGGATATGTAAGAACTAATTGTCTTCCAATTGGATATAGAGGTGATGGAAGTTTTGCTGGAGTTGACATGGAATATGTGGAAGAATATTTTGAAGATATTCGTGTCTATGCTAATTCAAATGAAAGGGAATCTGGGTTGAAACTCAAAATTTGCCTATGAGCAAATGTTTAAAATTAAAAGATACGTTAGGAAGTTTGGTTTTGTGATATAAAATAGTTTAAAGGGCATGAGAGTAATCTTGTGCCCTCTATTTTTTGTACTTTTCTGATATGTCCATAGTAAAAGAATTGTAGATAGCTATCATATGAGCAGTTTATATGGTATTTTGAAATATATGTTATAATAATCATTATATGGAACAGAGATTTGGCTCAGAATAGTAAATTAGTATGTAGCAAAGGTGCAAATTGATAAGGAGAATTAAGTTATGAAAAATGTATTAATTACTGGTGGAGCAAGAGGTATTGGCAAAGAATTGATAGAAGTTTATTATGCAAATAATTATAATGTTTTTTCTGTTGTGAGAAAACAAAAAGATGCAGAAGAATTGAATAAAGAATTTAAAAATAACTTTACTCTAACTGTAACAGATTTAACAGATGATAAATGCATTAATATTATAAAAAATACTTATTAGAAAGAAGCAAACTTTATGGAGGAATTAATACACTTGAATATCAACAAGCCTGTGCAGTGCAAACAGTAGAACCTGATAAGTATTTTGGAAAGGAAATAGTTGTATATGGTTACACAGTAAAAAACCACCCTATGCAAAAAGAAGATAGAAATGCTAAAGATGGTGTTAATGTATATGTAATGTTATGTGGAGGGAATATCATTGGAGGATATTCATATCCTAATGCTGATGTTGTTGGAGCATTTAGTTCACTAGATGGCAAAACATTAGAAGAAGTAACGGGATTAAGTTATAAAGAGTGGCAAGATAACTGGAAAATTAAGTATGGCAATTAGATATCTAGCGACTTTCTTATAAAATATAACAGTAAATTATTATTATTTATTATATGATTTTAAATGGGGTGGAATTTATATGAGAAAAATAGTATTTTTTCTTTGTCTAATTTTAGTAGGAATCTCTTTTGTGGTTTATAAACAAGTTGGAAAAACTGATAATGTTGTAGTGAGTATTGGAGCAACTGACAAGTTCGATGAGAATGAATTAAATGGTGCAGTGAATTGCGTAAAGAAAAGTTTTAAAAGTTATAAGGGATGTACTCTGACAAAATTATGGTATGATGAAAAAAAATCAGATCAATTTATTGAAGGTTATTTGAAAAATGGGAGAGGTTCAGTGAATGGTGTCAAACATGAAAATGTAATTGTTTTGCTATCAAATTTTGATGTAGATTCTTCAGGTGGGGATGGAAGTTTAAATCCAAATTCAACTTATGATAATTATAATTGGATATTAATAAGGGACAGTAAAACGGATAAGTGGAAAGTTGATGATCGTGGATATTAAAAAAGAAAATAACTAAATAAATTGTATACATAATTACAATAAGTTCACAATTTTATTAAAATGTGTAGCAATCAGAATTTAGAGTTTCACTATTATAAATTTAATTGAAGATCACTGTTATTTAGAATGATGAACGTTTTATAATTCTGCTTACTAAATTATTTAGATTAATTATCTACATTAAGTGGGGGGGATTTGAATGGAGTTAATTACAAATCCATGGGAAAAGCTTTTATTGGTATGGATACGTCTGTTTATAATGTTAAGTTTAAGTTTTTTATTAATAGGAATTGGTAGATATCATAAAAATAGAATTATAATTTACATAGGTAGTGCTTTAATGCTTTTAGTAGTAATAGTTTTTTTTGTAATCATCGTGCAGAACCATTTGATAATGTGAATTAAAATGTGTACTTAATGAAAATTGAGAGGATGTATTACTAATGTATTTTGTGCAAGTGATATTTTTATAATATGAATATTAAGTGGAAAATACGGTAAAAAAGCCTATATAAAAATTAAGAAAAGTTTGTAGTTGCTTAGATATTAACATGTTTTTATATAGTAGCAATAAATGCTTCTCTTTAAGATTAGAATAAGCTACAAAATAGGAGGTATTATGGAGATTGAGTTTAAAATTTCAAGGGATGAGTTAATAAATTTTAATATGAAGTATATTGTTAACACAAAAATTTATAAAAAACAAATTCGTGCATATGTTGGACTTGTTTCTTTTATACTGATTGGATTGATACTTTTACTTAGAAGTATTTTATATACTGAAACTATTATTATTATGTACATTATATTCTTATTTTCTAGAAAAAAAATATTTGACAGATCATTAAGAAGAAAACTTTTAAGAATATATGGAACAGATAAATTAACGGATACATTTGAATCAACACATTTAAAGCTTATAGAAAAAGGAATAGAAACTAATACTAAATTTTCAGAGAAAATTCATAATTGGAATTCTATAAAAGGTTTGTATTTATTAGAAGAATATATTTTTATACCTACAATGAATGGTGAAAGTTTAGTAATACCTCTATCGTCGCTTTCTTCAATGGAGGATAAGAAGCTGTTTTTAGATACTATTATTAGTAATACAAATTTAGAGTTAAAATATAGTTATCCTGATTCGGTTTAGTTTTAAATTCTATAAAACCTTTTAAATTTTGAGAGGAGGTATAATATGAAAAGAGTTTTGCTTTTAATCCTTACTACCATAATTATGTTTCAATTTTTGATTGCATGCTCGACCAATAAAAATGTTGCATTTAAAGAATTTTATTCTAATGTAATTGGGTTTAGTAAAACTGATGAAGAACAAGATATTCAGCAAGATACGATTCTAATGTTGACTAATGAAGAGTTTCAAAGGTTTAAAGATAAATATTTTACACCAAGAGAAATTCCAGTGAAATCGCCTGATAAAGAAATGGCAATTTTATACTTACAAATACCTTCTCAAACTAGTTCAGTACAAGGATATAGTGTTGAAAGTATAAATGTAGGCAATGATACTTTAACAGTAAACTTAAAACAATCATCAGTAGCACAAGTTGATGGCATAGACGGATTTGATGGTACATGGAAATGGGTTATGTTAGTTGAAGTAGACAAAACTAATTTAAAAGATAATATGAAGATTATAGAAAGGAAGGATTGAGTTTGAAAGAAGGAAAAGAAAGATATATTGGAGGAATAGGAGGGGCTATTGGTGGCTTTTTTGGCACAGGAATAGGTTTTTCATTAACTGACAAAATTGGATTAAGCGGTAATGTTTTTAAGGTTATAATTGTATCAATTATAGCAGGATTTATTGCGTTCTGTGCTTGTAAAGTATTACGCTTGATATGGAGATAATTAGATAAAGATATTTTATCAGAGGATATCTTAATATAAAATAGTTTTAAGGGCATGAAAATAATCTTATGCTCTCCATTTTTTTGTAAGAAAGCAAAGATATGCTATAATAAAGTAAACGTTAAAATAAAGATACAATAAAAGCTGTTATTAAATTTTATGAGAATATTGGAAACTTAAAGGAGATTGATAATTTATGGTAGAGAACATTACAGAATATTTATTAAATGATGGACTTAAAGTGCCAAGCATTGGTTTTGGAACATATACCTTAAATGGTATAGAAGGAGCTAATAGCATCAAAGAGGCAATTGATTTAGGGTATAGATTAATTGATTCAGCATTTAATTATGAAAATGAAGGCGCAGTTGGAGAAGCAGTAAGGAAATGCTCTGTTTCAAGAGAAAAGCTTATAATTACTTCTAAATTACCTGGTCGTCATCACTCATATAAAGAAGCTATTAATACAGTTGAGGAATCATTATTTAGGGCTGGATTAGACTATTATGATTTATATCTTATTCATTGGCCTAATCCAAGAATTAATTTATATGTTGAAGCTTGGCAGGCAATGATTGAATTAAAGAAAAGAGGTTTAATTAGATCAATAGGTGTTTGCAATTTCATGCCAGAACATTTACAGACTTTAATAAAAGAAACTGGTGTAGCTCCTAGTATTAATCAAATTGAGCTTCATCCTTATTTTAATCAAGAAGAGCAACGTGCTTGCAACAAAGAACATGGCATAATTACAGAATCTTGGAGTCCTCTTGGAAGAGGTAATAGTATGTTAAAAGACGAGAAAATTGCTGGAATTGCTGAAACGCATAAAAAATCTATTTCACAAGTAATTTTACGTTGGCATATACAATTAGGGGCTATTCCACTTCCGAAAGCATCATCAAAGGAGCATCAATTAGATAACTTAAATATTTTTGATTTTGAATTATCAGAGGATGAAATGAAAATAATTTCTGGACTTTCTCGTGAAGATGGTCGTACAACTAATCAAGACCCTAGAGTTTATGAGGAATTCTAATAAAATACGCAGTAGAAAGGGGTAACCTGACTACTGCTTATTTTTATGTATATATATTACTTCTTGTGATAAAACTTAGTAAAGCAGTAGATAGGAGAGACCTAACTACTGCCTTTGTCTTTTAGGAAGCACACAGTTGTAGCATACCATTAGTATGAGATTAAGAATTAATAATGAAAATATATCCACTCCATTAGTATATTATCCGGCAATAAAAATGTGATAAAAACTAATAAAATAATTGATATTTTTCTTATCTCTTTTATGGCAAATATTAAATTAATACATAGTATAGAATTGTGAAGATATTCTTATGTACTATAACTTAATGATAGTATGATGTGCGCTATGAAAAAAAGATATAAATGAATTCACACCATTAAATATAAATGTTTAATTTTATTATTGATTACGGAGGAGAAAAAAATGAGTAACAAAGAGTGCTGTGATTGTGATGACCTTGGAATCATGTATACCATTAATTGTGAAGGAACTCTTAGCGACGATGCCGAGTGCTGTCCAAGGATGGATTACCCAGGAAAAAATGCACTAGAAGATGCATATAATCAAGGACGCAATAAAGGGTATTGTGATGGTGTAGAAGCTGGACGTGAAGATGGATACTGTAAAGGATACGAGCAGGGAGCAAAGGAAGCATGCGAAAACACAAAGCAAAAAGCTTTAGATTGTATAAGAAATATTAATTGCCGTTAAAAGAATATATTTATTGTTCAGTAAATTTACTGAATAACAAAAATAAGAGATAGCAGAAAATCATGTGAATGATAATAAGCTATCTCTATATTTATTGGAAATAGGAAACGTATTTTAATTATTAACATAATTTTAAAATAATATACATGAATAATAAAGAAATAAAAAGGTAGCAGCCGTAGCTACCACCAGTCCATTTTGCATAATTAGTATAGATCAAATTTATTATTAAGGTCAAGGAATGATAAAAAATAAACAATATATGTTATAATTTGATTATGATGGTAATAAGTTGATTAACAAAGATTATTTATATAATCATGTTAAAAATCCTAAAGTATGTTGGAGGGTATTATGAATTTAGAAGAACAGAAACAATTAATTTTATCTGGTAAAATGTATAATGATTTAACAACAGAATTGATTCAAGCAAGAGAAAAGACTGTATTTCTTACAAACGAATATAATAATACTTTTGGTAAACCTCAGCATGAAAGAGAAGAAATATTAAAAAGGTTACTGAAAGGTATTGGAAGAGGAGTTCACTTTGAGCCGACATTTCGATGTGAATTTGGTTTTAATATTACAATTGGAGATAATTTTTATGCAAATTTCGATTGTGTAATGTTAGATGGTGGAGGGATAAACATAGGTGACAATGTTTTATTTGGTCCAAGAGTTGGAATTTATACGTCTAATCATGCAACGTATGCAAAAGAACGAGTAGCAGGGGGCTGCTATGCAAAACCTGTAAACATAGGCAATAATGTATGGATTGGAGCAGGAGTTAATATAAATCAAGGGGTCACAATTGGAGATAATACAATTATAGGATCAGGTAGTGTAGTTACAAAAAGCATTCCAGCCAATGTAATTGCTGCGGGGGTACCATGTAAAGTAATTAGAGAAATTACAGAAGAGGATAGGACAGGATTTGAAATATGAAAAAGTAATTAGCCATTTGGAGCATGCAGAAATAGTTGCATGCTCCAATGGCACAATAATAATTTTAGACAATCTTATTATTCAGAGGGGATGATATATTATGTCTAATAAAAATTCTTTAAATAACATTATTATAAACATAGTCATTTCAATTTTATGGATTATACTAGTCTGTACAATAATTAGTTTAGTTATCATATGGAAAAAAACAGACGATTTGATAAATATAATGTCAGAAGTTATTGTGGCATTAGGAATTTTATTTAATATATATCTTTTATCAAAAGAAAAATCAAGAAAAAATTAATTATGATCATAAGTAATAAACAGTATAATCAATGGCTTATGCTGATATGCGAAATTAATTGTGGAGCAAAATATTTGTACTGATATCAAGTTATTAGGAAGAGAATATTCTAATATTCTTTACCATATTTATTCTGAAGAATATGTATTCTTTAGAATACTACCAGAGAAGAATATATATACTTCAGAATATGCTTGAAAAATGCGGGTTTGGTACTGGCGTGGTTTTATGTTCACTTTAAATTCTTAGGTAATAAACTAAGAATAATAGCCACAATATCAAATATAGATGGAGATAGAATACATATTACTATTGATAGAAAATCATTTACGAATTAAAGCAATATGATATAATGATTATTACTAAATTGCACATACTCTGTTTAGTAAAGGTAGATTAGGTAGAAATACTTAGTCTACCTTTTATTTTTCTGTAAAATCAATAACAAATTATGTGAATTAGCATAATATAAAATTAGGAAATCATTACTTTAATAAATTATGATGAATAACGAAGGAGAAAAGAAAATGGGAAACAATTATTATAATTATGATAAAAATAAATGTGATTATAACGATAAAAAAGAATATGATGAAAAGTACTATAAGATAAAAAATCATAATCATGAATTTGAATCAAGCACAGATTATGAAGAAGATGATGAAGGTGAATTGCACAATCATCGTATTGCTGGTGTGACTGGTCCTCCAATTAAATATGGAAAGACTCATATCCATAAAGTAGCTGAGTTTACAGATACTTTTGGTGATCATTTTCACGAGATTTGTGACACTACTGGTCCAGCTATTTATCTTCCAGGTGGAAAACACATTCATTTGGTAAAGGGTAGAACAACTGTTGCAGATGGACATCAACATGATTATTTTTTCACTACTCTAATTGAAGATCCTACTAATGTACCAGAAGATAAAAAATGTTAAAATCAAACAATAATATTTAAAATTAAGATATTCAAATAAAATTATAGTTACAATGGATGATTTTTTTGAAAAATATTAAATTATTAATGTATTTATAATTAAATAAAATAAATGAAGCAGTAGTTAAGAGGTTTCTAACTACTGCTTTTATACTAAGAAATAAACGTGAAAGGTGATAATATTTTCTGCTTATTCCTATCAAAAAAATTAATATGGCATGGAGAAAATGCCAGTATATTAATTAATATACTGTAGAGCAAGAGAAATGTTACAAAAATAAAAAAACAATAAATTAATACAGAAGTTTAATATATAATCCCTTTAAATATATATGACACAAAAGATATTCAGATACTATCACTATGTTAGATATTTTAAGAAAAAGAACAAAAGACAGTAAACTATTAATTAATTTACTGTCTTTTGGCAACCTGCCAAGCTATAAAAGATTAGCAATTATAGCATTAGCAAATTTCAAGTATTTATACTATGGATTATTCTTTAGCAAAGAAATAGAGATAGCAGAACACCAGGAATACTATCTCTATTTTCAGTAAGAATTTAATAATAATATTATTTTTTTAGGTTAAAAAGAATTTGTAACTAAAATATAAATTCTTTATTAGTGTAATTCGAAAGATTGACAATCAGTACATTCTACACTTTTAGCACTAGATTCATGAGTACCTACTTTAATTTTTTCTAAAGTACAGTAATCGTCATCTTTACAATGATATTTGCACTCTGTTACAGAACATCCAATACTTTCGTTATGTTTCATATTAATCACTCCTTAATTTAATTTCTATAATATTATTTGATAAAATTTTTATTTTATGCTTTATATATAGAATGCTTTGAACTTGAATTTAATAAGGTAGTAGAGAGATAGTAACTACTGATTTTGCTGCTCTTTTATTGGTTAACAAGTTTAAAGTAAATATGTTTATTAAATAAGCCAGACCTTTAAATTTGATATATGCATTAGGAAATCGGATTGATTTTTTTTACTAAAAATGTTATGGTTAAGAATATAAATGTAAATTAGCAAAATTTTATAAATAAAATTTAGGTTTAATTAAAATCAACTTAATTAAATTTTTTAAGTGATTTTTGATTAATTAAAAGGGAATTAGGTGAAATTCCTAAACTATCCCGTAGCTGTATTAGAGGAGCTTAAGTACATTATGTCACTTTTAATTAGGGAAGACGTACTTAAATGATGATTCTTAAGTCAGAAGACCTGCCTATATTTTGCACCATAGGGCACATTAGAGAAAATGACAAGTCCAAGCGATGTATAAATTTTCGTAAGATGACGAGACAGATACATCTCATAGAGGGCTATTATGTGCATGTGACGAGGAAGTGTGATAGAAAATAGACTATCATATTGAATTGTTATCTTTTTAATGTGACTAAACTCTACGAGTGATAGAGGGGGCGTTTTAGCGAAGATTTATTCACTGATTTTATATGAGTGATTATATTTTGTTATTATGTCTTTTTAACGCTTTTGTTAGAAAGACTTTTTATTTTGCAGAAAAATATATGAAAATTAAAGACAAGCTATAATAAAGCACATATTATGGCATAGTACGCATATATAACTAGCAAACTTTAATTGTTAATTTGTACAGAAGCAAATATAGATAGAAAATCAAAGGAGATGAGGTATGGAAAAAATAATTATTTTATGTATTGTGTTTCTGGTGGTTGCCTTCTTATTCGCATTCATATGGAAATATCAAAGTATGAATGCTCATAGGGATGGAGTTCATCATCATAAACATAAAATAGGACATAAACATGGAGAAGGATATTCAATTGATTTCTATGCTTATGCTTCAAAAATCAGACATTGGAATGCTGAATTTAAAGTATATTTATCAGTTTTGACGCTTGTTTTTTGCATTACATTTAACAGCCCGTACGTATCTATTGCAGTGATAATTGGAATGGCTTATCTCACAGTTATTAAAGGAGAGCTTCCATTAATTGAATACCTGTCAATATTGGCGATTCCAATTACTTTTATTTTACTAAGCACTTTTACTATTGCTATTGATTTTTCAAAACAGCCAATAGGACAATATAACTTATATCTTGGGTTTTGTTACGTTTTTACTTCAACAGTTCAGCTTAAGAAAATGATATTTTTAATTTTGAAGATTTTTGCAGCTATCAGTGCCCTACAAATGATGACCTTATCGACTCCAACTTCTGAGATTATTTATGTGCTTAGAAAGGCGCATATACCAAAGCTTATTGTAGAATTAATGAGTCTTATTTATCGTTATATATTTATCTTAATGGATGTATTTACAAAAATGAAAAACTCTGCAAAATCACGTCAAGGTTATTGTGATTTTAAAACTTCATGCTATACATTTGGGAGTATTGCAAGTAATATGCTTATTATTTCACTTAGGAAAGCAAATGCTTATTATGATGCAATGGAATCACGATGTTATGATGGAGATCTCGTATTTTTGGAAGAAGATAAAAATATAGAAGTAGTACAGATTGTTTTCGCAGCAGTATTTATAATTTTTTTGATTTTACTTTGGTACTTTACAAGATAAGGTAAATCTGAAAAATAACAAATTTACTTTATCTCATTTCAAACTTGTTATTTATCTTCATGTGCTTAGAAAGGAACGATTATGAGAAAATTAATATTAAAAATTGAAGATCTCCATTATGATTACGGAAATGGAAAGTCTGCATTAAATGGGGTAAGTGTGGATATTTATGAAGGTGAGAAAATAGCTATCATTGGGTCTAATGGCTCAGGAAAATCCACATTCTTCTTAAATGTAGATGGGGTACTTACACCAGAACAAGGAAAAATTATTTATAGAGATACTGTTATAAATAAAAAGAATTTAAAGGAACTTAGAAAAAACATAGGAATAGTGTTTCAAGATGCTGATAATCAAATTATTGCGTCTACAGTTAGAGCAGAAGTTGGGTTTGGACCTATTAATTTGAAACTTCCAAAAGAAGAAGTATTAAAACGGGTGGATGAAGCACTAGAATATATGAATATTTCTCATTTAAAGGATCGCCCACCTCATTACTTAAGTGGTGGGGAAAAGAAGCGTGTAAGTATTGCTGACATTATTGCAATGAAGTCAGAAATTATAATTTTTGATGAACCAACAGCGGCCTTAGACCCATTAAATGCAATGATGTTAGAAGACGTTTTATTAAAACTTGGGACAGAGGGAAAGACAATGTTAATATCTACACATGATGTGGATTTTACATATAGATGGGCTGAAAGAGTTCTTGTGTTTAATGAGGGGAAAATTATTGCAGATGGATCACCTCTAGAGATTTTTCAAAACAAGGAAATTTTAAAACAAGCAAATTTGAAACAGCCAACATTGTTAGAAGTTTATGAATCGCTTATAGGAAAAAATATTTTGAGAGATATAAAGGAATATCCTAAAAGTATAAAGGAATTTAAAGAAATGCTTGGAAAATAGAAACTATAAATATTGAAAGCTTTTTGAGGGGGAGAAAAATGAATAAGAAAGAAAAGAGAATTGTCGCTCTAGCTGCAGCATTTGCTTTAATATTTGGAGTGGATAAAGCAGCAAATGCAATGCACATTATGGAAGGGTATCTTCCACCACAATTTTGCATTATATGGGGTGCTATTTGCATTCCATTCATAGTTATAGGTTATTTATCAATTAAGAAGACATTGGCAGAGAATCGTAGAGCAATTACCATTTTGGCTATGGCGGGAGCATTTGTTTTTGTACTTTCATCTTTAAAGATACCATCAGTAACAGGAAGCTGTTCACACATGACTGGTACTGGACTTGGTGCAATATTATTTGGGCCAAGCGCTGTTAGTATCTTAGGGATTATTGTACTTATTTTCCAGGCAATACTGCTTGCTCATGGAGGAATTACTACTCTTGGTGCTAATACATTTTCTATGGCTATTGCAGGCCCATTTGTTTCCTATGGAATATATAGATTATGTAAGGCTTTAAAAGTTAATAAATATGTAGGCATTTTCTTGGCTGCATCAATTGGAGATTTATTTACTTATTGTGTAACAAGTATTCAGCTTGCACTTGCATATCCATCCGAAAACGGCGGTTTTATGGTATCGGCGGCTAAATTCCTTGCAGTATTTGCTGCAACTCAAGTTCCACTTGCAGTTATAGAAGGTATTTTGACAGTTGTTATTATAATTGGCCTTGAAACATATGCAAAATCTGAATTAACAGGTCTTGGATTAGTGAAGGGAGGAGAAAATTAATGTCAAAGACTAAAAAAACAGTTATAATTCTGCTAATTATTGCGGCATTAATTGCTGTTATTCCATTATTCACATTAAGAGGCGCTGAATTTGGTGGCTCCGATGATGCAGGAAGTAAAGTAGTTTCTGAAATTACAGGTACTGAGTACAAGCCATGGTTTAAGCCAGTTATGGAAACTTGGATTGGTGGAGAATTGCCAGGTGAGGTAGAAAGCCTGCTTTTCTGTGTACAGACTGGTATTGGAGTTGGCGTAATTGCTTTCATAATGGGAAGATTAGTAGAAAGGCACAAAATAGAAAAGGATAAGAAAAAGTAATAGTTCTTTAATATATTAGAAGATATTCTGTGGAATATATTGGTGTCCTTATTTTTTCACTATAAGATGGATAAAATAATTAGAAACATAAAATATAAAAAATATCTAAGTAAGAGCTGATAAATAATAGATAATCAGCTCTTTTATTAATTTATTTGATGTTCAGCCAATATGACATTAGAGATAGAAACTTTTATATGAAAGATTCAGCGTAGTAAATAAGAAATACTCTTTGAAAATCGAATAATGTGATATTTGCAAAATATGCTATAATACTAAAGTATATTCGTTTGGATTAAGATACAAGGATAAGAATAAATACTTAACTTGCTATTAGTATAAACGGACAAGCTTTGTTTTGCAAATATTCACTTTTGTGGGATTGAAATATAAATTATCAATGTGTAATTAGATATGGCGGATTTTAGAAATATTAAATTTATTGGATGAGCAAGTATAAAATTATGAAAAAGGGGTTATAAATTATGGTTCTTGAGTTTTTTCAAAATGCATGTATTTTAATAGCGTTTATGAGTATTGCTCAGCATCTTCTTAGAAATAAAAGAATTTTTGAAGATATGTCATTGAAAAGTAAGTTTTTATGGGGACTTTATAGCGGGATATTAGGTGTGATATTGATGATAAACAGTGTACATATTACGCCAGATGCTTTTATTGATTTTAGGTACATACCAATTTTATTTTCTGCTATTTATAGTGGATTTTTCTCTTCAATTATTGCTTCCATTCTGATAGCTATTTTTAGATCTTTAATTTTGGGAGTGTCTTATATATCACTAATTGGATCAGCAATTGCTTTAGCTATGGGGATGGGATTTGGAATTATTTCTTTATTAAAGATATCAAAAAAACGTAAATATATTTATTCCATGATCTTCTTTGTTATAGCATCAGTTATTTCATCATTTACAGTACCTCAAAATGTTAAATTTGTTTTTCAAGCAGTGAGTTTATACTTTTCTGGATATTTAATAGTATCGTATATCTCAATTAAATACGCAGACTACATATTTGAAACAGTTAGAATTTATCAAAAGTTAAGAAATGAGGCAACAAAAGATTATTTAACTGGCTTGAATAATGTAAGGGAATTTGACAATAGTTTCAATAATATTTCTCAGAGGGCTGTACGAAAAGAAGAAGAGCTATCTATGTTGTTTATAGATATTGATTTTTTTAAGAAAATAAATGATACTTATGGGCATAATGCAGGGGATACTATTTTAAAGAGTTTAGCCTTAATACTTCTTCATACATGCAGGGATTATGATGTTGTATCTAGAATGGGAGGGGAAGAGTTTTCTATAATATTATTAGATTGTTCAGACTCTAAAGCTGCTAAGATTGCGGAAAGACTAAGGGAGAAGGTTGAAGATAATGATTTTTATATTTCAGATAATAAATTTATAAAAATTACAATTTCAATCGGAATAGCATCATATCCTAATACGACAACTCAAATTGATAATTTGCTTGAAATGGCTGACACAGCACTATATCAAGCCAAAAATACTGGAAGAAATAAAGTGGTTTTATTTAACAATCAAGAACATAAAATATAAAAAATACCTAAGTAGGAGCTGATAAATAATAGATAGTCAGCTCTTTTTTAATTTATTTGATGTTCAGTCACTACAACGCTAACTCTAAAAACTTCTTTATGTAAAATTCATCATATCTCTCTTTACGGACTTCTATGCATTTGAAATTTAATGATAACAATAAATCCTTTAAATATATAGTTTTTAATATAATAGTGATGACTATGAATTAGCTTGATTTAGTACCCTATAGAATATTCTTTGAAAGTTGGTTAATGAGATATTTATAAGATATTTTATTAACCAATTTTAAACAGTAAAATTGACATATATATATTAAAATGATAAAATGTCTATTAAATTAATAGACAAGGAGAAGAAAATGAAAGAGGTTATTCGTGATGCAACTATTGATGACTTTAAAAGGGGTTACATATGGGATAGCAAAAAAGCAGAATTTATTTGTTTAATATGCGGAAAATATACAGGCAAAAATAGTAGTGACATAAGCACTCATACAGCAGAGCATGGGAGCCCCATCGATAGAGTACTTATGCTTGATAAGAAATATACTGGACTTACTGAAATTCAGAAAGAGCTTTTGGAAATGGTGTCAAATAAGTATAGTAATAAAGAAATCGGAATTAAGCTTGGATGTGCAGAATCAACAGTAAGAAATATGAGGTTTGCGCTAAGAGAGAGGGCGAGACAAGCAAGAGCTTTCTTAGCAGCTATAGAGTTAGCTGACGATGGGAATAGTAAAATAGCTAATCCAAAACTTAGAAACTTTCCAGCTAAAGAGGAGAAAAGAAAAGCATTATTACCAAGGTTTGCTAACTTGTTTGAACCAAATAAAGAGTATACGGAAGCTGAAGTAAAAAGAATTATTAAGCCTATTTACGAAGATGATGCAATAATACGACGATACTTAGTAGACTATGGATACTTGGGAAGAAATGATGATGGAAGTAAATATTATAAGAAATGTGAGGAAGTTATTATGGATAAAATGAGTAAAAAAGAGATAATAAATAATTATAAACAACAAGAAATAGAAATGGGAATAATTCAAATATATAATACAGTTAATGGATATTCTTTCGTGGATATATGTACAAATTTATATAAGCCCTTTGAATCAATCAAATTTCAGCTGAATTTGGGGAGAGCAAAATCTAAAAAATTAAAGGAAGATTGGGCAGCTTATGGGGAAAGTGCCTTCGAGTTTAAAGTTGTTGAAAAACTCGAATCTAATGAAGGTGCTACAGATAAGGAAAAGGCTAAAGATCTAAAAGAACTTTTAAACTTATGGATTGAAAATCAAGGAGAGAATTTAAAGTTATATAAATAATCTGATTTGTGACGTTATAAATTAATATAATAGGCGATGGACTATGAAATTGCACTGTATGGGAGAAGTGAATTTGTGGTTTTTAGATATTTAATATCACTAAATCATGTATGGGTTTAATAATTACTTGAAATGAAATAAAGAGTAACATATCATAACGGGGATATGAATGTTACTCTTTGATTTATATTTATAGGGGAAAAATTTATGAAAAAAAGTTTTTATTATCTTTATAATATTATTATAATAGTCCAATGTGTCAGGATGGTGGCAAATTTAAATTACAATATGTAGATTTAACTAAGTAATTATAAAAAGCTTCTTTGTAAATTCAATAATGTGATATTAGAAAATACATTATAATTTACAATATAAGTTTCATATAGGACAAAATAAGAAAAAAATTAGGAGAATAATATATGAGTGAAAGAATAGGTATGATTTGCAAGCTCGCACCACAAGAACTAGAAGGAATTTATACATTTGATAAGATAGATTCTAATGATATAGATGGATTATCAGTTTCTATGTTAGATGCATTTAAAGATACAGTAGACTTCAATGGTGAAACAATAGAAGAGTTAAATAAAGAGATTTGTAGTATTGTTGAAAGTACTTTTGGCACATTTATTCCGGATGCTTCATTTCAAATTAAACAAAATGGAGAAATTGCTGCTGTAATTCTTATCAGTTTATTTAAAGGAAAACCATTTGTTTCAGAATTATTTACAGTTAAGAAATATTTGAAACTGGGGATGGCAAGTAATCTTTTGAAAAAGAGCATAAATGTGTTAATGAATTTAGGATATAATGATTTGATTTTATATGTACACCCTGAAAATGCAGGTGCTGTAAATCTTTATAAAAAAATTGGATTTATAGAATTATAATTTTATAAACATAAATGACGTAAACTTTTTGTCTAAGTTTTACATGATTTTAAGGGAGTCATGGATAATATAATTTATCGATAATCAATAATATTATATTGAAATTAAATAATAATAGTGATATATTGGTAATGAAATATTTAAAAAGGAGATGTTTTTATGAAAAAACATTTAGCTACCAGTTTTAGCAAAGTATTATTAAATATTATATTATTTATGCTGGGGATGTCAGTATTGGCATTTATAACAATCATATTGTCTTTTGGAATTGATATAAATTCATTTGTTTATCTTATACTATGTTTAATATACTTTTTAGTAGTTTATAATTTACGTAAAATTGTATATAGCAGTAATTCAACACCATTTTCCTTTGATAATGTTAGAAGGTTTAAACAAATTGGATATTACATGATTCTCATGGCAGTTATTGATGGGATTGTAAATTGGAAAAGAGAAAGTAATTTCAACTTTATCGGCACTCAATCTGGATCTCTTAAGGGAAGTTTTTTTATGTACGTTATATTAGCGTTTATAGCCTTAGTGTTATCAGAAATATTTGAAAAAGCAGTTGAAATAAAGAAAGAAAATGACCTTACAGTTTAATGGAGTATTATTATGAAAATTGTTATAAATTTAGATGTTATGATGGCAAAAAGAAAGATATCACTTTCAGAGTTAGCAGATCGAGTTGGAATTACAAATGCGAACTTATCCATATTAAAAAATAATAAAGCAAAAGCCATTAGATTTTCTACACTTGAAGCAATTTGCCGTGAGTTGAAGTGTCAACCTGGCGACATATTAGAATATACTGAAGATTAGGAATAACAACTTGAAATAATGTAGTATTAATAAATATGAATTAATAATATGTTTTCTGCATTATACTAAAATTTAGCGTAAAAAATGCCCCAATAAAGGGGTGTACACATGTGTCAGCTAATGCCTATTGGATATCTATATTTTGATTATATTCAATTTAATTAGAAAATAAGCATTCAATTAAGTCACTTCTTTTACAGATATACCTTATTGCCACTGCTTTAAAGCATTAATCATGAAATTTTTTACGTCTATATTATATACATTTCTTAAGTTATCTTCTAGAAATACTTCTTTAGGTGTACCTTGGCTGACTATTTCGCCATCACTTAGTAATATAATTTTTTCACCAAATAAATTAGATAAATTTAAATCATGTAATACAGCTATTACGATTTTATTATTTTCTTTTGCCCAAAGGCTTAAATATTCTAGAATTTCAATTTGATACTTTAAATCAAGATGATTTGTTGGTTCATCTAATAAAATAATTTCTGGATCTTGGGCAAAGGCTTTAGCTATGAAGACACGTTGAAGCTGGCCGCCAGATAATTCACTTATAAGTTTATCTTTTGAATCTATAAGACCAACACTTTTTATAGCCTCCATTATGATTAAATCATCTTCCTTACTTAAAGATGATAAAGCTCCTTTTAAATAAGCATATCTGCCTAAAGCAACAGTTTCATAAACTGTGTAAGGAAAGTAAACATTGTTACTTTGAGTCATAAGTGCAATGTGTTTTGCAAATTCCTTCACAGGTAAATTTTTTATATCCTTCGAATCAAATGTTAGTGTTCCTTTATATTCAATGAGTTTGCCTATAGCTTTTAAAAGTGTACTTTTTCCACATCCATTTGGACCAACTATGCAAAGAATTTCTCCTCTTTTAGCTTTAAAGGCAATATTTTTTATGATATCTATTTTGTCATATCCACAAGAAAAATTCTTAAGTTCTAACAAAATCATCACCTACTTTGATTTATTATTTTCTTTCATGTGCCTTATTAAAATATATGTATGCAAAAAATGGAGCTCCAATCAGAGCAGTAATAGCGCCAACTGGCAATTCTGATGGTATTATAATTATTCTTGCTACTAAATCAGTAATCACCATAAAACAGCCGCCTAAAATTATACAGACTGGAATTACATATTTATGCTTTGCACCAATGATTCTTCTTACTAAGTGAGGAATTATTAAATCCACAAAACCAATAATTCCACTTAAGGCTACAGCAGAACCTGTTAATATAGCAGAGAAAATGAGAAGTCGAGTCTTTATGGTATTAACATCTACTCCAACTGATTTTGCTTGATCTTCACCAAAAGATAATATATCCATTTCAGTGCAGTAGCGCATGACACCAATTATTCCAATTATAAAGAAGGGTATTCCCATTTGTACATATGACCATCCCTTCATAGAAAAAGAACCCATTTCCCAAAGAGCTATGCTTTTTATATCTTCACTATATAAGGCTGTTACAGTTGTAAGTATTGCACTGCAAAATAAAGAAAAAACCATACCAGATAAAATTATAGTTGAAGTTGACATGCTTTTATCAACATTGTAGGCAAATTTTATGATAATAAATACAGTCAAAAGCCCACATAAAAAGCCTGTTAAAGGAAGAGTAAGCCTACCGAGCATAGGTATTGAAAAACCAGATATTATAAGAAATCCAACTCCAAGAGAAGCCCCAGAAGATACTCCTAAGGTATATGGTGAAGCAAGTGGATTTCTAAGTAATGATTGAACCACAGCACCACTAACTGATAAGGAACTACCTACAAGAAAGGCTAAAAAAACTCTAGGCAATCTTAAATTCCAAATTATCGCCACATCATTAGGGTTAATCTCTTTAAGTAGTGGAATTCCTAAAACTTTATATCCAATTATCGATGCAATATGGATTAAGCTAGTATCAGAACTTCCAATAGAAGTTCCGATACATAAAATTAAAAATGTTAAGGGTATTACTAATATAATAATTTTTTTATACATTTGCATATTCCTCAGGATAAATAGCTTTTGCTATTTGTTTAAGTGCTTTTAGTACATTTTGTGATGGTCTCGAAGAGGAATTATTATCAATAGCAAAGACTTTATTGTTTTTAATTGCAGTAACTTCTTGAAAACCCTCACGAGTCTTTATATTATCGATAGCATTACTTGTAGGTTCATTTGTAAGTATTACATCAGGATTAGCTTTTACTACAGCTTCAGGACTTGGAGATATCCACGAATTTTCATTTGTAAAGATATTTTTGGCGCCTACAATTTCAATCATTTCATTTAAAAATGTATTATTACCAAAACTATATAAACCTGAAGTTGACCCAATTTCAAAATATACATTTTTTTTATCAGTAATAGTATCTCCAATTTTCTTTATTGAACTTATTTCATCCTTTAAATTAGCTGTCATCTCATCACCTTTTTTCTCAGTGCCAGTGATTTTTGATATAAAGTCAATATCTTTATAAAGGTCTTCTATGCTTGAACTTGTAGGTATGTATACAACAGGGATTCCAGCTTCTTTAACAGCTGCAAAGGGGTCTTCACTCCCAGTTTTATTATGTCCTGAAGCTATTATTATGTCAGGCTTTAAACTCACAAGAGTTTCAGCATCTGGATTCTTAAAGTCAATTTTAGGTAAATCTTTATTGATACCATCCACATCTGATGAATATTTGTCTATAGCTACTAGCTTATCTGAAAGTCCTAGCCCAACTAATATTTCGGTATTTGATGGTGCTGTAGATATTATAGTGTTTACTTTTTCGGGAAGCTTAAAGCTGTTACCTTCTCTATCTGTCATTGTTGCAGTCTTATTACCACAACCGAAAAGTGTACTCATAGCTAATATAACTATTAGAAAAAGTGATAAAAATTTATTTTTTAGTTTCATGATGCCCTCCTAAAATATATTGTATTTAAGGGTAACAAAAAAAGCATACCCATCGAGAGTATGCATAGACGCATAATAAACATGCTTATAAAAATCAGAATAAAACTTATAAGTCTTATTTTAATAAAACGCATGATTACTTAAGTCACATTCAAAAAATAACAAGTTCATTTACCAGCTTATTTTCAACTATCCTTCGGAAGTAGACTGACCTAATAGACTTGATATGATGAGATCAATTTACCTTCTTGACTGATGAAAAATATTCATGGTAGCGTTGTACTTAAAATTTATTGCCATGTGCCTAATATCCCACCCTCAGAGGATATTATCGGTGTATAAAAACAAGGTATCCCGACTTAACTTCATCCTAATTTCAAGCCTTCCCAATTTCTCAGTGGCATGTTAGAAACAATCAAAAAATAACAGATTGGACTTGTTATTTTTGATTGTGCCTTTGATTTCGTCAGTTTCACGGTTACTGGGGTAGTTGAAGAATTTCACTCCATTCCCTTATTACTTAAATGCAGACTACAGTTTGCATTCATATAATTAAAGTATTTGACATAAAAAGATTATACTATTCGTAGTAAGTTTTAGCAATAAAGTACTTAAGTGACTAAGTAGGACTAAGTCCAGATAGAGTATTCTTTGCTGAAAGTTTTAAGATACAAAACATTCTAATATGCCGAGACGCTCTCGTAAAAGAAACAATAAAGGCTAAGAACTTTATTGTTCAAAACAATGTAACGCATTCATACATAAAAGCAAAAGATTTAAAAAATAGAGAACTTGTCTATGTATAGTAAAATATATATTTTGTAAGTTATGTTATTATAAGTATGAAGTAGAATTATAATCTAATAAACAATAACTTTATATTATAATTTAAGGAGGTAGTATATGAAAGAAGAAAGCATATTTACAAAATGTTCTATAGGTATTTTAATAGTATCCTTTTTAGTATTAGTAAATGAGTATATTCAACTAATGCCGACTCATTCTACACGCTTAGAAGGATTTTTATTGTATTACGGACCATTTATATTTGCAATTATAGGTGGAATACTTTCAATATTTGGAGTGATTAAACATAAAACAAAATTAGGGCTGCTGTTAATAGTAATTAATTTTATATTATTATTTTGGCCAGTAATTCTTTGGAGTTTACCAGCTTCCGTTTTTGGATTATAGAAATTGATAAATGTAATATATGTAAAAACATAGATGGACAATCCCATCTATATTTTTATGTCTTAATATCAACACTACATTAGAACATAGCCGCAAAATAAAATGCTAAATAAAAATATTACTTTATTGGAAAAAATTCTATAAAATGATTCTAAAATGATGTAAAATGTTTGATAGGTTAATAAATTTATTAAATTGAATTATGAGGGCGATTAAAGTGATTAAAAAAATATCTATGTTAATGACATGCATACTATGTATTCTTATTTTTTCGGGGTGTTCAAAGAATCAGGAGATTATTACTAAAACGGCATTGAAAATGGATACTGTTTTTCAGCTAAAAGCATATGGTCCAAAAGCTAATGAATCTATAGAAGCATCTCTTTCAAGATTAGATGAGATTGAGCAAATGGCAAGTGTGACTATAGATAGCAGTGACATAAGTAAAATTAATCAAGCTGCAGGTAAAGAATATGTACAAGTACATCCTGAGATTATAAAAATGGTTGAAACTGCAGTTAAGTATTCTAAGTTGAGTAATGGGGTATTTGACATAACTGTAGGCCCACTTGTAAATCTTTGGGGAATAGGAACTGATAACGAAAGAATACCTACAGATGAAGAGATTAAATCAAAACTACCATTAGTGGGATATAATGATATCAGTATAAATGAAGAGAATAACAGTATTAAGTTACTAAAAGAAGGTATGGCAATAGATTTAGGTGGAATAGCTAAAGGATTTGCCGCAGATGAAGTGTTAAAAATTTATAAAAAGTACGATATTAAAGGCGGGATCATAAGCCTTGGAGGTAGTTCTATATATACAGTTGGTCAAAAGCCAGATGGAACACCATGGAATGTTGGAGTTAAGCATCCTAGAAAAGACAGCGATCAAGATTATGTAGGTATAATTAATTTATCAGAACAAGCACTTTCTACTTCTGGGGATTATGAAAGATATTTTATAAAGGATGGTAAGAGGTATCATCATATATTAAACCCAAGCACAGGATATCCAACGGATAATGGTGTAATGAGTGTAACTATAGTTGTAGACAGCAGTATTCCTGATAGCAATATGCTTGCTGATATTTTAACCAAAACTGTTTTTATAGCAGGTGTAGATAATGGTTTGAAATTTATAGACAGTTTGCAAGGTGTTTCATGCATGGCAATAACTTCTGATTATAATATTTACAAATCTTCAAACTGGAATATAAAATTAGATAAATTAGATCCAGAATTTAAATTTGCTAATTAATTTTTTTATTATGCCTCAGTCTAGTATAAATTTTACAATATGTTTACATACTGACAATATAGGAGGCTATAATATGAGAATGAAAACTAATCAAAGAGCCTTAATTTTATTAGTCATTATGTTTATAGGTTTCATAATTACTTTGTTTCCACAAAATACCCCTATAATAACTATATTGCAAAGTGGATTTGAAGCAGGAGTAGTAGGTGGATTTTCAGACTGGTTTGCAGTAGTAGCACTTTTTCGGTATCCCTTAGGAATTCCAATTCCACATACTGCACTTCTGCCTAGGAATCGTAAAAGAATAACAGAAGGTTTAGTATCAATAGTTGAAAACAACTTGCTCAATAAATCAAGTATTATAAATAAAGTACATGAATTAGAAGTAGTGAAAAAAATATTAAATATATGCAAAAAAATTATATGTTCTAAGCAAGGAATAGAAGCAGGAATGTATGTTATTAAACGTGTCATAGAGCATATTCCTATAGAAAAAGTTTCTTTATCTTTACTTAAACTAATTCAAAAATATTTGAATACATTAGATTCTAAAAACTTACTTGAAAAATTAATTGGCATATTCTTAAGAAATAATTATGAAGAGAAAATTTTAGATAATTTACTTATTAAGCTTGAAGAGATAGTAAAGCAAGATAAAGTAAAGAATGAACTTGGAAATATAGTATTCAATTCTATAAATAAACTAAAGATAAGTGGAATAATGCAATATTCATTAAATACAGTCTTAAATGTTTTAGGAAAAGATAAAGTAGGAAAAATAGCTCAAGATTTAGTCGTTGTAATATTAAAGGATTTAAAAAAACATGATAATACCAGTAGAATTACACTGCTTGAATTAATGCAGAGCAATATAAGAAACATAAGTAACAATGAAGAAGTTATACAAAAAATAGATGAGTATAAAATGAGATTAGGCAGTAATGTTGAACTAAATAACTTTACAATAAAAATATTAGGTGAATTAAAAAATATAATATTAGGTTATGTTAAAGAAGACTACATAAGAAATAATATACTGCCAATGTTAAGCAATTTAATAGACAATATATCAGAGGATATTGATTTAATAAATAAATTAGAGCAGCAGATACAGGAGCGTGTATCAGATTACATAAATTCCAATCATGAAAATATAGGCAGATTAGTTAGAGATAATATTGAAAGATTAGATACTGAAACCCTTATAAAATTGATTGAAGAGCGTGTAGGTGATGACTTGCAGTGGATAAGAATAAATGGTGCTATTTGTGGTTTTTGCGTTGGTCTGGTATTAGGAATAATTAGAGTTTTGTAAATATTAAAAACGCATCATCAGTATTTGTTAATAAATAAAGAGTATCTATAGGTTGAAAATTTCACTGCTAAAAAATAGAGTTTCACAATGTTTTTTTAGTAGATTTTAGAGCAGATGCTATTGCTGTAGGAGAAGGTTCTGACCTTATAAAGAGAATTGCAAATAAAGAAGATCTATAAATGCAATTCTGTATTATTATTATTATTATTTACATTTCATGAA
>CAURJV010000065.1:0-31712 GCA_963524945.1 uncultured Clostridium sp.
GCAACTCCCATCATGTTTGATTCTGCTATTCCCATATTTATAAATCTTTCTGGTGAAACAGCTTTAAAATCAGCTGTTTTAGTTGATTTTGATAAATCAGCATCTAGTACTACAACATCTTTATTTAAATTTGAAAGTTTTACTAACGCTTTACCATAAGCCTCTCTAGTTGCTACTTTATTTCCCATTAGTTTTCCCCTCCAATTTCCTTTAATGCTTGCTCACATTGCTCTTTATTTGGAGCAGTTCCATGCCATCCTGCTTGATTTTCCATAAATGAAACACCTTTACCTTTTACTGTGTTGCATATAATAGCAGTTGGTCTTCCTTTAAATTCTTTTGCTTTTGCAATAGCATTTATAATTTCATCATAATCATGACCATTTATAGTTAAAACATTCCATCCAAAAGCTTCAAATTTCTTATCTATCGGACCTGGATTCATAACATCTTCTATGTTTCCATCTATTTGTAGCCCATTATTATCTATAAATGCAGTCAAATTATCTAATTTGTAGTGAGCTGCAGACATTGATGCTTCCCAAACTTGGCCTTCCTCAAGCTCTCCATCTCCTAGAATAGTATATACTCTATAATCCTTCTTATCAAGCTTTCCAGCTAATGCCATTCCAACAGCAGCAGAAATTCCTTGCCCTAAAGAACCTGTAGACATATCAATTCCAGGTAAATCATTCATATTAGGATGTCCTTGTAACCTTGAACCTGTTTTTCTTAGGCTCTTTAGCTCTTCTACTTCAAAATATCCTTTTCTCGCTAAAGCACTATATAATGCTGGTGCAGCATGGCCTTTTGATAAAACAAATCTATCTCTATTTGGATCTTTTTCATTAGATACATCTATGTTCATTTCTTTAAAGAATAATACTGACATAATATCAGCTATTGATAAAGAACCTCCTGGATGACCTGATGACGATTCAGTAAGCATAGAAACTATATCTCTTCTCATTAATTTTGAGATTTCTTCAAGTTTGTATTCTTTATTCATTATACAACCCCCTATTATTAATTTACTCATTTATATTATGTTTTATTTTAACATATTTATTCTAACATAGAAAATATAACTTGTATACTTCATTTATTAATGTGATATACTTTTAAGACTCTTTATACAATATAAGGTATACTTATACATAAAAAGAGTAGTATAAATAAAGAATTACCTATACCACTCCTAATATTAATAGATATAAAATCCCATTATCATCTCTTTAGCTTAAATTCAAACTAACTGCTAATGCTTTATCAACCTTTTTCATGTCTGCTTCAGTCATATGTCCAATTTTTTCTTTAAGTCTTCTCTTATCTAATGTTCTTATTTGCTCTAATAAGACAACAGAATCTCTATTTAATCCATACTCTTCTGATGAAATTTCAACATGAATAGGAAGTTTAGCCTTATTTATTTGAGATGTTATTGCAGCCACAATAACAGTAGGACTATATCTATTTCCAATATCATTTTGTATTATAATAACAGGTCTTATCCCGCCCTGTTCGGATCCTATAACTGGACTTAAATCCGCATAGAAAATTTCCCCTCTTTTTACCACAATGTTTGCCATTTTTAAATAATCACACTCCGCAAATCCATGCCTCATACTCATTAACATCATCTAACATATATTCAAAACCTAATTTAGAATATTCCAAGTTTATTTCAGCCATTTCTTGATAACCATTTTTCATTAGCTTTTCAAAATCAGCTGAAAATCCCTCGTTAATATATTGTATTAACGATTTCTCCATAATTCCACTATTTTTTTTAATTTTATTACTTTCCAGGTTAATTATTTTCTTATTTTTCATGTTATTTAGATTAATTATTGACATCTTTTCGCCTCCATAGCAGTAAAAAGTTCTTATAACTATGATTATATTGCAAATTATGTCAATTTGTCAAAGGATTTGTATTACTTCTTTACCATTCTCTAGATAATTATTCTTAAATGTTTTCTCTACAAAATTTCTAATATGTACTTTAAATTTATGTTTAGATTTAGTATATCGTTCTTTAATATTAATGTTGGCTTGATTTCTAATTAATAAATTTATTTAACTCAAAATAACTCATCACTTAATGTTTTTTCCTTTTTAAAATCACTATACTTTATTACTACTCTCTCTTTATTATCATCATCTAAAATTTTCAATAATACTGGAACTTTCTTATCCTTATCTACATAGAATTCAGCTTTATTTAAATGCTTATTCTTGCTGCTAAATTCTATATCTACTTGCAAATATACTCCCTGACCCCAATCTGCTTTAACTTCTTTTATTTCATTAGCTTGCTTATTAGATAGTATATTTTCTACGAATGCCAAAGGATAAATTACATCTATATCCTTATCAAGAGTATATCCTTCTTTATCTTCGCTTCCTTCAACTTTTATCTCTGATCCGTTATAAACCTTCACTCTGTTATAATCATTTCCGAATTCTATTCTCGATCCCTTATCACAGCTATAATATTGCATTGTATTCTCCTCGAATTCTGACTTAGAATTCTTAAACAAATAATCTACTTTACTACTGTAATATTTTGTATTCCTAAGTTCACTAATTATATCTTCATTTGAAGGGGTAATTACATCTCTACATAAAACAACTAATAAAATCATAAGTACTGGAATAAGCACCAAAAAACCTATAATTAACTTTTTATTGAACAATACTTTTCTAAAATCCATAAGCCCTCCTAAGATTTATTACTACATATTACTATTTATGAAAATCCTAGGCATTTTATTCTTAATTAATCAATAATACTGTTAATTTCTTTAGGTAATTCAGTTATAATATCTCTTGCATTTACTATGTAAACTTGTTTGCTTAATTTATCCGCTATATCTCCGTGAATATATGCGCCTAAAAGAGCAGCTTGATTTAGGCTAACTCCTTGTGACAGAAATGCATTTATTATTCCGGTCAATGCATCTCCCATACCTCCTGATGCCATCTTACTATTTCCCGTAGGATTTATATACACTTCTTTTCCGTTCGAAATTACGGTATTATACCCTTTTAACAAAACAATTATTTCATATTGCTTAGCAACTGCCTTTGCTATATTAACCCGATCAGCCTCCACATCTTCAATAGTTATTCCCAGAAAACTTGCCATTTCACCTGGATGTGGAGTAATAATTGCTCTACCTTTTAAATCATTTAACAAATATTTATTCTTTCCTATAAGCGATATTCCATCCGCATCAATCACAATAGGACATTTACTATTACTTATAACCTTTTCTAATAAGCTTTTTTCCCCTTCTCCAATCCCAATTCCAGGACCAAAAGCAATAGAACTTGCTCTTGTTATAAGTTCTATAAAGTTACTGTTATCTTCCCAATTTAATGTCATAGCTTCTGTTAATCTACTTGATAGTACCTTTTGCACCTCACTGCTGCACGCCAATGTAGTTAATCCTGCACCTGCTCTAACTGTACATTCAGTAGTTATAAAGGCAGCTCCAGTAAACCCTCCCCTTCCAGCTACAACTACTGCTCTACCGTAATCTCCTTTATGACCATAAACCTGCCTTTTAGAAATCATCTGCTTATATTCCTTTTTTTCTAATATATACGAGTTATTGGAGTTCTTCTCTTTTATATATTCCGGAATACCTATCTTTAGTATTTTCATATTTCCGACACAATCAATAGCTTTATAATTTAAAAAACCTTGTTTGACAACCTCAAATGTATAAGTTATATCAGCATGCACTGCGATTCCTCTCTCAATTCCTAAATCACAATCCAAACCTGATGGTGTATCAATTGATACTACAAATTTTGCATATAAATTTATACACTCTATGATCTTTTTAAATATTCCTATTAAGTCCTTATTAAGACCAACTCCAAAAATTCCGTCTATTAATTGATCATAAGCCTTAATATCGCATATTACGTTTTCATTTATATCGCTCTCTGACTTTATAAATAATATGTCACTCTTTTCAATTAATTTTTCTAATATGCTAAAGTTAATTTTAAAATCTTCACTATAATTTTCGTCTTTACTTACAATATAAACCCTTACCTTTTTCCCATGTAATATCAAGTGTCTAGCTAATGCCAGGGCGTCCCCTCCATTATTTCCTTTTCCACATAATATTAAAAATGATTCGCCCTTATCTGAAAGCTCTTTAAATAAGCCTATTGCAGCATTTTCCATTAATACTATACTAGGAATTCCAATATAATCAATGCATTCCTTATCAATTTCTCTACATTGTTTAGCTGAAAAAATTTCTAACATTATATTGCCTCCATAATTGCATAAGCTATCGCATTTTCCTTGCTATGTGAAATACTAACATGCATGTTAAATTCTTTTGTCTCCAATAATTTATAAATTTTATCACTTAAATTTACTACTGGCTTTCCCAACTCATTTCTCAATACTTCAATATCCTTTAATCCAAATCCTCTAAATCCAGTTCCTATTGCTTTACTAATTGCTTCCTTTGCCGCAAAATTTCCTGCTACTACATTCCCCTTAAATCCCTTTAATTTAAAATATGCAATTTCATCATAAGTAAATGATCTCTCAATAAAAGTATTTGTTCTTTGTATAGCACGTTCTATCCTACTAATCTCTATTATATCTGTTCCAATTCCAATAATCATGATTTATCGCCTTTCTTAGTAATCTCTTACCATATATTAGCGTAAATATTTAATTATTTCTATACTTTAATATTAATTTATAGCTTTCTCGCTCATACCAATATCAAATTCATAAGCGTGCTCATCAACATATTTTCCTATAATATCAATTAAGTGAAGTGGTGATACTTGATTATTAAACAATTTCATAAGTAATTGTTTTACTTTGTGCCTATGAATTGATATTATATCTATCTTTTCTCTCTCTAAATTTACGTTTTTTAAATCAACGTAATCTTTTCTTTCAATTTCAATCCCATATGCGGTTATTCCCTTATAATCTTTCTTTATAAGCCTATATGCATATCTATACTCTACATCAGTCTCACTATTAATTGATGTATATTCCTCAACCAAATTCATAACCCTTTCAACTCCCTCAAGATAGTAGTTCCTTGTTTACAAACCTATAGTATCACATAATGTATCAATAAATTGTCAAAGCATGTCCTCTTTTTCAAGATTTATATTTTTTTTATTGACAATAAAACTTCTTCCTTTATTTTTTACAACATATACATTCTTTAAATCTCCACATTAAAATAATCTTTTGTCGAAATTTGATATATAAAGTATTATATATTTCTTCTATAGCGATAATATAACATTTTTTAACAATTGAGACCCTATTCATTATCATAAAAAATAAAAAAAGAGCTGACAGCTCTTTTTTCACCTCATAATCTCTTTTTTGTTTCACCATAATTGAAAAATATACAATAGATATCGTTTACATATCTATTATAACACATATTCACATAAATACAATACCTTTTCTATAAATATTTTTTTATTTATTTCTGTAACATAAAAACCACTTTTTTATTATTACATAAATCACTATTGTCTTCCATCTATAACTTTATAACTCTTTTTTAGTATTATTAAATCAAACCAATATTATTAAAGTTTTTTACAAATAAATATTTTAGTAAGAGAATATTTATTTTAAAGATACTTTTGTTTATAAATAAAAATATACTTTTTATGCTATTACAAAGGTTATCTAAACGTATTAATAATATTATAACAATTAGATAACCTCTTCTATAATAAGTATATTTAATTAGCTATATACTTATCTATACATATAGCTTATATCATAAAGATCAACTAGGCTACTATTTTTATAAAACCTCTGTTTGACTTTTCTTATTTTCAAGAAATTTAAAATCTTCTGCTACAACCTCTGCTATATACTTTCTATTTCCCTCCTTATCTTCATAACTACCAGTTCTTAATCTGCCACTTAAAGTAATAAGGCTTCCTTTTTTCATATATTTTACTATAACTTCAGCTTTTTTCCCCCAAACTTTTATAGGTATAAAATCTGCTTCTCTAATTCCATCAGGTAATTTAAAATTTCGTTGCACAGCAATTGTAAATTTAGCATAAATTTTATCTCCATTTTCAGTGTGCCTAAGTTCAGGGTCTTTAACTAATCTTCCCAATAATATTATTTTATTCATATATTACCTCCTGAATATTTTTCTTTTAAAGTTATATCCACTTCGATAATTTATATTCAACAAAAGATTAAACTTTATAAGAAAATTCTTCAAAAAGGAAAACATATGAAGCCTTCAACCCTATTATCTATCGTTCTCTAAGTATTTTTGTTCTGTTCCTTATTTCAGATGTAACAAAATTTATCTCTACCCCTAATATGAATATTATTGATATTAGAAATAACCATGTCATAAGTATAAATACCGCGCCAAGGCTTCCGTAAAACCTAGAATAATTATTAAAATTATCAATATAAAACGAAAAAACAAAAGATACTAACACCCAGCCTATTGTGCTAAATATAGAGCCTGCAATTACCTCTTTCCATACTAATCTTTTAGCAGGAGCAAATCTGTAAACTCCTATAAATATAGATATCATTATAATTAATATAAAAGTGTATCTAAATATGTTCCAAACAATCAATACTATCTCATAAAATGGATTAATACTTTTAATATAATCTCCTATTACATTTCCAAATACTAGCGCTGTTAAAGCCATAATTATAGTTACGGCTAATGCTAATATTCCTAACATAGAAATAATTGAAAGTTTAATAAATGATCTTTCTTCTTTAAAATTATACGCCTTATTTATACTTTTTATTATAGCTTTAAACGCAGATGATGCTGTCCACATCATTAACAAGATAGATATTCCTAACAATCCAGTATATTGATTATCAAATATTTCTCTAACAGTTGATTCAGTTAATTCTAGCACACTTCTAGGAAGCATAACATTTAGTTGTTCCAGTATTTGCTTAGAACTTATATCGCTAAATCCAGCTAAAGTCATCAAAAATAGCATAAATGGAAAAAAAGATAATACTAAATAATATGCTAATTGAGATGCTAACGCAAATACATCATCTCTCTTAATTTTCACTATAAGATGTATGAATAAATTTACTTTGTTACTTAATTTTATATATTTCATTTAATCACCAATTTCTATCTATATTAATCTAAAACCTATTTATTATGCAGTACTTATTTTATTCGCTTTTCACAAATTATATGTACCCTTAATAAATGTAATAAAAAAATACACCCATAGAATTATGGATGTACTTTTTCTATCAACAATATATTCTAACTAGTAATAAATCATTAGAATTAATGTACTATTGTGGCATAGGATTAACCTATATATATCTTACAAGACTTATAATTTATAAATCTTTTCTCTATTATTAACAACATTTTTAGTTGCATTTCTAGTATCATAAACAACTTTAGCTCTAGATACAATTGATTCGTAATCGTAACAGCTATGATTTGTTGTTATAATTACTATATCAGATTCGTCTATAACCTCTTTCCAATCGACAGAATTATAAACCTTACCCTTATATTTAGAAATTGGGCAATAAGGGTCATTTACCATTAAATCAGCACCATTCTTTTCTAATAGCTCTATTACCTTAAATGCTGGAGATTCTCTATAATCGTCAATATCATTCTTATATGCAACTCCTAGTAAAAGAACTTTAGCACCATTTAATGCCTTTTTATTTTTATTCAAAATCTTCATTACATTATCTAATACAAATTCAGGCATAGAATCATTTATTTCACCTGAAGTTTCAATTAATCTTGTATGATAATCATATTCTTTTGCTTTCCACTCTAAATAAAATGGATCAAGAGGAATACAATGTCCACCTAAGCCTGGGCCTGGATAAAATGGCATAAATCCATATGGCTTAGTCTTAGCTGCATCTATAACTTCCCATACGTCTATTCCCATTCTATTGCATAAAATAGCCATTTCGTTAGCTAATCCAATATTTATATTTCTAAACGTATTTTCTAATATCTTTTCCATTTCAGCTACAGCCGGAGATGATACAGTATGGATATCCCCCTCTAATATATTTCTATATAATGCAGCCGCAACTTCTGTACAATCCGATGTACAGCCTCCAACAACTTTCGGAGTATTTTTAGTATTAAAGTCCTTATTACCTGGATCAACTCTTTCTGGCGAAAAAGCTAAGAAAAAGTCTTCTCCGCATTTAAGTCCACTTTCTTCTAGTATTGGCTTAAGAACTTCTTCTGTTGTTCCTGGATATGTAGTACTTTCAAGAATAACAAGCATACCTTTATGTAGATATTGTGCAACACTTTTTGTTGACTCTACAACATATGACAAATCTGGTTGCTTATATAAATCTAATGGAGTAGGCACACAAATGCAAATAGTGTCTACATCTTTAACAAAACTAAAGTCTGTAGTAGCTCTTAAAGTATTTTCTTCTACTATCTTCTTTAAGTTTTCATCCACTACATCTCCAATATAGTTTTTTCCCTCATTAACCATATTTACTTTTTGATCTTGAACATCAAATCCAATAGTTTGATAACCAGCATTAGCCTTTTCCACAGCTAATGGTAATCCAACATATCCAAGACCAACCACACCAACTTTTGCAGTTTTATTATTTATTTTGTCTAATAATTGTTGTTTTAATAATGACATCTTATACCTCCTGTAATTTACGGCCTAAAATTTTATCCACAGAACATAATTTACTAAAAAGTTTTATTAACAAATTACATATGAAATGTTAATAAATAAAAAACCTGTTTTTCTAATCTATACATTCTACTTTTTCTTTGTCTTTACTATACTTTTTCCCACAAGCTCCACAAGTTGCATGTTGATCTTTAAAGCTTAACTTTTCTCCACATTCGCATACATATCCCATTATACTTGCCGGATTACCTACTACTAAGGCATAATCAGGTATATGTTTAGTAACTACTGCTCCAGCACCTACTAATGCATATTTCCCTATATTATGGCCGCACACAATTGTTACATTAGCACCTATAGAAGCCCCTTTTCCAATTATAGTATCTTTATACTCACTTTTTCTTTCAATAAAGCTTCTTGGATTTACTACATTGGTAAATACACAAGATGGTCCTAAGAATACATAATCTTCACAAACAACCCCTGTATATACAGATACATTGTTTTGTATCTTTACTCCATTTCCAATTTTTACATCAGGTGATATTACGACATTTTGACCTATATTACACTTTTCTCCAATTATAGAATTACTCATTATATGAGAGAAGTGCCAAATCTTCGTTCCATCACCTATCACTACATCGTCATCAATGTAACTTGATTCATGTACAAAATAATTCTTACCCATAATTAACCCTCACACTTATCAATATTTTTCTTAAGTAAACCTTAAGTTCATAACATATAGGAATTTGCATATTACAATATTAATATTATGCCTTTATATTTTCAACTATATAATTTATTTCATTTTCTGTTAATTCTGGATAAACTGGTATTGCAAATGTTCTATGTGATAAATATTCTGCAACAGGCATATCCCCTTCTTTATATCCTAAATCTTTATATACTTTCTGTAAATGTAATGGAACTGGATAATAAACTCCAGTTGCTATACCATTTTCTTTAAGTTTATTTATCATATCTTCTCTATTTTCACATTGTAACACGTATTGATGATATATAGTTTCATTTTCTTCATCAACAGTAGGCACAACTACATTAGAATTTTTTAATTTTTCATTATATATTTTTGCTACTTCTCTTCTTCTACTGTTCCAATTATCTAAATGTGGCAACTTTACTCTTAGAATTGCTGCTTGAATAGCATCTAGCCTAGAATTAAACCCAATTAAATAATTATAGTATTTTAAAGCATTATATACAGTATCATCACCATCTTTAGATGTCTCTACCTCATCATTTATATTATTTAATAAATTATAAGCTTTTTGTCCAGTTTCTCCACTTCCATGTGTTCTTAAGGCTTTTGCTATTGTTGCTATATTATCATCATTTGTCACTATCATGCCACCATCGCCAGCACATGAAAGATTCTTAGTTGGGAAGAATGAGAAGCATGCTGCATCACCTAAAGTTCCCGCCATCTTTCCTTTATATTTAGATCCTGATGCTTGAGCAGCATCCTCTACGATCTTTAAATTATGCTTCTTAGCTATTTCATTTATTTCATCCATTTTAGCACATTGTCCAAAAATATGAACTGGTATAATAGCCTTTGTTTTATTTGTGATTTTTTCTTCTATTTTAGTTGGATCTATATTAAATGTTTCTTTTTCAACATCAACAAAAACAGGTGTTGCACCTACTGCTGAAATAGCTTCAGCTGAAGCAAAATAAGTAAATGTAGAAGTTATTACTTCATCTCCATTCCCTATTCCTAAAGATTTTAATGCAATAACCAATGCATCAGTTCCATTTGCTACTGATATTGCATGTTTAACTCCAATATATTCTGCAAATTCTCTCTCAAATTCAGTTACATTCTTGCCCATAATATAATTCGCAGAAGAAAGTACTTCTTTAGTTACTCTATCTAAATCTTCAGCAATAGACTTATATTGAGCTTTTAAATCAATTAATGGAATATTCATTATCCTCGCTCCTTAATTCTACTTTAATATGTTATTAATCATCATCAATATATTCCGAATTTAAACTTCTGGTCGACGATATCAATAACTAAATATTTTTAAATTGTAGTGTAAATACTAAATTTATACGTAGGTATACTATTTCATAAAACTACCATGAATATTTTAACATACTTATTTTTAATTCACAATGCACAATACAATCTAGTAGCTTATTTCATACAATTCTAGATAAATTAATACTTATTTATAGGGTACCACTCATTTGGCAAAAGAACACTATATTTATTATTTATATATCTATCATCAATAAGCAAAACTCTTCCCATATCTGTTTCCGTTCTTATAACTCTTCCTACAGCCTGCTGCACCTTATTTATTCCCGGAAATACATAAGCATAGTCATAACCAACTTCTTTGTAAAAATCTTTTATAACTTGGTTTGCCATATCTACCATTGGATATCCCACCCCAATTATTATACTTCCAATTAATTGGTCACCAGGCAAATCTATTCCTTCTGAAAACATACCTCCAAGTACGCAAAACATTGCTAAATTATTGCTACTTCTAAATCTTCCTAGAAATTCACTTTTTTCTTCCTCCGTCATATTAGGTTTCTGTTTTATCAAATTATAGTTTTCTAAATTTGAGTCCTCCATATAACTATATAGTTCTTCCATATATGCATATGATGGTGAGAAAATCATGTAGTTTCCCATTTGCTGATTTATAAAATCACAAATTTTATTTTTCACTAATGGCAGTGTCTTTTTTCTATATGAATATCTGATATTAATAGGACTAATATAAACTTTTAAGTTTTCTTTATTGAAAGGAGATGGAAGCTTTAACCTATATGTACTATCATCTCCTCCAAGCATATTTACATAATATTTTATTGGAGATATAGTCGCAGAAAAAAATATTACCGAATAGCATTTTCCTAAATATTCTCTTAAATTCTTAGATGGATTCACACAATATAAAGTTAACTTAACTTCCTGAAAATCTTTTTCCACGCAAGTCCTATAATTTCCATCATATAGCTGTATCGTAGACGTAAAAGCATTTATATCAAAATATAACTTTAATATATCATCATAGCCCTCAAATCTATTTCCTCTTACCAGTACATCTTCACTTTCTTTTAAGTATAACTGTAAATACTTACTCAATTCCTTAGGATGCTCATCTTCATAAAACCATTTTACTTCTTTATGGTCACATTCATTTCTTAAATCAATAAAATAATCATTAATCTTTCCTAATAAAGAATGTAGTTTATTTAGTTTTCCCTTAGTTATCTTTTTGCAATTTAGAATTTGACTTTTATACAAAGACGCGGAATACATATTTCTTGATCTGTCGATTAAATTATGTGCTTCATCAACCAAAACTATATTTCCTTTGCCTTCTAGAACTCTACCCAAGGATACCCTTGGATCAAAGATGTAATTATAATCACCTATAATTCCATCGCAATAAGTACTTAGGTCTAAAGATAACTCAAATGGGCATACCTGATATTTTTCGGCATATTCCTTCAATATTTCCGTGGAAATTCTCTCTTCATTTTCAATAATATTTATAATTACTTCTTTTACTTTACCATAATACTCTTTGGCATATATGCACTTTTCTGGATTGCAATCAAAGTCACCATTAATACATGTTTTCTCTTTTGCCGTAATCGTGATAGTCTTAAATTTCAGTCCTTCTTGACGCAATCTTTCAAAAGTTTCTTCAGCAACTTCCCTATTTATCGTCTTTGCTGTCAAATATATAATTTTTTCTCCAATTCCTTCACTTATAGCCTTCACAGCTGGAAAGATGGTTGATATAGTTTTTCCTATACCTGTCGGTGCCTGAACAAATAATATTTCTCCCTCTTTTATAGTTTGATATGAAACATTAATAAGTTTCCTCTGACCTTCTCTATATTTTTCAAAAGGGAAATTCAGTACTTTTATAGTTTCATCTCTAACACTTTTCGATTTAAATATTAGAATACTAAATCTCTCATATTCTCTTAATAAATCAGATATAAATTCTTCTAATTCTCCTATAGTAAATCTTTTTTCGAAACTCTTAACCTCATTCGTTTCTAACTGCACGTAAGATAATCTTATATGAATTTCTTCAAGATTATTTTGATTTCCATAAATAAAAGCATACACCTTTGCCTGAGCCCAATGGACTTCATTCAAATCATCAATGTATGCAAAATTCTTATAGGTTGATTTTATTTCCTCAATTATAACTTTATCTTTTTCTGTTATAATTCCATCTGCTCTTCCTTCAATATATATCAAACTTTTACTCATCTCGAACTCATGAGTTAAATATACTTCCTTTTCATAGTTCTTATAAATCCTTCCGTTGTCTTCCTGAAGCTTTTGATGCGCCCTTACTCCCTCTACTGCCCTAGCACTTCCAGAAAATCTATTATCTATATCACCTTTTTTCAAGCAAAACTCTACTAAATTTCTTACAGACTCTCGTATAAGAATTTTATCCATAAATTAATTCCTCACTATAGTTAAAATTACATTTTCCATATTAAATCATAAACATAGTCATAAAACACTTACTTAATTAGCCTCACAAAAGTTCAAGTTCTAATTAAGTAAGTGTTTTTTAGTTTATTGTTATTGTAAATATTTTATCTCATATAATTTATTCTTCTTCATACTCTTTAACTATTTTTTGAACTAACTTTTTAATAACACTTGCTTCTGCTATTAAAGAAAGAACTAATAAGAATATTTTAATTCTTTCCCTATCATTATCTTTCAATTTAAAATTTTCTATTATCTCTTCTAATTTATTATCATTTAATATAAAAGTAGATAAGTAGTTATCTAAACTTTCCTTTTGTATTTGAGTGAAAGTTTTATAAGTCTCTTCCCATGATAATATATCATCACTTCTATCATTGATTTCATTAAATGCAAGCCGAAAAACCTTTTTTATTTCCTCTGTTGTTAATAAGGGCCTCATATAACTAAGCAATACTAATTGTATCAAATGCATTTTTGTATACCCTCTTTTTTTACCATCTTCAGGCTTAGTTATAACTTCGCTTTTAGTATAATTTTGAACTATGTTATTAGTAAATTTCTCATCAACAAATTTATCATTCAGATAATCGATTACTTGAGATAAAAACAAATCATATTTAGGAATATCTTCATATGAAACGGAAGTACTTTTAGACATTTCTTTAGCTAGTTCTTTTATATAATCTGAATCAAATTTTCCTGCCATTTTCATGCACCTATTCTTTCTCAATCTATATTATATATATTATAATGTTTATAATAACTTGTTACAAGTTATTATAAACATTATAATATAAAAATTTTTCTAATACTTTATACTTATCTAATATTAATAGTATTATACGACATATATAATTTTTTTTAAATATAGTATTAATAAAAAATATCTAATTTATGTAATCAATCGACATTATTATCTATAGTATCTGTATTTCTACAAAAAAATCGGACATATGCCTTAAATTACTTTATTTGTAATTTTGTCATTATATAATTATGAATATAATTCATATACTTTTCTCTAATCATTGGTATAACTGCATTCCTCAAATCTATTAATTTGGATTAATATGATATTTTTACAAATAAACCCTCTTGACTTTTCTAAAATATGGTAGTATATTTTATATAAGATGTTTATTAAAGTTGAAATTTGTAATTTTTTATAAATATTTAAAAATATACATTGACTTTATATTACATACTTGGTAATATATCATAGTAGAATGTCGAATCATGGAATTAGGAGGAATTTTTTATGAAATCAACAGGTGTAGTTAGAAGAGTAGATGAATTAGGAAGAATAGTTATTCCTATAGAACTTAGAAGAACATTAGATATTGCTGAAAAAGATGCATTAGAAATTTATGTGGACGGAGAACAAATAATCTTAAAGAAATATGAGCCAGCTTGTATTTTCTGTGGAGATGCAAGAGACGTAATCAACTACAAGGGTAAGAATATTTGTACTAAATGTTTAGACGAAATTAAAACAAACAGATAATATTTGATATATTCTTATTTCCTATTATCTAATTAATTATATCACAAACCAATAATAGACTATCTCAAGAGTTAATTTGAGATAGTCTATTTTCTTAACTTAATTATATATTTGTTGAGAATCTATATACTTCACTCTTAGGTAATTCTCTTTCCTTAGCTACAAGCTTTATGGCTTCTTTCTTACTAATGCCATCATTGATATATTTAACTATATGCTCTTCAATAGATAAATGTATCCAGCCTTCCCTTTGCTCTTCTTTTATCTCTTCAAGTCTCTTTCCCTCTAATACAAGAACAAATTCTCCTCTTGGCTTATTCTCCTGAAAATACTGAATCACTTCTTTTAAGGTCCCCCTGTGTATTTGTTGATAAATCTTAGTTAATTCTCTGCATGCCGCAATTTTTCTATCTCCAAATGTATCTAATAAAAATTCAAGCGTATCCACAAGCCTATGTGGTGCTTCGTAAAATATAATAGTTTCCTGACTTTGTAATAGTTCATTTGTCACTATTTTACGTTCTTTATTTTCTCTTGGCAAAAAACCTCTAAATAAAAATTTAGTTGTGTCTAATCCAGAATAAACTAATGCTGTAGTTATAGCCGTTGCTCCTGGAAGCACTTCGAAATTAATCTCTTTTTCTATGCAACGTCCAACAATAACACTTCCCGGATCTGATATTCCTGGAGTTCCAGCGTCCGAAACTAAAGCCACATTATTGCCTTCCATGAGTAATTCTATAATTTTATCACTTTTTATTTGCTCGTTGAACTTATGGTAACTTATCAGTGGCTTTTTTATTTCAAAATGATTTAATAATTTCAATGTTTGCCTTGTATCTTCAGCCGCTATAATATCAACATCTCTTAAAGTTTCTAGAGCCCTCAATGTTATATCTTTTAAGTTTCCAATAGGAGTTGGTACTAAATACAACTTTCCGTTTTCCATATCATGCCCTCCAATATATTGAATCTATTTCTTTAGTATATTTTCCATCCTCATCATAGACATATAATGGCGCTTCCCATTTTAAATAGGCTCCCCCATCCCTTTGACCTTCAACCAATACAATATTAGGTGCCTTCCCCATTTTAGGATGAATCATTTTTACTCTTTTAGGCTCTATTTTATATTTTCTCATTAAAATAAAAATATCCGCTAATCTTTCAGGTCTATGTATCATGAAGAGTCTTCCATTATCTTTTAATAGAATTCTTGCTGCTGAAATTACATCTTCTAAATTACATAATATTTCATGTCTAGCTATAGCAAGCTTATCATTGGGATTGATAATTCCTGAATTGTTTAATTTATAAGGTGGGTTTACTGTTACTACATCAAATTTTTCAAGTTTCTTTAAATAGTCTATATTTTTTAAATCTTCATTTATAAAATATAAATTTCCTTCAAGTTCATTCAATTTTACACTTCTTTGAGCCATATCCACCATGTTTTCTTGGATTTCTAATCCATATATACAATCAGGTGTATATTTACCGTATATCAAAAATGGAATTATCCCAGTTCCTGTACACAAATCCATTACTTTATGTTTCTTTTTTATGCAAGCAAAATCAGATAATAAAACAGCATCTATACCAAATTTAAACCCCTCCTTCTTTTGAATTAAATTTAATCCTTTAAGCTGTAAATCATCTACAGTCTCATCATCTCTCACATATTGCAATTTATTATTCATGCTATTCTTCCTTTACTTAATGTTTCAATACTCTACTTTAAAATATCGAATATCAATACCTGTATATACTTAATCACTAAAGTATATATTCCACATTATATCATACAAGTAAAATAAAAAAAGTCCTTCTGAATTTTTACAGAAGGACAACAATTTGAAATCAGACATTAACAACTAATTTCTTATGTTAACTAATTAAGAACTCTTCTTGCAGCATAAAAGCTATAAACTGGCGCAACTTTAACCACATCACCCGTTTGAGGTGCATTAATCATTTGACCGTTACCAACATATATTCCGACATGCCCTGGGTGAGTAAATACTAAATCTCCAGGTTGAAGCTGATCTTGACTAACTGGTTGTCCAACTCCAATTTGCGAATATGTTGTTCTTGTTATATCTACTCCTGCAGCATGCTCATAAACATATTGAGTAAATCCTGAACAATCAAAACTCGCATCACCTGTTGCACCCCACACATAAGGTTTTCCTAATTGTGCATATGCCTCATTTAGAATTGATTGAGAATTTCCTGCTGATGGTACAGCTACTCTTCCGCTTCCGCCTCCGCCTCTACTTGGCGTTGCTACTTTTACTTCAGCTGCTTTTTTATCTGCTACCATTGTTTTAGCCTTTTCAATTTTATCATTTATCTCTGAAGTAACAATCTCACTCTTAATTTGATTATCCCTAATATTTCTTAACTGATTAATTGCTCCTTGAAGGTCAGCAGCTGAACTATTAGAGTTGCCTATAACATCAAATTGAGATTTTACAAGTTCTCTTTCTAATTGTGATAAGTATTGTGAATCAAATTTACTTTTTTCATCCTTAGCTTGACTTGCTAAAGTTTCTGCTTCTTTTTTCTTTCCATCTAGTTCACTTAAACTAACTTGTATTTCTTTATTAAGTGTATCTATTTCATCTTTTTTATCTTCCAAGGATTTTACTTTATTATTTAATTCTTCCTTCTTACTAGTAACATCTTGTATAGCAGATTTGTCTTTTCCTACAATCTTACTAACTGCCTCTGCTCTAGAAAAGAAATCACTTGTTGATTCTGATTCAAGTATAAAATTCAAATAACCGAATTCTAAATCACCTGACATATACATAGCTTTAACCCTTTGTCCTAAAGCTAAATCTAGTGTGTTAATCTCTTTCTTATATTGTTCAATATCTTTTGTACTATTATCAATAACCTTATTGATATTTGTTATTTCTTTTTTATTTTTATCTACTGTTAATTGTAGCGGCTCTATCTGCATATTTAAATCATCAATTTTATTCTGAATATCTGTTATCTTACTTTCAATTTCTGCATATTTCTGTCTCGAATCACTCAACTGTTGATTATCTGGCGTCGCAAACGCTGGTATTGAACTACCTACAACGATTACGGTTGCTAACATAATAGCTAGAATTCTACTCCTCATTAAATATCGGTTTTAAACCTTCCCTCCTTCATTGTTCTATATTACTACCTAATTATAACACCTTGGATAAGAATGAACAATTCTTATATATAGCGAGAATTTAGTTTATCCTACTATTATCTAAATATCGTCCGTATTCCCCACTTTTTCTAGCTTATTCTTTATGGTTCTTATTATAGCTTATATATAAAATTTTTCATCAATAAACTTAACTTAACAACTCTAGCTTCGATCACTACAAAATTATTTATTCAAATATCTATGATTAAGTTTTTTCCATAACTATTACATGTCCTAAAGTCCTTGACATAAGATTTACTTAAATATATAATTAATGTATAAACGGGGTGTGGCGCAGATGGGAGCGCGCGTGGTTTGGGACCATGAGGTCGCAGGTTCAATCCCTGTCACCCCGACCAAATATATTATTAGACTATTATGACTTAAGGATTAATCCTTAAGTTTTTTTATTTAATAATTTATTAACGTACCTAGATGCATCATATTTAATAATGCTTGCTCAATACTCTAGTTCTATTATTTATATCAGCATCAGTATACGTCCATATAAAACTAAATTGGGTATTAATCTACACTTATTCCTTTATATAAATAACATATCCTTGGAGGTGTAACCATGCTAACTAATATAAAATGTGTAATTTTCGATTTAGATGGAACTCTGGTAGATTCTATGTGGGTATGGTCTCAGATTGACATAGATTATCTTAGAAAAAAAGGACATACTATGCCTAATGATTTAAGAAATGACATTGAACATTTAAGCTTTTATCAGACAGCAGTTTATTTTAAAAATAGATTTAAAATTGAAGACTCAGTAGATGATATACTTAATGATTGGCATCATGCAGCATTTCATCATTACGCTAATAATGTAAAACTTAAATTAGGTGCAAAGGATTTTTTAAAATACTTAAAAGATAATAAAATTAAAATCTCCTTAGCTACTAGCAATTCCATCCCACTGCTTGAGGCTTGTTTAAAAAACAATGAAGTTTATGACTATTTTGATTCAATCACTATTACCGACGAAGTTGCTAAAGGAAAGGATTGTCCTGACATATATTTATTAGCAGCTAGAAAATTAAATATTAATCCAGAAAACTGTTTAGTATTTGAGGATATACTACCTGCTATGAAAAGTGCAAGAAAAGCAAATATGAGAGTAGTCGGAGTAAAAGATGATTCATGTTTAGAATCTATAACTGATATCCTTAAATATTGTGATAAATATATTAATTCCTTTACTGAGCTTTTATAGAAAGAGGTTAATATAATAAGTACATATTAACTTTAAAATAAATTAACAAAGGTAATACGTTAAGTATTACCTTTTATATATAAATCCAAATTCTTAACTAGATACTTCTATTTTCTTTCAACTCCGTATTTAGCTTCTAATTCCTTTAATATTTGATCATATTTTTTATGTTGATTTTCTTTCATTAAATTATCTAAAACGCTGTCTTTAACTTCTTCAAAACTTTTGATTGAAGCTTCATTTTTTGCGTCTACAAGCACTAAATGATACCCAAATTGAGTTTTAACTGGTTCAGTAACCTTTCCTATTTCTGATGTAAAAGCAGCTTCTTCAAATTCTGGAACCATCATGCCTTTTGAGAATTCACCTAAATTTCCACCTTGTTGATTTGATGGGCATGTTGAATATTTCATTGCAGCATCTCCGAATGAAATCTTACCGCTTAAGATTTCTTCTCTTGCTTTATTTGCTTCCTCTTCAGTTTCTACTAGAATGTGTCTAGCTGAAACTGTTGCAGGCTGACCAAACGCTTCCTTATTATCTTCATAGTATTTCTTTACTTCTTCATCTGTTATTGTTACATCACTCAATACTTTATTTATTGCCATTGAAGTTATAACTTCTTTTGATATATTTTCTATAGCCTCTTTGTATTCTTGAGTTTTGTCTAATTGTATTTCTTTTCCAAACTTATTCATTAATTCAAATGAAATCAACTGTTCTACCAATTGTTTCTTCTTTTCTTCGCTTTGTAAAGCTCCTCTTTGCTCTTGTGGATATCTACTAATTATTGCATTTAAATCTTTTTCTGTTATCTCATATCCTGCTGCAACAGCTAATACTTTATTTTCCATGTGAATTCTCCTTTATAATCATTATATATTATTTTTGACAGTTTGTTATATACATCTCATTTTAACAGTATCTACTACTTCTAACAATAATATAACTAAATAAATTTTAGATTTTTAATCAAAAATAGATACTATACATAAAGTCATAATAAAATGTTATACTAAATTAGGGGTGATTTAATGTCCGATATACTAAAAAATGACTGGAAAAATTATTTGGAGTCGGAATTCCAAAAAGACTATTATATTAATCTAAAAAAATTTTTAATAAATGAATATAACTCTAAAACCATTTATCCTAATATGTATGATCTCTTTAACGCCTTACATTTTACACCTTATTCAAAAGTTAAAGTTGTTATATTAGGTCATGATCCTTATCACGGACCTGGCCAAGCGCATGGATTGAGTTTTTCTGTTAATCCAGGTGTAAAAACTCCACCATCTTTAATTAACATCTATAAAGAACTTCATACTGACTTAGGTTGCTATATTCCAAACAATGGCTATTTGAGAAAGTGGGCTGATCAAGGAGTCTTATTGCTAAACACGGTACTTACAGTTAGAGCTGGAGAAGCTAATTCTCACAAAAATAAGGGATGGGAAGAATTCACAAATGAGGTTATTAAGGTATTGAATAAAAAAGAAACACCTATAGTATTTATACTTTGGGGTAATAATGCTATTTCAAAAGCTGGCTTCATTACTAATCCTAAACATCTTATCATAAAATCGGTTCATCCTAGTCCATTATCTGCATCAAGAGGATTCTTTGGAAGTAAACCTTTTTCAAAAACAAACAACTTTTTAGTTTCTATGAATCAAGCACCAATTGATTGGCAAATTGAAAATATATAATTATTTAATTTACTTCTCTATTGTTTACGCTCAAATTGAATATTCTTATTATAAAGTAAATTAAATGTTTGAATATAGTTTTGCTAAACATTACACATATATTAGTGTATAATTGAGTATACACTAATTCTGAGGAGGTTGTTTTGTGGATTATAAATTTGTTTATGAGAATAAAGAATACATACTAACAGAGAATAATTGCGATGGGATATTTTTTGAAGGTGAGAATGAGATTACAGATCTCTCCTTAGATATAATATTAAATGCTCTAAGAGAAGGAGAAGAAGTAAGTTTTTCAACAGAGTATTATGGTGATAAATGTACATGTAATACTCAAGAGCAAATAAACAAATCTTATCGTTATTTAGAATACCACTTTTACATATATACAAAAAATAATGAATATGTTATAAATACTATCTGTAATGAATATAAAAACACATCTTTTAATAAACTTTTTGGTTTAGGAAAAATTGATGATAGCTATATAGCTAGTGTGACCGTATGTCCTAACTGCGGCACCTACTCAATCTACATTGATCAATGTACTGTTTAATGAATTTCTATATAACTTTTTTTACAAATAGTTAACATTAAAAAAGATAACATTTAGAACTATAATTCAAATGTTATCTTTTTTATTATAATTTTAAAAGAACAACGTAGCTGAGCCAAACTCTCACCTAATCTCATTTTTACAAACCCGACTTTAACTTAGGTATTGACATAAGCGAATCTCAAGATCCAAAAATTTTATACTTTTCCATAAAATAAAAAAGCACTAACTTATGTTAGTGCTTTTATGGTGGCTCGAACTGGAATCGAACCAGTGACACGAGGATTTTCAGTCCTCTGCTCTACCGACTGAGCTATCGAGCCATATTACCTGGCAACGTCTTACTCTTCCACACAGTCTCCCATGCAGTACCATCAGCGCTGTAGACCTTAACTTTCCTGTTCGGAATGGGAAGGAGTGTTACCTCTACGCCGTCATCACCAGATACAAGTAGTATTATATCGAGTTATTTATATTATGTCAACATATTTTTTTATTATTTTATTATATACATAAAATAATCTTTTAGTTTTAATTGTAATTTTAATATTTAAAGTTAATTATAACATCTTTTATATCCCTTAATTTCATGCTTTAACAAATAAAAATAACATCTAGAAAATTAGTGATATCTATTTTATTTTTCCAATCAACTGTGCAATAATTAAATAGATATAGTAATGTATTTTTTAATGATTAAAATAAATTCTAATCCGGAGGTTTTTGTATGAGCACTGAAAAGTTGTCAGAAATATTGAAGAATAGTAATAATATAGTTTTTTTTGGTGGAGCTGGTATTAGCACAGAATCCAATATACCAGACTTTAGAAGCTCAAATGGCCTGTTTAGCGAGAAATTAAACGCTACATTGACTCCTGAGCAGTTAGTATCACATACTTTTTATATTAAATACCCTGAAGAATTTTTTAAATTTTACAAAGCAAAACTTATATATCCAGAAGCTAAACCAAATGCCGGACACTTAGCATTAGCTAAACTTGAAGAAATGGGAAAATTAAAAGCTATCGTGACACAAAATATAGATGGACTTCATCAAATGGTTGGAAGCAAAAATGTATTTGAACTTCATGGATCTATCCATCGAAATTATTGTGTTAAATGTCACGAATCCTATGATGTTAATTTCATACTACGATCTAAAGGAGTTCCTATTTGTACTAAATGTGGTGGAACCGTCAAGCCTGATGTAGTGCTTTATGAAGAAGGTTTAGACGATAAAGTAATTAGAGATTCTATAAATGCAATCTCTAATGCAGATACTCTTATTATAGGGGGAACTTCACTTGTTGTTTATCCTGCTGCTGGACTTATCGATTATTTTAGAGGAAAGAATCTTGTATTAATAAATAAAAGCTCTACCTCTGCTGATTCCAAAGCCAATTTGGTTATTAACGACTCCTTTGGTAAAACATTAAGTAGGGCTATAGAAGAATTATAAAATTTTTAATCTAAATTATGTATAAATAAATTTAATTTGGCAATAAATAATAATGAAGTATTTAACTTCAATATTTAATCGCCTCTCCCCCATTTTTATTTATATACAATTTGTAAAGCCATAATATATTACTTCATTTGAAATATATTATGGCATTTTTATTTCATATATTTTATTTAATAAGAATTCTTCTTAACATATCTAATGCTGTAATTGTAGCCTGAAGCCTTACTTTGTTTCTATCTCCCTTAAACAAACATTTTTTTACCGTTACTTGCCCTTGAACATATACACCTATAAAAACCAATCCAACAGGTTTTTCTAATGTTCCACCTTCCGGTCCTGCAATTCCTGTTGTTACAATGCTGACATCAGTTTTAGCTGTTTCTGCAATACCAATTGCCATCTCTCTTGCAGTTTCTTCACTTACAGCTCCATATTCATTTAAAGTCTCATTACTAACACCTAGTCTATTATGCTTAGCATCATTAGAATATGTTACAGCTCCCTCTAAAAAAACTTCCGATATACCTGGATAGTTAATAAGGGAGCTTGCTATCATACCACCAGTACATGATTCTGCTGTAGCTATTGTTAGTTTTTTCTCAATCAAAAGCTTAGCTACAACCTCTTCTATGTTGATATCCTCAGTCGCGTAAACATTATCTCCAAGTCTATTTTTAATCTCACCTTCAACTGGTTCTATCAATTTTAATGCTTCATCTTTAGTTTCAGCCTTTGCTGTTATGCGAAGCATTACTCCTACATCTTTTGCATAAGGTGCAATTGTAGGATTTGTTTGAGCATCTATTAAATCCTTAATCTCTTCTGCAACAGCACTTTCCCCTATTCCAAGTATCTTAACAACTCTTGAAACCAATATTGAATCTGATTTTTCTTGAAGATATGGTTTAACCGTTTCTTCAAACATTGGTTTCATTTCCTTTGGTGGCCCAGGTAAAATGATCATTATCTTATTACCGTCTTCTATTATAACTCCTGGTGCTGTTCCATTATTATTATTTATAATAATGGATTCTTCTGGAATTAATCCTTGCTTTAAATTATTTTGGGTCATTGTTCTTTCTCTAAATTTAAAGTAATTTCTTATTTCTTCAGTTGAATTTTCATCCTGAATTAATTCTTTATTAAAATATTTAGCTGCAACTTCTTTTGTAATATCATCATCTGTTGGTCCAAGGCCTCCTGTAGTTATTACAATATCACTCCTGCTATATGCCTCATCAAAGGCATGTATAACTCTTCTTTCATTATCTCCCACAACTTGTTGATAATACATGTCTATTCCAAGAGCTGCTAATTCTTGAGCTAAATACTGAGCATTGGAATTAATTATATCTCCTAATAAAATTTCTGTTCCTATGGCTATAATTTCTGCCTTCATCATATTACCTTCTTTTTTATTAATTTATAGATTACTAATGATTTTCTTAATTAGAAATTATACTACTAAATTATTATCCATTACAATAATATCTTTTTATATCACAGTTAAAGATTAAAACCTATCCAATAATTTATTGAATAGGCTTTATATAAAAATATATTCTTTTATAATACGCTATCTCTAAATATATCTAGAGATAGCTTATATAAAAAATTTTTTCATCTCAATCTATCATAGGTAAATACTTTAAATAACAAAAATAAAAGTCTCATTAATAAATAGTTAACCTATAATAAACTCAGTAATATGTATGAGAAGAAAAAATTCATTGCAAAGAGAGCTTTCTGTTCTAATTTATGTGAAATTTCTCATATTTATTCACATCTATCTGCAATTCTATTATAAAAGTATATTCTAATATTTTAAAGTTCTAGTATTAAACTTAAAATGTATACTACTTTAATTATTTCCTTATTTATGTTACTTACCTTCTGTTTCAAGTAATGCTAATGCTACTGCACCAATTACTCCTGCATCTGTACCTAATCCTGCTGGAACAATCTTAACTGATTCTGCCATAGATTTAAAACATCTCTTATCAACAACTTTTCTTACTGTATCAAAAACAATATCTCCTGCTTTTGATACACCACCACCTATTATTATAATTTCTGGATCAAAGATAGATACTGCATTAGCTATAGCTATTCCTAAATAATTTAGTGCATTACTAATTATATCCACGCAAACTGGATCTCCTGCAGCTGCCTCTGTAAACACCTCATATGAAGTAATAGTATCATACTTTCTTAATGAAGTTTCAACTTTGCTTGCTAATGCTTCATTACCTCTTTTGGCGATTGCAGTCCCTGACGATGTTGCTTCTACACACCCTATATTTCCACAGTTACATCTTGGTCCATCTGGTGCTACTGTCATATGACCGATTTCTAAGGCATTTGAAGTGTGTCCTCTATATACTTTTCCATTTAAGACAGCACCTCCACCTACTCCAGTACTTACTGTAAAGAACACTACATCTTTAGCACCTTTTCCCGCTCCGAACATATATTCACCAATGGCTGCAACGTTTGCATCATTATCTAAAAATACAGGTACTTCAAACTTCTTATTCAAAGGTTCCACCAAATTAAAACTTTTGAATGGAAGATTTGGTGTATAGATTATAGTTCCTTTTTCAGCATCTAAAGGTCCAGGGGAACCGATACCAATTCCTTTTATATCTTTATAAGTTACTGATCCATCTTTAATTACTTTTTCAACTGATTCTATAATTCTATTTAATACTGGAATTTCTCCTTCGCTCGCATTTGTAGGAACTGTTGTTTGACATAACACTTCTCCATTTAAATTAGATAATGCAGTGCTTATCTTAGTTCCTCCTAAGTCTACGCCTATAACATATTTTTGCATAATATAACTCTCCTTTATTTTATTTAATATACCAATAAAAAACAATTTGCTAATACATATTATACTATATTATGTTATCCCAATAAAACCTGTATTTTAAATAATATTTTTTCAAGACCCTTTATTGGCGCTTATGTAATAGTTCCCAAAATCGTCATATTGTGTATAGTTAATATTGAATTTATTATCTTGGAGCATTGAATTAATCAATTCTATATCATCCTTATTATTTCTATCTATCCTTATTACGAAATTATCATCTTTATCTATTATATTTAAGTAATCAAATATATTACTATAATCACTTAATTCTATATTTCCATTAATGTCCATGCTATAATCTGACATTATACAAGCCTCCTTGTTCAAATTGCATAAAATATACTATTACTAAAATATTATGTCTTGCTGTACATGATTTTATCCTATATATATTAATGTAAAATTTACCTTATTCCTTAATTGCAGTAAATTTTATTTTATTTTTATTTATTAAACCAATAAATAAAAAGTACCCTATATGTAATATAATACACTAGAGTACCTTTTCTTTTAATTTCCTAAATTCTAACTATAACTTTCCATAAACTTATTTTTTTGATTCATTAATAGTCTCTATGGCTTTTGCTACCTCTATCTCTGGGACTTCTTCATATCTTATAAATTCTTTTGTGAATATTCCTCTTCCCTGAGTTAAAGATCTCAATTCAGTAGCATATTTTCTAATTTCCGCAAGTGGAATTTCTGATATAACCTTTTGCTTGTCTCCTTCCGGCTCCATTCCAATCACTCTTCCTCTCTTTTTATTTATATCTGCTATCACATCGCCCATATATTCATTAGGTAATACAACCTCTACCTTCATTATAGGTTCCAATAGAATAGGTTTAGCTTGCTCTAATCCCTTTTTATAAGCTATAGATGCTGCGACTTTAAAAGCCATTTCAGATGAATCCACAGAGTGATATGATCCATCATGAAGAGTCGCCTTAAGTCCTATCACCGGGCAACCTGCTAAAACACCATGAGTTATACATTCTCTCAATCCTTTTTCTACTGCCGGAATAAAGTTTCTTGGCACTGAACCACCAACAATACTATCAATAAATTCTAATTCTTCTTCTCCATCTGTTCTATGCTCGAACTTAATTACCACATCTCCATACTGTCCATGTCCGCCAGATTGCTTTTTATGTTTTCCTTGCACATCTGAAAATCCTTTTATACTTTCTTTGTAAGGAACCTTTGGTAAACTTAATACCACTTCTACACCAAATTTACCTTTTATTTTACTTGCTATTACATTGATATGTGTTTCCCCTAATCCTGAAATAACAATTTCCGAATTTTCTACGTCTCTATCAATCTCAAAAACAGGATCTTCATCTTTTAGCTTAGCCAAAGCTTGAGATATCTTTTCTTCATCTCCTTTAGCTTGTGGTATTACAGCCATTGAGAAAACTGTTTTAGGAAAATTCATTTTATCGTATATAACCTTAAAATCCTGACTGGCTAAAGTATCTCCTGTATTTGTATACTGTAATTTAGAAATAGCGCCTATATCACCAGCAATTATCCTCTTAGTTGGTATTTGTGTCTTACCCCTAATAAAACATATATGTGATAACTTTTCATTCTTATCTTTATTAACGTTTAATACTGTCATATCATCTTTCGCTTCACCTGTAATAACTTTAAAAAATGATATTTTACCTACAAATGGATCTGCAATAGTTTTAAATACTAATGCAGAAAAAGGCTTATTCTGATTGAGATTAACAAAAACCTCCTTATTATTTAAAACGTCTACAGCCTTTTGTGAAATAGCATATTCTGGTGATGGAAAGCACTCTACAATATCATCAATTAAGGAATCCATTCCAATAACTTTTGTAGCGCTTCCGCACATAACAGGGGCAATATCTCCGCTAGCACATCCACTTATAAGACCCTTGTATATTTCTTCATCGCTCAATTCACCTTCATTAAAATATTTATCAAGCAATACTTCATCAGTCTCAGCCACTGCTTCCATAATCATCTTCTTACAATTTTCAACTTCATCCTTTAGTTCTTCAGGTATATCTATTATTTTTATATTTTTAGCCTTTACGTCATATATTCTTGCCTGTTTGGATATTATATTTATTACTCCCTTAAAGCTATCTTCTTCCCCTATAGGGTACTGAATAGGCACTACACTGATACCAAACTTTTCCTTAAGTGAAGCTAATACTTTATTAAAATCCGAGTTTTCTCTATCTAATTTATTTATAAAAAATGTTCTAGGCAATTTAATTTTATTACAATATTCCCATGCTCTTTCGGTTCCCGCCTTAACTCCTGAAACTCCGCTTACAACTATCATACCTACATCTACAGCTCTCATTCCTTCGATACATTCACCTTGAAAGTCTGCATATCCAGGAATATCTATAAGATTTATTTTAACATTATCTAATTCAATTGGTGCTACTGAAAGAGCAATAGAGAATTGTCTTTTCTTTTCTTCAGTATCAAAATCTAAAACCGTAGTCCCATCCTCAATATTCCCTAATCTATCTGTAATTTTTGAATAATACAAAAGGCTTTCCGCTAAGGAAGTCTTTCCAGTTCCGTTATGCCCCATTAATCCTACATTTCTTAAATTTTTAATACTATAATCTTTCATAATGCTGCCAAACCCTTAATCTACCCTAGAGATTGGCTCCCACCTGCCTTTCACCTAATAATGCTATATGTTAATATATTTCTATTTTTATTCGCCAAATCCTTCTTATTTTCTCAATTTTCTGAAAATTTATATTTATTTTATTTTTAGAAATAGTCTTTCAAATTAATTTGATGTTTTCTTGTAGTATTAACCAAAAAACATTATAATTTTATCTGTTGATATCTTTAGGATTATGTTTATTACTTTAAATCTATATTGGTGGAGGAAAACTTAATGAAAACGAAAAAGAATTTAACAAATTCTCATATGATTTGGTTTGCCTTATTTGCAATTTTTATAACTATCGGAGTCTTATTTATAAAACCTCAAGTAGGTGTTGCTGATCAAGGTGATTTTTATAGAATTATGAATACATCTGGTTTATCATTACTAGATTCAGATATAAACAATCCTAACTCTGTAGGATATTATGATTTTGTTGTAAGTGATTACAAGATTACTCTTTTAGATAATACTGATTCTAAAACTATTTTTGCCTGTAGCTTAAGTTATCTAATAATCGGTATTAATTATATATGCAAATCACTTGATCAAAATATATTTAAAACTCAATACTTAGCTATTATCTACAGTATTATATATATTCTTGCATTTATCATAATATTAAAATCTTTGAATATAAAAAATAATATTAAATCTATACTGGCTATACTACTTACTTTATTCATTTTTTTTGATGGAAATTACTTAATTTGGTTTAATAGTTTATATGGCGAGCCAATGATGATAACTACATTGTTACTATTTATTGCATCAGTTCTTAACTATATTAGATATAAATATGTAGTCAAAGGAACTGAAAAGTTAATGTCGAAAATATTTTATATATTATTTTCAGCATTTTTATTTTTAGGTTCTAAATTACAAGTTATTACTTCTCTGCCTATTATTATGATTCTTCTATCTAAAATAATATGGGATAATAGATATCATTTAAATAAAATAAAGTTAATCATCTTATGCATTGTTACCTGTATGGTAATTATCTACCCCCTTCGAATTAATATGAATAGTAATAATTTAAGCAAAGATACTCAGTATAATTCAGTCTTTTATGGTGTATTAAACGAATCTAAAACTCCTGAACAAGACTTAATGGATTTGGGATTAGATCCTGATTTATCAGCTGAAGCTGGAAAACATGCTTATTTAGATTCCAACGAATATGCCAAATATATTCCCGGCTCAGAAATAACCGATGAAAAATTCTACAGTAAGATAAATAACTTTAAGCTTGCTAAATTCTATTTAACTCACCCTATGCGCTTATTAAATGGCATGAAATATACAGCCGGTAAAGCATTTTATACTAGTACTGGACTAGGTAAATACTCAAAAGCTTATAGTTCAACCCCGGTTAGAGATTTCCATCGTTTTACACTTTGGTCATCTATAAGAGAAAAAATATTGCCTAAAAATCTATTTTTTATAGGACTAGTTTATCTTACTATTCTACTATGTTCAGTATATAAGTATATTAGAAATGGTTCTAATCCTGAAATCAAGAGTAAAGTTTTGTTGCTTTGGACTGTAATGTTCATAGGCATACTTCAATTTCCAATGCCTTTTGTGGGTAACGGTAAAGCTGATACTGCAAAACAATTATTCTTGTTCAACTTCACTTTTGATGGATTATTAGTAATTATTCTTAGTTATATTTTATTTAAAGCAAATGACTTATTTAAAATCAAATTAAAATAATAACTTTCTAGTTTTTACAGTAATTATTATATATTTTAAGAATAATTACACTTTTACTTCTTACAGTTAGATTAATATTTCTTTTATTAACTTAGATTATATTGTTAGAACTTTCATTACATTTTTTTCTTAAGAAATGAAGGCTAAGTACACAATACTGAATCTGTATTACGTACTTAGCCTTCATAAATCTTATTTACTTTTATATCTATTTTTTCATAATCTAATATCACCAATGAATTTGTGCTATTTCAAAATGGACCTATTAACTTTAGTTTAACATCAGATTATGATATCCCAATACTCAGTGAAATTTTTATTTATATCCATAAAACTTGCCTTTAAATATATAAATTCTAAATATATTAATTAATATTAAGGTAATTCCCCCAACTGTGTCTATTATAACATCTCTGAAAGCACCTTCTCTTCCTAAAACAAATAATTGATGTATTTCATCAGAACAAGCATAAAAGAATACAAAAACTATTGTCATGAAAATAACCATTCTAATGCTAAAATACAACTTAAAAACATTAAATGCTAATAAGGATAATACCATATATTCAAGAAAATGTGCACATTTCCTAACTACAAAATTAGCAAGTTGTCCAAAAATTCCACTCATATTTATACCTATTACAGAAAGAATATTTATTATACCTTCACTTTCAGAATCAGATATTTGAGCTGGCTGATTAGACATAATAAATATTACTATCATCCAAGCTATTAATAAAAGCCAGTTAATAATTTCCCTTTTGTTTCTCATACGCCATCCTCTTTAAGTATAATTTTAAAATTAGCAGATATTATATTACTCAGACATATATCTATTTATATACGCAAGCGATTCTTCTAATAATTCTTGCCCCTTTTCTAACCCATCGATTTTCATCTCTAAACTACAAATTCTTTGATCAATTTGATACATAAATTGCTTTATATCTTGCAGCAACTTTGCTTCATAAGTAACTTGTATACCTTCATCATCAATGTATATTTTCTCTGGTGGAGCACCACACTTAGAACATTTCGCATATATACCTTGTTTATCTAAATTATTAAATACCTTAAATGTATCATTGTTACACTCTGCACAATTTGATAACATTATAAATTCATAATAACTTACATCATAATAATAAGTACTTCCACAATCCTTACAGACTAATTTAAGTTTATTGTCTTCTGTTGATATGTGAAACTCATTACCACTACATCCATCTTTTTTGCAGACAATAGTTCTTACCATAATCCTACCCCTCGCAATATATTTTTTTATACAATAAATAAAAATACTAATTACATTTTTACATATATTTTACATATAAATTATATATTATAATTCATTAATTGTATACGTTAATAGTTAGTATTTTTAGCCTATTTTATATCGTAGTTCTACTATTTTCTGCATAATATAACTTGTATCACTAATAAATATTGTATTATTTAACTACAATATTTATAATTAAAAAAAATAAAAAAACTATGAATTTTATTCATAGTTTTTAATGGTGGAGATAAAGAGATTCGAACTCTTGACCCCCTGCGTGCAAGGCAGGTG
>CAURJV010000066.1:0-31618 GCA_963524945.1 uncultured Clostridium sp.
AATTGTGGATTCCTGTAAAGAGAGTATCATAATAGATGATGAATATGTGCAGCAACTTAAGCAAAGCATTGAGGCGCAGAAGAAACTTATTGAGAAAAGAAAAAAACTAAGAGAAGAAAAATTGATGATTAACATATATGATGATTATTAATATATGTTTTGTGAGTTTGAAGACGAGGCGCAATGAAAGTCTATGGAGAATAAAGAAGTACCATTTTAGAGCTTATGGAAATAAGCTCTTATTTTATTGTGAAATATACTTATAATATAGATTAATTAACACTTTTACGTGTTTATAAAGATTAGATTTATTTAAAAAACGGTGAAAAATACAGCAAGGTTTGCGATTTTGTTGAAGAGGAAGTGATTCGAATTATTAAAAGATGTGAATGGGTAACCATAGAAGAATTAGAAAAGTATTCTGGTTATGATGAATGGATTGATGTTTGTAAGGGTTGGAACAATTAAAGTAATTAATAATTTTAAAATTGATTTCAGAAGTTAAAATGAAAAATACAAGCTTTTAGAAGCTAAATTATAGGAAGAATAAAATAATTTTTAATTTATATTAGTAACTTTCATTTTTAAGCATATATCCTATATAGATAAATTATTTATATAGGAGCGTGTTAAAAATGAGAGAAAGAAAATGTGTTAAATTTAATGTGAATATGTATGAGGATACAAAGTTCAAAATAATAGATAGAATGGAAAAAAGAGATCTTATAAATTATGTTTGGACTAGGATTGTGGTTCTTGCAGGCAAGGTTAACTTAGAAGGAGAATTATTTTTATCTAGAAATATACCATATACTCTAGAGACATTGGCTATAGAGTTCAATAGAGAAGTATCTGAAATAGAATTAGCTATAAAAACTTTTATAGACTTAGAAATGGTTGAACTAACTCAAGATAAAATATATAAAGTAAAAAACTTTGTAAAGCATCAAAATATTAAAACAAAAGAAAAAGTTCAAAATAAAGATAAGGCTGAAGAAGTTGAAATTAATGATAAGAAACAGCTAAGCAGCAGCTGTATAGAGAATATCAATGTGGAGAGTAAGAATAAACATAAGGGTAATAAAGTAATTGATATAAAAGATAATATTGCAAATAAAAATGTCACTAATGCTGATAATAAAAGCTGTATGGAAACAAGTACAAGTGTACCTTTAAACAGCTGTAATAAAAATGTAACGGAAGTAGATAATGAAGCCACTCAGAAATTAAATATGGAAAAATACAAAAGCAAAGAGCATTTACCTAATGAGATAGTAACTACCTTAGAGAAGAAAAAGGTGAAAAATGGAAGTAAGCCTAAGAAAAAAGAGAAGATTAATGAAATTAGCGTTGTTGATGAAGTAGAAAATGATGATCTGATGAAGATTACTGAAGGGGAGCGGGTAATAGGAAAAGATGAGGAGATTGTTTTGGCATTTAGCTTTTGACAGAAGGAAAAACTTCAAGTATATTTAATACTCCATATAGACAAGCTGTGTATGCTGAAAACTACACAAAAACTATTGAAGAAAATAAAGCAAATTTAGGAGTAAGCCTAAGTCCATTATCTTATGTAATATGTGGCAAAATCCGTGAAATAGATAATGTTATAGATGCATTATGTTTAGCAATTACAGGATTTATTGGATTAGAAAATGGATCTGAAACAATATCTGAGGTGCCTATGGACGATAAAAGATGGATAAAAATGCAAATGGTTTATGGGAAATTAAGTGAATATAATAAAATAATGAAAAAACATACAATAAATTTGTAAGAGATAAAATCCCAGACATAATAAAAGCGGATGGCCGCGAATGCAATACTTCAAGTTTAGCTGGAGATGAAAAATACAAACTTTTAAAAGCTAAATTGCAAGAAGCAGTTAATGAATTTTTGGAGGATAAGAATTTAGAAGAATTAGCTGATGTAATGGAAGTATTGTTTAGGCTTGTAAATAGTTTAGGTTAAAGTAAAGAGTATCTTTTTAAGTCTATAGATAAGAAGAGACAGAAACGAAGGGGATTTAGGAAAGGGATTGGACTTGAAACTATTGAGTAAATAATTGGATTAAAATGATAGTTTATGTAGAGTAAAGTCTTATTTTTATGTTAGAATGTAGATAGATTGTATTAAAATGGGTGAGATTAAATGGATAAAGTATATATGCCACAAGAAACAATAATATTACCAAAAGAAATATGCGAAGTACCCTATAGTAATGAAGTTGATTATAATTTTAGTAACTTCAAATTTTATTTAAAGCAATGAGCTTTTTGCAATAATCGAATATAAAGATATGAAGGGCTTTGGTGTTATAAATAAAGACTATTCTATTGATATATAGCAGTAAATCTTTGAAGACTTTTAGTAAATATAAGTAAAGTAATTGTACTGTTATAACAATAAAAAGCGAGGTAAAACAGTGTTAATTAATATGGAGGCATTTAGTTTTTTAGAAGAATATGATATTGAGGATATTGAAATAGCATTTCTATTAGAGTATACACCTGCATTGAAGCCAGGAATAAATTTGGCTTTAATGTACAGAGAAAATGAGAAAACCGACAGAGAGTATTTTATTATATATAGACACTTTTTTGGAAAGATAAAGAAGAGTTATATATCAGATAGTGATGGTGAAATTATTAATAAATTGTTGGAACACGGAAAAATATCTATAATTCCACCAGAAAAACATGGCCTCGACGGATATTCATATACATTGACATTTATTAATAATATGAATTTTGCACAATATAGTTGGTGGGGGGAACCTGAAGAAAAATGGGGTGTATTTGGAGAATTGGTTAAAGTCATTTTAAAGTATATAGATATGGATATTTGAGGAAAGTAGATCTAATAAAACATTTGTTAAAAAGCTAAATTTCAATGTAACATATGAAGCAGCGAAAAGCGTGGAATTCCTATTTATAACGAATTGAAATAGTTTGTATATAAATACAAAGTAATTTGTGCAATAGGTTATTGGTATTGAAAAGGAATAAGTGAGTGCTCAAAGTTTGTGGATGCAATGAAAAATTATTGTATGTTATTAGTAAGAAAGAATATTACATAAGTAGGAGAATGTCAATGTATAATAATAAGTTTTGGGATAATATTTATAAAAGTATAATAGTAAAGAAACCGTCTTATGATTTATAGTTAAATAGGTACACAAATGTTTTGGAAAAATACAAGGATGAAGAAATAATTGATTTAGGCTCAGGGATATGAGCAGATACTTTATATCTAAGTGAAAAAGGATATAAGGTAATTTCATGTGATTATTCAGAAGAAGCTTTAAAGATATTAAAGGAGTCTATACCAGAAGTAAAAACAGTTCAAATGGATATTTCTAAAACTCTACCTTTTGAAAATGAAAGTATAGGAATCATAATAGCAGATTTATCTCTTCATTATTTTGACGATGAAACAACAAAAAATATAGTTAAAGAAATAAGAAGAGTACTAAAATCTAATGGTTGCTTAATTGGGAGAGTAAATTCTATAGATGATTTTAATTTTGGAGCAGGATGTAGGAGTGAAATAGAAAAGAATTTTTATTTGATAGAAACTGGATATAAGAGATTTTTTACTGAAGAAGATATACGTTTTTATTTTAGTGATTTTAAAATTGATGTTTGTGAAGAAAATAGTGTTTTGAAGTATGGAAATGAAAAAAAGGCAATTGAATTTATGGTTACAAAGGGATAACTTTCAGTATAATGAAAATGAAGCATTGTAAGTAATCTATATAAAAATAAATAATTATGAAAAGAGGGAGAGTCATGAAAACATATAATAAGTTAGTTAGAGATAAAATTCCAGAAATAATAAAAGCAGATGGAAGAGAATGCGAAACTTTAATTGTAGCTGGAGATGAAAAGCACAAGCTTTTAGAAGCTAAATTACAGGAAGAGGTTAATGAATTTATAGAGGATAAGAATTTAGAGGAATTAGCTGATGTAATGGAGGTTTTATTTGGACTTGCCGAAACACTAGGTTATAGTGAAGTGGAGTTTTTGAAGGCTAGAGATAAGAAGCGAGAGGAACGCGGTGGATTTAAAGATGGGATTGTACTTAAAGTTGTGAAGTAGTTTTAAATTACTATGTTTTTAGATATTTGATTTAATATTAGTTAGCTTTAATTAAAATAAGGTTAACTAATTTTTTTATAAAAATATCATAAAAGATAAGTAATGAAATTTATAATTCTTTGAAGATTCACAGATTTCTTATAAATTTGGAAATATATCATATATTATGATAGAAATAATAATGCTATTATGGTAAAATATTGATATAAAAAAGCGGAAAATGGGATTGTTGAGGAGAAAATTATGACAAGTTTAAAAATACTTGAAGATGAAAAGTTAAATATAAATGCTAAGGAAGCAGTTTTAACTTATGAAGATACGAATGTTAATAAATTTAGAAATGCAAGTACAGGAAATGAAAATCATTTATACATTAAACTTAAAGAAAATATTAAAAATGCAAAGGCTATTGATATAATAGTTTCTTTTCTTATGGATTCTGGAGTAAAAATGATTTTAGATGATTTGAAAGAAGCCATAGATAGAAACGTAAGTATAAGAATTTTAACAGGAAGTTATTTAAATATCACATCTCCAACAGCTCTTTATATGCTTAAGCGGGCACTTAAGGATAAAGTAGATTTAAGATTTTATAATGTTTATAGCAAATCTTTTCATCCTAAGTCTTATATTTTCCATACTGAAAATGATAGTGAAATATATATAGGCTCATCAAATCTTTCAAAGGGAGCTTTAACAGATTCTATTGAGTGGAATTACAGATTTCTACATTCACAAAATCCTGAAGATTTTAATGATTTTTATGGTGAATTTGAAAATTTGTTTAATAATTATTCTGAAATTATAGATGATGTGGTAATGAAAAATTACTCAAGGAATTGGAAAAGACCAGAGGTTTATAAAGATCTTGAAAGAGCAAAATCAAGTGAAGCTGAAATTGAACCAAAAGAAATTGAAGAAAATAAAGTAATAGAGCTTTTTGAACCAAAGGGAGCACAAATAGAAGCTTTATATGAATTGGAAAATTCAAGAGAAGAAGGCTTTGATAAAGGATTGGTAGTCGCAGCTACTGGTGTAGGTAAAACCTTTTTAGCAGCTTTTGATTCTATTAATGCTGAAAAAGTTTTATTCGTTGCGCATAGAGAAGAAATAATCAAACAGGCAGCCATGAGTTTTAAAAATGTCAGAAAATCAGAAGATATTGGATTTTTTTATAACAGTATTAAGGATAAAGATAAATCAATGATTTTTGCCCTAGTACAAACTCTTGGAAAAGATGAATATTTAAATGAAGAATATTTTAAAAGAGATTATTTTGATTATATAGTAATAGATGAATTCCACCATGCAGTATCAAATAATTATAGGAAAATTATAAATTACTTTACGCCAAACTTTTTACTTGGATTAACTGCAACACCTGAAAGATTTGATTCAAAAGATGTATTTTCTCTTTGTGATTACAATACAGTTTATGAAATAAGGCTTAGTGATGCCATAAAGAAAGGTTATCTCGTACCTTTCAGATATTATGGGATATATGATCAAATGGTAAATTATGAAGATATAGAATTTAAAAATGGAAAGTACAATGACAAAGAATTAGAAGAAGCTTTAATGCTAGATAAAAGGGGAGAATTCATTTTAAAACATTATCAAAAATACAATTCTAGCAGAGCTTTAGGTTTTTGTTCTTCAAAGAAACACGCAGAATACATGGCAAAATACTTTTGTGAAAATGGAATAATTTCTGTGGCGGTATATAGTGGAGAAAATGGAGAGTATTCAGAAAATAGAAATGATGCTTTAAACAAATTGATCAAGGGAGAAATAAAGGTAATATTTTCTGTTGATATGTTTAATGAAGGTTTAGATATACCTGCTATAGATATGGTAATGTTCCTAAGACCAACTCAGTCTCCAACAATATTTTTGCAGCAGTTAGGAAGAGGACTTAGAAGGCATAAAGGTAAAAAATATCTTAATGTTTTAGACTTCATAGGGAATTATAAAAAAGCTGATCTTTTACCATTCTTATTAAGTGGAAAAAACTATTCAAGAATTGAAGCAAAAAAAGGAATTCTTAATGAGGACGAATATCCAGAAGATTGTAGAGTAGACTTTGATTTTAGAATTATTGATGTATTTAAGAAATTAGCAGCTAAAGAAATGAACATCAAAGATAGAATTTTAGAAGAATTTTTAAGAGTAAAAGAGCTTGTAGGTCACAGACCAAGCAGAGTTGAATTTTTCAATAACATTGATGATGAAGTATATTCAGCTATAAAGAAAACAAAAAGTTCTTTAAATCCTTTTAATAATTATTTAGGTTTCTTAAAAGAAAATGGAGAATTATTTGAAAGTGAAGAAGCTTTATTTAACAGCATAGGACATGACTTTATTAAAATGATTGAAACCACAAAAATGAGTAAGAGTTATAAGATTCCTGTTTTTCTTGCCTTTTACAATGATGGAAACGTGAAATTGGAGATTGATGAAGAGGATATTTATAGAAGTTTTTATGAATTTTATCATAAGGGGACTAATAAGGTGGATATGCTTAGAGATAAAGGAACGGCGGATTTTGAAAGTTGGGATAAAACTAAATATGTGAGGTTGGCTAGGGAGAATCCGGTTAAGTTTTTGATTAAGACTCATGGGGAGTTTTTTAGATTTGTGGATAGAGCGAATATTGTTTTGAATGAGTATATGAAAGAGGTTATTTGTGATTTGGAGTTTGTGGGGCATATGGGGGATTCTGTGTGGTATAGAATTGAAAAATATTATAAGGAAAGGACAACATTTTAGTTAATATTAAGATTTGTTTTAGAAACAATAATAGAATATAGATAGATTTATTTAAATTATGAAGAATGTAAAAAGGGTGATATCACATTAGTTTGATAGAAAAATTGACAATAAGATAATATGAAATAATGAAAGTTATTAAAATATTATTAAAATGCTAAAAATGTTAGGAGAAGGATGAGAAAATGGCTAGTTATATTGATGATCAGTATCGTGTAATAAGACCGATACAAGGCGGAAATATGTCTAATGTATATCTGTGCGAAGATGACAATGACAATAGAGTAGTTGTGAAGATGTTTGATAAATGTGTTAGCAATGATAATAATTTACAAGAAAAAATATTTCAGCGTGAGGTGGAATCATTAGAGAAAGTACAACATGTAAATATAGTTAAAATTATTGACAAAGGATTAGATGAGGATTTAGGTAAATTTTATATTGTTTTAGAATATGTGAATGGAAAAAATTTTGATGAGGCATTTGAAGATTTATGCAGTTATGATTATTATCCCAAATTAGAACTTATGGAACAGGTACTTGTGGCAGTAGAATATTTACATAAAAAAAATATTGTTCATAGAGATTTGAAACCTTCAAATATAATGTTTAATGAAGAAAATATGGTGAAAATTATTGATTTTGGTATTAGTAAACTTGCAGATACTTTTTATAGTGAATATACAATAGGTAATTTTTCAACACCAAAATATCGTTCACCAGAACAAGCACAAGGAAAAACTGTTACTTACACAAGTGATATTTATTCACTTGGAATTATTTTTTACGAAATATTTAAAGGTGAAAAGATAAAAGAGAAGACAACATTAAATATCAATAGTTTGCCAGAAGATATACAAGCTATTCTTGCTAAAATGCTTAAGGAGGAAGTTGCATTAAGATATTCGAATATTTCAGATATCAAAAGAGATATTAGTCATGCTAAATCAAAAATTATGCAAGATAAATTCCTTAATATCGGACTAACAAATAGAGTGTCTAGCCTGTTACATCAATATGCATATGTTGAAAGAGATGAATTGGCTTTAGCAGCTGTAGCTATTGAAAAAGATTTATTAGGAAAGATTTATATTAGAACTTATAAATCAGACAATGGGGATGTTGCTTATTGGTTGATGGGCAAACAATATATATGTATATGTAAAATTGATAATAGAAATAGTAAAAGATTTACTATAATTAACATAAAGTTCTTTAACAATGCGGAATTAGCACAGAGAAAAGAAAATGCATATGAGATTCGGTACAAGGTAAAAGTATCAGCATTAAATAACAGAATTATATCAGTAGGTGAAGTTGACGCAAATGTTCTTATAGAGGAACTTATGAATTATGAAATTCATCAGAATTCTTTAAGAAATCAGAATATACATATTAAGGATATTGCGAGTAAATGGCAAGAAATTCTTAAACTTCAAAATAGAAAGGTTGAACAAGAAAAATTAACAGTACGTTATGATGGGTTTACTGTAAATGAAACAGAAAACTGTATTGAAATTGAATTGGACAAAAATGTGCAAGAAGTTGAATTTACATCGGATGATATGCTTACAATGACAACAAAGAAGAGTGTTTTTAGATCATGTAATGTTGGTTATATGCGTGAATGCCAAAATGGAAAGATGATTATTGACCTTGATAGAAATACATATATAGAAAATATTGCGCAATCTGGTGAAATTTCAATTAATAAAAGTTTGGTTGAAATAGCATTGGGACGACAAACTAAGGCTCTTAAGAATTTAAGATTTAAAGAAATAGTTAATCCTATTATTAGTGATATTATATTTAATCCAGAAAAAGCTACATCAAAAGGAAATATATTATTGAGTCCTAAAGAATGTACATCGTCATTAATTGATAAATCTAAATTGGTGAGTCTTGAAAAGGCACTATCATCAGATGACTTATTTTTATTACAAGGACCTCCGGGTACTGGTAAAACAACATTTATCAGTGAACTTGTGTGCCAAATTTTAAAACGAAAACCAGAAAGTAAGATTCTTATTGCTTCACAATCTCATGTAGCAGTAGATCATTCTTTAACAAAAGTTAAAGAATTGATTCCATATATAAAAATGATTCGTATTGGTATTAAAGAAAAGTTTTCTGAAAGTGTTATTAATTATACATTAGATGCTTTTTGCCAAGAGTGGACAGCAATGGTTATTAAAAAATGTAAGGAAGCAATTGTAAACTACAAAAATGAAATAGGTCTTGATGAATCGCTACAAGAAAAGAATAGTATGATATTAGAAATTGAACAATTAGCTGAAATAGTTGAATCTCTTATTTATGAACTCTCAGAAGTTGAAGAAGAGAAGAGCCAAATTGATATATTAAATTCTAAATGGCAGTATATTAATGATAAAATTTCAACTATGCAAAAATTAGTACAGGTTAAGAGTAATAGTATATCTGGACAAGAGTTATTTAATATTATTGATAATTTCACAGAGAATATAAATGCATTAAATGATAAGCTGGGAGATGTAATAGAAGAGTCCGTTCAGTTATCGGAACGAAAAGAAGAATTAGAATGTAGGTATAGAAAAATTAACGATGATATTAATTTGAAAGATAAGGAGATTAAAGATTGGAAAGAAGCATTGGGGGTATCATCACAATCAGAATATGAGTCATTAAAAAATGATATTGAAAATTCGTTAAAAGAAAATCTAATTAAATATAACCAGTTTTCTAAAATTGAAGGACTTTGCAAAGAATGGATTAAAAGAGTAGAACATGGAGATGGACTATTACAAGAAAGTTTGGTGGATGCTACAATTGTAGGAGCTACATGTCTTGGTATTGCTAGCTTAGGGACTAATGTTGATCTTAAATTTGATTGGGTAATTGTAGATGAAGCTGGTAAGGCTACGCCACCAGAAATTCTTGTTCCTATAAATTTAGGAAAGAAAATAGTTCTTGTAGGAGATCATAAGCAGCTTCCTCCAGTTGTAGATGAGAATTTAATAAAGGATCAAGAAAATAGTAAGCTGAATCTAACAAGAAAAGATTTAGAGACTAGTTTATTTGAATATCTTGAACAACACTTAGATGAAAGTTGTAAGAGTATTCTTGATGAACAATATAGAATGAATCCTGTAATTGGGGAGCTTATTAGTCAGATGTTTTATGGCGGTAATCTTATTTCAAGAACATCTAAAGAGGAAAAATCTATTCCACTTAAAATTTTTGATAACAAGTCTTTAATATGGCTTTCAACAGCTAAAAAAAATGATAATAAGGAAGAAATATTGTATTCATCGGGACAGTATTATACATATAGAAATAGATGTGAAGCTAATATTATTTTTGATTATTTACTAAAAATAAATGATGAATTAGATGAATTAAAGCTTAAGAAGGAAGTTGCAATTATTGCAGGATACAGAGCACAAAGAGATTTATTAATTAGCATTTATGAAAGTCAATATTCAGCTAGATTAAAATGTATGAAAGTTGAGATAAATACAGTAGATGCATTCCAAGGAAGAGAAACAGATATAGTTTTCTACAGTGTTGTCAGAAGTAATGATGAAGGTGAACTTGGATTTTTAAAAGATGTTAGACGTTTAAATGTTGCTTTTTCAAGAGCAAGAGAGCTACTTATAGTAGTAGGAAATCATCAAGCAGTAACAAAAAATATTACCCTATATGGGCAAGACAATCCATTCGTTGGAATTATACAGTATATCTATACAAACACAGAAGATTGCTTAGTTGAAGAGGTGAAATAAATGATAATTGAAGAACTTGCAAAGAAGAATGCAAATGCAATTCCTAATTCAGACATAGTAAAGTATTATGAAGCAGCAATTCCTCAATATTGCATGGAGTTGGTACTTACAATGCAAAAAGAAAAACAGTTATCCATTTTACAAGAATTTATTCTAAAATTCGTAGCACAAAATATTAATAGTATAGAAAATATATGTACTTTTTTAGGAATTAATAAAACAGCCGTTTATACTGCAGTTGCAGATATGCAAGCAATAGAATTGGTTGCAGTTGATGTTTTTAATTCAAAAATTAAAATTACAGATAAAGGGAAAGTGGCATTAAAAGATGCAGCTCTTATTGTTCCAGAGGATGTAGAATATAAAATATTTATGGACGCTTTACTAGGTAATATTTATTTGGATACAAAAAAGAAATATAAAAAGAAAGAAGTAAAAATTTTTGATTTAGTAGCTATTGCCACGCATATCGATAAACCAGATATTACTGATTTATCTTTTGAAGATATAAAGAATGCAATAAATAGATTTAGAAAAGAAAATTTATATGAAAAAGATAAGCTGGAAGGAAATCTTGTTTCAATACCTGAAATGGAAAAGGTTTATGTAGAATATAATAAAGTATCAGTACTTGTATATATGAATAGAAAAACGCAAGATATTGAACTTAGAGTATATGATAAGCAAACAAGACGTCAAGAGTATGAAAATATCTTATTACAAATGTATAATAATGATACACATATTTTTGAATTTGATAGAAAAAACAGTGTTGATGAAAATGAACATTACCCATTATTAAATTCATTGCCGGGTGAAGTTATTCAAGGAGCTAAAGAATTTACGCAAAAGTCAAACGAAATTGAGCGGGAAATTTCACAATTACAAACTCAATTAACAGTAATAAAGGAACTTTCGGAAGAAGGAGAATTAGAGAGAGATACAGAATCAGCAACTCAACAAATACATTTCTTAGAAGAAAAAATTCAAGAAATAGAAAATGAACGTAAAAGTGCTGATAGAATTTTATATACTTATGATCATAGACCATTATTAATTCAAGCATTAAAAGAAGCGCAGGATATTGTTGTTATTATATCGCCATGGATAAAATCAGGTGGTTTAAATAATGAAATATTAAATTTAATTGAACAAGCAGTTAAAAAGAAAATCAGAGTTGTTATTGGATATGGTATTAGCGAGAAAGAAGATTCTGATAGATGGATCATTGAAAAATTAAATGATATAAAATCTAAGAAAATTAGTGGAATGCTTGAACTTATAGCGTTAAATAATACACATGAAAAAGTATTGATTATGGATAATAAATTCATGGTTATTACAAGCTTTAATTGGTTGTCATTTAAGGGTGATCCCAAACGTGGGTTCAGACAAGAAACAGGATATTATACAGAATCGAAAGAATGTATTTCAGATATGAAAAAAAACTTATCACAACCACAAAGATTAGGTATTAATATACAGTAGAGGAGTAGTAGAATGGCATATATTGAGCTCGAGCAAGGTGAAAGAATTAGTAAAGGAAATTTTTCGTTTATCTTAGATTCTACTAAAAATGAAAGATTATATAATAAATTTTTGGAAGCAGAGCAAGTATTTAAGATTAGCTATATTGATTTTTCTCACAAGATACGCATGGCTTATGAAGCATTTGCCTTATTTGAAGAAGTTCAAAGAAGAAAAGTATTTCCAGAGTATGTTGGAAAATCAGAAGCAGATATTGAAACAGTAATTGTTAGTGAGATTACAACACCAGCATCTATTATCAATTACAAAAATATTATAATTAATCTTTGCCAAAATAGAACATCTGAATTTAAAAATATATTCATAAAATATAAATACAATAAAAATATCAAAGATGATTCTGAAAACAGAAGATCTATGAAGAGATTTATAAAATATATTTATGATTTTGGCAGCAAAAGTTCACATGTTAATAATAAGATGGATGTGCAGTATATTCCTAACCGTGAAAACTGTCTAAAAGTAATTTCATCATTTCATGATTTTTTAGCTATATATTATGAAGTAGAGCATAAATTTGATAGTACTTTAATTCCTATAAGAACCCATATTCCAGTACCTAAAAATATATGTAAACAGATGGGGTTAACACTTGGCGTTGGAAAACACCTTTATGTAAAAGAGAATAAAGGGAAAATAATGTATAGTATTTTTTCTTCTGATATAGATGATATTTCATTAAGCCAAAAGAGAGATATTGAAACTATTAATAAACTTTGGGAAGATAATTTTGATGATCCATCAAACATTATTAGAGTATCAGAAAATATTAGTGGGAGTAATAGGGATTATAAATATCAAGTATATTCATTACCAGGTAGACCTCTGAAAATAAACCAATCACTATTGGAGCAGCTAACTGTTAGTGAAAAGCTAGATATTATAAAAGGCATATGCAGAGGAATTAAATCTATGCATGAGTATGAGCCACCATTTTATAATAGGAATATATGTCCAGATTCTTTTTACATATTTAAGATAAAAGGAAAATATAAAGCTTTACTTGCGAGATTTGATTGTACTAAAGATACAGCTGATGATGCTAAATATACAGTAATAAACACAGTCGAAAAGAAAATGTTAAATGATAATATAAAGTTATATTTTGCTCCAGAAGTTATTAAGTCAGATATAGGCACTAAAATTAATTGGGAGAAGTCAGATATATATTCATTAGCACAGGTGTGTATATATTTGTTATCGGGAAAAGTTACTGATGATTCGCACGAAAGTTTAGAAATTTTAGGTGAAAGTGGTATTGATGATGACATTAAATATATTATTTTAGAGATGATATCTGAAAATCCAGAAGAAAGACCAAGTATTAAAGAAATTTTAGAGGTGATAAATTAATAGATAATTTTATAATATATATTAATCACTAAAAAATCTACTTAAATTGAGATGTTTTAGTGATTATAGAGAATGTATCGATAAATAAATATCGACAAGCAAACAAAATAGCCATACTACAAAGATGAGTAAGCTATAAGATTCTTGCTTTGCTTGTATTTTATAATTGGGGAAAGTTAATATTAGAAAAATCGAATTGATAGGTAGGATTTGTTACAAAAGTGAAGATAAGATTACAAGTTCATCTTCAACAGATTTTATTTCAAGAATTATAAAAAGTGGACATGAATCTGTTATTGAACATGAGAAAATATCTGTAAAGATTATTTGTGACTGAGGAGTAAGTCATGAAATTGTTAGACACCGTATTTCTAGTTTTAGCCAAGAGAGCACAAGATATTGTAATTATTATAATGAAAAGTTTGGAAAAGAGTTAACTTTTATTAAACCTTATTTTTGGAACAATGAGCCAGAGAAATATGAAATTTGTTTAAAATCGATGAAAACTATTGAAGAAAGCTACAATCAATTAATTGAACTAGGAGCTAAACCAGAAGAAGCGAGAAGTATATTGCCAAATAGCTTAAAGACAGAAATTGTAGTAACAATAAATTTGAGAGAATGGAGACATTTTTTTAAGTTGTGAACATCAAAGAGGGCTCATCCACAAATGAGAGAAATATCTATCCCGGTTCTTAAAAAATTTAAGGAAGAAATATCAATTATATTTGAGGATGTTTCTATAGAATGATTAGTGTAAATTTTAATTACATCATAATAAATAGCAACTATCAAAGGATGGCTGTTTTTCATTGTACAGGAAATTATAGAATTTCGAAGAGTGTAAGGCTAGATGGAATCTAGTCTTAGACTCTTTGGTATGTTAAGATGTAACTATAAAATTAAGAGGTATACAAATGAAAAAAGGAAGGATGAAGAAAATACTAGAAGATCACTGGCATAGCTTTGCGGGGATTTGTGTTAAAAATATTAGACCTAACGTAAAATCTGAAGTTGATAAAGTTTTAAGATGCAAAGATACAAAGTATGGTTATATTGAGTTGAAGTGTAAAAAGTGTAATGAAACTAAGAAGATAGGCTTTACTTGTAAGAGTAGATTTTGCACGTCTTGTGGTAAAGTTTATGTTGATAGCTGTATAGATGGTATGTTATCAAAGCTAATAAATGTTATACATAGACATATTGCATTTACTATTTCAGAAGAATTAAGGATATACTTTGGAAAAAACAGAAAGAAACTAAAGATACTTTCGCAATGCGCAGCAAAAGCTGTTACGACTTGTATGAGAGATTTAAATAAAAGTGAGGAATTTATTCCAGGGATAGTAACTATGATACACATATTTGGTCGAGATTTAAAGTTGAATCAACATGTACATATGATGGTTACAGAAGGTGGAACAGGAAATAATACATAGCGACTTCAGCCCTTCGGACTTCAGAAACACCCCTGGGGGAAAAAGGATTTTCTATAGACAAGCATTGGATTAAATTCATATTTTTAGTGCAGCGCTTTTTTGTTAATGTGAAAATTATTTTTGATGATGAAAACATCATGAGTATTATAGGGGAAACTGTAAATTAGGATTTTTAAAGATCAACTTTTGAAAAGGCTTGTTAACTAAGGGGATTCTAACAAGGTGAAATAGTTAGAATTTTTCACATGTAAAATATATGATACTTTAAAATTATCTAAAATATATTTTAAGAGAATGCAATCATATAAGTTGACTGAGTAAGCAAAGATATTAGAAATAGAACACACTAATGCACTTAGAGCTCTATCAGATGCGGAAGCTTCAGCAGACTTTATATAAAAGATTAATCATTTGATAAAAGTAAATCATTTTAACTGAAAGTTACAAAGCTATCCACGATAAGGATAGCTTTATTGTTGTATTATAATATCAATCTTTATTAAATTTCTACTTTAATAAACAAATAATAAAAAATATGGTAATATATAAGTAAAATAGAGAATTTAAGGAGAAATAATGAAGGAAATTAACATATTTGAAATAGTTCCAGAGAATTTTTTTATTCCACTTTCCAGTCAAGGAAAGACTCTATATATTAAAATTATTTCTTTAATATATAAATTGGTTCAAAATGGTTTGTCTTATGGTATTGATAAAGACATATTAGTTGATGAAATTGAAGAATATTTAGGATTAATTAATTATGATATTGAAAATGAAGAAGATGAACAGTTGAACAATAATAGGGAAAAAGCAAATTATTTGATTAGAAAGCTCATTAATTATGAATGGATTTATCCTGAACAGACTAATGACTATAAACAAATTATAAATTTTCATGATTATGCAATTGTTATTTTAGAAGCTTTCTTAAAAATAGTAAGTAAAGAATCTTTAGAGTATCAAGGAAATATAATAAGTATTTATTCTATGCTTCATTCAAATGAAAAGGCAGGCGTTGTTATTAAACAAGTTTTTGAAAATACTAAAGGAATTATAAGTGGATTAAAAAACTTGAATTCAAATATAAAAAAATATATGGATAGATTAACTAAACAAAAAGCACCTGAAGAGATAATGCAGGAGTTTTTTGGAAACTACACTAAAGAAGTAATTGACAAAGCATATCATAGATTAAAAACTTCAGAAAATGTCTCAAAGTATAGGCCGCAAATTATTGAAAAGCTTAGTGAAAATTTAATTAGTAGTGAATTTTTAGGTGAAGCTGGAGAGTTTTACAGAGAAGATGAAGAATTGGGATCATTAGATGAGGGAATAGAAAAAGTTAAGGATATAGTTCATAACATAATAAATGCATTTAATGAATTAGACGATATTATGCATGATATTGATAGTAAGAATGCTAAATACATAAGAGCAGCTGTAACTCGAGCTAAGTTTTTACTTAACAATTCTAAAGATATGACAGGTATCGTAAAAGGAATTTTAGAGTACATAAGTAATGAATATAAAGAACTTGAATTAAGTTTATCATCAGATTATCTGGAGGAAGTTACAGACTTATTTACTTTGTATTCTTATGGTTATATAGATGAAACATCTCTGTATATTGCAAATGAAGGAAAAAAATCCTTTAAGCCAGGTAAGATTTTAAGCGATACACTAACAAAGGAAGAACGTCAAAGAAAGATTGATGAATTTAAGAAAAAGCAGGAAAAACAGTATTCTCCTAAGAAGGTAAATGAAATAGTTGATGAACTTTTAGGAGATAAAAAGATGGTTCTTGCAAGTGAAATTGAGATAAATAGTGTAGATGATTTTATTAAGATCATTTATATAAGGTTATATGGTAATCATATTTTGTCCAAATATTCCATTAACAGAAAAGATATTATTACTTCGAATAATGGATTTACTTTTAAAAACTTTGAGATATGGAGGAAGTAATTTTGATATATGATTCACTGTCCATTAAGGAGAAAGATGAATTTAAACGGGTTTGTAATAAACTATTAAGCTATTGTTTAATTTGTAAGCAAAAGGAAGACACAAAAAAGGATTATTATTTTGCAGAAGGACATAAAGATGCAATTAATGAATATTTTGAACCACTAGGATTTGAACTTGAAATTAATAAATCTATAAAGGCGGTTCAGCTTATTAATAAGTTTGGTAATAATAAGATTTCATTAAAACTTATAGATAGTATTACTCTTTTAATACTAAGGATTTTATACCAGGAAAAAATGCAGGAATTATCCTTATCTCAAGTTGTAATTGTGGAAATAGAAGAAATACAAAGTAGGTTTATGGCCCTTGGATTTAAAGATAGATTAATGGATAAAACATTACTTAGACAGGCATTAAGAACGTTAAAGAAATTTAATATTATTGAAACCTTGGATAGAGATATTACTTTAAGTGATTCGAGAATCATAGTTTACCCAACAATTCAAATGATAGTAAGAAGCGAAAATATAACTAGTATTTATGAAAAATTAGAAACTTATAAAAGAAAGGGGGTAAAAGATGATGAAGAGGTTAACGGGGATTAGGCTTATTAACTGGCATGCATTTAAAGATGAAACAATTGAAATTAAAAACTCAACTCTTTTATCAGGAGAAAATGGAGCAGGGAAGTCTACAATTTTGGATGCTATTCAATTTGTCTTAACTTGTTCTAAAAATAATTTTAATAAAGCGGCCAATGAAAATTCCAAAAGAAGCTTATCTGGATATGTAAGATTTAAAACTGGAAGAGAAGACAATGAATTTGAAAGAAGTGGAGATGTTTCAGCTCACGTAGCTTTGGAATTTTATGAGGAAAGTAAAAAAAATCATTTTATAATTGGGGCAGTGATTGATTCAGCGTCTGAAACTTCAGAGAAGATTCTTTGGTATAGATTAGAAAAGTGCAGATTTGAAGATGTAACTTTTATAGTTAATAATGAACCTACTGATATAGCTAATTTTAGATTGTATGGAAAAGAATTGAATATGACATTTTCATCAACAAGGATAGTTGATGCTAAAAAGGATTTTTCTCACAGACTTGGAAGGTTAAATGAAAAATTTTTTGAATTGCTTCCAAAGGCTTTAGCATTTAAACCGATTTCTAATGTTAAGGAGTTTGTATATACTTACATACTAGAAGAAAAATCAGTTAATATTGATGAACTTAGAGAAAATATACGAACTTTTAAAGAATTTGAAGACATATTAAATGAAGTAAAAGTAAAAATTAAAAAGCTTGAAGAAATAAAAGCTAAGTATTCCGTATATGAAAGTATTTCAAGGACAATAAGTCTGCATGAATACATAGTATTAAAAGCAGAAGAAGAGCTTTTAAAAGAAGAAATTGAACAAAAAATAAAAGAAATTACTGCTTTGAATGTTAATATTGATACTTTAAATAACAAGAATAATGTTATTTATGATGAAATAACTGACAAAACAAAGATTGCTAATAATCTTCAAGCTGATTTGTATTCAAATTCTGAATACAAAGCATTAGAGACGATGAAGAATTCTTTAGAACAAGCTGAAAAAGATTATAGACATGAAAAAGAATATAAGGATCGCTTTTTAAAACAGCTTAGTGAACAAAAATCTTATATTAAAGAATTAAGCAGACTTCTATTGGATACGGATACTATAGGTGATTTTTACAATAAAATAATTTCATTAGATGAAAATAATACAGAAGAATATAAAACAACATCAATAAATACTGAAAATGTAATTGATAAAACTAAACAGAATAAGGAAAAGTATAGAGCTGAAAAAGAATATGAATTAAAACAGAAAGAAGATAATAGAAAGGATATAGAAAAACAAATTTCTGAACTTGAAAAGAGAAATCTTCAATATCCTAGGGAAGTTATACTTTTAAAAGAGGAAATCATAAAGGAAACAAGAAAACTAGGAAGAGAAATTGTTCCAAAAATATTGTGCGAATTATTGGAAGTTATAGATCCAGTTTGGAAAAATGCTGTTGAAGGGTATTTAAATACTCAGAGATTTTATCTTATCGTAGATGAAGAAGATTTTGACTTAGTACTTAAAATTTATGAGCGATTAAGTAAAGCACAAGGATTACATTCAGTTGGAGTAATAAACACTAGGGGTCTTGAAAAATATGATAATCCTTTAGAGAATTCTTTAGCAGAGATGGTAGTATCAAAAAGTATTGATGCCAAAAGATATATTAATATGATATTAGGAAATGTAATTAGATGCACTCATGTTTCAGAGTTGAAAGAACATAAAACATCTATTACACCTACATGCATGATGTATAAAAATAATGTTGCAAGAGCCATAAATCCAAAGATATACAGAACTCCTTATATAGGTGAAGATGCTTATAAATATCAACTAGAGCAGGCAAAAGATAATCTTAGCATATTATTATCTAAAATTAATGTTTTAAAAGAAGATATTAATATAGTTACAAATATAATTAAAACAATTAATAAGCTTAAGCTTGAAAACTTAAGGGAAAAGTGTGATGTTTTAAAAAGGATAGTAGATATAAGTAATAAGGTTTCAACACTTAAGGAGGAGATTCTTGAATTAGAAAAGAATAACAGCTATATGGCCCTTCAAATAAAACTTAATGAAGTCCAAGAAGAAATTAAAAGTTTGAATTTAAGCAAGAAGAAGATAGAAAATGAGTTGATAAATAAAAAAGGAAACTTATCTTCGATTAATAATATTATTGATGACAAAAGAAGAATTCTTTCTATAAAAAAGGGGCAGGTAGAGGAAAATATAAATAAAATTGGCTCTTTAGCAAAAGAGGCAGAGGAGAGATTTATTAAAGAAACTGAAAGTAAATCTTTTGAAGTCATTAAAAATAATTTTAATGTGAGCAAGGAAAGAAATAAAACTATTTTATCAAAAAATGAAGAAGATTTAAAAAATCTTCAAGGATCATATAATATTACTTATGATTTCGGAGCAGAAGTTGGTATAAATGGTATTAATACATTTTTAGATGAACTTGATAATCTTGTGAAAAGTAAAGTTATAGAATACGAAGAGCAAGTTAAAACTTCAAGGAAAAATGCTGAAGAAGAATTTAAGGAACATTTTTTATCTAAAATTCAAGAAAATATAAATACTGCAAAAGCTGAATTCAAGGGTTTAAATAAGGGCCTTAAAGATGTTAAATTTGGAAATGAAGAATACGAGTTTAAAATTGGGAAAAGCAAGGAAAATAAAGAATATTACGATATGATAATGGATAATGAAAATATAGGTGAAGGTTTCACTTTATTTAGTACATCTTATGAAAATAAGCATAAGGAACTCCTAAATGAATTATTTGATAAGTTAACTTTAGATAATGAGAGTAATGAAGCAGAACTTATTAAATTAACTGATTATAGAAATTATATGAGCTATGATATAGAGATTAAATATAATGATAATACTACATCATTATTTTCTAAAGTATGCAGGGAGAAAAGTGGAGGAGAAACTCAAACTCCATTTTATGTTGCGATGGCAGCATCGTTTCTGCAGCTTTACAAAGGGGTATCTTCAGCTTCAGAATCTATAGGAATTATATTATTTGATGAAGCCTTTGATAAAATGGATGATGCAAGAATTATGTCTATGATGGAATTTTATGATAAATTTAAATCTCAGCTGCAATTATTGATAGGAGCACCACCACAAAAAATTGAGCCTATAACTCCTTTCGTAAATACAGTACTTCTTGCAATAAAAGCAGATAAATTCAGTATTATAGAGGATATGATAAATGAAAAATTATAAAAAAATACTATTAGATAAGTTAATTGATTCTTATGAAAATAGCGTCATTTATAAGGGCGATGCGTTAAGAGATACACAGATATATTTGAAATTTAATTTAAAAAGTATAAAGGAATATTTTGATGAACTAAATTACAAATATAAAGAAGAAATTGATGTAGCGTGTAATCAGCTAGAAATTGAAAAACTTATAAAAGTATATAAAGGAAAAGGATATAAAAGCCATATTATAGAAAAGATTCAATTAAACCTTGAGAATATAGAATCTGCATATTTATACCTAAATAGGAAAGAAAAAAAGCAAAAAGAAGGCGAAGTTTCCATATTATTAGAAAGTTATAAAGAAAGGGAAGATGTTCTTGGGAGCTTTGCAACATATATTACAGATAAACTTAAGAGTAATGGATCTGTAAAAAAGTATTTAGATATTGATAATGTATGGGAATCTAAAGATATATTAAAAGGTATAGATGAAGTGTTAAAGCAAGATAAAGAAATTTTTAGAAGAAATTTTTCTGTCAAAGTTTATGGGGATTCCAAAAGGTATGAAGCTATAGATGGGAAAGTAATTAAGATTATAAAAGATTTTTCTAATGATGAAGTTCTTAATGATTATAACATTTTGAAGAATTATACCTATGTTTATTTTAAAGGAGATATAAGCTTGAGGCTTAAAGAAAGTAAAATAAATGCAAATGATTTTCGTGGAGGTATAGCTGTAAGCTCAAAGGATATAGAAAATATTAAAGAAATTAAAGTTTCAGGAAGTAAACTAGTAACAATTGAAAATTTAACATCATTTAATAATTATACTGGAGATGGAGGTGTAATTTATTTAGGTGGGTATCATAATAGTGTTAGACAAAATTTGTTAATTAAAATTTATTCTGAAAACCCTCATATAAATTATTATCATTGTGGTGATATTGATGCCGGGGGGGTTAAAATTTTAGTGCATTTAATAAGAAAGACAAAAATACCATTTAAAACTCTAAACATGGATAGTGAAACCTTACGTGAAAATATTAATTATGCTAAGGAACTTACAGCTAATGATGTAAATGAGATTAATAGATTGTTAGAAAGTGAAGAATATAAGGACTATACAGATGTTCTATCTACAATAATTAAATTGAATAAAAAATTAGAGCAGGAAATAATTTTTTAATAAAAGATAATTTGAAACATTTAGAAAGTGCTAGTAAACAGAGATAAATTAAAGGTATAATGTAAGTATTGAAATGGTAATAACAAATTAAATTAGTTATTAGTAATTTTTGCAGAGCAGCATACTATTTAAAGATGGAGAGTGGAGCTATGACAAAAAGGTTTAATACAACAGGCGTATGTGTACCTAAAAAGCATTATATGGTAGATATATCAAGGAAGATAAATGAAATAGAAAAGCTTGTAGATGATGAATTCTACTTTGTTATAAATAGACCTAGACAGTTTGGAAAGACGACAACTTTAAATGAGCTTTATAAAAGACTAAATAATAAATATAAAGTAATAAGAATGGACTTTGAGCTTATAGGAGAAGACTTTGTGTCTGAGGAGAGATTTTGCAATACTTTCGTTAACTACATGATTAGATTTATAAATATGGATATGAAAAAAGCTTCAACCTTCACAGAATTATCTTATATAATAATGGATGTTACAAAAGATGATGATGTTGTTCTTATTATAGATGAGGTAGATAAAAATTCTAATAATAGGTTATTTCTAAGCTTTCTTGGAATGCTTAGATCTTTATATTTAAGTAGGGAGCAAGAGCTTTCAACGACATTTAAATCTGTTATATTAGCAGGAATATACGATATTAAAAATTTGAAAATAAAAGTTAGAGATGTTTCTGAGGTAAGATATAATTCACCATGGAATATAGCAGTTAATTTTAACGTAGATATGAGTTTTAGTGAATCAGATATTAGTACTATGTTAAAGAGTTATGCAACTGAGAATAATTTATTATTAGATATAGGTGTATTAAGCAAAGAAATATACAAATTTACGTCTGGATATCCATTCCTGGTATCAAGGATATGTCAAATTGTTGACGATGATTTATTAGCAGAAAATAAAAGAGAGTGGGCAGCTTCAGACATACAAAGAGCTGTAAAAATATTACTTGAAGATAAAAATACTTTATTTGATGATCTAATCAAGAATCTTGAAAATAATTTAAAGTTATATGAGTGCTTATATAACATATTAATTTGTGGGATTCCAATATCATATAATATAAATAATCCTATTATAGATTTAGGACATATGTTTGGATATTTAATAAAAGATGAAAACAATAATATAGCTGTATCGAATCAAATTTTTAAAGAAGTTATTTACAATTACATGATATCCAAAGCAGATACTATAACAATGTCTAGATACAATTTTAAAGATAATTTTATACTGGAAGATAATAATCTTAACATGGAACATGTTTTATTAAGATTTCAGCAGTTTATGAAAGAAAACTATAGCACTAAGGATAAAGAGTTTTTAGAAAGACAAGGAGTCCTTTTATTTTTAGCATTTATAAAACCAATAATTAACGGAATAGGCTTTGATTATAAAGAGGTTCAGATTTCAGAGGAAAGGCGATTGGATATAGTTATTCAGTATAATAAATGCAAATATGTTATAGAAACCAAAATCTGGCATGGAGATAAAGCTCATAAGAATGGATTAAAGCAACTAAAAAGTTATCTTGATATAGAAGGAATGGATGTAGGGTATTTGTTGATATTTAATTTTAATGAAAATAAGCAATATATAAGCAATAGATATTTTATAGAAGATAAAAATATATTCGAAGTTATTGTTTAGGGAAAATAATCATTGCAAATTCTATGTTATACTTAAAATTATAAAGTATAACATAGAATTTTTTAATATATATGGAGCTGTAGTAAAGTTACATTTAAAACTCTAATAAAGCAAGCGTTAATAAAGAACATGATGTAAAAATTTAATTGAAATATATATAATATAGTTTTAGAAAATGGTGGTGAAATCTTGAAACAAGGAATTTATGAGCAAGTTATAAATAACGAGATAATAAGTGAATTAGAAGCTTTTGATATAAATAACCTTTTAATATCAAAAGAGGATATAGATAATGAAGAGGCTAAAGTAATTTTATCTCAGTATATTGAAGGAGTAATAAGAAAATCTCTTAATTATATTAGAGATAAAGAAAAAGAAGATAATGATAAACTTTTAAAGCAAATTGAAGTTTGTAATAAGATAATTAATATTTTAGCAAAGGAAGCTAACGAAGATGATATTAAAAAATATAAGATTGATGAAAGTGGAGAGCTTTTAACTTCTCTTTATTTGAAGATAAATAACAAAAGAGCTTTAAGTAATGGAAAAGCAGTAAGGCCTATGACTTCAATTTCTCAAAGTTCTTTATTTACTGGCTCTATTATGGAGCCCAATATGCTTAGTGAGCTAAATAGAGAAATAGTGTCTTGTGATTCAATAGATTTACTTATATCCTTTGTAAAATGGAGTGGGCTTAGATGTATTATTGATAGTTTAAGGGAAGCAACTAACAATGATAAAAAACTAAGAATAATAACCACATCATATATGGGGGCAACTGATGCTAAAGCTATTTATGAATTAAGCAAACTTCAGAATACTGAAATTAAAATATCATATGATACTGAAAGAACAAGACTTCATGCAAAAGCGTATATGTTTAAAAGAGAAACAGGGTTTACTACTGCTTATATAGGGTCTTCTAATCTTTCAAATGCTGCTTTAACTTCTGGACTTGAATGGAATATAAAAGTTACAGAGAGAGACTCTTTTGATATTATAAAGAAATTTGAAGCTACTTTTGAAAGTTACTGGAATGATTCAGAATTTATTAGTTACTTAGGTACTGATAATGATAAGGAAGTTTTATCTAAATCCTTAATGAAAGAAAAATATGTTGATGAGCCTGAGTTTAATTTTGTCTTTGATATAAAGCCTTATTCTTACCAAAAAGAAATACTCGAAAAACTTAAAGTTGAAAGAGAAATCTTTAATAAGTATAAAAATTTGATAATTGCAGCGACTGGTGTTGGAAAAACTGTAATTTCAGCTTTTGATTATAAAGATTTTTGTAAGGAAAACAAGATGAGTAGTAACAGATTATTATTTGTAGCTCATAGAGAGGAAATTTTAAAACAAAGCAGAGATACTTTTAGAGCTATACTAAAAGATAATAATTTTGGAGATTTAATGGTTGGAAATAATATTCCTACTTCATTAGATCATTTGTTTGTTTCTATTCAAAGTTTAAATAGTAAAAATTTATGTGAAGTAACCTCAAGTGATTATTATGATTTTATTATTGTAGATGAATTTCATCATGCAGCAGCACCATCATATCAGAGATTATTAGAGTATTATAAGCCTAAAATTTTACTAGGACTCACAGCAACTCCGGAAAGAGCAGACGGAGGAGATGTATTTAAATATTTTGATGATAGAATTAGTGCTGAAATTAGATTGAATGAAGCTGTTAATAGAAAACTATTAAGTCCATTTCAATATTTTGTTGTTACGGATACTATTGATTTATCTAAGCTTAAATGGGGAAGAAGAGGTTATGATATTACAGAATTAAGTAACCTTTATACAGGTAATGATATTAGAGTAAAACAAATAGTACAAAGTCTTAAAAATTATGTTACAGATTTAGATGAAATAATTGGTCTTGGGTTTTGTGTTAGTGTTGAACATGCTAAGTTTATGGCAAAAAGCTTTAATGAAAATAACATACCAGCAATAGCTTTACATGGTAATAGTGAGGATAATGAAAGAGCTGATGCCAAAAGAAAATTAGTAAATGGTGAAATAAAGTTTATTTTTGTAGTGGATTTATATAATGAAGGTGTCGATATACCTGAAATTAACACAGTTTTGTTCTTAAGACCAACGGAAAGCTTAACAGTATTTTTGCAGCAATTAGGAAGAGGTTTAAGATTAAGTGAAGGCAAAGAATGCTTAACAGTATTGGATTTTGTAGGTCAAGCCCATAAGAATTATAACTTTGAGGAAAAGTTTAGAGCACTCATAGGTAAAACTAATCATCCAATTAAAGAATATATAGAAAATGGATTTTTAACTTTGCCTAAAGGCTGCTATATTCAACTTGAAAAACAAGCCAAAGAATATATTTTAAGAAATGTGAAATCCTCAGCGAATAATAAAGCAAATTTAATAGTTAAATTAAAGAACTTCATGCTAGAGACTGATATTGAATTGAATTTAGAAAACTTTTTAAACTATTATCACTTATCATTGGTAGATTTTTATGGAAAATCAGGTGATAGAAGCTTTAGTAGAATGCTTGTGATAGCAGGGCTAAAAGAAGAGTTTTATGAAGAACAAGAGAAAGAAATAACAAAAAAATTAAAGAATTTATTTAATATTAATTCTAGAAGACTTATAAATTTTATCTTAAATATATTTAACAATAATGATATTTATAATAATGATTTAAATAAAGAAGAAGTTCTTATGTTAAATATGTTATATTACACGTTTTATAATGATTCACCAGAAAAGCAAGGCTTCAAATCAACAAAAGAAGGAATTGTTAGCTTATTAAAAAATAAAAATATGATTAAGGAAGCAATAAGCATATTGTCATATAATTATAATAATATCGATTTTATTGATGAGACTGTAAAACTTGGTTTTCCTTGTCCTTTAGATTTACATTGTGAATATTCAAGAGATCAAGTTATGGCAGCACTTGGATATTTCAATGAAAATAAAAAGCCAGCTTTTAGAGAAGGTGTAAAATATTTTGAAGATAAAGCTTTAGACATATTCTTTATTACCTTAAATAAAAGCGATAAAGATTTCTCTCCATCAACACTATATGAAGATTATGCAATTAACGAAAACTTATTTCACTGGCAAAGCCAAAGTACAACTTCTGTAGAGAGTACTACTGGAAAGAGATATATAAATCATAAAACACTAAATAGTAAAGTGGCTTTATTTGTTAGAGAAAGTAAAGAAAAAGAGGGAATAACTGCGACCTTTACTTATTTAGGTTTATGCGAATATGTTAACCACACTGGAAATAAACCAATAAGTTTTGTTTGGGAGCTTGAAAAAGAAATACCAGCTAAAATTATAAACAAGGCTAATAAGAGTATTGTTATTTAGTTATTAGCAATAGTTCTATATCGAGTAATTATAAGTCTATCATAGGCTATATTTTTAATTACTTTATATTTTAGTATATATATAGGAGATTTTTATAACAATTATTATCTACTATTAGATGAACTTCTAAAGAAAATATATTATGATAGTATACGCATTACTACTAGTACATATTATTTAGTGTATATTATTTTAAAATTAGGTGAAAGCTTTGAAAGTAGATGGAGGCTTTACAAAAGATTTTGCAATAATTGCTATGAAAAAAGATATAACAACAAGATTAGCAATTTTTGATTTGATTGATAATTCAATAGAAGCAGCAAGTACGTTAGGAAATATAAGAGGGCACCAAATAAAAATTAATACAGAAGATAATAAATTTAGTATTAAAGATGACTGTGGTGGGTTTAACCCTAAAGTTATACATGAAATATTCAAAATAGGTGGACATGGGGACAAGACAAATGGATTCGGTGTTGGTATGAAACGAGCCATTATAAAGTTAGGGAATAAAGCTGATATTTTTTCATATAACATTGATGAATCGTACCAAATACCATTTAATGTTGAAAAATGGGGAACTAATGATGATTGGAGTTTAGAAATCAAAAAGCTGAGTAAAGCAAAAAGACGCACTTATGGGGTAGAAATATATTTGGACAAGCTTGACGATGAAGTGATAAAATTTTTTAAAAAAGGTGAATATAATAATCTCAGTAGAGACATATCTAGAAGATATAGAATGTTTTTGGACGCAGGAATAGAGATCATACTTAATGGTAAAAAGATTAAACCATATAGAATAAAAGATGAGCCAGATAAGATCTCACCTAAATATGTTATTCAAAACAATATAAATGTTCAAGTAAAGTTATATTCAACAATTGGTATTAATGAAGAGAATGGGTGGGATATTTTCATTAATAGAAGATGTATTTGTGAAACTAATAAAAGTACAGATGTTCAGTGGAGTAGGACTAAGCAGGAAAGAGGTTATAGCTATAGAAATTTCAGAGGGGAAGTTTTAATAGAAATACTAGATACAAGTGATTTACCATTAAACTCGACTAAAGAAAAATTGGATTTTAATTCTGAACTTATGAATAAAATTATAAGAGTAATGTATAATTATTTATTTAATAATAAGGATATGTTTAAAAAGAAAGATGTAAAAATTGAATTTGAAAGAGATATATCAGATGTTCAGGTATTAAAAGATTATTTTGATGAGAATACCGCAAAAGCTGTAGGTGAACGAGCATTTGATAGAATGTTGGGAATGGCTAAAAAGAGTTAGAGGATAAAAATTAAGGATGATATTTTGTCAAAATATTAGCCTTAATTTTTTTGCTGCAATTTATGATATAATTAATATAAAAATGGCAAAACATAGAAAGAGTGAATAATATGAATGAAACAATGAATAGAATAAGAAAATTTAATGATGATAGAGATTGGAATAAGTTCCATAGTCCAGCTAACTTATCAAAAGCTATATCCATTGAAGCTGGAGAGCTTTTAGAAGAGTTTTTATGGGATTCAGAAAATTATAATAAAGAGAATGTTTTAGATGAACTTGCTGATGTTATGCTTTATTGTATCCAGATGGCTGATGTATTAGAGGTGGAGATTGAAGATATTATAAATAAGAAAATGGATAAAAATGAAAAGAAATATCCAATTGAAAAAGCTAAAGGAAACAGCAAGAAGTATACTGAATTATAAGAAGAAAGTTAGCAAGGGCGTGCTACTGTAATATCTATAAATATTAGCTTATTATAGGGGCTAGACATCATATAAAGTGAGGCGCATAAAAAGTGATTGTATATCAAGCTAGTAAAAAAGATTTTATGAAACATGTTACTAATGATGAAATAAGTATTTTGATTGATAGAGAATATAAGAATAAAATAGGAAGATCTAGAGAAAGAGAGTTTAAATCTTGGGATAATTCTATGCTTTATATGTTTAAGGCGCTTAGCACAGATGAAATACCAGATGAATGCGGAGTTGCTATAGAATACAGAATTCCTGCTACTTCAAAGAGAGTTGATTTTATTCTAACTGGCCTTGATGAAGAGGAGAGGGAAAATGTTATAATTGTTGAACTTAAGCAATGGAGCGAATTAGAAGAAGTAGAAGATGAGGATGCAATTGTTAGGATAATCTTAAATAGAAGTAAAACAAAAACTGCTCATCCATCCTATCAAGCTTGGTCTTATGCAAGTCTCATTGAAGATTATAATGATTCTGTAGAGAAGAAAAACATAAAATTACATCCTTGCGCTTATTTACATAACTATATTAAGAAGGAAGTAAATGAACCTCTTTTAAATGAGGTTTATAGTGAATGGCTACATAAAGCGCCTGCTTATACAAAAGGTGACGTTATAAAGCTTAGAAAATTTATTTGCAAATATGTTAAAAAGCCTGATCAAGGTAAAGGTTTTATTACATTGAAGGCGGCAAAATTAGACCATCAAAATCTCTCCAAGATGCTCTTAAGGTGATGATCGATGGCAACGAAGAATTTATTATGATTGACGATCAAAAGGTTGCTTTCGAGAGTATCATGAGAACAGTTCGTTATTGTATTAAAAGTGAGATTAAGAAAACAATAATTGTTGAAGGAGGACCGGGGACAGGCAAATCTGTACTTGCAATTAATCTTTTAGTTAAAATTTGTAATATGAATCTTAATTGTCAGTATGTAACTAAAAATGCTGCACCAAGAAATGTATATTGTGAAAAGCTTAAAGGTAATTATACACAAAAATATATTAATAATTTGTTCAAAGGCTCTGGAGTATATACTAATACAAGCAAGAATGAAATTGATGTTTTAATAGTTGATGAAGCTCATAGATTAAATGCTAAATCAGGTATATTTAAAAATATTGGAGAAAATCAAATTAAGGAAATAATAAATACTGCTAAAGTGTCTATATTCTTTGTTGATAATAATCAAAGAGTTACTATGGATGACATAGGTAGCATTGAAGAAATAGAACATCATGCAAGAACCTTAAAGGTTAAAACTAGAAAATTAAAACTTACATCTCAATTTCGCTGCAATGGTTCAGATGGGTATGTATCATGGCTTGATGATGTGCTAGAGATAAGTGAAACAGGCAACTTTGATGGTTTTGAATTTGATTTTGATTTTAAAGTATTCGATGATCCAAATGAAATGAGAAAAGCTATAGAAGAAAAGAATAGTGTAAACAATAAATCAAGATTAGTTGCAGGTTATTGTTATGAATGGGTAACTAAAAAGAAAGAAAATTACAATAAACATGATATAGAATTTCCAGAATATAATTTTAGAATGAAGTGGAATTTAAGTAATAGCCAAACTTGGGCAATTGATAAAGAATCCATAGAAGAATGTGGCTGCATTCATACTTGCCAAGGCCTTGAATTTGATTATGTTGGAGTGATAATCGGACAAGACTTACACTTTGACAATGGAAAATTAAAAACAGATTTCTTTAAACGGGCTAAAACAGATAAAAGCTTAAATGGAGTTAAGAAGCTGTATAAAGAAGATAAAGAAAAAGCCTTAAAAATAAGTGAGGAACTTATCAAAAACACTTATAGAATTCTTATGACAAGAGGACTTAAAGGCTGCTATGTATGGTGTGAAGATAAGAATCTTTCTAATTATTTTAAGGAGAGATTAAATTCTTTTAGTAGGCAGATTGGGATTAAGGAAATTGAAGAAAATCAACTTTTAGTTGATGAAAATGCCTTAGTGTAAATAATCAGATAATAATTTAGTCATATACAATGTAGAAAATTGATAGTGTAAAACCCACATGTTATAATTTACAATGAATTATAAATTTGTGATAATTTATAATGAAATGCAATAATTAGTAAATAATTTAATTACTTTATATTTGTTTAGAAGGGGAAGGGGATTTTATGCCTATTATTGGTATTGATTTAGGGACTACAAATAGTTTGGTTGCTGTTTGGAAAGATGGACAAGCTAACATCATACCCAATGTGTTAAATAAAAATTTAACACCATCGGTAGTGAGTATTGATGAAAATGATGAAATTTTGGTTGGTGATACAGCTAAAGAAAGACTTATTACACATCCGAATTTTACGGTTGCTAACTTTAAAAGATTTATGGGAACAACGAAAAAATTCCAAATTGGTACTTATACATTTACACCAGAAGAATTATCTTCATTTATTCTAAAAAGATTAAAAGAAGATGCAGAAAGTTATTTAGGAGAAGAGATAGTAGAGGCAGTTATAAGCGTTCCAGCTTATTTTAATGATGCTCAGCGTAAAGCAACTAAAAGAGCAGGGGAGCTTGCAGGACTTAAAGTTGAGAGGTTAATTAGTGAGCCGACAGCAGCAGCTGTAGCTTATGGGCTTCATCAGGAAGATGACGAAACTCAATTTTTGGTGTTTGATTTAGGCGGCGGAACTTTTGATATTTCAATACTTGAATTATTTGAAGGAGTTATGGAGGTTAAATCTATAGCAGGGGATAACTTCTTAGGTGGGGAAGATTTTAATAAACTTCTTGTAGAAAATTTTATGGTATTAAACAATTTGGATTTAAATGAATTAGAGAAGAAAGAAATGTCAGCAATATTTAAACAAGCAGAATTATGTAAAAGGGCACTAT
>CAURJV010000067.1:0-31472 GCA_963524945.1 uncultured Clostridium sp.
TTAAATCATAGAGAGCAGGAGAAAACTTTTTCTTATTTGCTTCGCTTACATTAACTATTTTTCCTTCTGAATTTCTTAATTTAGCCGCTACTCTATTTGCATACTCTTCATCAAAAATTCTTGAAGTATTATCTTTATTAACCCATGATAAAGTAAATCCTTTAGTTTTTCCTTCTAAAGTATAATAAACTTTAGGCTTAAAATTTCGTATTTCTTCTTCCCTTGATACAATCATAGCTAATGTTGGTGATTGAACCCTTCCTGCTGACAATTGTGCGTTATACTTACATGTTAACGCTCTTGTTACATTAAGACCTACAAGCCAATCCGCTTCTGCTCTACATACTGCTGCTTTATATAGATTTTCGTAAGCTTCACCTGGTTTTAAGTTTCTAAATCCATCTAAAATGGCTTTTTCTGTTTGAGATGAAATCCACAATCTCTTTAATGGCTTTTTCACACCTGACTTTTCAAGTATCCAACGTGCTACCAATTCACCTTCTCTTCCAGCATCTGTTGCAATTACAATATCGCTAACATCATTTCTTAACAATTGTTTTTTTACTTCGTTATATTGTTTTCCTGTCTTTTTCAAAACCGTAAGTTTCATGTGTTTAGGAAGCATTGGAAGTGTCTCCATTTTCCACTCTTTATATTTATTATCATACCCTTCAGGATCCATAAGGCCAACTAAATGTCCCATTGCCCAAGTCACTATGTATTTACTGCCCTCTATATATGAACCTTTATTTTGATTACACTTAAGAACTTTTGCCAAATCTCTCCCTACTGATGGTTTTTCTGCTAATACTAATGTTTTACTCATTTTTTCTCCTTATCGATAAAAAAATCCAATAATAAGAATTTGTTTCTTATTACTATTTATTTTTTTATACATACTTTTATTTTAATAAATAATGCTTTTTTATTTTAATGTATCATACTATCTTTTCTTTATATTTTTCATTGTTTATGTAATTATCGCTGTATATAATAAATAGTATGATTTTAAATTACTTTACCATTATACAACGTTTTTCTTCATAATCCTATTCTTTTGAATTCACTGTTTTCAGCTTATTCATTTTGTGCGCCCTTAACTATTTCATTCATTCTTTGTATTGAGTATTATTTTACAAATAATTAATTTAAATTTATCTAAAATTGACTTCCGTATCCAACTCTTTTATTAATAATAAGATATTGAAAATATTAATTCAAATTCATTGGAAGTATTAGATTCTCCTAATTCCTTCAATGAATTTATTTGCTTCCTGACTATTTAATTTATAGTTGGAGTATATACTGATCCTAATTCATTCTTAAGCGTATTAACTTCACTGTTATAGCTGCTTAATGACCACTTTTTACCTGTACTATTATCACATAAATATAAGTCATATCCACCAATCCCATTTAATCTATTATTGGAAGTTACTGTATAATTTGAATTAATGATACAAGCATCTGAATTATCCGAATCCAAATCATTAAATGGCATATTTACCGGAGAAATATTTGTTTTTATATTTTTAAAATATATCATGTCATCTAGATCAGGTCGTGTATAGAAAAATCCTGTACTATCATAACTCGAATCTCAATCTACTTTCCACCACCGTTGCATTGATCCATTTGAAGCACACCATATGGATGAAAAATCCATAATTGTAACTGATTTCCAGATATCCATCTAGTGAAGAACTACTAGTCGAAAACTTTCCCTTCGCGATATTTGCTGGTTAGGCATAAGAAGCATTATTCCAAAATGGAAGTAGAATTACTAATAAGCATATTAAAATTGTTAGTAATACTATTCTTTATACTTATTATATATCACCCTAAAAAATATATAAACTTTATTGAATCAATACGTTAATGCTTTTTATTTAAGTTGCTTATAAAAGTACTTATGCCAATATATTCTTAGTATACTATACAAAATTTTTCTAATCAATTTTTACATTTGATCCAGATTATTGACAACTAATGAAGTAATGCTCAACTCAATACAAATCATTTACATAAGTATATACTGACCTTATAGTTACGTATTTTATTCTATGATTATTAAATATATTGCTAACGTAATTGTATTTTTGTTTTATCTTTTTATCTATTTCCCCTTAATTTTGTACTCTCATATATTTCGAAACTAAGAAGGAATACTTAAAGTTCACCTTAAGCATTCCTTCTTAGTAAAGCTTTTTTCAGATATGATTGATACAACATATGCTAATATACATAACATTAATTCAATTTATAATTTATTTAAAGTAAAAACTCAATTCTATTCATACATATTTATGTATATATTTAAATATACTAACTTAATTTCATTATATATAATACTAATTTCAATGATCGTTAATAAAGGAGGTCTTTATGAGAACTCAAAGATGGATTGCCAATGTAGATAATATAAATTATAATATAGAGTATTCTAAAAGCTTTTTAAGAAAAAAATTATTAGTAAATAAAATACCTATAAAACTTCAAAGCTCCAAAACTTTTGGAATTACACGTGAAACTACATTTAAATTAGGAAATAAAACCGCTATACTAGTGAGTATCGATAATAATTGCGACATTGCTATTAATGGCATATACTTAGATTCTGGAGAAAAATATGTACAGGTAAAGTACATGCCTAGCTGGAATTTTATATTCTTAGGCTTAATTCTACTTATTTTTATACTTTCTTATGATAGTCTATGTTCTGCACTCTTTGCTCTAGCAGGTTTTTATTTTCTTATAAGAGTAAGTATAGAACCATCTTTAAACACAAAACAACGACTTCTAATTTGCTCATTTATTACATTATCCATGCATCTATTTTTTTGGGGTGTTTTATTTATACTAATCTCCATTTTGTAATATTTTCTTGTAAAAGTATTATAAAATAGAATATTATATTTTATAATATCTATACTGAATTTACCACAATTAATTTTCATTAATGTAGACATACTATATATATAATAAGTTAAAGGAGATGATTTTGTGGACAATAATAATAATAAAGATTATTCAGAACGTAATTTTTTAAGGAATGGTAATAAAACTCAGAATCAATATGGGAAAAGTAGTTACAACACAACAATAAAAAGACCTGGAAAAAATGAAAGTGGAATAGAAGCTGAAAAAAGAGGATTTTAATTTATATACCTAATTGACATATTAATAATAGGCATACACTAAAAATTATTCATACTTGTTTATTATAAAATAAAAGAAGTTTCCTATAGTTAAAATTCTTATAACTATGAGAAACTTCTTTTATTCAATTAAGTACCTGAAAGTATATAGCTCTAATTTATATTATTTATAAATATTATACTCGTCTAATAATCCTAAGATTTTTTTTACCGCGCGCTTGGCATCTTTAGGTAATCCTTCCATAGATTGTTCTCTTTGGCTTTCATCACTAATTTGAGCTATTTGAATAACTCTTTGCTGAAGTCCTGGTACCTTATTTAATTCGGATATAGCTTTATTAAATTTATTAGCGAAGTTAGGATCTTGTTGCATTCGTTGTTGAACGTTGATAATTAATTGATATGGATTCATTAAATTTTCCTCCCATAAAACCTTCTTTCTTCATAATATATATTATTCTCAAATACTTTAAATGTTCATGAGAAATTTTCAAATAAATATTTATGGGAGCATAATTTGAATTTTAGTAGTTTTTCTTTATATATAAGCTACTCCAATTGATTTTAATTTATTACTTATTCTAATATATTTTTTAGTATTAATAATCCCTATGCTATCGCTAGAGATAGTAACATTAAGTCCAATTTTTACTGCACTTTTTGCAGTCTTAAAAATACATCCATTGATATCAACTCCAACCATCTCTATTTTATTTATCTCATTCTTTTTTATAAATTTCACTAAATTATTATTTCTAAAAGCACTTCCAAATTGTTTTTCAAAATAATTTTGTGATATTATCGTAATCCTCTTATCTAATTTGGCTCCTTTTGTTCCTACAAGAGTATATCTAAAAAACTTCTTATATAAAAAATTATTTGGTAATACATTAACAATATAGACTACTATATCTTTGTTTTTCTCATAAAATATGATTTTCTCATTTATATTATTAATAAGTTTATCTACATCTTCAAAATCAAATCTTTGTTTATTACGCTTTTCACCAATAAAATCTTCTTGAGCATCAATAATTAAAAGTGCTTTTTTCATTTATCTCCTCATCTTCCACATAAATTATATTATATTTTCACAATCTCTTATGTAAATTCTAGACCTCAATTTTATTCTATTATTATCAGAAGTATTTAATTACTTGTTTAATTCTAAATAATAGTAAGTTCAAAATAAAAATAGTACATATCCTTGGAATTCCAGATAAATATAATAAGAGGCTTCATATGCATGAAGCCTCACTATATCATTTATTTACTTATATAATGGATGTTTATCACATAAAGTTTCTATTCTAGACTTAAGAGCTGATAAGTCTCCTTCTCTATTCTCTATTGTTTCTGATATAACTGCCGCAATTTCAGCCATATCTTCTTTTACAAAGCCTCTAGTTGTTATTGCTGCTGTACCAATTCTGATTCCTGAAGTTACAAATGGACTTCTTGTTTCATTTGGTACTGTATTTTTATTAACTGTTATTCCAACAGAATCTAGCAAAGCTTCTGCTTCTTTTCCTGTTATATCTTTGTTATTTAAATCAACTAAGAATACATGGTTATCTGTTCCACCTGATACAATTTTAAAGCCCTTAGCTATTAATTGTGATGCAAGTTCTTTACAGTTTTCAACTACATTTTCTCCATATGTTTTAAAACTTGGATCTAATGCTTCTTTAAAACATACGGCTTTAGCAGCTATAATATGTTCTAGAGGACCGCCTTGTATTCCTGGAAATATGTTTTTATTTAACACTTGGGCATATTTTTCTTTACAAAGTATTAGCCCACCTCTTGGACCTCTTAAAGTCTTATGAGTTGTTGTTGTTACAAAATCAGAATATGGTACTGGTGATGGATGAACACCTGCTGCAACAAGTCCTGCAATATGAGCCATATCTACCATTAATAATGCTCCAACTTCATCAGCTATTTCTCTAAACTTTGGAAAATCTAAAATTCTTGCATATGCACTCGCACCAGCAACTATAAGCTTTGGTTTATGTTCAATTGCAAGCTTTCTTACATTTTCATAGTCAATCATTTCAGTTTCCTTGTCGACTCCATAAGATACAAAATTAAATAATTTTCCTGAAAAATTAACTGGAGAACCATGTGTTAAGTGGCCACCATGGCTTAAATCCATACCTAATACAGTATCTCCTGGTTCTAATACTGCAAAATATACAGCCATATTTGCTTGTGAACCTGAATGCGGTTGAACATTTGCATGTTCTGCACCAAATAATTCTTTAGCTCTATCGATTGCAATTTGTTCTATTTCATCTACAACATGACATCCGCCATAATATCTTTTATTTGGATATCCCTCAGCATATTTATTAGTTAAATAAGATCCCATAGCTTCCATAACAGCTGGACTTACAATATTTTCTGAAGCTATTAATTCTATTCCTTTTTGTTGTCTAACTAACTCTTTTTCAATTAGATCATAAATTTCTTTATCTTCTCTTTGTATATTTTCAAAATTCATCTTGATAAATCACCCCAATATATTTTTGTTCCCTAAAGGACATGAGAAAGCACTTTACGTAGCATAAAACATGTCACAAAAGTTTCACTTATATTCAAATTATATGTTTTCTTACTAAATTTATCAACTATTTTTTATATCTTTATATAGCTTTTAGTGAAACTTGTTACATTTTATGTTATTTCTATGAATATAATCTCCTCTTAATATTCTTAATTTTTAATTATTTTATTCTTTGAGAATACATTGTCTTTAATTATTAAATATTATATAACTTACGCCTATAAGAATTATTTATTATGTGCTATAATTCATTTGTTATAAAAAATATATTGGAGAAAAAATTATGGACTTAAATAAATTACTCAAAGTATCTACATTGGCCGGAAAAATAATGTTGGAAAGTGGTGCTGAAACTTATAGGGTCGAAGAAACCATTAGTAGAATATGTACTGCCTTTGGTGCTCATACAGTTGATAGTTTTGTAATACCGACAGGAATAATTGTTACGGTAACTTATTATGATGAGGTTGCTACTCTTGTTCAAAGAATTATTTCCAGAGGTGTTGATTTACATAAAGTTGATTTAGTCAACGATCTTTCTAGAAAAATACAAACAGAGACTATTGATATAAATGAATTTAATAAAGAACTTACAAGCATATCCAATAGCCATAGATATTCTAACTTAACCACTTTATTATGGTCCGCTCTTAGTGCAGGATGCTTTAGTATTATGTTTGGTGGAAATCTTAAAGATTTTATTTCTGCAAGCATAATTGGAGCAGTAATAAAAATCATTGTTGTGATATGCCAAAAATTAAACATAAACGAATTTTTCACTAATTCTTTAAGTGGAGGATTGTGTGCATTTTTAGCTATAGCTTTCATAAAATTAAATTTATCTAATAATTTAGATAAAACTATTATAGGTTCTATTATGCTTCTTGTTCCTGGTCTCACAATCACTAATGCAATTAGAGATACCATAGCTGGTGACTTTTTATCTGGTATAACAAAAGCCTCTGAAGCATTTTTAGTTGCGGTTTCTATAGCTGTTGGCACTGGAGCAGTTTTAAGTCTATTTATAAATAACTTAGGTTAATTCTACTCTAAGTCATAAACTAATAAAATATATTTCATCTTTTAATCATAATATTTAGGAGGTTCTATGCTAATACAAATTGCAATCTCGTTTTTAGCATCCTTAGGCTTTGGAATAATTTTTAATATAAAAGGAAAGAATTTAATATTTGCATCTATAGGTGGAGCTATAAGTTGGTTTTCTTATCTATATTTGAAAGAAAATAATATAGGTGATATCTTATCATTGTTTATATCTTCAATACTATTTAGCATATATTCAGAAATTTGTGCAAGGCTTTTAAAGACCCCTGTAACCACTTTGGTAATTTGTGCACTTATTCCATTAGTTCCTGGTTCTGGAATGTATTACACCATGTATGAAACAATAAGTGGCAATATAAGCCGTGCAGTAGAGTTAGGATTAAATACATTAGCTAGCGCTGGAACATTAGCATTAGGAGTAATATTTGTATCCACCATAACAAAACAGGTAACAAATTTAAAAAAGGTTAAAGAAAAATTACTAGAAAAATAATTTAATTAAATTATTTTTCTAGTAATTTTTTAATTTCTTTTATTTCTTCTCTTAAATCATTTAAAGATAATTCCAAATGATTTATTTTATTATCCACATCCTCCTCTGAAATCTTCTTCTTGATATCATTTGTTGACTTATTGGGTTTATTTTTACTTGAATTAGTATTTTGAGAACTACTACAAAATGTATTACTTACATTATAATTTTTAGGACTAAAGTATCTTCCTGGCCCTCCTTGAAAATATTGCTGCTGAGCATTATATGTCTCTATTACTTGACCAACTAACTGTAACCAATTTCCTAGTGCATTTTGAACATTGAACGGAAGCCTACCTGATAATATATTCCCCAATATCTCTCCTATCAAAATGAATAGCTGTGGATCTACATCTTGAAATCCGTTTGGAATATCTCTACATTCTGAATTTTCGAACTCATCCTCTGCATTATTCCCACTATTATTTTTATTACAACTACTATATCCGCATGCTCTAGCTAAATTCTCGAAATCATTCCATCCCTTAAATTCCATAGCTTCTCCTAACCCATAACTACTTTCTATCATTATATTATTTATCTTTAGCAATGTTCCTCTAATACTAATAGTAAATAACTTACATTTAATGAATTTACGCAGTTATATTGAAGCAAAAACTTTATAATCCTAATCTTCTTTCAAGCTCTAAAATCCCATCCTTAACTTCTTCTATAGGTAGATTCCCTATAATTAATTCATTGTTATCTTTTTCTTTTAGCCTATTATAGAATTTAATCCCTTCTAAAATAATGCTACCATCATTATTAGTCTTCCTAAGCGTATAAAATAAGGTATCCTCAGCTCTATCAAACTTATTAGTTAATTCATATATCTTAAAAATTTTCTTATCTACCTCTAATGAAAGTTCATAATTAACTAATTCATCAGCTATTTCTGCTGCTTCATATAGATATTTCTTGTCTATCTCATCATCTTCAGCATAAGCTTTATAGAAACCTTCTAAAGCTTTTTCATAGTATTGAACTTTAGCACTTTCATTATTCTCTTTATCGCTAATTAGTCCTCGAAGTTTAAGAAGGCTTCCAAGTGCAATAAATTTTTCTGCATTATAGTGCATTTCTTTACCTATAAAACTTTCTATGCTGCTGAAAGAAAATATATCTATAGTTCCTATGTCCATTCCTACTAGAGCTTTAAGTTTTTTATTTATTTTTTCTTTTGCTTCTCCTATATCACCTTTTGCTATATCCTTATTTACTTCTTCACTTGTTAAAGTTAAAGTATTCTCTATCTCTTTCATATAATCATTTTTTATCATTAAGTCACACCTCATCTTTTAAATTGTTAATTGAATTTGCATCTTTTTACGTATAACTACCTTTACATTTCATTATTATACTCATAAAAATTTATAAAATATTAGATTTCCTAATACATCACATTTTTATATATTTCTCATACAATATACTATGAAAAGAATCTCTTACAACTAAATTATACGGAGAAAAACTTGATAAACTTATGATAGTATGGAGGTAATTTATGAATATTATTTGTGAAAATGAACATGATTATGATTGCTACGATACTCGTCCTAGCTGCAATTATTCTGACAATCGTCCTAGCTACACTTATCCTGACAATCGTCCTAGTTGCAGATGCTACAATCGTGCCCCAGAGCCTGGTAGAGCTTTACTAAATGTTGGTTCTGGTGGAGTTGGGCCTTTGCCTATAATTTCGACACCATTATCTAGACCTATACCTGTAGCTAGTGTTTCTATAGATACTACTAATATGTGCAATCCTAAAGTACTTTTAACATTTACTAGCATAATCTCTTTACCTGTAGATATCTTAGTAAATTTAAATTTTACAATAATAAAAACAGTTGGTGATGGATCCCCTCAACCAATAGGTGGAACCTTTACTTTTGCTGAAACAGTTAGTGTCTTAGAGTCCGAATCATTTAGTTTTCAATTTTGTGATTGTAATCCAGCTTATGATAATACAACTTATACAATTCAACTTGAGCCAACTAGCTTAATTGCAGTAACAGCTGGACTCACTATAACTAATGCAGTATTATCGGCTTTAGCTGTTGAATCTCTATAATTATAACTAATTATATTAAAGGGAGCTCTTTTGAGAGCTTCCTTTATTTTTCACAATTATATATTTTAAACAAAATCTAATATTCTTAATACTTCTACGCCAATTTCTCTTTCCATACCTTTATAAGGATAGCAATGGATATGAATTGCGGGATTAAAATTCAGTTCAATTATTGAATAATTAGAATTTTCATCATTAAAATCTTCAAGCATCATGTCAACTCCGCAAATTTTTGCATTGACAGCATTGGCTGCATTTACCGCTATTTTTTTAAATTTCTCTGGAATATCATCAGTATAATCTATACTATCTCCACCAGTACTTATGTTAGAATTTTCTCTTAGATAAATAATCTCGTCTTTTTCAGGAATATAATTAAAATCCTTATTTTGTTGCTCCAAAAATAATTCTGCACTTTCATCTAAAATTATCTTTTCAAGTGGTGTTACATAGTGATGACCTCTTAGCGGATCCTGATTTTTTATTTCCACTAATTCCTTAATAGAATTTACTCCGTTGCCTTTAACATTAGCTGGAACTCTATGGAGTACCCCTGAAACTTTACCATCTATAACTAAAAAACGATATTCTTTTCCCTTAATAAATTCCTCTATAAGAACTGTATTATCATATTTAAATGCAAGTTCAAAAGCCTTTTTAATACTCTCTTCATCTGCACCTTCTTTAAATATGCTTATACCTATCCCAAAATTTGTTGATTTTGGTTTAATAACAACTGGTTTTTTAGTAAAATTTTTTATTATATTGAAAGATTCATCTATTGAATTTATCTCAATTCCTTTTGGAACTTTAATGTCGCTATCAGAAAGAACTTTCTTAGTCACACTCTTATTTTCCATAATTAAAGCAGTTATATAGCTATCCTTTGATGTTTTAGTTGCTTGCTTAATATATTCTATCTTAGTATTCTTTCTAAGTGATATGAAATTTTCATATTTATCTAAAACTTCAACTTTTATTCCTCTTTTAATAGCCTCTTTCATCAATATTTGAGTAGATAACTCTAACTCCTCATATCCTTCTAATTTAAATCTATTTTTATAAGACTCTTCTTTATATTTCCTTGCTATATCTAAATGTGCATTGATATATCCTTCTTCTTTTACTTTCTTTTCAATTTTATAAGCATATGTTAATTCACTGTTCTTAATTTTTCCAATCATTAAATCAATGATTTTTTCTTTCCCTAGGTTTAGCTTATCATTAATGTTTCTTAGATTATTTAATATTTCTACTCCCCATTGCTCTTTAGAAATAAATTCTCCATCTTTCTTTAATAAAACATCTTTTTGCCCTAGTTTTGAAATTATATTTTGGTTTTCTGTTCCCTCTTCCTGCCATCTATCATAGTCAGTTTCTTCATTAATTAACAAAAATAAATTAAATATTTGGAGAAAATAAAGATCCTCTAAGCTTATTCCTCCTTTTTCAAACGGATTAATATCAATACTTCTATATTCTAGATATTGAATTCCATCTTTACCAAGAGAATTAAAGAAATCACTCGGATCTTTTGGTTTAAGCCTTACACAGCTATATAACTCTTTATGGCTTCCTATAAGCTTATCGCTTACAAATCTCCTTAAACTTTCAATATGCTCATCAACAGAATTATAATTAGGATATAGATCTATTTTATTCTTATAACCACATTCACTATTTCTATACGATAAGGCTCCTTCATTTGAAAAACTATCGTGTGCAATTTCCTTAGATGAATTCATACAAGGTCCCACATAGCTTTTATCAACAACTCCACTTGCTCCCAAAAGATATATAATAATCCACCTATACCTCAAATAATTTCTTGTAACCTTTAAGTATAAGTTATTTTTAAACTCCTTGTATCCCAACTTCTGATTTTTATTAAATATTCCATTGAAAAGCTTATGAGTGTTTTGTCTTTCATATAAACAATATAACTTTCTCAAGAAATCATCATCAAAAGAAAAATTATAATGAATACCACATATAAGCTGCTTTTTACCTCCATATTTTTTTATCAAATTTTCTCTGTAACGTCTAGCTTCTCTACCTTTTTCATTATCACCATATTCTGCAATTCTAATTTTATCATCGGTAGGTACTATTCCTGGCATAGACTGTGGCCATAAATATTCATCCTCAGTTTCCATTACCACAATATCATATAGCACTCTAGAAAAATTATATGTTTCTTCTATGCTTTTTAATGGTGGTGTTATAACTTCTATTTGGCTTTCAGCAAAATCCGTAGTTATATATTCATTTTCCACTTTCTCACCAAATACTTCTGGATGACTCTTAACTGATAACTCTCCTTTATTATTTACTCTTAAACTTTCTCTTTCTATACCATAATTACCTTTTAATAACTCATAAGGTGTAAATAATTCTTTAAGTTCATTTAACATTGACTGCCTCCCCATATAAATTTTATCTATATATATATTTACTTATTTACTAATCTATCTATATTTTCTTTTAACCTCAATTATATATAATATATAAGCTACACTACCTTTTAGAATACTCGATATAGAAATACTTATCCAAATACCATTTAAACCAAATGGTTTTATTAAAACTAATGCCATTGGTATTCGCAGTGCTGTGAATACAACACTGATAATTGAAGATATTTTAGGTTTCCCTATACCTGTAAACAATCCATTAGATACTGTTTCTGTAGTACTAAATAATTGAGAAAAGGCTACCACTTGTAAGTACATATTAGCTATTGCAATTGTTTGCTGATCTTTAACAAACAATTTAATAAATGGTGTGCTAAAAAACATGAATATGAATGCCATAAGAAGAGAATATATAATTCCTATCCTAAGTGCAGTGTTATACCCTTCTTTGATTCTTTCATATTTTTTAGCCCCAAAATTTTGACCTGTAAATGCAGCTATCGCACCATGAAGACCACCAATAACCATATATGTAATAGATTCAATTTGAAGTCCTATTTTTTGAGCAGCTATTGCATCCGATCCAAATATAGCTATTATTTTTGCAAGAAATATATTTATTATAGTAAATAGAATTCTTTGTATCGCCATAGGAAACCCTAAAATTATTATTTCCTTTATCTTATTATAATCAATTTTTATGCTAAAATTATATCTAAGTATTCCCGATGACTTAAATAGATATAATAAGAACATTATAATATTAGCAATCATTGTTGCTATGGCTGCGCCTTCAACTCCAAGTTTTACAACATAGATGAAAATTGGATCTAATATTATATTTACAACTACTCCTACAATATTTATATTAAATGCTAGTTTATTATTTCCAAAACTCCCTAATATTCTTGCATATAAAAGATTAAAAAATGCAAAAATTATTGTGGGTCCACTGAATATTAAAAATGTATATGCATCTTTTTCAACTACAATATTATTAATATTTAAAAAATTTACAAGTGTTCTTCCTAATATAATGAGTATAGACCCAAAAATAAACGAAATTAATGCATTAATTAAAAGACCCACATTAATATATTCTTTTATCTCATTTTCTTCTTTTTTACCTATAGCATGTGCAACTTTTATTCCTGTTCCTATAACTACTAATGAATTTATAGAATATCCAAGACCTACGTAAAAACTTGCTGATCCAATACTTGCTACAGCATTACTTCCAAGGCCTCCAACCCACAACATATCAACTAGATTATATGTAAATTGTAGCAATGAACTCCCCATTATTGGTACTGACAATGTTGCTAGGACATTCAATGTTTTTCCTTTAGTTAAATCAATCTGCCTCATTTCATCTCCGTTTTTATATATTTTTTATTATTTTTAATAAGTGCATTATATTTAATATATTCTAAAGATTAACAAAATAATGCTTTATATTAACTTTTAATCAAAATCTTGATTTTTTTTATCATCTTTTATGCAATCCTCATTTTCTGTAATTAAATTAAGTAAAAACAATACTAATCTATTACAATTATTTGTGTCTAACTTGTACAAGTTCCAAATTCCATCTTTTCTTGCTTTAACTAATCCACAATCTATTAGTACTTTCATATGGTGGGATAAAGTGGGCTGTGTAAATTTAAAACTCTCTAATATCTCACACGCACATTTTTCTCCACAAGATAATAATTCTATTATTTTAAGCCTATTAGGATCTGCAAGTGCTTTTAAGATTCTTCCACTCTTATCATATTTCTTACACACATTTAACTCCTTTTTCAATATTAACCATTTCATTAATCTATGTATATAGTATAGATATTCATCTATGTGTAGTCAAGATTTTTTGTTTTAATTTAGCTTTTTAATCATCATCACATATATACATATCTATTTGATGCAAGAACTCAAATTACTTATGATCTTGATAAATAAGATATTTTAATCTATAAATCGCATAAATATAAATGCTACTGTTGTCCTTCTAACCTTTCTCATTAATGCATTTTAATTTTTTTATATCAATCCAATCAAAAAAGCCAAGATTTTACTCCTGGCTTTGAATTTTTAAATCAAAAATAAATATCTTTTGTTATGTAATCTACGCATTTACTATTTCTCCACCATTAACATGGATTACTTGTCCTGTGATATACGAAGCACATTGTGAAGCTAAAAATACATATGCTCCAGCACACTCTACCGGCTGTCCCGCTCTTCCTAGTGGCGTATCCGATCCAAATTTCTCAACCTTTTTTTCATCAAAACTTGCTGGAATTAGTGGTGTCCAGATTGGTCCAGGTGCAACAGCATTAACTCTTATATTAGTTTTCCCTTTTGCTAATGCAGTTGATAAAGATCTTGTTAGCGTAACTATAGCACCTTTAGTCATTGAATAATCAATTAATGTTTCATTTCCCTTATAAGCAGTTATTGAAGCAGTATTTATTATACATCCACCTGCTTTTAAATGATTTAAGGCTGCTCTTGTCATATAAAAAGTCCCGTATACGTTTGTCTTAAATGTCTTATCAAATTGTTCGTCACTTATTTGTTTAAAATCTGTGCTTTCGTATTGAACCGCTGCATTATTAACTAAAATATCTATCTTTCCATATTCTTTAATAGTTTTCTCTAAAACACTATTGCAAAAATTAGGATCACTAATGTCACCTTTAGCTAATGTACATTTTCTACCTATACTATCTATTATTTCTTTTGTTTCTTCTGCATCTTTATTTTCATTATAATAAATAATCACTATATCAGCACCCTGATTCGCATATGCTATAGCAACCGCTTTCCCGATTCCACTATCGCCACCAGTAATTATTGCAATTTTATCCTTTAATTTATCTCCTTTTTTATTATAATTAGGATCATCATATATTGGAGCCGGATTCATTTCATACTCCAATCCTGGTTGCTCCTTTTGTTCTTGTTTAGGAAAAGATGTTGGAAAATTCATTTTAATTCCTCCTGTTTTTCTTTATTTTTATACAGAATAGTTTTTCCTATATAATAAAAAATATTTATGCACAGAAATTAAACTCCCAATAAGTTAAAGAATTAATCTCATTTAACTTATTAGAAGTTTATTTATAGTCTATATTCAAATTTATTAATCTATCTTCTCAATTGCGAGTCCAACAAGTCCTGGACCTGTATTTACACCAAGTGCTGGACCTATTGTCCCGGCTATTGTGCACTCAACTACATTAGGTAAATCTTTTATTAAATAGTATAAGTTTTGCACCTTATCAAAACCATTTCCATCTAAAATCCAAGCTTTATATTTACCTTTCTCTAAGTATGTTTTAAATATACTAGTTAACTTTGATACCGCTTGTTTTGAACCTCTAACTTTAGCTGCTGTTCTATATGTTCCATCTTCTGCTACAGTTATTATTGGCTTAAGATTCAAAAGCTCCCCAATTGTTCCTGCGACTTTACCAATCCTTCCTCCTTTTTGAAGATATTCTAAAGTGTCTATTGTAAAAAATAAATCTATCTTCTCTCTGTATGTAGGTAGAATTTTAATTATTTCATTAAATGATTTACCATCTCTAATTAACCTTGCAGTTTCTAAAACCATTGCCCCTTCTGCCATTGTTAATGTTCTAGAATCAAATACAAAAGTCTGCAACTCCTTAAACTCATCACAAATTAATCTTACAGCATTATATGTGCCAGAAAATGCAGATGAAATAGTTATTATTATTGCATGAGTAAATCCCTCATTAACAGCATCTTTCAAAACACTCGTTATTTTTTCGATACTTGGTAGCGATGTTTTAGGAATTTCTGTTTCTAACCTTTCATACATAAACTGAGGAGTTATGTCAATTCTATCTTCATATTCCTTATCAGAATATATAATTTTGAACGGTAAAAGCCTTATTTTATTTGCTTCTAATAACTCAATACTTATATCTGATGCACTATCAGTAATTAATGCTATCTTTTCCACTTATTGTTCCTCCTAAATGAATTTTACATTACAATTATTATATCACTCTCCATATGTTTATCAATATTTCGAAACTCATCCCCTAACTTTTAAAGTACTTAATCTTTAAAATCAAAAAATAAATTATTTATAAATAAATTTACTGCAACTAAAATAATACTTATTTAACTATTACACCAAGGAGCCTTGCTAGCTCCACTGCCTGCATAGGTGATACAATAGCATCTTTTAGCTCTCTTCCAGTTAATGATATGTCTGATATATTATTTTCTCTAAAATCTACTTTTTTAAGAGGGGTATTAGTAAATTCAGAGTTAGCTAAATCACATCCGTTAAAGGCAACATAAGTAAAGCTACATTCCAAAAACATACTACTTTGCATATTGCATTCCTGAAAATTTACATTTTTAACTTTTGAATATCCAAAGTTGGAATACCTGCTAACTGTGTCTTTAAAAAAAACATCTTGTATACTGCAATCACTAAAATCAGCTCCTATAAGCTTGCAGTTATTAAATTCTATTCTATGTATACTCCCATTTGAAAAATCAATATTTGATAAATCACAATTTTCAAATATTATATCTACTAAATCTACATTTCTTAAGCAACACTCCCTAAACACAACATTCTCAAATCTGCATCCACTAATCTCTATCCTTTCTTCATTTATATAATCTAAACAAATATTCCCAACTAAAGTATTTGCTAAATATTTTTCATTTATGAGTTTCTCTTTAATATTTTTATTTTCTTCCAATAAACTATTCAATCTTGGCCCTAATATTTTTTTTAACTCTGACATATATGCTCCTTACCCCTAAAATTAGTTTTAAATTTTCCTTTATTATAATTCTTATTTTATAAATTGTGTATAGTATTTCACTATATTCTACTTTAATTTAATTTTCTTTTAATACATATAGAAAAGAGAACTTTAACTAAAGCTCTCTTTTCCAATAAAAATAAAATTAGTCTAAATTATATCACTCTTATATAATTCCTCGACCCGTGCCCAATCAATTAAATTCCATATGTTTTTAACATAGTCTTTACGTAAATTCTTATATTTTAAATAATAAGAGTGCTCCCAAACATCTATTGTAAGTATTGGAGTGAATCCGAAACTTAGAGGTGTATCTTGATTTGAGCTATTTGCAATTTTCAACTTACCATGTTTATCTTTAACTAGCCACCCATAACCTGAACCAAATTTATTTATAGCAGCTTCACTCACGAGTTTCTTTAACATTTCTAATGAACCAAAAGTACTAACTATTTCGCTAAGTAATTTCCCTTCAGGTTCCTTTTTGGGGTAAGGGAAAAGAATTGAAAAATATAAATTATGGTTTAATACTCCTCCACCTTGATTTATAACATCTTGATAAATTTTTTTAGGTATTTTATTCGGATTTGAAAGTATTTGCTCTAAAGTTTTTCCCTCTGTGAATTTCTCATATCCCTTAAGAACATCATTTAGTTTATCAACATATCCTTGAAGATGTTTAGTATAGTGTATTTTTACAGTTTCTTCATCAATATATGGTTCTAGTGAATTATATGAATACGGTAATTCAACTTTTTCATATCTCATATTTTTCCTCCAAGCTTTAGAGAACAAAATTATTTTATATTATAGTATGTTTTAATTGAATAAATGTTCATCTAAATAAACAAAGTAAAATTTAAAATTTGGAAACATACTGACCTTTGCCTGTTATAATAATATTTCGTGTAAATTTTATTAGATTATTAATATATTTTCTTAATTATTCTTTCTCTATGTCATATTTTCAAAAATCTTTGGCACATTCAATATACCATAACCCCAATATGGATTTGGCGTAATATCTCCACTTCTGGCCATTGCTCCTTTTGCAAGATATGCTTTAATAGTCTGTGCATACATATTGGGTTCATTTCCATTTACTATTCCCCATTGAAATAACATAGCACAAACTCCAGATACAACTGCTGCTGATACGCTAGTGCCACTTACCACTGCTGTCGTATTATTCGGAGCAACTGTTAGCGCATTTATTCCGCCTGCAGCAACATCTATTCTGTCCGTATATGATTCCAAAAATGCCATGCCAGAAAAATCAACAATATTGTTATTATTTTGATTATATGCAGCCACAGTTATAGAGTATATGGAGTTTCCTGGATTCGTTATAGTTCCAAACGGATCGGAAAAACTGAATCTTGTATCTCCAACTGTTAATCCTTTTTGCGGTATCCAAGCATTAAATCTTCCATTAGAAATATAATTTGCCTGTATTCTAATTCGCCATATGCCAGGCTGTAAATTATAAAACCTTATCCTTATTAACTCATCTCCAGTAACTTCTTCTGGAAAATAAAAATTAACTCTAATTGAAGTTTTCTCAAAAATAAAAGTATGATTTATAGTGTAATTAATTATTAAACTCAATATACCAGAACTTTCTCCTGATGGTGATACTATTTCAACTGTCATTATGTTAGGCAAATCCGCCCATATTTGAACCCATATATTTTTTTGTTCAGGTGATGCTTCTAACTCTGCAACCCCAGCACCAAGTGCTTGTACTCCGACAACCTGAGTTACTGAACCAGATGTGTGACCTCCAGCATCCCTTTGATTTCCTGTACCAGTAACTACCGCTATCCCTCCATTGCTTGATATTGCGTCTATAAAGTCTTCCAGTATGCCCTCTCCCTTATGATTCCCTAAACTACTTCCAAGAGGAAAATATATAACCATTGGTTTGTTAGTTGTTAAAGCATATTCATACACATATTGCAACGCTGCAAAAATAGCAGTTACATTAAACACAGGAACTATAACATCTGGAAACTGGACCTCATACGAAAAATCTCTTATAAGTTTTACTACTACAAAATTACAATCTGGTGCAACACCTCTTAAATTCGGATTTTTTCCACTTGCTCCGATTATTCCAGCCATATTCGTTCCATGTCCAATTTCATCTCTGCTTGGAACTATATCCTCTGAAGATCCTCCTTCCCTACTTGCTCTTATAGCATCATTTATTTTATTTCTATCAAATAATATCCCAAATGGTACTGATTCCGAATCATTTTCGACATTGCTTATCAATGTTTGATCCCAAATATTTTCAATTCTTGTTTCTCCATTAGCATCCATAAATTCTTCACTAAGGTAATCAATGCCCGAATCGATAATTGCTACATTTACACCTTTTCCCGTTAAATTTAATTGAGATCCAGTCTGCAAAAAGCTGGCTTGAGATGCATCTACTGGTGAAATATCTTGTAAAGTATAAAATTCTGCAGGAATAACATAAACAATTGATGAAATATATGGTTCGTTACCCATATTAATTTCTACATCTTTTTTAACAGATACAATTGCATATCTATCGTTAATCACTGTAACATAGTAATCTGGTATTTTCGAGATTTCAGCTTCAATATCTCCCTGATACTGTACAACATAATTATCATAATTAATATCATGAAAAATTCTTTCCATTAATGTATTTTTTTTCATTTAAACTCCTCCATGTTTCTCTTCGGAATCCTTATGAACGACTTCTATACATAATATTTCAATGTGTACAATATTCACTTCTTTTAATTTATACACACTTAACTCCTTTATAATAGTTATATTTAATAATATTTATATATATAATAAATTATTCGTAAAGAATGTTTTTACAAAAAAATAACATATTAACTTCTGATTGCAAAGTTAATATGTTACTCTTTATTAAATTTAAATTATAACATTTTGTATTTAGTCATTTTTATAAAATCATTGTTGATTTGCTAATCTTTTATAAATTTCTAACCTTTCTTTCGCTTCAGACTCTGTTTTCTCGAATAATTTCTCTGACTCTTCTGGAAATGCTTTAGCAAGGGATGCATATCTTACTTCGCCCATTAAGAAGTCTTTAAAATTTTCTTTTGGATCTTTAGAATCTAATATAAATGGATTCTTTTCTCCCCTTAATGCTGGATTATATCTATAAAGATGCCAATATCCACAATCAACTGCTTTCTTTTCTTCCTCTTGAGTATTTGACATTCCTACTTTTATTCCATGATTAATGCATGTAGAATATGCTATTATCAATGATGGACCATCATAGGCTTCTGCTTCTGTTATAGCTTTAATAGTTTGATTCTTATCTGCTCCCATACAAACTTGAGCTACATAAACATATCCATATGTCATGGCCATTCTTCCTAAATCTTTCTTCTTAGTCCTCTTCCCAGATGAAGCAAATTTTGCAATTGCTGCTGTTGGAGTTGACTTTGATGACTGACCACCAGTATTTGAATAAATTTCTGTATCAAATACTAATATATTTACATTTTCATTCATTGCTATTACTTGATCAAGACCGCCATAGCCTATATCATAAGCCCAGCCATCACCTCCAAATATCCACTGTGATCTCTTTACAAAATATTCTCTATCTTTTAATATCTCTTTGGCGATTTCACTACTTTCTTTTTCAAGAACTTCTATTAATCTATCTGCTCTCTCTCTTGTTCCTTCTCCAACATCCTTATTATCCAACCAATCTTTAAGTACTTCTTTGGTTTTATCTGTCATATCACTTTCAAGGGCAATAGCAACATTATTAGCTATTCTCTCTCTTATTGTTTTAACACCTAAATACATTCCATATCCGAACTCAGCATTATCTTCAAATAATGAATTTGCCCATGCTGGTCCATGACCATGTTCATTAATTGTATATGCCATTTCATACGACCCTGCTGCCCAAATTGATGAGCATCCCGTAGCATTTGCAATCATCATTCTATCACCAAATAATTGTGTAACAAGTCTTGCATATGGAGTTTCACCACAACCTGCACATGCTCCATTAAACTCAAGTAATGGTCTTTCAAATTGACTTCCCTTAAGAGTGTATTTATTCAGCGGATTTTTAGGTTTAACTTTTTCTAGATAATAATTCCACCCCTCAATTTGCTCGTGTTGACTATCTTGTGATTTCATTACTAATGCTTTACCTGGTGCAGGACATACTTGTGCACAATTACCACATCCAGTACAATCAAGCGGAGTAACACCAATTGAGAAATATAACTTTTCATCACCTTTTATTCCTTTTGCATCTAACACTTTTAGCCTTTCGGGAGCCTTTTCTTTTTCATCTTCATTTAGCAAAAAAGCTCTAATTGTAGCATGAGGACATATATATGAACATTGTGTGCATTGAATGCAGTTTTCTGGTATCCACTCTGGTACATTTACAGCTATTCCTCTCTTTTCATAAGACGTTGTTCCAGACATAAAAGTACCATCTTGTATTCCTGCTTTTACGAAATGAGACACTGGCATCGAGTCTCCCTCTAACCTATTCATTGGCCTAGTAATTTCCTTGATGAATTCCGGAAAATCCTCGTCAAGCTCAAGTTTATCGTCTAAATCAGTATTCCAACTATAAGGAACCTTAATTCTAGTTATCCCATCTAACCCTGCATCTATTGCTGCGTGATTCATATTAACAATTTTTTCGCCTTTATTACCATACGATTTAACAACCGCTTCTTTTAAAAATCTAATAGCATCTTCAACTGGAATTATATTAGCTATTTTAAAGAATGCAGCTTGCATTATCATATTTATTCTTCCTCCAAGACCAACATCTTGAGCAATTTTAACTGCATTTATTATATAAAATTCTATATGATTTTGAGCAATATATCTTTTTATAGATGCTGGTAATCTCTCATCCAATTCCTCAGGAGTCCAAATTGTATTTAGGATAAATTTACCATTCTTCTTTAACCCTCTAATTATGTGATATTTATATACATAAGATTGGTTATGGCACGCAACAAAGTCTGGCCTATCAATTGGATATCTAGATTTAATTGGCTTATCACCAAATCTTAAATGCGAAACTGTGAGTCCTCCTGATTTTCTAGAATCGTAATCAAAGTACCCTTGAGCATACATATCTGTATTATCTCCAATAATCTTAATTGCACTTTTATTCGCACCAACTGTGCCATCTGATCCTAATCCCCAGAATTTGCACGATGTAATTCCATCCGGAGTGGCATCTATATGCTCAAATGTTCTTAAAGAGGTATTTGTAACATCATCAATTATTCCAATTGTAAAATTATTTTTTGGTACATCTAAAAATAAATTATCATAGATAGAAGCAATATGAGCTGGTGTTGGATCTTTTGATCCAAGTCCAAATCTTCCACCAACAACAATCGGAGCATTATCCATTCCAAAAAATGCTCTTGATACATCTAGATAAAGTGGTTCACCAACCGAACCTGGTTCTTTTGTTCTATCTAAAACCGCAATTTTTCTTACAGTCTTTGGAATAACCTTCAATAGTTTATCCACTGAAAATGGCCTATATAACCTTACTTTTACAAGCCCTACTCTTTGTTTATTATTATTTAGAAAATCTACAGTTTCCTCTATAACATCATTTACTGCACCCATAGAAATTATAATTCTATCAGCATCATGTGCTCCATAATAATCAAAACAATGATATGGTCTACCTGTAAGTCTAGTAACCTCATTCATATATTGTTCAACAATTTCTGGAACATCATCATAATATTTATTTACAGCCTCGCGCATTTGAAAGTAAATATCTGGATTCTGAGCAGTTCCTCTTATAACAGGATGATTTGGATTTAAAGCTCTTTTTCTAAATTCATCAAGTGCCTTATAATCTAACACCTTAACAAGTTCTTCTGGTTCAATTATCTCTATTTTTTGGATTTCATGAGAAGTTCTGAATCCATCAAAAAAATTCATAAAAGGTATTCTTGATTTTATAGTCGCTAAATGTGCCACCCCGCTTAAATCCATTACTTCTTGAACTGATCCTTCTGCAAGCATTGCAAAACCGGTTTGTCTTGCAGCCATAACATCTTGGTGATCTCCAAATATACTCAATGCTGATGTCGCAAGTGCTCTAGCAGCTACGTGTATAACACATGGTAGTAATTCTCCTGCTATTTTGTACATATTTGGAATCATGAGCAATAATCCTTGGGATGCTGTGTATGTAGTTGTTAACGCACCCGCCTGAAGTGAGCCATGTAGTGCACCTGCTGCACCTGCTTCTGACTGCATTTCAACAACTTTTAACGGTTGACCAAAAATATTTTTTTTCCCTTGGGCAACCCATTCATCCACATGTTCTGCCATTGGTGATGATGGAGTTATTGGAAAAATTACTGCCGCTTCCGAAAACCCATATGATATATATGCAGCAGCTGTGTTACCGTCCATAGTTTTCATTTTTCTCATTGCATTTACCTCATTTTCTCTTCATTTTTATATTTTTAATACTATATTCTTTTATAGTATTACTAAAAAATTTTGATAGTATGTATTTTTCTAATGAGGCAATCCCTTGTTTTTCAAATTGTACTATAATTTTAGTTTAAATGAATAAAAGTTATAATATTCTTATTCTCCTCTTTCTAAAGAGTCATATAAAAATATTATAACTTTATTTACATATCATACTTTATAATCACTTCTCCAAAGCTTCCTTCAAAGTATGCCAAGCTAACACTGCACATTTAACTCTTGCTGGCATGTTAGAAATATTTTTAAAGGCCATAGCATCTTCTAGCTCATATAATTCTTCATCATCTTTAATTTCTCTTTTAATCATTCCAATAAAAGTTTCTGTAAGCTTTAATGCTTCTTCGATATTTTTACCCTTTATAAGGTCTATCATTATTGATGTAGATGCTTGAGATATTGCACATCCTTGCCCTGTGAAGGCTAAATCTTCAATAACACCATTGTTTAATTTAAGTTCTAAAGTAATTTCATCTCCACAACTTGGATTATGACCTTTTTCCTTAATATCTGGGTTATCTAAATTTCTCTTATTATGCTTTGAAGTGCTGTGTTCCATAATAAGTTCTGTATAAATAGCATTTAAATCCATCCAAATTACCTCCATTTCAAAAACATTTCATATGTTTTCTTTGTTGCTTCAATCAATTTGTCTACATCTTCTTTTGAATTATAAAAGTAGAAACTAGCTCTGCAGGTTGCGTTAATCCCCATATATCTCATTAGTGGCTGAGCACAATGATTGCCTGATCTTATTGCAACACCATGAGAATCAAAAACTGAAGCAACATCATGAGGATGAACTCCTTCTATGTCAAATGAAATTATTCCACCTCTATGACTTAAATCCTTAGGTCCATATATCTTTACATAAGGTAGTTCTTGAAGTTTTTCTATAGCATAGCCTGTAAGGTCTCTTTCTATTTCATCTATTTTATCCATGCCTATATTCTCTAAGTAATCAATAGCCGCTGAAAGCCCTACAGCACCTTCAACATTTTGAGTACCACCTTCAAATTTAGATGGAAGTTCTGCAAAGGTTGCTTCCTGCTCATAAACATATTCAATCATATCTCCACCAACAATATATGGAGGCATGCTTTCCAAGAGTTCCTTCTTACCGTAAACTACGCCAATTCCCATTGGGCCTAAAAGCTTATGGCCTGAAAACACTAAGAAATCTGCATCTAAGTCGCATACACTTACTTTCATATGCGGCACACTTTGTGATCCATCTACAATTACTTTAGCACCTACTGAATGAGAGTACTCTATAATTTCTTTTACTGGATTTATAGTTCCAAGTGCATTTGAAACATGAGTTATGCTAACTAGTTTAGTCCTTTCAGTAATCTTATCTTTAATTTCTTCTTCTGGAATTTCTCCGTTTTCATTTACGTACATATATTTTAAAGTTGCTTTTTTAGCTCTAGCTACAATCTGCCATGGAATAAGGTTTGAATGATGCTCTGCTATTGAAATGACAATTTCATCACCTTCATTTATATTATTCATTCCATAAGAGGATGCTATAAGATTAAAACCTTCTGTTGCATTTTTAGTAAAAATTATTTCTTTTGAAAATTCTGCATCAATAAAACTTCTAATCTTTTCTCTTGAATCATCATAGGCTTTAGTTGCATCAATACTTAATTTATAAGCTCCTCTATGAGGATTTGCATTATTTACTTTATAGTAGTTTTCAATAGCCTCTAAAACTTGAATAGGCTTCTGAGTTGTAGCACCGCTATCTAAATAAACTAATCTTTCCCCATTTTCATTAGCCCTTAAAACAGGGAAATCTTTTAAAAAATCTACATTATTCATTTTTAAGTCCCCTGTCTACGCCTTGTAATATTTCTTCTATAATGTCATTATCACCAATTGAATCTATTATTGGATTAAATGCAGCTCTAACAATTACAATCTTAGCTTCATCATAACTTAATCCTCTAGACATCAAATAGAATAATTTGTTTTCATCAATTCTTCCTGAAGATGCTGCATGTTCTCCAGAAACGTCATCTTCTGCACATAATAGCACTGGCATTGCTTTAGCTCTAGCTTCTTTTGAAAGGAGCATACAATATTCGTCTTCTGCACCAATACTTTTAGATGCACCAGTTTTAAAATCTAAAGTTCCTTTGAAAGCCTTTCTAGCTTTTCCTTGAAGTGCTCCTTTGACATTTATATTGGAATTACTTCTTTGACCTTTGTGAGTAACAATGTAATTAATATCTATAAGTTTATCTTTATTTCCTAAGTAAATAGAATTTATATTAGCAGCTGATTTATCACCTATTAAATCTCCATGATAATTGTAAATACTATATTGTCCTCCAAGGTCTACTGATACAAAATCAACTCTTCCATCTTCTTCAATATCTGAAACATTAGAATCGAAATGAATGGTATTATCATTTAAAAAATTCACTTTAGTTAGTTTAACTTCACTATTCTTCTTTGAATATATAGTACAAATTCCATTATGATAACCAGTTGAATCGTCTAAAGACTTATATTTTACTATAATAGAAGCTTTTGAATTTTCTTCTCCAACAATTATTAAATTATCTACTAAGGAGCTATTATCTTTATCGAGATTAAATTCTATAATTATTGGTTCATCATTTTTCACATTTCTTCCTACTGTTATTAAATAACCTTGGTTGAAACCCTCTTTACCTTCTTTTATTAAATCTTCACTGATTCCATATTGAAACTCTCTATATAAAGGTAATATTTTATCATTTTCTAACTTTTGAATGTCAACGCCTTCTAAGCCAATGATTTCTACGTTATCAAACTTTTTAATTTCTCCAATATTTAATTCTCCAAGGCTTATATCATTAATATTAACCCAGCTTTTAGTTCTTATTGGAGTTTTATTTAAATTATTAAATTGTATAGCCTTCATTTCTCTCACCTACCCTATGCTTCCTTCTAATTCTATGTTGATTAAATTGTTCATTTCTACTGCATATTCTAATGGCAACTCTTTTGATATAGGTTCTACAAACCCTCTTACTATCATAGATTTAGCTTCATCTTCACTTATTCCTCTAGTCATAAGGTAGAAAATAGAATCATCACTTATCTTACCTATTTTTGCTTCATGCCCAATTTCAACATCATCATTTAATAAATCAATTACTGGAATAGTATCTGATTTTGATTTATTGTCTAACATCAGAGATTCACAGGATACCATAGATTTTGAATTATAGGCATTTGAATTTACCTTTAACACTCCTCTATAAGTAGCTTTTCCACCGTTTCTAGAAATTGATTTTGAGTTTATAGTAGAAGAAGTGTTTGGTGCAGCGTGTATTACCTTTGCCCCAGTATCTAAGTTTTGTCCTTTACCTGCAAAAGATACACCTGTAAATTCTGCTCTTGCTCCTTCACCTTTTAGTATACTCATAGGATATAGCATCGATATTTGTGAACCAAAAGAACCTGATACCCATTCTATTGTTCCATTCTTTTCAACAATTGCTCTCTTAGTGTTTAAGTTAAGCATGTTCTTTGACCAGTTTTCTATTGTACTATATCTTAGTGTTGCGCCTTCTTTTACATAGAGCTCAACACAGCCTGCATGTAAATTTGTAACGCTATACTTTGGAGCTGAACAGCCTTCGATAAAATGAAGCTTTGCTCCTTCATCTACAATAATTAGTGTATGTTCAAATTGTCCTGCTCCAGGTGAATTTAATCTGAAATAAGATTGTAGCGGTATGTCTACATTAACCCCTTTAGGAACATACACAAAAGATCCTCCTGACCAAACTGCTCCATGAAGTGCAACAAATTTGTGATCGTTAGGTGCAACACACTTCATAAAATATTCTTTAACTAAATCCTCATGTTCTCTTAAAGCTGTTTCCATATCAGTATAAATTACGCCTTGTTTTACTAAATCTTCTTTTATACTGTGGTAAACTACTTCTGAGTCATATTGTGCTCCAACTCCAGCAAGTGATTTCTTTTCAGCTTCTGGAATTCCTAGTAAATCAAAAGTTTTCTTTATATCCTCAGGCACTTCATCCCAAGAACCAACTAAGCTGCTTTTTGGCCTTACATAGGTTACTATATTATCCATATCTAGCTCATCTAATGATGGCCCCCATGTTGGTAATTTCAATTTATTATATATTTCTAAAGATTTTAATCTAAAATCTCTCATCCATTTGGCTTCATTTTTTTCTTCTGAAATAGTTTCAATTATATCTTTTGTTAAACCTTTTTCAGATTTAAAACTAAAGCTGTCTTCATTTTTAACATCATAGATTCCTCTATCCATTTCATCTATATAAGTCTTCTTTTTGTTTTCCATCTTATTTCACCACCTTTATATAGCTACATTTTCTTTAAAAGATTCATATCCCTTTTCTTCAATTTCACTAGCTAAACTTCCATCTCCTGTTTTAACTATTCTTCCATCTACTAATACATGAACATAATCAGGCTTTAAATTTTCTAATATTTTTGTGTTATGAGTAATAATTAAAACTCCATTGTTTTCATTTGAGAACATTTTAATTCCTTTAGAAACAATTCTTATAGCGTCAACATCGAGTCCAGAATCTGATTCATCTAAAATTGCTAACTTTGGATTTAAAGTTAACATTTGTAGTATTTCATTTTTCTTCTTTTCTCCACCTGAAAATCCTACATTTAAATATCTGCTTGCATAGCTTTCATCTATTTTTAATTCCTTCATATTGTTCTTTAAATCTAAGTCAAACTTAAAATGTTTTAGCACATTTCCATCTGTAGTTCTCTTAGCATACTTTAAGAAATTCTCTACAGTTATTCCTGGAATTTCTTCTGGGTATTGAAATGATAAAAACAAACCTTTTTTAGCTCTTTCATCAGTCTTTAATTCATTGATGTTTTCACCTTCGAATTCTATATCTCCACTCAATCTTTTATATTTAGGATTATTCAAAAGAGCATTGGCTAGAGTAGATTTACCAGCTCCATTGGGTCCCATTATTACATGAACTTCACCTTTATTTATTTCAAGATTTAATCCTTTTAAAATCTCTTTATCATCTGCTTCAATTCTTAAATCACACACTTTTAACAAACTCTTATCCATAACAATTCTCCTATCTGACTAATATTTAATTAACTATGTTTTTCACAAAACACCTGTCTAAACTCCATAAATGTAATTCTTATATATAATTTCTTTATATGTATAAATTTTAAAGTGCATTCTAAATACACCTTTATATTAGCACAGGTTTTTTTAATGTGCAATACAAATGCACATTTTATTTTTAACCAATTTACTTTTTTTTATTATGAGTTATAATATAATTATTCACTTATGATAATCCTGTATAGTTAGTGAGTTTCGGTGTATATGATTTCAATATGCACTTAAGTCTCATTTTAATTTGGATATCTATGTACAGAAGGGATGTGAAAATTTGAATTTATCAAAGTTTTCAGATTATGCTTTTAGAATTTTAATATATTTAGCTCATAATCAAGACAAAATATGTACTGTAGAAGAATTGGCATCTAACCTTGAAATATCTGAACATCATTTAAAAAAGATTGTTCATAGATTAGGTAAAACTGAATATGTAATATCTACTAAGGGAAGAAATGGCGGCTTAAAACTTGGCATGGAACCCAAAGATATAAATCTTGGCAAAATTTTAGTCATTACTGAAGATAGTATTAATATATCAGAATGTTTTTCTAGCGCAAAGCATACTTGTTCTTCCTCGAAATGCAAATTAAAAGCCATATTATCATCAGCTATAACTTCATTTATTGACGAGCTTGGCAAATACACCTTAGAGGATATTTTATAGCAAGATAAAGTTTTTATACTTTATCTTGCTATAATTTTTCATTCAGATTCCATTATTCTCTATATTCATAAAAAGCAAGATCTGATCTAGATCTTTATTACAAAACTATCATACTCATTACCAAAGTGAAATAAAGCACTTAAATCATATTGATTTTAACGTATATAAATTTTTACACAATCACTAAGTATAAATTAATCTATAAAAATAAAGGTGTTACAGCAGCTTTCCACTATAACACCATTCATTTATGAATTATATTTTTTCTCTAATTCTTCTAATATTAAAATATTATCTTTTCTTATGTGAGTATTAATTTCTTCGAAATCAATACATTCCTTGTTTATACCTGTCAATATGCCTTCATTTAATTCTCTTTTTGCAAATGTATATACGACTTTATCTTCTTTATCAATATGTCTCTCCAATAAATGTGTATAGGAAATAGCATTTGAAATTACATCTAAAATAGCTTCTTCATTTCCTTCTTTTAGATTTTTAAGTGCAGCCTGAAGGTCACTTATATGTAGTCTTCCAAGATCATGCTCAACAAGCATACCATGCTTTACTATTTTTTCAGCCGTTGGACCTATTTCTTCAACCATTCTATTAAAAAGCATTACTTCTTCTTTTTTATGATGATGGGAATCAGCGAAGTTTATAATAAAGCCTATCATAGAATTAAAATCATCATAACTTATTTTTTCACCTTTATATAATCTAAAACAGGCTTTTCTTACAACAACCAACATTCTTTTTATAAATTTATGTTCTTCCATCATTAAATCTATAGCATCCATACTTTCTCCTCCTATTCCTTATTTTCATTATAGATTATGATAATAAATTTAATTCTTATATATCTAACAATATAAACTGATCAATTTATTATCATTAAATTATTAATCCATGAGAATTCTTAATTCCAATAATACTATTTTCTTTTTATCAACATTGTATTATCTTCTTCTTCCACATACTCAAAATCCGTATTAACTGCACTTACAAATGCTTTAACCCATAAACTTCTTAGCTTGTAGAAATAATTAACGTCACCTTCTTCTTTATTCCAAATATCGCTGTGAACGCATACTCTTCTTTTCCATTCAACGATATCTTCCTCAGCTTTAATTACTTCATTAACTCTATCACAAGGCATTCCATCTAAAATGTAGTCATTGATACTATCAAAAATTTCACCTGCATTTGTAAGTTCCATTCCTTTTTCTTTAACTTCGCTCGCAGCTTTAACTCCTTGGCTTGAATAAATCTCTTCCAATTTTGTAGTAACACCTTTATTATTATTTAAAAGTTTTGTTGTCCATGCAGCCATTCTTCCTTCTGCTGAATGAATTTTCCCTTGTAACCATCCATGGATGTTACTTGTATCTATCATCTCTTCTAGGGGAAGATTTGGAGTTGGCTCACCATATTTTTCATTAATTTCTTTACGTAACTCTTCTATGTTTATTCCTTCTTCTTTTGCAAGATTTATTATCTCACCTTCTAATTTTTCAAACCATAAAATCTTATTAAATAACCAATAATGTATCTTTCCTAAAAATAAACTCATATTTTTTCTCCTCCTATTGCAAAAGTATTTAACTAGAAAATAAAACCTTTGTTATTTTTAAACTCAAGACAATTTAAAAATTCATATTTATTTACTTCGAATACTTATTTATATTATGTTTTATTTGTAAATTTATAATACCATATTATTTTATATTTTTACGTAACATATGATACAAATCCATAAAAAAGATATATAAGTAAATCTTATATTTTATTCTTTTTTATAGAAATATATCTCTTTTACTTTTTATTAAAAGCTAGAAAAGAAATTTATAATTAGTAAACTTATCATATGCTCGAATTTATTGATACTTAAACAGATTCTCATATGATAAAAAGGAGTCTAAATCCTCTAAGTTTTTTTATATTATTTTATAAAAAAAGCAGTGGCTGTTTTTTAACTTCCACTGCTTCCTATACCCTTATGTTAACTTACCCTCTTATTTTCCCATAAACCTTATTATTGTACTGGTTTTTTTATTATTCCTAATATTACTGCCCCAACTACTGAACCAATGACTATTGCACCTAAGTATTGAAGTGGATTAGTTACGATTGCGATAACGAATATTCCACCGTGAGGTGCTCTTAATGCACATCCAAATGCCATTGAAAGAGCTCCGGCTACAGCTGAACCAATTATACAAGATGGTAATACTCTTATTGGATCTGCTGCTGCAAAAGGAATTGCACCTTCTGAGATAAATGATAATCCCATTATATAGTTTACAAGACCTGCTTGCCTGTCTTTTTCAGTGAATTTATTTTTAAATATTGTAGTACATATTGCAATTGCAAGCGGTGGAACCATACCACCAGCCATAACAGCTGCCATTATATCAAAGTTTCCACTAGCAAGTGATGCTGTACCAAATAGATAAGCAGCTTTGTTAA
>CAURJV010000068.1:0-30923 GCA_963524945.1 uncultured Clostridium sp.
TCAGTTCAATTCCATCCAGAAGCATCAGCAGGTCCAAAAGACAGTGAATATATATTTGATAAATTCTTAGAATATGCACTATAGGAGGTTTTAGTAAAATGCCATTAAATAATAATATAAAGAAAGTTTTAGTTATAGGATCCGGCCCAATAGTTATAGGTCAAGCGGCGGAGTTTGATTATTCAGGAACTCAAGCTTGTGAAGCATTAAAATCAGAGGGAATAGAAGTTGTGCTTATAAATTCGAATCCAGCGACAATAATGACAGATAAAGAGGTCGCAGATAAAGTTTATTTAGAGCCATTAACATTGGAATTTGTTGAGAAAGTTATTGTTAAAGAGAGACCAGATAGCTTACTTGCTGGAATGGGTGGTCAAACAGGGCTTAACCTTGCAGTAGAATTACATGATTCTGGAGTATTAGAAAAATATAATGTAAAAGTAATCGGAACATCTATTGCATCAATTAAAGAAGGTGAAGATAGAGAGTTATTTAGAGATATGATGAATAGAATTGGGGAGCCAGTTATAAAAAGTGAAATTGTAACGGACTTAACTGCAGGTTTAGAATTTGCTAATAAGATTGGTTATCCAGTTATAGTTAGACCAGCATATACTTTAGGAGGATCAGGTGGTGGAATAGCTGATGATGAGGAAGAGCTTAGAACTATCCTTGAATCTGGTCTTCAATTAAGTACAATAGGTCAAGTTTTACTTGAAAAGAGTGTTAAAGGATGGAAGGAAGTAGAATATGAAGTAATGAGAGATTCTTATGGGAACTGCATTACTGTATGTAATATGGAAAACATCGATCCTGTAGGTATACATACTGGTGACAGTATAGTTGTCGCTCCGTCACAAACTCTTTCAGATAAAGAATATCAAATGCTTAGAACAGCATCAATAAATATAATAAATGCAGTAGGTATTGAAGGTGGATGTAATGTACAATTTTCATTAAATCCAAATTCTTTTGAATATGCAGTTATAGAAATTAATCCCAGAGTTTCAAGAAGCTCAGCTTTAGCATCAAAAGCAACAGGATATCCTATTGCAAAACTTGCAGCTAAAATAGCACTTGGATATGGATTAGATGAAATAAAAAATGCAGTAACTCAAAAGACTTATGCATGCTTTGAACCAACACTTGATTATGTCGTAGTTAAAATACCAAAATGGCCTTTTGACAAGTTCTTCGGCGCAGATAGACAATTAGGAACAAAAATGATGGCTACTGGAGAAATTATGGCTATAGGAGCTAACTTTGAGCAAGCATTTTTAAAAGGCATTAGAAGTTTAGAAATAGGAAAATATTCTTTAGATCATAAAAAGTTTAAAGAATATAGTATTGCAGATTTAAAAGATATAGTAATGAAACCAGATGATGAAAGAATTTTTGCATTAGCTGAAATGATAAGAAGAGACTATATGATAGATAGAATAAATAAAATTACTGGAATCGATATGTTCTTCTTAGAAAAAATCAAATGGATAGTTGAAGAAGAGCAAAGATTAAAATTAAGTAAAATAGAGGATTTAGATAAGGAATGGTTACATCATTTAAAGAAAAAAGGATTTTCTGATAAAGCTATAGCTGATATGTTAAAGGTTAGTCCAGATGATGTATATAGGTTAAGAGATATATGGAGCATAAAGCCTTCATATAAAATGGTTGATACTTGTGGAGGAGAATTTGAAGCATTATCACCTTATTATTACTCAACTTATGAGCAATATGATGAAGTTGAAGTGTCAAACAATAAAAAAGTTATAGTTATAGGCTCTGGTCCTATAAGAATAGGTCAAGGAATCGAGTTTGATTATGCATCAGTACACTGCGTAAAGGCATTAAAGAAACTTGGAATTGAAACTATTATAGTTAATAATAACCCAGAAACAGTAAGTACTGACTTTGATGTGTCAGATAAATTATACTTTGAACCATTAACTGAAGAAGATGTTTTAAATATAATAGAAAAAGAAAAGCCAGATGGTGTAATACTTCAATTTGGAGGTCAAACAGCTATCAAACTTGCAAATTTTCTAGATGAGCAAAAAATTATAACTCTTGGAACCACAGCAGATCAAATTGATATGGCTGAAGATAGAGAAAAGTTTGATGCACTATTAGAGCGATTAGAAATAGCAAGACCGAAAGGAAAAGGAATATGGTCACTAGAAGAAGGATTAGAAGAAGCTAGAAGACTAAAGTTCCCAGTACTTGTTAGACCTTCATATGTAATTGGTGGTCAAGGTATGGAGATAACACATGATGAGGATGAATTGACATACTACTTAGAAAATGCATTTGCTAAGGATAATAAGAATCCAATTCTTATAGATAAATATTTAATGGGAAGAGAAATAGAAGTAGATGCTATATCAGATGGGGAAGATATATTAATACCAGGTATTATGGAACACTTAGAAAGAGCTGGAGTTCACTCTGGAGATAGTGTTACTATGTACCCAAGCCAAAATATTTCTGATAAGATAAAAGCTGATGTATTAGAATATACTAGAAAGTTAGCATTGGAAATAGGAATTAAGGGTATGATAAATATTCAATTCATAGAATTTGAAGGTCAATTATATGTAATTGAAGTTAACCCAAGAGCATCAAGAACAGTTCCTTATATAAGTAAAGTAAGTGGAGTCCCAATAGTAGATTTAGCTACGCAGATAATGCTTGGAGCTAAGTTGAAAGATTTAGGATATGGAGTAGATGTATACAAGGAACCAGAATTAGTTTCAGTTAAAGTTCCTGTATTCTCAACTCAAAAATTACCTAATGTTGAAGTAAGCTTAGGGCCTGAAATGAGATCAACAGGAGAAGTTTTGGGTGTAGGTAGAAATTTAAAAGAAGCATTATATAAAGGATTTGTTGGAGCTTATATGTATCCATCAAAAGAAAAGGGAAAGATACTTGCTACGATAAATAAACATGATAAAGCAGAATTTTTGCCAATAGCAAAGGATTTAGCATCAGTAGGATATAAGTTTATTGCAACATCAGGAACCTGTGCTTTGTTAAAGGAAGCAGGCATAGAAGCAGAAGAGATTAGAAAGATAGATGAAGAAGAACCAAATATATTAAATATAGTTAAACATAGAGAAGTGGATTTAGTTGTAAATACGCCAACAAAGGGGAATGACTCAAAGAGACATGGATTTCTAATAAGAAGAGCTGCAGTTGAAAGAAATGTGGGAGTAATTACTGCACTTGATACTCTAAGAGCAATTGCAGATGTTGAACTTGAGAAGTTCGATGAAAATACGGACTTGGAAGTATTCAATATAGCAGAATAAAAATTAATGAATTAGAAGTGGCATTAAGGGGATTAGTAAGTTACACCACTTATTTTGAAATTGAAACTAGGATATGACAGATAGTATCCTAGTTCTTTTTATATGAAATATATTAATTAAAAGGAAATATTGACAAGTGAACATATGTTCTGTATAATACAATTAATGAACATATGTTTGCTAAGGAGATGTGTATTGTGGAAGAATGCGGAAACTTTTTTGTTAAGTTAAACTGTAAGAGTATTGATAATATTAGAAGCTTAATTATAGATAAACAGGGTAATTACATAAAACAACAAGAAAAATACATAATGTGTGCTGGAAAGTATGATAAAAATGGTTGGACGTTAGTTTTTAGAGCTAAAAGCTTTAAAGAGGCTGAAGCCTTGGCAAATTTGAATCCATTTCTAAATAGAAGACAAAGCATAAATTAAAAATACATAAAATCTAGATAAATTTTCATATTATATATTTAAACTTTTATTCATCAACTAGTGCAAAATTAAAAATATATAAAAAAATAAGCTACAAATTTTATAATTAGTAGCTTATTTTATATTTCGTATTTTATATCGGAAATAACAACTGAAAGATTTTCTATTAAATTGACTTTAGAACCAATTTTATTAGGATAATCACTCTTGAGTATCTTTATTGTTGGTCTTAGTGGAAAATTAGGCATAGTCTCCTCAACTACTCCTATATCACCATTACTAAGGCTTACGATTGTTCCTTGAGGAAATGGTATAACAATTTTGCAGAATACGTTAAGCATATCATGATCAAAAAGTGTACCAGCATTTGACATTAAGTATTCGAGTGCATCACTTGGACACATGGCTCTTTTATATGGTCTATCAGAAGTCAATGCATCATAAACATCTGCAATACTTACAATTCTAGCTAGATAGCTAATTTTATTACCAGATATACTATTAGGATAACCTAATCCATCGAATCTTTCATGATGTTGTAGTACTATAAGCTTGATGTGAGAACTTAAGCTAAAAAAGTTATTCAAAAATTTATACCCATATCTTGAATGATTCTTTATCACTTCAAATTCTTCAGGTGTTAATTTACCTGGCTTTTGAAGAATCTCGCTTGGAATGAATGATTTTCCTATATCGTGAATTAGTGCACCAATACAGAGATAAGTTAAATTACGCTTAGAAAGATTTAAGCTAATTCCAAGTATAAGTGATATTACAGCGACATTTACACAATGAGCATATGTATAATTATCCATGCTCTTTATATCAACTAAAGAAATTAATATATTCTTGTTTGATAAAACATTTTCCAATAATTCTTCTGCTATATTAGTAATTGAATTGAAATATTGCTGCTCTTGTTTTGTATATTCACTAATACTTCTCTTTTCGAATTTATGAACAGAAGCTATTCTTTCTATATCAGAAAACGTCTCTTTAATTACAGATATAGATTTTTGCCTTAATTCTGGCTTTATAACATCTTCAATTTCAGCAGAACTATAGTCATCAATTATATATAAAGAGAATATTTTATATTCCTTAATTTTTTTCAATATAATATCGTTTAATAGAATACCGGCTCTAAGTAGACATCTACCATCAGGTGTATATATATCTTTGCCTAGCAATGAATTTTCTCTTACACATTCAATTGGAATTAATCGCATGATTATACCTCAACAAATTAATAATAATCATTATATCATAAATAACATGTAAATTTATACAATGATAATGCAAAAATGTTAAAATAATATCTAAAATCCTCATATATATATAAGTTTTTCATATAACATATACGTTTATTTTGAATGAGATGGATTTTTTTGATAAAATTATATTTAATAATATGAATGAAGTAATTAATCAAATTAATTATTTTATTAATTATCAATATGGGTGGATGAAAACCAGAAGTTATAGACATTAGGTAAATAAAGTAATAAAATGTTTGTAGATAAAATATGTTAAAGAATAATAAATCAGATTTATGTTTAATTTTATTATATTATAATTTTAATATATATTAATACTTGAAATCCAATCGCAATTATATATAAAATATAGTTTCTTATATCTGATTAGTTATTTGTGCATACCTAAATATTTGGAAAAATGGAGTGAGGATGTTTTGAATATAAAAACTAACCCCATAGGATTTTTTGATTCAGGGGTGGGAGGCTTAAGTGTGATGAGAGAAGCAATATCCATCATGCCTAACGAAAACTTTATATATTTCGGAGATTCACAGAATGCACCCTATGGAACTAAGAAAGTAAATGAAGTAAGGGATCTTACGCTTGATGCTGTAGAGTTTTTACTAAGTAAAAATGTTAAAGCGGTTGTGATAGCTTGTAATACTGCAACTAGTGCAGCAATAGAAGAAATTAGAAGTAAATATAACCAGATTTCAGTAATAGGAATAGAACCAGCATTAAAGCCAGCTGTTAAATTAAATAGAAAAGGTCCAATAATAATAATGGCAACGCCTATGACATTGAGAGAAAAGAAATTTAAATCATTAATGGATAAATATAAAAATGAGGCTGATATAATATCATTACCATGTGCAGGATTAGTAGAATTTATAGAACAGGGAATAGTAGAAGGTGAAGAACTAGAGAGCTATTTAAAGGAAAAGTTTAAAAATTATTTAGATAATGATATAAGTTCTATAGTTCTTGGGTGTACTCATTATCCATTTATAAAAAAGGCCTTATCAAATGTTATTGGAGAGAAGATACCTCTTATTGATGGTGGACTTGGTACAGCTCAAGAATTAAAAAGAAAGTTAACAGAAAAATGCTTATTAAATGATTTTAAAGAAAAAGGGAATATAGAAATCTGTAATTCTATAAATGATGATAAAGTTATAGATTTTTGTTATAGTTTAATTAATTTTAAAATATAAATATGATTCAGATTTATAGAAATAAATAATTATGAGTATGAATTTAAATTTACATTTTAGATAATAATATTAATTAAGATTGATATCGAGAGGAGAAATTTTAAAGATGAAGAATCCAATTATTACAATGACTATGGAAAATGGCGGGGTTATAAAAGCAGAATTATATCCTGAAATAGCACCAAATACAGTGAGAAATTTTGTGGATTTAATCAATAGAGGATTTTATGATGGACTAATATTTCATAGAGTTATTCCCAATTTTATGATTCAAGGGGGATGTCCAGAAGGAACAGGTACTGGTGGTCCTGGATATTCAATAAAGGGAGAGTTTGCAAGCAATGGTTTTAAGAACACTTTAAAGCATACAAAGGGAGTTCTATCAATGGCTAGAGCTATGCATCCAGATTCAGCAGGAAGCCAATTTTTCATTATGGTAGCTAATGCTCCACATTTAGATGGCCAGTATGCATCATTTGGTAAGGTTATTGAAGGAATGGAAGTAGCCGATAAGATTGTTGCACAAAAAACTGATATGTCAGATAGGCCTTATGAAGATCAAGTAATAAAAAGTGTTACAGTAGATATGCAAGGGGAAGAAATAAAAGAGCCTGAAATAATTGAAGAGTAAAAAATACCATTCTACAAGACTATAGTAAGTAAAAGGAAGAGAGGTGTCATGAATGATGGCTACAAATAATAAATGTATATTAGCATATGGACTAAAGGAAGATGAAATTAAAAAAATTGAAAGTCAAAATATTAAGGTCATAGAAATTAGTAATAATATGACGCTAATGACATTAGAAGATATAATTCATGGGAACAAAAATGAAGATTCTTATGAAGAAATGCAGTTGAGTGAAAAGGCACTTATTTTCAATGGCTTTAAGGATGAACAATTGAAAGTTACTATTAGATATATAAGAGGTTTTATTCAAGGTGGCGTGCTAGCTGTATCTACAGCACAGAATTACAAGTGGACTTTTAAATATCTATTAGAGCACTTAATTGAAGAAAGAGAATGGTATAAAGAACAACAAAAGGGGAGAAAGTAAAGTGAGTCGTGTAGGAGAAAATATAAAACAAGCTAGAGAAAAGAGCGGACTTACGGTTAAAGCTTTAGCTAAAAAACTAGGTGTAGCAGAAAAATATTTAAATGAAGTTGAAATGGGAAGAAAAGTTGCACCTGAATCACTAATAGATAAAGCGGGCAAGGTATTAAAAGCTGATTTAAATGACATAAGCATGGTTGTTACCGATGAAGTATTGATGGAAGAAAGAAAAACTTTAAAGGAAATTCCTAAAAGAAATGTAGAAAGTTCAGAAGTTTGGACTGATGCTTTCTCATCAGTACTTAGAAGTGTTCCAATATATGATTATTCACTATCTAATAAAAAGGGTTCTAAAGAGATGCCTATTCATTCAAATAAAATCGAGAATTATCCTCAAGATAAAGTATTTTATTTAGAAATTGAAGATGATGAAATGAATGGATTTAGAATGCTAAAGGGTGATATTGCATTTGCACATGCTGTGAAGGATATAAGTAATAGCGGATTTTTCTTAATAGATTATAAGGGAAAAAGGAAAGTAAGACAAATAAAGGTATTAGGTAATTCTAAATTACTCTTAGTAAGTAATGCAGGAAGTCTTCTTACTGAAACCATGGAATTAAAAGAAGTAGATGTAATTGCTAAACTAGAAAGACTAGAGATTACATTATAAACAACTAATGTAAGAACGCTTATATTGAAGAATTAAAGAGTAGGTAGAAACAGAGAATAATTGAATTTTTCAGTTATTCTCTTTTTTGTTACATTAAAACATTTAATTGCATAGTATATCTATGAATATATTTAATTAAGGTGTGGTAATTATGCCTGAATTGGAGACACAAATATCTTCAAAGGTAGATGCATCAATAGGATTATTAGCTAATGTTCCAAAAGCTATATTAGATGAACTAGGTTATAAGTATCAGAGTCAGGGTAACAATGTGGAGCTCACTATTTTATATAGAGATACTCAAGAACAAACAAAATCATTTGTTGAAGGCTTAGGAGGAACTTTTCAGGATTTAGGATTTAACTTTGCTGTTGTTAATATACCCAGAGATAAATTAGAACAGCTATCAATGAGTAATTCTATTCAATATATAGAATTACCAAAGAACTTATATGAGCAAGACCAAGAAAGTAATAGGGCATCCTGTATACTTCAATTGGCTCCAGATTTTGATGTTTCAGGTGAAGGGATATTAGTTGGGTTTGTAGATTCGGGTATAGATTATACTCACCCTGCTTTTATGGATTCAACCGGAACATCCACTAGAATAGAATACATTTATGATTTAAGTACAGGGGGAAATGTATATAATAAGCAAATGATAAATGAAGCAATAAAATCCAATAATCCCTTCTCAGTAGTTCCATCAATAGATAATAGTGGACATGGAACGCACGTTGCAGGAATCGCATGTGGTGGAGGAAGAATAAATCCTATGTATAGAGGTGTAGCTCCTAATTCGTCTATAGCAATGGTTAAAGCTGCTAGGGGAACTGCAATCTTAAGCTCTCAGATTATGCAGGGAATCAAATTTCTTATAGATAAAGGTAAAGAACTGAATATGCCGCTAGTTATTAGTATTAGTCTTAGCACTAATGATGGAGCACACGATGGAAGCAGCTTACTAGAGCAATACATTAGGACGATATCTAACTTGGAAAGAGTATCTATTGTTATTGCGGCAGGAAATGAAGGTGATGCAGGTCATCATGTTGGTGGACAATTAGTTAAAACACAAAGACAAATTTTTAATATAGCAAGCGAAGAAAAATCAATAGTAATGAATTTTTATAAGACAATATTGCCTAATATATCAGTTAATATAATAAATCCAACAAGCCAAGGAACTGGAAATATTAATATACAAGAAGGTTATATTCAAGGAACAATAGGGAGTGATAGATACGATATATATGTATCTGGACCTAAACCTTTTGAATTGAATAGTGAAATCAGAATAATTCTTTCTGCTAGATCTGGTTTTCTTGTTGAAGGTGTATGGACATTAGAAATAAATGTTACGAATGAATACTTAGGAGCATATTCAATATGGCTTCCAGTTTTAGAAGGATTAAATCCTGCAACTAAATTTTTAGAACCTAATCAATATAATACGCTTGGCATACCAGCAACAGTAGATAATATAATAGCTGTAGGAAGTTATAATTATAGAACCAATAATTTATCATCATTCAGTGGAAGAGGTGCACAAGATCAGAATATAGTAAGACCTGATTTAGTAGCCCCAGGAGAGGATATTGCAGGGCCGGTACCAAATGGTGGGTACGATAATAAAACAGGTACATCAATGGCTACTCCTCAAGTATCTGGAATATGTGCGTTAATGATGCAATGGGGAATAGTTAAAGGAAATGATCCATATTTGTTTGGTCAAAGGTTAAAATATTATTTATTAAGAGGAGCCAGAAGAAGACGTACAGATGTAACATATCCAAATCCCTCATGGGGATATGGTGAAGTATGTATATTCAACAGTTTAAGAGCGTTACAAAATGATTTAAATGCTATTTTGACTAGAGGAAATATAAATTCAAGAGATATACAGGTAACAAATAGCATACCTAATAAATATAATATTTTGAGAAAAAATATGAAGAGGGAAGTTATGGAGAATACGAGTAGTGGAAATACCTCAACAAATATCGGTAGGTTAAAGATTCAATGTTTCAGGGGGGATGATTATATTCCAATTGATGGAGCCAGAATAACTGTAAGAACACCGCAAGGCGCTGAAAGTGTTAATAGCATTCAGCTAGTTACAGATTCAGTTGGATTGACACAAGTAATTGAATTGACAGCGCCACCTTTAGAATATTCTTTGAATCCTAATAGCAACCAAGTGCCTTATAGTTTATATGATATAACGGTTGAAAGAGATGGATTTAACCCAATAGTAATAAGAGGATGTCAAGTATTTCCTACACAGGTTGCCTATCAGATTTGTAATTTGACAAGTAACTCAGGAAGGGGGATGATGAGACAAGAGGTTATAAATATACAACCAAATACCTTGAATGGAAATTTCCCGCCTAAAATACCAGAGGATCCAGAAAAGCAGTTACCCCCACCAAGTTCGGGAGTTGTATTGCCTCAACCAATAGTTCCAGAATATATTATTGTACACCAAGGTGGGCCCAATGATCCATCAGCACCAAATTATAAAGTACCTTTTAAAGACTATATTAAAAATGTTGCTTCCAGTGAAATATATTCAACTTGGAATGAGTCTGCTATAAGAGCAAATATCTTCTGTATTGTATCATTTACGCTAAATAGAATTTATACAGAATGGTACAGGGGGAAAGGAAAGAATTTTGATATTACTAGTTCCACAGCTTATGACCACGCGTTTAATTATGGAAGAAATATTTATGACAGTATAAGTGCTATTGTAGATGAAATATTCTCTACTTATATAAGGAGAGTTGGTGCTAAACAACCACTTTTAACACAATATTGTGATGGAAAGAGTGTTACTTGCCCTCAGTGGTTAAGCCAATGGGGAAGTCAGCAATTAGCTCAACAAGGAATGGTTCCATATGATATTTTGAAAAATTATTATGGAAATGATATCGAACTAACTACAGCTGAAAAGGTTTCTGGAAGCCCACAGTCATATCCTGGTGAACCACTTACTATAGGATCTTCAGGTCCAGCAGTAAGAACTATTCAGAATCAATTGAATAGAATAGCTAGAAATTATCCATTGATCCCTAAGGTTGCTGAGGATGGACAATTCAATCAAAAGACGGCAGATGCAGTTAAAACATTTCAACAAATATTTACCTTACCACAGACTGGGATTGTTGATTATGCAACGTGGTATAGAATATCGGACATCTATGTTGGAGTATCAAGGATAGCAGAACTTAGAGATTATTCAAGTTTAAGAAGCACGCTTGGAATGAATGAATTTATACCTCCGATTATACCAGGTTTAGATAATAAAAGAGGAATTCCTAAGTTTTATTATTAGAATTATATTAGGATGGTTTTTAGATGTAGAAGCAGTTCCCATTTTCTCTGTCATCTATATTATATAGCTGTGATTAGAATAGGAGCTGCTATAATTAATGAAATTACTAGAAGATATATGTATGATAAAATTTTATTTTTCTATTCCTTCTAGATTAAATTCAGGAATGAAATCAGAGATGTTAGCACCTTCATCTTGTATAAATCCATTAACTACGCCAATATCTAAAGCATAATTGATTAGGCTATCGTAGTGTTTTGGATTAAGTTTCTTATTTATTTCTGGATAATTGCAAGCATTAAACATAGGAATATATTGATTCATTAGGCTTATATAAATATCAGTTTTATATCTATTATATAGAATATCTATTATCTTTTTTGAATCAAAAAGGAGTCCAGGAAGCATTAGGTGTCTTACAATAACTCCCTTTAGTATATTTCCTTTTGAATCAAACTTGGGAGTGCCAACTTGTCTTAGCATTTCATCTATTATTTTAATAGTATTGGAAGCATAATCATTAACTTTAGAGTATTTTAGAGAATATTTATTATCAAAATATTTGAAGTCCGGCAAATAAACATCAATATATCCATCCAATAATTTTATAGTTTCAATAGAATCATAACTATTGGTATTATAAAGAACTGGGATAGTTAAATTATTTTTTTTAGCTATTTTTAGGGCTTCAATTATTTGAGGAACATAATGTGTAGGAGTCACTAAGTTAATGTTGTTTGCACCTTTTTTCTGAAGTTCTAGAAAAATTTCGGAAAGTCTTTCAATAGATATTTCTGCACCAACAACTGATGTGTTTTTATTAAAGTCAGAACAAGACGAATTAGCATTAATTCCCTGACTTATATTGTAATTTTGGCAAAAGACGCATTTTAAATTACAGTGAGAAAAAAATACAGTACCTGAACCATTTCCTTGTGAAATAGGTGGCTCTTCCCAAAGATGAAGGGAAGCCTTAGCCACTTTTAGGATATTACTAGCTTTGCAATATCCTATTTCACCATTATTTCTATTTACTTTACAATCTCTATTACACAAAGTACATTCATTTAATAAATCCAGATAATTCATTTATATCAAATCCTTTAAGAATAATTATTAATATATTTTATAAAAAGTATATCATAATTATTTGATTTGAGTTGTGTTAGAGAAATCTTTTTTATGCTTAAAAAAGAATAATATACATTGGAATATAAAAATCAGACTTAATAGCCCAAATATAGGATATAGTTTAGTTATAAGAGTTCCAAATCCAAATTGGGAAATTAAAAGAGCAAGACTTATTACGATAAAGATTGCTTTTTTAAATTTTATATTAAATGTTTGCTCTAGGGTTTTGCTTATGGAATATATGTCAGAAACTTCAGTAGAAAACATCTCCAACCAGATTATCACAAGTAACAATGCTTGAATTAAGTTACCAAATCTATTAGCGACAAAAAGTAAAGGAATCTCATATTTATATATATAAGGTTGATTAATTGTTAATAATAAATTTATCATTAAACAAAGTATAGTTAGTCCAATTGCGCCGGTTACTATTCCAGCAATCATTATTTTACTTTTCTTCATTTGAGTGCTAAGTGGTACTAGGACTCCTGAGGCTGAAAGTGTATTATATCCGGCATAAAGTACTGTGGAAATAAAGATTCCAGTTTTTTGTTTTGGAAAGCTAGCGATATTATCTAACGAAACTGTATTCCTACAAAATGCAAAATATAAAACTGTAATCAAAGTAAGAGTACAAATTAAACCTGGAACAATAAAGGAATTAACTTCAATTAATCCTTCAGTATCTCTAAGTAGAAAAAATATGGCTATTGCAATCATTATTAGTGAGCCAATTATCTTGGGTATTCCAAAAAACTGATGTATCAAAGCACCACTTCCAGCAAGTATTATAGATGCGCTGGAAATAAGAAAGAGAGTTGTTATAAAACCAGTGATCTTACCAAATATATTAGGGCTTATTATATTCATAACATCACTATAAGAGCTAAGATTATAATTAATACTTATTCTAGAAATTATAGAACTTATTAAGATATAGAAAATACCACAACCTATAATTCCTATGAAACTAGATATACCGTATTGAGTAAAAAATTCTGTGATTTCTTTTCCAGAAGCAAGACCAGCACCAACTATTGTTCCGATAAACACAGTGGCAACTTGAAATACTTTTACCATTTCCTTTTTCAATATTTATCCCCCTTAAAGAATGTTCCTTTTATTAAATATATAAGGTTTACTTTTAATTTATTCTTTAAATGTTACAATATTTAAAGAAGGTATATTAGACACATAAAGAGGAGGAAATATGAACAGTTTTTGGGATGGAAAAAGATATCATAGTTTAAACTATTTTTTAAGAAATAAATTTGGTGAAAAAGTATTTAAAATATCTTTGGATGGAGGATTTTCTTGTCCGAATAGAGATGGAAAGATAAGTAATGGGGGCTGTCTTTTTTGTAGTGAAAGAGGTTCAGGAGATTATGCTGGTGACAGAGAATTGTCTATTTCAAAGCAATTTCATGATATAAAGGATATGATGTCACAAAAGTGGAAAAGTGGTAAGTATATAGCTTATTTTCAGGCTTACACAAACACTTATGCACCTATTGATGAGTTGAAGAGAAAATATGAAGAGGCATTAAATCAGGAGGGAGTTGTAGCCATTGCAATAGCTACAAGACCTGATTGTTTAGATAATGATGTATTAGAATTATTGGAGAACATAAACAATAAGATTTATCTTTGGATAGAACTTGGACTTCAAACCAGCAATGATGATACCGCTAAAAGAATTAATAGAGGATATAAATTAGATGTATTTGAAAATGCAATGAGAAAATTAAAAGAGAGAAATATTGATGTAGTAGTTCATGATATTTTAGGATTACCGGGTGAAACTAAAGAGGATATGTTAGAAACAATAAATTATATAGCTCATTCAGGGGCTAAAGGAATCAAACTACATTTACTACATTTAATGAAGCAAACACCTATGGTAAAGTTATACGAGGCAGGAGATCTTAAGTTCCTATCGCAAGATGATTATATAGATCTTGTGGCTCATGGAATAACACTACTTCCAAAGGACATGGTAGTTCACAGGTTAACAGGCGATGCACCAAGAGATCTTTTGATAGGACCAATGTGGAGTTTGAAAAAATGGGAAGTTTTAAATTCAATAGATAAGACATTAGAAGATAACAACCTATGGCAAGGAAAAAACTTCAGGGAGTAACTATATATTAATTCTAATGATTAGGAATGGAGTAAGTAAAATGAAAATAGATATTATAATCTCAGCAGATGATATAGTTGAAAGCAGAGTAAGGAATAAGATGGCAGTTATAATTGATATATTTAGAGCTACATCTGTAATTATAACAGCACTAGATAATGGAGCAAGAGAGGTTATTCCTTATTTGACTATTGAGGAAGCACTGGAATATGCAAAGAAACTTAGTAGAGATAATTATATTTTAGGAGGAGAGAGAAAAGCTGTTAAAATTGACGGTTTTGATCTATCAAATTCACCATTAGAATATACAAAAGAAAAAGTCGAAGATAAAATAGTGCTTATGACTACAACAAATGGAACAAGAGCTTTAACAAAATCAGTTGAGGCTAAAAGAGTTTTTATAGGGGCTATGATAAATGGAGAATCAGTGGCGAAAAAATTGATTAATATAAATGATGATGTGGTTATTATTAATGCAGGAACAAATGGAAACTTCTCAATGGATGATTTTATTTGTAGTGGATATATAATTAACCAAATGCTAGATGTTAATAGAAATATAGAGTTAACAGATATAGCAAAGACAGCCTGTATGATATATAAAAAAAATATAAATATCTTAAGCTATGTACGAGAAGCATCTCACTATTCAGTAATGAAATCCTTAGGATTAAATAATGATATTGAATATTGCATAAAAAAAAGCATCATAGATATAGTTCCAGAATATAAGGATGGAAAAATAACTTGTGAATGAAAAACTGTTTAAGATTATAATTAAAAGCAAAACACATACATGATTTATTTAATCTGTATGTGTTTTGCTTTTCTAATTTACTATGAGTAAAAGTTTAATGATTATATGTTTTCTCTTGATTGCTTTAGTAAATCATTTATTCGCGGAGAACAATTTCTACCTCCGCATGAACCGCTACCTGCTCCAGTAGCCTTTTGAACTTCTTTTATAGTTGAAGCCCCATTTTTAATAGCTTCCTTAATTTTTGATCTAGGTATTGCCTTACAAGTACAAGTTTTTGTTAATTTATCTAAAATTGCTTCATTCAAATTATTTTCCATAATAGTATCTCCTAAAAACATTTTTAAGTTAATTGAAAAACTAACTTTATCTTAATTATACATTTTATAATCTAAAATAAAAGTATATTTAATTAATATTATAACAATAATTACAAAAAAATATCCTATATTAAATAATAATCTTTATTATTATATTAATATCTTCGTAAATAAATTAAGTGAGTGTTAAGAAAACTAGTATATAATTAGGCTGAGTTTAAAAAAGTTAATTATAGGAACTTTATTTTAAATATTTGGTTTGGAGTGAGAATAATGATAAAAGTGTTACTTGTGGAGGATAATATAGAAATAAGTCAAAATATAGTTGAATATTTTAGAGATGAGTTAGAAATCAAAGCAGTGTATAATGGATCAGATGCAATGGAATATTTAAGCATTTATAACTATGATATTGTTATATTAGATCTTATGTTGCCAGAAGTAAGTGGAATGAGTGTTTTGAGCCATATATCTAAAAATTGTTTAAATACAGGTGTGATTATACTAACAGCAAAAGAAGAGCTTGGTGATAAGCTTAAAGCTTTTAATTTAGGAGCAAATGATTATCTAACTAAACCCTTTTTTATGGAGGAGTTGAAAGCACGAATTAATTCAATTTTAAAGAGCATGGGTAAAGTTAAAAGGGCTAATCTTCTTGAGTTCAAAGATATGCAAATTGATATGAAAGTGAAAAAGGTATATATAGGTACAAATGAATTGGAATTAAATGAAAAGCTATATAAGCTATTAGAGTATATGGTTATAAATAAAGGTGTATTACTATTTAAGGAACAAATATTTGATAATGTATGCGGATATAATAGTGATGCAGCAACAGAAATAATTGAGGTTTATATAAGCAGATTAAGAAAACAGTTAGGAACTTTTGGGTATGGAAAATATCTTATAACTAAAAGAGGAATGGGATATTTGTTGGATGAAAGTATAGAGGATTAATGTATGAGGAAAGATATATTTTTATCTACAAAGAAGAAAATCATAGCAACGAGTACAATTATAGTTTTTGGGTGCTTAATAGTATTTGCAATAATAACACAGGTATTATACTCGTCTAGAGTACTAGATGTTATAGATCATCAGCTTTTAGAGCAGAAAGAGATTTTAACTAAGGAACAATTTAATCCAAATTACTATGAATATATTTTTAATGAAGATAGGCATAATTTAGATGGAGATTTACATAAAGATGAATTTAAAAATCCAGATGGAGGAGAAAACCCACATAGGCCAGAGAATTTTGATGGAAAATTAGATTCAAAGCCTAAGCATATACCTCCAAATCTTATTGTTATTGTGTATAAAAACAATGAGTTTGAAACAATGAGTAGAAATTTATATTTTAGTAAAGATAATCTGCCAACAATTTCAAATGATGCGGAAAACGAAGTGATTACGATGACAAATAATGGCTATAACTTTAGAAAAATTATTATTAGTAGTGGTGATTATAAGATACAAGTTATTGCCAATATTGATTCAGAAGTAAATTCTATAAATAGATTGAGATATTCGATAGCAGTAAGTCTTATAATACTAATTATAATTGCAATAATTCTTTCAGCTTATCTTTCAACAAAAGTCATAAGGCCAGTTAGGGAAGCCTATGAAAAGCAAGTTTATTTTGTTCAAGATGCTTCTCATGAAATGAGAACACCGTTAGCTGTAATAAAGGGTAAGTTAGAGCTATTAGCCCACTCTTGGGGAGATACTATAGATGATCATTTTGAGCATATTTCAAAGATGATGAGTGAAGTGAGGGGGCTAGAGAAGTTGAATAGCGATTTGTTATTATTATCTAAAGAAGATCTAGACTTGTCTATAAATATAACAAAATTTAAATTAGATGATTTAATTAATGATATAAGCGAATTTTATTTTGATTTAGCAGAAATTAAGGAGAAAATATTTAAAGTTGTTAAGCCAAAAGAAGAAATATTAGTTCAGTGGGATTATGATAAGATAAAGAGAGCAATTATAATATTGATAGAAAATGCATTTAAATATACAGGTGAAGATGGTGAAATAAATCTTGTTATCGAAGATGTAAATAAGCATATTAGGATAATGGTTGTAGATAATGGAATAGGAATTAAGAAGGACGAACAAAAGCGAATATTTGATAGATTTTATCGAAGCGATATAGTTAGAGGACAAAATATTAACGGAACGGGAATTGGTCTTAGTCTATTGAAATCTATCTCAAAGAATTTTGGTATTAAGTTAAAAGTAAATTCAGAATATGGCGTTGGATCTGAATTTATATTATTAATTCCTAAAGTAATTAAATAAAATAATGCTAAGAAAAGTTATTTAATTGTTAAAAGGTCTATATAGTTATTTTATGCAAAAATGTAAAGCTATCTAAATCATTAAGAATACTAGATTTAGATAGCTATGTTTTATATTAATATTATTATAACTATAATAAGAAAGCAGTACAGTTATATATGGATAAAATTATAAAACCAATGTCCAGATTGAAGACCTAAAACTATTGCCAACCTAAATAAACATATAGTTGATATGCCTGCTAAGATTCCGGTAATGAATCTCCTTGTATTAGTACTCTTAAAGTACATGAGATATTGTCCAAATCCATCAATTAAAAGTGGTAGCATCAGTAATAATTCTATAATTATATGAGTATTTTTAGATAATATTACGTATGTGAGTCCGAGAACATATCCCAGTAATATTCCCGTGCATCTCGCACATAATGGGAATTGACGACCTCTAAAAAAGAATGATCTCTCAGGTAATTGATGGCAGAAAAACATATAGTTTAAGACTTTTTTACAATTAAGCATTTAACTTAGTATGATGATAAGCTTCCTAGCATTCCGAGTACAAAAGCTAGAACGTAAAAAATTACCCAGATAATTATTCCACCAATCATCCATTTACATACTAGGCTGGCACTTTGAGGCTTTTCATCCTTCCATAAGAAGTATAAGATTATCCCTACTACTGGAAAGCAACAAGACGCAATTCCGGCTAAGTGAGATGGATTGTCTAAAGTACTTTTAGAAGACATATTATTACCAGTAGCAACACCACAATGTATACATACGGCAGCGTTATCATCTATTTGTTGTCCGCAATTCTTACAAAACATATATTTCCCCCTTTAAGACGATACTTTATATTAATAGAGTATAGTATTGTTAATAATACAACTTATGAGCAAATATGTAGTTATATTCATTAAGATATTAAATTTTATATCTCAGTTAAGTTATAAAATTACTAAGATGACATCGCATAAATTGATGAAATTAGGATTCAATTACTTTATTACATTAATTAGTAATAAAGATATAATTAATGGTGATCATCAATTGACATTTAAAAATCATTAATATATAATTATTAAAATAAAAGACGATGATTAGGAAAAGTATCTTAGATATTATTTTTAGAGAGTAGCTGTTTGGTGTAAAGCTATAATAGATCTTAGAGAAAATCACCTAGGAGTTGGAGGCTGAAAGGCTTAATGCCGAATAAGTTATCACGTAGAGCCTGCGTTAAAGGATAGAGTATGTATGTACTTGAAATAAAACATTGAATTTTGTATTTAGATGTTTTAACCTTAGGTGGTTTGCGAATTCAACTTCGTCCTTTAGGATGGAGTTTTTTTATGTTTAAAAAAGTATGCAATAAGGAAACAATTCTTAAAGAGAACAATATAATTTACTCAGCTGAAAGGGGAATTTTTAATGTACAATAAGGTAGATTCATCAAAAGGTACCGTGAAAATTGAAAAAGACATAGCAAAGCTTTGGACAGAAAAGGACATAATAAAGAAGAGTTTTGATTCAAATTCAGATGGAGAATATTTTACTTTTTATGACGGTCCACCAACAGCAAATGGAAAGCCACATGTTGGACATATTTTAACAAGAGTTATGAAGGATATAATTCCAAGATATAAAGTAATGAAAGGATATAAGGTTCTTAGAAAAGCTGGATGGGATACCCATGGACTTCCAGTAGAGTTAGAAATAGAAAAGAAACTTGGAATTTCAGGAAAAGAGCAAATAGAGGATTTTGGTGTAGAGAAATTTGTTCATGAATGTAAAGATAGCGTATTTTCATATGTAAGTCTATGGAAAGAAATGTCTGAACAAATTGGATTCTGGGTTGACATGGATGATCCATATGTAACATATCATGATAACTACATTGAGTCTGAATGGTGGGCTTTAAAGCAAATGTGGAACAAGGGATTATTGTATAAAGGTCACAAGGTAATGCCTTACTGTCCACGATGTGGAACAGCACTATCATCTCATGAAGTTGCTCAAGGATATAAGGATGTTAAGGATTTAACTGCAACTGTAAAGTTTAAAGTTAAGGGCGAAGAAAACAAATATATATTAGCGTGGACAACAACTCCATGGACTTTGCCATCTAACTTAGCATTATGTATAAATAAAGCTTATACATATGCAGAAGTAAATGTAGGAGAAGAAATTTATATTTTAGCTAAGGATTTAGTAAGTAAGGTTTTAGGAGATACTGAATACGAAATAGTTAAAGAATTTAAGGGTGAAGAATTACTAGGTACTGAATACGAACAATTATTACCTTTTGCAAAAGTTGAAGGAAAAGCTTTCGTAGTAATTCATGGAGATTATGTAACATTATCAGATGGTACAGGAATAGTACACATTGCACCAGCTTATGGTGAAGATGATAGTCTTGTTTCAAAGAAAAATGGAATTGCATTTATAAATTTAGTAGATACAAATGGTAATTTTGTTGAAGAAGTTACTCCATGGGCAGGAAAGTTTGTTAAGAAGTGTGATGAAAGTATTGTTAAATATTTGGAAGAACGTAATCAATTATTTAAAGCACAAAAGCATACTCACTCATACCCACATTGCTGGAGATGTGATACACCACTTTTATACTATCCAAAAGATAGCTGGTTTGTTGCAATGACTAAAATGAGAGATAAATTACTTGAAAATAATAATAAAATAAATTGGTATCCTGATAACACTAGAACGGGAAGAATGGGTAAGTTCCTTGAAAATGTTATTGATTGGGGTATTTCAAGAGATAGATATTGGGGAACACCACTTCCAATATGGCAATGTGAATGTGGTCACCAAGAGTGTATTGGTAGTAGAGAAGAACTAGAAGAAAAAGCAACTACAGATTGTAAGGGAATTGAATTACATAAACCTTATGTAGATGGAATAAAATTAAAATGTCCACATTGTGGTAAGGAAATGAAGAGGACTCATGAAGTTATAGACTGCTGGTTTGATTCAGGATCAATGCCTTTTGCACAATGGCACTATCCATTTGAAAACAAGGATACTTTTGAAAAGAATTTCCCAGCGCAATTTATTTCAGAAGCAGTTGACCAAACAAGAGGTTGGTTCTATACATTACTTGCAATTTCAACATGTTTATTTGATACAAATTCATTTGAAAATTGTATAGTATTAGGTCACGTTTTAGATAAAAAAGGACTCAAGATGTCTAAGCATAAAGGAAATGTTGTAGATCCTTTTGAAGTATTAAACAGTCAAGGGGCAGATGCTACAAGATGGCATTTCTATACTGCAAGTGCACCATGGCTTCCAACAAGATTCTCTATTGATGATGTTGCAGAAGCTCAAAGAAAGTTCTTAGGAACATTATGGAATGTTTATTCTTTCTATGTTTTATATGCTGAAATAGATAAATTTGATCCAACTAAGTACTCTGATTTCGTTTCAGATAATATAATGGATAAATGGATTATATCTAAATTAAATACATTAATAGAAACAGTTGATGATGGACTAAATACTTATAAAATTACTCAAGCAGCATTAGCTATTGAAGATTTTACTGATGAATTATCAAATTGGTATGTAAGAAGAAATAGGGCAAGATACTGGTCACAAGAATTAACAAATGATAAGATAGGAGCTTATGTAACTTTATATAAAGTACTAACAAATTTAATTAAAGTGGCATCACCATTTGTACCTTTTATGACTGAAGAAATCTATCAAAATTTAGTTGTTAACCTTGATAAAGATGCGCAAGAAAGTATTCATTTATGTACTTGGCCAGAAGTTAATAAGGCTGCAATAAATAAGGAATTAGAGAAAGAAATGGATTTAGCATATACACTTGTTAAACTTGGAAGAAGTGCTAGAAATGCTGCAAATGTTAAGAATAGACAGCCACTTTCTGAATTACTTATATCAACAAAATCTCTTCCAGATTATTATGGGGATATTGTAAAAGAAGAATTAAATATCAAAAAGGTTGAGCTTGGAGCAGATCTTTCAAAATATGTTAACTTTGAAATAAAGCCTAATCTACCTGTTATTGGTAAGTTATATGGAAAATTAATTCCTCAAATCAGAAAGGCAATTTCTGAAAAGAACCAAATGGAATTGGCTCAAAAGATTCAAAATGGTGGAAGTGAAACTATAATAGTTAATGATACAGAAATAGTTCTTACAAATGAGAATCTTTTAGTTACAATGCAAGGCTTAGAAGGTTATGCATTCGCTGGAGAAGGTGAACTTGGAGTTGTTTTAGATACAACTGTAACACCAGAACTTCAAGAGGAAGGGCATGTAAGAGAAATTATTTCAAAGATTCAAAATATGAGAAAAGATAAAGGATTTGAAGTTGCTGATAGAATAAATCTTTATGTATCAAATAACGATATGTTAATTGATGTTATTAAGAAATTCGAACAAACAATAAAGAAAGAGACTTTAACTTGTGAAGTTCTTTATAATCAAGAATCTAATTATTCAGAAACAGTTATAAACAGTGAAACATTAAATATGAATGTTGAAGTTGTAAAATAAAAACTAAAATGACTAGGAATAAAAGATTTTATTAAAATTCCTAGTCATTTTAGTATCTATGTACATATTTTATATGACTTTGATATATATTTCTTATATAAGATTGTAAATTAGTTAATATGTTTATAAATTTAAGATTAAAAACTATGATTTTTGACAAAACTTACAATAAAATAATAATTTATTTTAAGTTATGTTGATTTATAAGGTAATATGTTAGTATAATGAGATTATCTAGAAAAATTCAAAGGAGGAATAATAATGGCTACTTCTATTAAGGATGTTGCAAAAGAAGCTGGAGTATCAATTGCAACCGTTTCTAGAGTTTTAAATGATATCGATGTAGTAAACGAAGATACTAAGAAAAAAGTTTTAGATGCAATAAAGAAGCTTGGATACAGACCTAATATAGTTGCAAGAAGTTTAAAAACTCAAAGAACAAAGACAATAGGAATTTTACTTCCTGATATATCAAACCAGTTTTACCCAGAAATTGTAAGAGGTGCTGAAGATGTTTCAAATATATACGATTACAATATAATACTTTGTAATTCAGACCTTGATATAGAAAAGGAAAAAGAATACTTAAGGGTACTTAGAGAAAAAATGGTTGATGGTGTAATTTATATGAGTAGTTCTCTTAATGAAGAAATATTAGAACTAATCAATGAATTAGATATAAAAACTGTTTTAGTTGAAACTAAGGATAAAGAAGGAGTTCTACCAAGTGTAACAATTGATAATGTTAAAGCCAGTTACGATAGTACAAAGTTATTAATTGAAAAGGGAATAAAAGAAATTGCATTTATAGGAGCTGAAAAAGAGAGCAAAAATGCTTGGGGTGATAGATACGTTGGCTATGAAAATGCAATGAAGGAATCAGGAATAGAAATAAATCCTGAACTAGTTTATCTAAGCTCAATGAAAGTAAAGAGTGGATACGAAGGCATACAAAAATTCATAAAGCAAAATAAGAAATTTAGAGGTGTTGTATGTGCTTCTGATGATATTGCAATGGGCGCAATTAATGCACTAAGAGATAATAACTTAGATATTCCAAAGGATGTAAGTGTAATTGGATTTAATGATAATTTTGCAGCTTCAATTTTCTATCCAAAGATCACAACAATTTCTCAACCAACTTATGATATGGGATCTGTTGCTATGAGAATGCTTATAAAACTTTTAAATAAGAAAGAGTTAGATGAGCCACATTATGTTTTAGAGCATCAACTAGTTGAAAGAGAAAGTACAATTTAATGGAATATAAACTAAAATTTATACTATAAGTATATGTGTTTATGGAGGACTACTTCAGGATAGCTTAAAGCTATTCTAGGGTAGTCTTCTATTTTTTAAAATCTATAATTAGTTGCGTATGTAACTAATTTGTGCTAACATAGTTTGTATGTAATTATTTGGATATGAAATAGGATTAGTGTTAATACTATAATAATATGATTGAGACAGGAGAGAAGTAATATGGATTGCTATCAGCATATAGGTAAATATATTGGTGAAATTCACAGAGCCAGCTGTATGTATTTTGGTAAGAAATTTAGTAAATTTGGAATAGGCGCTGGTCAATACTTGTTTCTGTTAAATCTTTATAAAAATGATGGTATAACACAAGAAGAATTGACGGAGAAAGTTAAATTAGATAAAGCTACAACAGCTAGAGCAATAAAAAAATTAGAGGACGAGGGTTATGTAAGGAGAATAAAAAAGGAAAGTGATAGGCGTGCCTATAAACTCGAACTAACAGAGAAAGCAGAACAGATTAAAGATGATGTGTATTCTATAATGAATGAATGGGAGTCTAAAATTAGAAAATGTTTTACTGATGGGGAATCTCAAGAATTAATGAATCTGTTGAATAAGTTATCTAAGAGTTCTTTAATTAATAAGGAGGATATTAATGAATAAGCAAAATAGATTAGGGGAAATAAGTGTAGGAAAACTATTGCTTGAGTTTTCAATTCCTGCCGTTATAGGAATGTTAGTCAATACATTATATAATATAATAGATAGAATATTTATTGGACATATAGAAGGCATAGGTGAACTTGCTATGGCTGGTGTTGGAATTACAATGCCAATAATGTTTATAATTTTAGCATTTGGTATGTTAGTCGGAATAGGTACAGCTACCAAAGTGTCAATAAAGCTTGGAGAGCATGATAAAGAGGGAGCAGAAAAGCTTTTGGGAAATGCATTTACATTAATAATAATAATCAGTGTATTATTAACGCTGTTTGGTCATATATTTGCTAATCCGCTTCTAAAAGCGTTTGGAGCGAGTGAAAATATTATAGGTTATGGTGAAGACTTTATAAGGGTAATTATTAGTGGTTGCATATTTAATTTGATTAGTTTTGGTTTGAATCATTCAATTAGAAGTGATGGAAGCCCCAAAATAGCAATGGCGTCTATGCTAATGAGTGCTATTATAAACATTATCTTAGATCCAATATTCATATTTGGGTTAGGTCTTGGTGTTAAAGGTGGTGCCCTTGGAACTGTTGTTGCACAGACAATAAGTAGTATATGGATTTTGTATTACTTTACAAAAGGGTCCAGTGTGCTTAAGATTAGAAGGAAAAACTTAAAGTTAGAGAAAAATGCAGTTTTAAGTATTTTTGCTATAGGAATTAGTCCTTTTAGCATGCAGCTTGCACAAAGCGCGGTCCAAGTAATAACTAATAATTCATTACAGTCATATGGTGGAGACTTAGCTGTAGGAGCAATGACCATAGTAAACAGTTTGGCAATGATATTTTTAATGCCGATTTTTGGATTAAACCAAGGGCTTCAGCCTATAATAGGTTATAATTTTGGTGCAAGAAAATATGATAGAGTTAAGCAAGCTGTAAAATATGGAGTTATTACAGCTACAATAATAGTAGTAATAGGATTTATAATAATTGAAGGAATTCCAGAGACATTAGTTAAGATTTTCAATAATGAATCATCACTTATAGAGGTGACAGCGCATGGAATGAGAATATTTTTGATTATGTTGCCATTTATAGGAGGACAGATTATAATTACGAATTACTTTCAATCAATTGGAAGGGTAAAAATATCGATGTTTTTAAGTTTACTGAGACAGGTGATAATATTAATTCCGTGCCTTATAATAATTCCAAGGTTTAAAGGATTAGATGGAGTGTGGATTGCAGGAGCAACATCTGATATATTATCAGTTATAATTACACTTATCGTATTTTTTAAAACATCAAAGGATTTAATGGGAAATAGAAAAGAACAAAAGATTATTTTAGAAAATTAAAAGAATAGGTATGTCTCAATATAATTTTTAATATTTTGAGACATACCTATTTTATTTAAAGGATTCCTTCGTTTTTTAGAATATCTTCTAATTTCTGAACTCTGTTTGATAAACAAATAAACTTTTCTTTTAACTGTTCTTTTGACGGTTCATCATTGCTTATAACTTTTTCCATGTCTTCTACAGTCTTTAGAGCTTCTTCTACATCTTGTTGAGCTATCTTTAAATTTGAATCGTTCATAAAAATTCTCCTTAAAATAATATAATTATGTTTAGTAATTATATCCTATCACTACTAAAAAATAAGTGCAAGGAATATAAATGTAAAGAATAACTATACTATGGGGGAGAATATGATAAATTATATTTGGTTTTTTCTAATATTTTTTGGAATTCTAGTTGGATTATTGACTGGAAATGGAGAGCTTATTTCCAAAGCAATAATTAGTTCGTCAGGTAATACTGTAACTTTTATAATTGAACTTACAGGAATAATGTGCTTTTGGTGTGGAGTTATGAAAGTTGCAGAAAATAGCGGACTCACTGAAAAATTATCAAAGTTATTAAAGCCTATTCTTAAAAGAATTTTTAAAGAAGCTGCAAAGGATGAAAAAGCTTTAGGCGCTATTGTTATGAACCTTACTGCTAATATGATGGGGTTATCAAATGCAGCAACACCTTTTGGAATAAAGGCGATGGAAGAAATGGATAGGCTTAATTCAGATAAAGAAACAGCTTCAAATGATATGGCGCTTTTTCTTGTCTTAAATGCTACATGTATACAGTTAGTACCATCGACGATAATATCTATAAGAGCAGCCTGTAATTCGGTTAATCCTGGAATAATAATATTACCAACGATAGCATCAACGGCAACAGCTGCAATAGTTGGAGTAATATGCTGCAAGATATTACAGAAATATTTTTAGAAATTTCAACACTAGAATTTAATTAGAAATGCTTCAAGGAGGATTATAGAATTATGTTTAATTACTTAAGTAAAAGCATAATACCAATAATATTTTTACTTATAATAACATATGGGATGTTCAAAGGAAGAAAGGTTTATGAATGGTTTATAGAGGGCGCTAAGGACGGATTGATGGTAACCTTAAGAATATTTCCATATCTTTTAGCTATGATAATTGCAGTGCAAGTATTTAGAGAGGCAAAATTAATGGATTTACTAAATAATCTAATTGCTCCACTTGCAAATTTAATAGGATTACCTAAAGACCTAATACCATTACTAATAATAAAACCACTGTCAGGAAGTGGTGCCATTGGTGTGTTTACAGATATAATAAAAAGTTTAGGACCAGATACAAGAACAGGTCTTATAGCGTCAGTTGTAATGGGAAGCACAGAAACTATATTTTATACAATTACAGTGTATTTTGGAGCAATTAAGGTAAAAAAGATAAGGCATACTTTATGGGCAGCAGTATTTGCTGATGCAACAGCAATAATTATGGCTATATTTATGGTAAATATATGTTTTTAAAATAACAAGTCGAATTATTTGATAAAATTTGTTAGTCAGAATATTTATTAGTTAGAATCATTGGAGTATTATATTAACATAGGAATATATTTTAATAGTAGAAAAGAGGCTAAATTATGAATAAAGATACTTATATAGAAAACAGAAGCAAACTTATGAATAGTGTAGAAGATAATTCAGTAATGATATTATTTGCAGGTAGACTAGCTAAAAAGACTGGAGATGAATTCTATCAATTTACTCCAGATAAGAATTTTTATTACTTAACAGGAATACAAGAAGACGGACATTTGGTTGTATTATCTAAATATAATAATATAGTAAGTGAAAAGTTATTTTTGACAGATTTAGATTTGGATAAAGAAATGTGGAGTGGAAAAACATTAAGAGATTTTGAGGGAAAAGAGATATCTGGAATAAATGATGTATCTTATATGAAGGAGTTTACTTCTTATCTAAATGCATTAATAAAGGGAAAAGAAAAAGTTAATTTGTATCTAGATTTGGATAGAGAAGAGTTTGAAGAAAGTGATTCTGTATCAAATAGATTTGCAAAAGAGATTATTAGTAAGTATCCACATGTTAATATAAAGAATTTTACAAGTATAATTGCACCTCTAAGAATGGTTAAGTCTGAAAATGAGATAAAAGAAATGAGGAAAGCAATAGAAATAACTATTGAAGGTGTAAAGTCTTTAATGAGAAATGTGAAGGCTGGAATGAAGGAATATGAAATCGAGGCTTATTTTGATTTTGAATGCAAAACAAGAGGCGTTAAAGATTATGCTTTTAGAACAATAGCAGCAGCAGGGAAAAATGCAACAATACTTCATTATGTAGATAATAACAGTGAGTTAAAAGATGGAGATTTAATTCTATTTGATCTTGGAGCTCAATGGAATTTATATAATGCAGATATAACAAGGGCGTTCCCTATAAATGGCAAGTTTACTCAAAGACAAAAGGAAGTTTATGAAGCTGTACTTAGAGTTAATAAAGCAGTAATTGAAAGAATAAAGCCTGGAGTGGATTCAAGAGAATTAAATGTATGGGCTAAAGATTTAATTGCACAAGAATGTATTGGATTAGGGCTTATAAAAGAAAAGTCAGAAGTTAACAGATATTATTGGCATAAAATAGGTCATAGTTTAGGTCTAGATACTCATGATTTAGGGATACTTGGTAGAGAATTCATATTTGCAGAAGGAATGGTATTTACAGTGGAACCAGGTATATATATAGCTGAAGAAAATATAGGCATAAGAATTGAAGATGATATTTTAGTTACTAAAGATGGATGTGAAGTTTTAACTAAGAATATGATTAAGGAAATTGATGAAATCGAAGAATTGATGAAATAATATATTATTGCTGAAAATAAGAACCTAATAAGATTAAGATACATATATGTGTTTACTTATTAGGTCTTATGACGTTCTTAAAAAATACATTTAAAAGAGGGAATAAATATGAGAGTATCAGAAAGAATACAAAAATTAAGAGAAATAATGAAAAAAGAGAATATAGATTATTATATAGTTCCAAGTGAGGATTTTCACCAAAGTGAATATGTAGCTGAATGTTTTAAGTCTAGAGCATATATAACAGGATTTACTGGTTCAGCAGGAACAGCATTGATAGGAATGGAAAATGCAATACTATGGACAGATGGAAGATACTTTATACAAGCCAATGAACAATTAAAAGATTCTGGAGTAGAGCTTTTTAAAATGAGAATTCCTGGATGGCCGACTTTAGAAGAGTGGTTGATGGGAAATATGGTGGATGGTCAAACTTTAGGTTTTGATGGAAGAGTATTATCGGTTAATCAATATAAAGAAATTCTAAAAATAAAAGAAAATAAAAATATAAACATAGTAATGAATAGAGACTTAATTGAAGAAATATGGGAAGACAAACCTAAAATGCCCAAAGAAAAAGTTTTTTTGCATGAAGTAAGGTATTGTGGAAAAACTGCAAATGAAAAGATTCAAGAAGTAAGAAATGAAATGAAAAAACTATGTGGAAAGTCATATATAATATCATCATTAGATGATATAGCATGGGTTTTTAATATTAGAGGAAATGATGTAAAGTATACACCAGTAGTTCTAGCATATGCATTAATTGATGAAGAGAAATCTGTGCTATACATAGATAGAGAAAAGATATCATCTGCTGATGAAAAAACATTAACTAAAGAAGGCATAATAATAAAAAATTATGAGGATATATTTGAAGATATAAAAGAAGTACAAGATAGTGTTATATTAGACCCAAGTAAAATAAGTGCGTATATATACAATCAGATTAATAAAAGAATAAAGAAGATAGAAGAAATAAATATAACTACAAAATTAAAGGCCATAAAGAATAAGAAGGAAATAGAAAATCTTAAAAATTGTCAACTTAAAGATGGGGTTGCAATGGTACGGTTTATTAAGTGGATTAAAGAAGGTCTAGATAAGGAAGATATAACAGAGATCACCTTAGCGGAAAAGTTATGTGATTTTAGGAGTCAAGGAGATTTATTTATTGAGGAAAGCTTTGGAACAATTGCAGGATATAAAGAACATGCAGCGATGATGCATTATTCTGCAACAGAAGAAAGTGCATATAAGTTAGAAAAAGAAGGAATATTGTTAGTCGATAGCGGTGGACAATATTTTGAAGGGACTACAGATATAACACGTAGCATTGTTTTGGGAAAATTGACTGAAGAAGAAAAACGAGATTTTACGTTGGTTCTAAAGGCACATATCAACCTTATGAAAGCGAAGTTTTTAAAGGGGACCACAGGATCCAATATAGATATCTTAAGTAGAAGAGTTTTGTGGGAAGAAGGAATAGATTACAAATGTGGAACAGGTCATGGTGTTGGATTCTGTTTAAGCGTTCACGAAGGTCCACAAACAATAAGACCTGTACCAAATACAATAGAATTAGAACCGGGAATGATATTAACTAATGAACCAGGAATATATAGAGAAGGCAAGCATGGAATAAGGACAGAGAATATTATGCTAGTTGTTGAGGACGAAAGAAATGATGATTTTGGAGAATTTTATAAATTTGAAACCATGTCATATTGTCCAATAGACTTAGATGGAATTAATGTTCAATTGCTGACAGAGGACGAAAAAGAGTGGCTAAATAATTATCATAAAGAGACTTATGAAAAATTAAGTCCATTCTTAAGTGATAGTGAAAAACAATTTCTTAAGGAAGCAACTCAAGAAATATAATTTAAACATTATAAATAGGTTATTGCACTTGAGAGCAACAAATAGTATAATGTAAATAATTTGGGGATTAATATATATTATAGGTTGAAAATTTTACCTATAAATTTGGAATAAAATAATCTCTGAAATAAACTAGTATTAATTAAATAAAGTGCTATGAAGAGAAGAGTAGTAAAAGAATCATTCTATAAGAGAGCTAATATATGCTGAAAGTTAGCGTTTGTGAATTTTATGAAGATGGTCTCAGAGCATGTTTCTTGAGTCAAAATTATTTGGTTAGGGAAATACGGGAGCGACCGTTATATTGCAGGGTGATGCTGGTCACCTACTGAGTTATTTGCTGTGAAGTAAGTAAGAATTAGAGTGGTAACACGTATAATACGTCTCTATATAGGTTTTAATA
>CAURJV010000069.1:0-30806 GCA_963524945.1 uncultured Clostridium sp.
TTTTCTTTATTCTTTATGTTTCATCAGGACTTGTTGCTGGAGGAAAATTATTCGTTGATACATATAAGTTAACTTATACAATGGGTGTAGTTGTTACTCTATCTGTTGTTGTTCTTTATACTTACTATGGTGGATTCTTAGCAGTTAGCCTTACTGATTTCTTCCAAGGGACTTTAATGTTTGTATGTTTAATCACTGTTCCAGTTGTAGCATATATGAATATAGGTGTCGATCCTGGAACATTTGTAAATAAGGTAAAAGCAATTGATCCTAAATTGTTTGATATATTTAGAGGGACTAGCATAGCTAGTATTATTAGCCTTCTAGCTTGGGGATTAGGTTATTTTGGACAGCCACACATCATCGTTCGTTTTATGGCCATAAAATCCGCTAAAGAGTTGAAATCAGCAAGAAGGATTGGTATTAGCTGGATGGCAATAGGTCTTTTAGGTGCTGTTGTAAGTGGTATTATAGGTCTTGTATATTTTACCGAGCATAACACTCCATTAAGTGATCCTGAAACAGTCTTTCTTCGTCTTGGTGATATATTGTTTCATCCATTTATTACAGGAATTATATTATCTGCAGTACTAGCTGCTATTATGAGTACTATCTCATCTCAGCTTTTAGTTTGTTCAAGTTCTATTACAAAAGATTTTTATCTAGCTTTCTTTAATAAAGAAGCTTCCGAAAAGCAACAAATGGTAATAGGTAAATTAGCCGTATTAGTCGTAGCAGCATTTGCGACAGTACTTGCATACCTTCCAAATAAGACTATTTTAGATATTGTTGGACAAGCATGGGCTGGTTTTGGTTCGTCTTTTGGTCCAGTTCTTTTATTAAGTCTGTACTGGAAAAGAATGACTAAATGGGGTGCCTTATCTGGAATGATTGTTGGTGGTATAACAGTTCTTTTATGGATTGTTTTAGGTTTATCTAGTTTTCTATACGAAATGATTCCTGGTTTCTTATTATCACTTCTATCTGTAATTATTGTTAGTCTTTTAACTAAAAAGCCAGATAGTGATGTTAGTAACCAGTTTAATAAAATGGAAAATATATTAACAGATATGAAATAATATATTTGTTTTCTAAAGGTATAAGATTCAATTAATCTTATACCTTTAACTTATAAAAAAATAACAGTAAGACTAATACTTTTATGGTCTTACTGTTATTTTTTACTCTTATTTGCTTATTTTAAATCTTGATACTAACTCATTTAATCTATGAGCCAATTTTGCTAACTGATTAGCTGAATCTCCTATTTCGTCCATAGTAACAGCCTGCTCTTCAGCTGAAGCTGATACCTCTTCTGTTGCTGATGCTGTATGCTCTGATATAATTGATGTTTCTTGCATTTCTGCTACTGTATCTTTTGCTGTTTTAATCATAGATTCCGTAGAATTATATACATCTCGAACTACATCAAAAATGTTTCTTATGGCTTTTTCTATATTATCAAAATGAGTTTCAGCTTTTAATGCCGTTTCCATACCAACAGTAATTTCCTGAGAGCCTTCATCCATACTATTACTAATAGTCTCAATTTGATTTTGTATTCCACTTATTAAAGCCGAAATCTGACTGGCAGCTGTAGCAGATTGTTCCGCAAGAGTTCTTACTTCGTCTGCAACTACGGCAAATCCCTTTCCTTGCTCTCCTGCTCTAGCAGCTTCTATTGCTGCATTTAAAGCAAGTAAATTAGTCTGACTTGCAATGTTAGTTATAACTTCAACAATCTTACCAATTTCATTTGATTTCTCAAGTAATATCTTACTTTCTTCCAAATTGGTTTTATTATTTTCAACAATTAGCTTCATACTTTCAACAGCTTTATCAACCGCTTCAAAAGCAACCGCACTTATGTTATGTGATTCTTCAGCTGTTTCAAGCATATCATTACACTTATTAACAACAATTCTACTTACTTCTTCCATTTCACTTGTTTTCTCGCTGGCTAAAGTCACTTGTCTTGACTGCTCAGTTGTATTTTCTGCTATAACTTGTATTGCCTTAGCAACCTCTCCAGTAACTTTAATGCTATCATCACAAGAGTTTGCAAGATTAGTTGAAACTTCATTTACCTTTGACGATTCACTAGTTATATCCGTAATTATGCCTCTTAATGCTTCTATCGTATGGTTAAACGCTGTAGCAAGATTTCCAAATTCATCTTCGGATTTTACTTCTATTGAACCACTTAAATCTCCAGTAGATATGACTTCTGCAAACTCATTAAGTTGTACTAAAGGTTTAATCAACTTAGTTGAGGCAATAAATATAGCTGCTGATAAAATTATAGTAATAACTATAGCTATTCCAATCATAATTAGTATCAAGTGATTAGATGAAGCAAAAAGTTCATCCTCATAAACAACATTTATAACTGTCCAACCTGCAATTGGTGCCTTTGCGTAAAATGCAATTTTTTTCTCTGATCCATTTCCAAATTTAAAAACTCCAGATTCATTCCCTTGAATAACTTCATTAAGTTTAGCAAGATCCGAATCATTAACTGTATCTATTCTCTCTTTCATAGCCCAATCTTTATTTGGGTGAACTACGAAAGTTCCATCGCTTCCTAATAATACCCCATAACCTTTTTGTCCATATTTTAAATTTTTTACTTGATCTTCCACAGCTTCAATAGCTAAACTAGATGCTGCTCCTATTCTTACTTTTCCTTGATCATCTTTTTGCCATGCAAACATCATTACAACATTCTTATTATAGGCTTCGGAATATGTAGGCTTAAATATGGCATCATAAGGTATACCATTTGTTTTTGAATATTTTTCGCAAGCTTCTGATGCAGCTCCTTTAGCCCAATTAGCAGTATTAAATTGACCATTGCTAACATTATAATATCTTGCTTGAAGCTTACTTAAGCTATCTTTATTACTCCATTCACTAGGTTCTATATTGTTTACTATATGTACTGCTGCATATTCATTTGGATATGTATTCTTGATGAAATTAAATCTTGATCCATTCAGTCCATCTATTAAAGCCAAAGATCCATCTGTACTATTTAAATCTAAATTCGGATTTTTGTCCAAAAATTCTTTAAGTACAGGGCTTTGAACTGTTTCCTGAACTTCTCCAAGCCTCCCCTTTAACCAAGTATTTATATGATTTGTTGATTCTTTTGTTCTAGTTAACATAGAGTTGACTAATTCTGTTTCTATTATATTTCTAAAATTTATATATGCAAATCCGGTTAATGATAACAGACCAACTACAACAAGTGGCAAAATTATTGCCATAAATTTTGTTTTAAAAGACATTTTCATAATTAAGCATTTCCCCCTTAAAATATACAGATCTTTTAATCTTGAAACTCACCATTATGTAACCATATATGTTTTAATTCTTCGTCACTTCTATTTAATGTTTTTCTTTCTCTGATTGGCTTTGCAGGTACCCCCGCAACCATTGTATTTTCTTTTACATTTTCACTAACTAAAGAACAAGCTGCTACTATGCTTTGTTTTTCAACTGTTATACCTGGTAATATAGTTGAATTAGAATATATTTTGGCATAATCTTTAATTGTGACCTTTGCATATGTCCTTGATTCATGATCATGCTCCTCGTGGGAATGAGTAAATATTGTTACTCCCTCAGTTAATGTAACTGAATTTCCTAACACTACTCCGCCTTTTGAATCTAAAAACGTTCCTCTATTTAGAAACACGTTATCTCCTATTTCAATATTATCTGGTACATTGAAACGTACATTTTCTTCTGCTATGAAATTCTTCCCACAAGATTTAAATAACTTTTTCGCTAGAATCTGTCTATACGGAATTGCAAAATTAGAGATAATGCACATAGGTGACTTATCTAGCACATCCCATAAAAAATGAAGGTATCTTTTTTCTTCAGAAAACCCCAATTCATTATTTTTAGGTAGATAGTCCCCATATAATTTCATTTCATCTAGCATTTCATATGGAAAATAGCATTTTAGAGAATTTAAAATTTCTATTACGCCTTCTTTATTTATACCTTGGTTTACTATAACTTCTACTTCTTTTAATAGTTCATCTATTTTACTCATATCATTTCAGATTACTAAAACCGCAAAAAATAATCTTCTCGCCTCCTTCATAGTCAAAATTTTAATGCGATTTTATAAACAACATTAAGTTAAGCTGTTTGTCCAATTTAGCTTTGCTACTAATTATCATGATTATATTTTATCAATCTTTTCCACTCCCTCCTACGCTTTTAATATTATTTATAATTCAAACTTCGAATCCTCTAGCAGCAAATACTTTGCACACGAAAAAAATAATAAAAATAGCATTCTTATTGTAAGTTTTAGGCCATAAAAAAGGTGTCTACATAATTGTGGACACCAAAATTAAAATATAAAATTTATTATTATAAATACATTTTGGCAACCTGACAATCATAGAAAATTAAATCTTTCCTTAGACTCATAGCTTTGCGACCCTATTTTTCAATAAGTGTGCCCATTGATATTATATTTTTTTCATTTTTATTCTATTATTACATCTTTTACAACATTTTTCAACTTATGCATACTAAATTTAGGTTATTATATTGTAAAAATGGATATTATTTTATCATTTAATTCAATATAATTCCATTTATTCAATAATATATAGTCATTAATTAAAATATATTTAAGATATTTTTCTTATCGCTATGAGAATAAATTCACTTAAAAATCAATAAATTTTGCAGTTCTATACATATATTGACTTATTAAAATATATCTCCTAAAATCATTTTTTATAAAGTTCGCTTTTTAAGTTCTGTATCAAATTCCCTTCTTGTCCAAGTTTTAAAATCAGCTGGATTCTCTTCATTGATTAAAAATACTCTTGCACCACGAGGAATTTTGTCATCTCCATATCCTCCATAGCCAGTATATCCAGCATACCCAAGCTTAACCTCATCTAAAACAGCACAATAATTATTAAAATGATCATGACCTACAAATATACCTTTCACATCACCAATTTTAACTATTTTATTAAATAGGCATAAATTTATCTTAGCGCAACTCTCATCTTCAAGCCTTTCACCATTTACTAATCCAGTCTCCCATGCCTTTTTAAATTTCTTTAAAGGTATGTGAAAGAACATAAGGGCCGGTATCAATCTATTGTATTTTTTCTTCAAATTTTTAGATGTTTTCTTATACCACCATATTTGGGTAAGTTTTATCCAGTCATATCCTCCAATAATTGAAGGAGCGTATTTTCCTGAATCCATCATATATATATTAAATTTAGGCGTTTTATCTTTTGAACTTTCTACGAGAAGATTATAATTACCTATCCTATCAAAAGTTTTATATCCCACTTGACTCAGATTATGTTCAAATCCCATATATAAATTCATCATTTCTTCTTTCGTCATCATATTATGTTCATCATCATGATTACCAAAAACTATACACCAAGGTACATTTCTATTTTCCATTGGCTCCGCTATATGATTTATAGCTTTTTTTACATCTTCTACCGTCTTGCATTTACCATCAATAATATCTCCTGATAATATAACTGTATTGGGTTTTTCGTAATCTAATATCTTATTCATAAGATCTATAGATTTGTCTCTTTCCGGTCCTTCGTGTATATCTGTAAATTGAACGATTTTAAACTTGCCATTAGTATCAAACTTAAGGTTATTTTTCATATATATTCACCTTTCTTAAAATATAACATTATATGAAAACTAGGTTGTATCTGACACTAACTATTTGCTAATTAAACCTTATTTTGAATTGTAAAAGGATCATTGCATTTTGCAACAATCCTTTATATCTTATAAAACATTAAATATATTTTTTTAATTAAATTTCTACATTTATAAATTAATTTATCACTTGGCTCACTAGAGTCTTAAACGTAAATTTATTATTACAACATATATATCATAATGATTTTATATTTTTATAGCTTAAATTCTTCAATCTTTTCTTTCAATTCCTCAGCCATATCTTTTAAATTATTAAAATTATCAACAAAGCTTTCTGTTGACGCTGTCACTTCTTGTGCTGTCGCTGAAACTTCCTCTGTTCCCGATGCTGTTTCTTCTAATATCGCTGATAAGTTTTCTACTTTTTCAACTACATCATCCTTCATATTATTTATGGTGCTCACACCTTCAGCTATTTTACTCACCTTTTCTGTTAAACTTTCTATAGCTGTTACTATTTCTGTAAATATCACTTCTGATTCTTTAACTGCATGCTCTTGATCATCTACTGTTCCACTTGTTTCTAATACTCTGTCAACTGCTAATTCTGATTTACTTCTTATTTCTTTTATTATTTCATCTATTTGTTTGGCTGAAACTGATGTCTCTTCTGCAAGCTTTCTTATTTCATCAGCGACTACTGCAAATCCCTTCCCTGCTTCTCCTGCTCTAGCTGCTTCTATTGCTGCATTTAAGGCTAAAAGATTTGTTTGTTCTGTAATTGCACTTATTGCCTTATTCATGGTACCTATTTTCATAATACTTTCTGAAACTTCACTTACAACGTCTTTTACTGATTCAGTACTTTTTTTGGTTTCATATGATTTATTTATAACGGTCTTTACAATCTTTATTCCATCTTTGCCTAAATCATTTGCTTTTATTGCCATGCCATTTACACTCTCAGTCGCTTCTTCTATCTTATTCATAGATTGAGATAGTAAATCCATGCTGTGTGATATCATTTCTAAATTGTTAGAAGACTCCATAGTTCCACTTGATATTTGATTTATTGTCTCACTTACCTGATTCATCGATATTGCTACCTCTTTGCTCATATTGGCTGAATTTATAGCATTTTTATTAACATCTATTGCTGAATTATCAACACTCTTAATTAATTTTGCAACATTCTTTTGCATTTTATTAAAACTATTTTCTAGAATGATAAATTCGCGAATATGATTATTTATAATAATCTCTTTGTTAAATTCTCCATCCGCAGTTTTTTCCATTCCATCTTTTAATGCATTTACTCCTTTACTTATTCTTCTAGCAATAGCCATAGTTATAATTAATGAGATTACTGCTATTATAAAAATAATTATAATTGATGCTATAGTAGAATCATTTTCTGATTTCCTTAGCTCACTAGACGGAATCCTTAGTATTAACTTCCATCCAGTAAGTTCCGAGGTCTCGAAGTACCCCTCATATGTATTATTATTGTAATTGAATTTAATTTTACCTTTATCACTAGTTGATATTTCATTCCAACAATTGTATTCAGTTGGCTCTGTCCCAGCGATTTTAGTTTTGTCATTGTCCGAAATAACTACACCATCTTTATCCGTAATAATAAACTCTCCGGTTTGTCCATATTTTATACTTGATAACTGATCTGCTAATTCACTTAACTCTATATCTATAGCCATAACACCTATCGGTACATTATTTTTAATTACAGCCTTATATATTGTTATTGCACTTTTTCCCGTTATCTTATCTTGATAAGGGCTATGAATAATATATTTATTTGGATTCTCTATAGTCTCTTTAAACCACGGTTTTTCTGTAGCGTTATAATCATCTGGCAATTTACTATCAAGTATTTGAAATACTTTTCCAGTGTTGTCTGAATAATATATATTTAAAATACTTTCATCAGTCTTCTTAATTAATTTCATATCTCCATTCAATTTATTATATGGTGATTCTTCAATATTAAAATTATTATTCTCAATTAATGTTTTCAATGTATCTTCATAATATGTAATCTTATTATTTATTATTTCCTGTCCTATATTTGAGAGTAAAGTTCTATTTTCATCAAAACTCTTTTCATTACTCCTCCTTGATGTCGTTGTAGAAATGATACCTAAAATAACTACCGGTATTATTGCTAACATAGCAATTGTAATAAGTAAGTATAATCTTATACTTACTGATTTAATTTGACTTTGTGCTTTATGCATATTTTCCCCCACCTCATAATTAACTTCAGTTCATATTATATCGCAAAATATGCCAAAATATCTCATTTTATATTCTTTTTATGAAACTATGCTCAAAAATGACATTTTTTTTAACATTCGTCATATTTATTAGCAATATTTTAATAAATCATCTTATTGATTATCATATTCCCATTTAAATTGACAAATTTATATTTATTTTTGATAGAAAAAAATTAAAAATCAAACCTTTTCATAATTTATCTCTACAAATATTACCACATCTTAGTATTTAATTTCGCTATGAATTATTAGAAAATAAAAAAAGCAAAATCCAAGTTATATTAGTAACCTGGATTTTGCTTTCACTAAATTTTTATATATTCTTTATTATTATATTTCTACATATTTAATCCTGAATAAGCTTCTTCTCCGTGTAAAGAAATATCTAATCCCTCTGCTTCCTGTTCTGAAGTAGCTCTTAAGCCCATTACTAAACTCATTACTTTAAGTATCACAAATGTCGCTACTGCTGCATATAAGGCAGTTGCACAAGTAGAAATTAAATGAGCTTTCAAAAGTGCAAAGTTACCATATATTAATCCATCACTCCCTGCTGGATTAATTGCCTTTGACGCAAAGATAGCTGTAGCTATAGATCCCCAAATCCCTGCTACTCCATGACAGCCAAAAGCATCTAAGGCATCATCGTATCCTAATTTTCTCTTTAATATAGCTATTGCGAAAAAGCTTAATGCTCCACCAACTGCTCCAATAAGCACAGCTGATATAGGGCTCACGAATCCTGCCCCCTGAGTTATTGCAACTAACCCTGCTATAGCTCCACTTACTGTTCCTAAGGCTGTAGGTTTTTTATAGAGCAACCATTCACAAAGTACCCATGCAACTGCTCCTGCAGCCGCTGAAGTATTAGTTGTAAAGAATGCATTTACAGCTACATAATTCATTGCAAGAGCACTTCCTGCATTGAATCCAAACCATCCAAACCATAAAAGCCCTCCACCTAATATTGCCATAGGTATATGGTGTGGTTCAGGGATCGCTCTCTTTCTTTTACCAACAACAATTGCCGCAACAAGTCCAGAAACTCCTGAGTTTATCTCTACTGGATTTCCTCCAGCAAAATCAAGGACTCCTAAATTCTTTAACCATCCATTAGCTCCCCATACCCAATGAGAAATAGGATCATAAACAAATGTACTCCACAAAATAATCAATATTATAAACGCTGGGAAATTCATACGTTCAGCAACAGAACCTGAAATTACAGCTGCAGTAATCGCAGAAAACATTAACTGAAATACTACAAATTCTAAATGTGGTATTGTGCCTGCATAATCCGCATTAGGCGCCATTCCTATACCTTTTAGGAAACTCCAATCTAAACCACCTATTACTCCTTTTACATCTGGACCGAAGGCTAAAGTATAACCTATAAAAATCCATTGTAAAGATATAATAACAAGAGCTGCATAACTATGTACTGTAATACTTAATACATTTTTGCTTTTAACCATACCTCCATAAAATAAAGCTAATCCTGGCACCATTAGCATTACTAACGCTGCACTAATAATTACAAATCCCATATCTGCGCCGTTTAATAATTCCATTTTCTATTCCCCCTTGAATAAATTTAATTAAATTTTGAGTACAATTGCTTATTCTAAGTTGTTAAAAAATAAAAAAAGACGCTTCACTCCAAAGAAGGTATACCCATACTAGATATATCTTTTTTGAAATGAAAACGCCATTGTTTTCTACATATTTCTTTAAATTTTTAAATTACTTTTATAAGTTTACTATCCCATGTTTTATATGTCAATATAAAATGATAATTTATTATTAGTTATTTTTAAATATGAATTATTTTTTTCATTATACATACATGCCAAATAAAATAACAAAATCTCAGACGGCTGTTAACCAAAGATTTTTAGGCAGCTGCTTTTTAAGCGTATGTAAAAAAACCCTCTTGTTTTTACATTAAATCAAGAGAGTTCTAATTAAAAATTAAATTCTTATATACATATTATTGATTAATTTCTATATCCACATGAAAAATCTTCTCCAGGATTTATATCTAATACAACACGTTCGGGTTCAACAAGCGCAACTTCATGTCGACATTTCCACTTACTATTTTCCGTAATTCCTTCTATGGTGTCTATTTCTTCAAGAACATCGCTATTTTCAAAAATGTAATATCCATAAGAATATAAAATATTCGATATTTCGCCTGGATCTAAATTTTTAAAATGGCATTGTAAATCACATAAACCTACTGCTGATAATCCTAATGTATCCATTACATACTCATTCTCATTATTTTCAATGTTAAATAATCTTACATTTAATATACCAATTAAAACATCATAATCATCATCTAGAGGATTGTTTTTTAAATACTCTTCCCTACTTATTACTTGTTCAGTAATATTAAAATGAATGCCTTCACATGGAATTAATTCAACTATAGAATAAAGAGTTTTTTGAAAAAGTTCTATTCTTTCAGCATAATTTAATCCTATAGCCATTATATCTGTAACCAAAACTCTAACATTACATTTTTCAAATTCTTCTTTATTCACATAGTCAAATGATTGTCCTAATGATTTTCTCAATTTATTAATTTCAGGCTTTTCTTCAATTATGCTAATAACAATTCCAACAGGCGCATTTACATTTTTATATTCTAATATATGATCCATAAATGCAAATGAAATATTGTTATCTCTATTAGATGTAACTTTAACATTTTTAAAATACTTTTGTATATTTCTTAGTAATTCATTTTCCAGAATAACAGGCTTTTCTTTCATCAAAAGTTCAACACTATATATTTCTGAAAAAGCATCAGCTACATTTTCTACCTTTCCATTTTTACTTACTTCATATCTTTTCATTCTATACCAACCCTCTTTCTTATTTTTAATTTTAATTGAAATAAATTCTTTATTCTTTGATCAAAATAAAAAGCTGTCTCAAAATGCAATTAATTTTGAGACAGCTTTGTCTATGTAAATATGTATTAATTATAACACAATATATCTTAATTTAATATATATTCATTTAAACTGTGTATATTGTTATAATTATTTTTCATTTAATATACAGATTAATTAATTCACAAATAGTTTAATAAATTCATAATATTATTAATAGTATAGAGATATTCAAGGAGAAAGTTATGCCCTTAAAATACAAAAACCACATAAATCTTGCTGAACTACCTAAAAGTTTTCCGCCTCAACATCAGGATTGTCAGCCTGGAATTGAAGCACTTATGGATCCACCTCCTATATTTGATAATCCTGATTATAAAGGGAGTGACAAATTAACAGATAAAGTGGCCCTAATCACTGGTGGTGATAGTGGAATTGGCAGAGCCGTAGCTGTTGCTTTTGCTAAAGAGGGAGCCGACATAGTAATTTCATATTTATATGAACATCAAGATGCAATAAAGACCAAGAAATATGTTGAAAAATACGGAAGACGATGTTTTCTCATGCCTGGTGATATTGCCTACAAAGATTTCTGTACAAAACTGGTTGAATGTACAATTGAAAAACTAGGAAAAATTGATATTCTAATAAACAATGCTGGTGTTCAATTCCCTCAAGACAGCATAGAAGAAATATCATCTTCTCAATTAAAAACAACATATTCAATTAATATATTTCCAATGTTTTATCTTACACAAGCAGCATTACCACACATGAAACGAGGAAGTGCAATTGTAAATACTGCCTCTGTCACAGCTTATCAAGGTAATAAAACTTTGATTGATTATTCTTCAACCAAGGGTGCAATTGTAACCTTCACTCGTTCTCTTTCCCAATCCTTAGTAACCAAAGGAATTAGAGTTAATGCCGTAGCTCCAGGCCCTATTTGGACGCCACTTATAGTATCAAGCTTTTCTGCTGAAGAAGTTGCTAAATTTGGATCTGACGTTCCTATGAAAAGAGCAGGTCAGCCCTTTGAATTAGCTCCAGCATATGTATATCTTGCATCTAATGACTCATCTTATGTTACCGGACAAGTACTTCATGTAAATGGTGGAACTATGGTTGATAGTTAGCATAAATTTAAAATCCGTATATACTTTGGACATAATAAATTAGGGTTTATTAACAAACCCTAATTACTTATTATCTATAAATTCAATCTTCCAATTGAAGTATCCGCTTTCTTCATTTTTCTCATATTTAAAATACGCTGAAAATGTATTACCTTTTTTGCTTTTAAGGTTTCTAAATCCTACTTTTCCATTCTTAAGCAGAAGCTCAACCATTTCTTTAGATATTTTCTTACCAAAAGATGCTATGTATTTATCATCTTTCCAAATCGTATATCTGCATCCATTTTTCCAATTGCTGCATCCAAAGCTCTTTTCGCCTTCAAGTACTGGATTTCCACAAATCGGGCATGGTCCTATTTTTTCACTATCCTTAGGTATTTCTACTTTAAATCTTGATAATGCTGCATCATCTTTTTTTATCAATTCTACAGATTGAATTGTGAAATCCATTATAAGTTTAATAAAGTCACTTTTAGCAAACTTTCCTTTCTCAATATCTGAAAGAGTTTTCTCCAATCTTCCGGTGTACTCCAAATCAAATAACTCTTTAACAGGAAAAGTTTCTACTAAATTTCTCCCTAGCTCTGTACACATAAGATTTTTACCTTTTGACTTTAGATATCCTATATCCTTTAATTTCTTTATTGTCTCGGCACGAGTTGCTGGCGTTCCTATACTAAACCCACTTAAAATAGCCTGCATCATTTCTTCTGAGTCTTCATCTTTTCCTTCAATACCTTTTCCACAAGTCTCCATTACTCTAAGTAATGTTTTTTCAGTGTGATATTTAGGCGGCTTCTTAGTAACAGAATTCACTTTAGAATCTATAATATCTACAGTTTCATCTATTTCAACTTTTGGCAGAATAACATCTTTACTTTCTATTTTCTCTACTACCTTCCATCCCTCTACAAGCTTTACTTTTCCTTTCGAAACAAAAACTCCATTCATTTCTGAAATATTAGCTCTTAATGTAACTTTCGTTTCTTCAAATTCAGCTATAGGCATGAACTGCATTATAAATCTATTTTTAATAGCATCATATACTATTTTCTCATCTGCTGATAACCCTGATGGCTTTATATATGTTGGTGTTATGGCACTATGGCTTTCAACTTTTGAGCTGTCAAAAATTCTTTTAGATGTACTAAACTTAATATCTTTTTCATATGGTAATCCAGCCTTTAATGTATCTAAAACCTTTTTCGCTCTATCCTTTAAACTTTCTTCTAAAACCACACTTGCCGTTCTTGGATAAGTAGTAAGCTTCTTTTCATAAAGAGACTGTGCAACCTTAAGAACTTTATCTGATGTCCATCCCTTATACTTACTAGTTATATGTCCTTGAAGATTAGATAAGTTAAATAAGTATGGCGGATATTCTTTTTTTAATTCTGTCTGCTTATCAATAATCTTAGCAGTTGCTCCTTCAAGCCTTGAAATAAATTTATCCAAATCTTCCTTTTTCTCAAACTTTTCAGAATCATTCTCATAATAAAGTCCCTCAAATTCTTCATTGGCTGAAGTTTTGAAGTTTGACACTAGCTTATAATAAGTCGTTGCTGTAAAATTCTCTATTTCCTTATCTCTATCATAAATAATTTTTAAAGTTGGAAGAAGTACTCTCCCTATATTAATAGTTTTATTTTCTTCAAATTTATATTTTAATGTACTTACAGAAGTTAAATTAATTCCAATGATCCAGTCGCTCCATTGTCTTCCTATTCCTGCATCTTGAAGAGGCTGCATTTCCTTATTGTTCTTTAATGACTCCATACCATTTTTAACTTCATCAGGTGTCCACTCATTTAAAAGCAATCTATATATAGGCTTTTTCACCTTAAAGTAACCAAACAATTCGTCAGCTATGACCTGCCCTTCTCTATCGAAGTCAGTAGCTGAGATAATGCCATCAACATCTTCCTTATCAATTAAAGTTTTTATTATTCCAAGCTGTTTCTTTGCACCCTTATCTTCAACAGTTCTATCCATACTATCACATTTAACCTTATATAGAAAATGCTCTGGAATAAAAGGAAATTTTTCAAATCTCCAACCTTTCATACTTTCATCATAGTCTTTCGCATCATATAATTGCAAAAGATGCCCAAAAGCCCATGTAATATAATAACCATTTCCTTCAAAATAGCCATCTCTTCTAGCTTTTATATTATATGCATCTGCTATATTCTTAGCAACAGATGGTTTTTCCGCAATAATAACTTTCGCCATGATATATTTTATTATCCTCCTTTAAGCACAATTAAAAAAATAATGGACCATCATGCCTGCATATTCTGCACTCGGGGTCTATTATTTCTCTTCAGGTGCCTTAGTTATTACTTGTAGCACTTATATATATTAACACTAATCAAAAAATAAAACCAGTTGAAGTTCTTTACATGAATATCAAGTATCAATAATAGACAAATAATCTCATATTAGTCACTTTTCACCTGAATTACATATTAAAAAAGGTATAAATGAATATCTCATTTATACCTTTGACCTAAATTCTGCAAACTTTTCTCACCTATAATATTTTAATTTATTACTTCTTATCAACACACAATGCTTTGTCTGCTTCTTTAAGCATATTCTCTATAACTTCTACCGAAGAATACCCTAATTTATTATTAAATATTTCTGTACCGCAGACTAAAAATTCGCTTCCCAATTTAATAGCTGATCTTATAGTTTCAGTCGTAATACCACCTTGTATCTGTATTGTTCCATCAAAATTTCTAGTAAAACAATTAATATAATCTGCTATTTCTTTTGAATTCAACATCCCGCATGAATTGCTTGAACGTGCGCCTGTAGCCTCTACTTGAAATGTTAACATTCCAATCTTATCTTGAAATGACAATATTAATTCCAATATTTCTTTCTTGGTTTTTGGAATAAATTTATCCGTTCCAACAACTTCAATCACAGGACTTACACAGGCTCCAATCTCAATTATCTCATTTATAATTTCCTTTAATTCCTGGCAATCCTTCACTACCTCTAGCTGAAAACATACTGCTCCAACCTTTATATGTTTAATATCTTTTATATGAATTTTTGGATAATCCGTAAGGAGATGTATATTCAAAAATACTTCATATAATCTAGCTATTGCATCTAATCTTTCAAGAAAACTTATGTTAAAAATATGAGAATTGACGCTTGGACCATCACTTCCAAAGTTACTATAATCGTCGAAATTTATATCAACATGTAATGTTTTTATATTGCCATGTTTTAGTAAAATTTCTACTTCTTTAATTACCTCGTCTTGAATTCTATTAATATCAAGTGATTCATCTAATTTATCCAGTATAGTAATTAATGCAGGATTTATTTTTATAACTTTTCCACTTATAACATCCTTTTTGTTATAAAATCTTAATGCTGATGTTCCATAAAAAATTTCTCTATTATTTTTCATTAAAGTCTACCTCTAATTTAATTTTTTACTAGTTTATTCTCATAACTTATCTTGAATAGGCAATTTTTAAATATCTACTCTATTTCTTTTTTCCCCTCTATTATATGCACTTATATTTTCTAATAAATCTGTAAACAATCTACTTCTAGCTTCTTCACTTGCCCACGCTACATGTGGTGTTAGAATTAGCCTATCTTTGTTTTTTATTTTTAATAGTGGGTTTTCTACTGGAATAGGCTCCTCTCTAAATACGTCTAGAGCTGCACCTCCTATTATCCCCTCATCTAAAGCTCTTGCTAAATCTTCATCAACAACTATAGGACCTCTTCCAACGTTAATTAAGATAGCATCCTTTTTCATTTTAGTAAAAGCTTCATAATTTACTAATCTCTCAGTTTTCTCATTTAAAGGGGCGTGTATCGAAATGATATCACATTGCTTTAATAATGACTCAAACTCAACCCTAGCAAAATCCGAATCCGAATTTTTTCCTGAAGTTGAATAGTATACCACTCTTGCGCCAAAAGCCTGAGCTATTCTAGCTACTCTTTTTCCAATGGCTCCAAGTCCAATTACTCCCCATATTTTACCGCATAAATCTTTATATGGCACCTCTAAATTTGTAAACATATCATATTTTGAATATTCTCCGGATTTAACAAAATTATCAAAATAACTTATATTATCATATAAATGAAGTAACATAGCAAAAGTATGTTGAGCTACAGTAGTAGTTGAATATCCCCTTACATTAGTTACTGCAATTTTCCTCTCCTTAGCGTATTCTATATCTATATTGTTATATCCTGTGGCCATTTCACATATTAATTCTAATTCGCTCGCATCTTTTAAATTTCCTCTGCTTAACTTAACTTTATTAGTTAAAACAATATTAGCATCTCTAATTCTTTCTGCAACTTCCTCTTCCGATGTCAAATCATAATAAATCACTTGACCAAATTCATTTAATTTAATATAATCTACATTTCCTAAAGTTCTTCCATCCAATACCACTATTTTTTTCATACCCAATCTCCTTTTCCAACTTTAAAATAATCCAATTTACTCTATGATGATAAAAAAGAAATTCTCAACGATTTTGATTTTACTTTCTATATTTATGATTATACGGCTTATTTTTCTATATTAATAATACCGTAAACAAATTTAAATGTAAACTTATACGCAACTATTTTGCAACCTAATCGATACTGTATTTATATGCTAAAAAATGAATTTAATTAGCTTATGATAATTATAATAAGTTAAAGATTAAAGAGTTATGGATATAAAAATTTTCTATATCCATAACTCTTAATTATTTTATCTTTTCCATCAATAATTATTTAATAGGAGCAGGTTTTATATACCAAATCTCATCTGCATACTGCTTTATAGTTCTATCACTTGAAAATGTTCCTGAACTATATAGGTTAGCAAAACACTTCTGAGCCCATTTCTTTTTATCCTTATAATCTTCAAACACTCTTTCTTGAGTCTGCTTAAATAAGTCAAAATCTGCAAGTAAATAATATTGGTCTCTTTCCTCTAACAAAGCATTATATAAATCTTCAAAATATCCTGTTCTTCCATCATCTAGTGTACCATCGATTAAAGTATCAACCACTCTCTTAATAGTTGGATTTTCTCTATAATACCATTTTGGATCATAGTCATGCTTAATTCTTTCAATATCCTCTACTCTAAGCCCAAATATATAATTATTTTCCTCTCCGCTTTCCTGAACAATTTCTATATTAGCGCCATCATAAGTTCCAAATGTTGGGGTAGCATTCAACATAAATTTCATATTACCTGTTCCTGAAGCTTCTTTCCCAGCAGTTGAAATTTGTTTAGATAAATCTGAACCTGGAAATAGTTTTTGAGCATAAGACACCCTATAATTATGAACAAAAACAACTTTTATTTTCTTAGAAACTTCTGAATCATTATCTATGAGTCTAGCTATTTCATTTATGAATTTTACAATCCCCTTAGCTCTTCTATATCCCGGAAATGCTTTAGCTCCAAATATAAATGTGGTCTTTGGAATATCTAAATTTGGATTTTCTTTTATTCTGTAATATAAATCTAAAATATATAAAGCATTTAATAATTGTCTCTTATATTCATGTAATCTCTTAATCTGAATATCAAAGAATGAATCTGGATCTATATTAATTCCCTCTTCTTGTTTAATATAATCTGCTAGTTGAACCTTCTTCTCATGCTTAATTGACATAAGCCTCTCAAGAACTGCATCATCATCTTTAAATTTCTCTAATTCTTTAAGCAACTCTAAATTCTTAACCCAATCTTCATTTCCTAATAAATCAGTTATAAACTCAGATAATTCAGCATTACAAAGTCTAAGCCATCTTCTTGGGGTAATTCCATTAGTCTTATTTTGGAATTTATTAGGGTACAAATGATACCAATGATTTAATTCATTCTTTTTTAAAATTTCTGTATGAAGAGCTGCAACACCATTTACGGCTCTCCCCACAAATATAGCTAAATTGGCCATTCTCATTTGATCATTTGCAATAATTCTAAAATTCCATATTGCACCTTCGTCATATCCCTTTTGTCTTAGCTCATTCATTAATGCTTCATCAACTTGATATGCAATTTGAAGTATTCTTGGGAATAATCTTTCTATTAATCTTATATCCCACTTTTCTAGTGCCTCAGCAAGTATTGTATGGTTTGTATATCCAAAAAATTCTTTAGCTATTGATAAAGCTTCTGAAAATTCTACATACTCTTCATCAACTAATATTCTTATAAATTCAAGGATTGATATTGTTGGATGAGTGTCATTTAATTGTGCTACATTGTATTTTACAAATTCAGAAAAATCTGCTCCAAATTTCGCCTTGTGTTTTTTTAGTATATCTTTCATAGATGCACTTGAGAAGAAATATTGCTGCCTAAGCCTTAATATCTTTCCTGCCTCTGCTGTATCATTGGGATATAATACTCTTGATATATCCTCTGCTTTATTTCTTGCTGACACAGCTTCAATATATTGTTGGTTATTGAACAGATTGAAATCAAATTCTCTTAAAGCCTCACATTGCCATAATCTTAAAGTATTTATATTTTTAGTTCCATAACCAATTATAGGTACATCGTAAGGAACAGCTTTTACTGTCATATCTGAATATTTAATTATTTGAATTTCATCATCTTTTCTAACACTCCATGAATCCCCATATTTTAACCATGTATCTTCACATTCAGTTTGAAACCCATTTTCAATATTTTGTTTAAATAACCCATTGCTATATCTTATTCCATATCCAACTAAGGGCATGTTTAATGTCGCTGCTGATTCCACAAAACATGCTGCAAGTCTTCCAAGTCCACCATTACCAAGTCCTGCATCTTCTTCTATTTCTTCGATTCTATTTAAGTCTATATTTAACTCTTTCAAAATATCCTTAACTTCATCGTATAAGCCTAAATTCATTAAGTTATTGCCTAGAGCCCTTCCCATTAAATATTCTGCTGATAAATAATATGCCATTCTTCCTTTGTTATAAGTTTCACTTGTTTCATTCCAATTATCAATTATTTCTTCCAAAATAGTTAATGAAAGCGCATTAAAAATTTCATAATCCTGAGCATCCTTCAACTTTACTGCATGTTTTACTTTCAAATATCTTTCTATACCATCTCTTATTCTTTGTTTATCCACACTTACTCACACCTTCCATAAATTCTAGTTAATCTATATATTTTATTTGCTAACTCATTAGTAAAAACACCGTCTTTTGCTCTCCATGTCCAATTTTCTCCAACAGTAGACGGTAAATTTATTCTAGCTTCATTTCCAAGATTTAAGAAGTCTTGCATAAGTGCAATAGATGTATCTGCAACACTGCTCCATATTCCTCTTATAAATCCCCAATTATACCCTTCTTCTTCTGTAAGTTTTAAATATTCAGCTGCATTTTCAATTTCATTCTTACTTCCTGTCGTTTGAATCCAACCTTTTATAGTATCATTATCATGCGTACCAGTATACGCCACACAATTCCTTTCATAATTATGTGGTAGATATGGATTTTCACAATCACCAGAAAAAGCAAATGCCAATACTTTCATACCTGGAAAACTAGTCCCAATTCTAAATCTTATAGTATCCTCGGTTAATACCCCTAAATCTTCAGCTATAATCTCTATGTTTCCAAGTTCTTTTCTTATTTCATTAAATAATTTCATTTCTGGCCCTTTTACCCATTCCCCATTTACAGCTGTTCTTTCTCCATATGGTATGGACCAATATGCCTCAAATCCTCTGAAATGATCTATTCTTATCACATCATAAAGCTTTAGGCTCTGCCTAATTCTATTTATCCACCATTTATAGTTTTCTCTTTCTAAATACTCCCAATTATAAATAGGATTTCCCCAAAGCTGCCCAGTTGAAGAAAATGCGTCAGGTGGGCAGCCTGAAATTTTTATTGGAGTTAATGTTTCTTCATCTACTAAAAATACTTTTGGATTACTCCACAAATCTGCGCTATCCTCTGCAACATATATCGGTATATCACCTATAATTTTAATTCCTAATTTATTAACATAATTTTTCAAGTTTGTCCATTGTTTAAAAAATTCGTATTGAACAAATTTCCAGTATTGAATTTCATCTTTAAGTTCTTCTTTATATTTCTTTAAAACATCATTTTTCCTTAATTTAATATCATCATGCCATGTTTGAAAACTTTTTAGGTCAAACTTATTCTTTAAGGCCATAAATGTAGCATAGTCATCAAGCCACATATCTTCTTCTGTTTCAAAATTCTTAAAATCCTCAGATTCTTTCTTCTTAAAATTTTCATATGCCAATTTTAATACTTTCAATTTTTCTTTAAATAACAATTCATAATTTATACGCTCTGGATTATCACCAAAATTTATTTCATCATAATCGGACTTTCTTATCAAATTTTCAGACTCTAAAATATCAAAATCAATAAAATAAGGATTTCCCGCAAATGCCGAAAATGACTGGTACGGTGAATCCCCATAACTAGTCTGTCCTAAAGGAAGTATCTGCCAAAAACTTTGGCCCGCTTTCTTCAAAAAATCCGCAAATTCATATGCCTCTTTTCCAAATGTTCCAATTCCATATCTACCTGGCAAAGATGCAATATGCATAATGATTCCACTACCTCTTTTCATTCTCATTCCTCCACCCTTTAGGAATATAATAATAACTTAAATTATTATATATATTATTTCCCTTTTTAATATTCTTTAGATATCAATAACCATTACTTTAACAAATCGAAGCATGAATCCCTCTCAATTAACTTAGTTTCTAATAATATATGTTGGTTTTCTTTTTTTTCATTAATCTGAGATATTAATAAATTTATACTCATAGTTGCCATTAGCTTGTCCGGTTGTTTTACAGTTGTTATGCTCGGATTATAATATTCACTTTCATCCATGCCATCAAATCCGATTATTGATATATCCTCAGGAATCTTTAACCCACTATCAAGAATTGCTTTAGCAGCACCTATAGCCATAATATCTGAAAGAGCAAAAAATGCAGTGATATCCTTTCTTATTTTCAATAATTCCAGTGTTTCCTTGTATGCGCCTCTGCTTGAATACCCACCAACAATAATTAAATCATCATCAATTTTTATTTTATTTTTTTCTAATGCTTCTCTATATCCTTCCATTCTTAATATACTTACGCCTATATCGTCAGCTTCCCCTAAAATTAATGCTATTTTTCTATGACCTTTTTCTATCAGATATGAGGTTGCATCATATGAACTTTTAACATTATCTATACCAACCGATGAATAATATTCCTTGCCTTGTTTTGAAACAGTATTGACAGAAGTTAGCACTATAGGAACATTTATTTCTTTAAAACAGTCATCCGTAATATCAGCAAAATTACCACCTAAGCATATAATTCCTTGTAATTTCTTCTCTTTTATAAAAGCTATTAAAGTTTCAACCTCTTGGTCATTCTTATAATCATTTTGATGCAATATCATTGTATATCCATTTTCGTCTATTATATTTCCTATGACATTAATCATTTGAGAAAAAAATGGATTGAATACGCCTTTTACTAAAACCCCTATATTTTTTGTGTTTTGTTGTTTTAGTATTCTAGCACTATTATTGGGTATATAATTGCTTTCTTTTATTACTTCCAAAATCTTTTGTCTTGTACTTTCTTTAACATCAGGATGATTATTTAATACTCTTGAAACAGTGCTGACTCCAACCTGTGCTAATTTTGCTATATCCTTTATATTCATATTTATCTCCTGCATTACTATTAAATTATAATAGCTCGGTATCGTTACCTTAATTTCCTGTTAATTCAAAAATTTTGATTAAATAGATATTTAAGCATACAATATTATATTCGTCTTATTCGTAATCATGTTTATATAAAAATCCAGTTATTTAATTAACTTTAATAACATTTTAACAAACGCGGAATATTTATACAATAAATTCCTGAAATTATATTATATTTTCTTAATATTCTATTTATGATTACATAATAGCTGTCTAATTAACCAATTCTTGTAACCAGCATACTTATAAACCAACAAATTTTTTATTTATTCTTACTTGTTTATATTTATATGACTAAAAATAAAAAATCTTATCTGAAGATTACTTTTAACCATCTTCAGAAAAGATTTCTAGCTATATCTATTAAATTTTATTCTTTTGAATCCAAATAAAGAAGGCTATCTTGAATAATGCAGCATCATTAAATTTCCTTATATCGTAACCTGTGTATTTTTGTATCTTATCCAATCTATAAATTAGAGTATTTCGGTGAACATACAATCCTTTTGAAGCTTCACTTAAATTTAAGTCTGATTTAAAGAAAACCTCTATAGTTTTTAACATATCTTCATCTAACTTCGAAAAACTTTCATTAAAGTTATTTAGTATTTTTCCCTTAATATCCTGATTTAAATTATCCATAACTTCTTCAAATAAAAGACTGTTACATCCAAATACCATTTGAGATACATTATACTTTTTAGCTAAATTAATTTTATACATATTTTCATTATATAACTTGTTCAATAATTCATAATCCTCAATATGACAATAACTTATATAACACTTTTCGTAAAGTGAGAAGTATATTGTTTCACTTATACTAGATACATGCTCCTTTATATCCTCAAAGATTCCAATTAAAATGATTGTATCTTCAAATATAAGAATGGTTACATCATTATTACTATAAACGTTTTTTAACGCCTCTAATGCCTCTATTATTTTTTCTTTTAAATTTAAAGTAACTAAAAATGTTTCTTCTTTTATTGGCGGCATAATTTCCTTAATCTTTTCCTTAGATATACTTAAGCCTTGTAATAACTGAGAAACTATTTTTTCTTTTTTGTTATAACTATCTTTATACCTATCTTTGATACAAAACGCTAATATTCTTATGAAATCCTTGCGTTCCCCTTCTATTTTTATTTTGAAACTTTTGGGTCCAATAAAAAATGTATCTTCAAGTATATTTTCGCTAAAAGAATTAGGATTAGCCTTAAATATAATTTCATCGTCCACATAAACTTCAAATGGTATTTCACAATCTTCATATATTTCTTGTAAATATTTCACTAATCCTTTCATTCCCTCACCTCAATTGTCACTAATTTAATACTAGCAAATTCTTAACTCTGTTTCTTTGTCAAAAACATGAATATTTTCATGTTCTACATATAATTTAATTTTGTCCTTAGGCTCTGCTTTAGTACTTCCATCAACTCTTGCAGTCATATTATTATTTCCTGACTTAAAGTAAATGTAACTTTCAGCACCCATACGTTCAACAACTTCTACATCTCCAGTTAAAGTTGCTGCAGGGTTATTTTCAATTATTTGAGTATTATCATCTAAATGCTCAGGTCTTATACCAAATACTACTTCCTTATTAACATATCCTTTTTCTTTTAATACCTTAGCTTTTTCTTCTGGCAATAATATATTATTTTCATCAAATTTACAATATAACTTTCCGTCCTTTTCACTTACAATACCATTTATTAAATTCATTTGAGGACTTCCTATAAAGCTTGCAACAAATAAATTATTTGGCGTATTGTATATGTTAAGAGGAGTATCAACTTGTTGTATTATACCGTCCTTCATTACAACAATTCTAGTTCCCATTGTCAAAGCTTCAACCTGATCATGAGTAACGTATATAAATGTTGTTCCTAAACTTTGATAAAGTTTTGATATTTCTGTTCTCATCTGAACTCTCAATTTTGCATCAAGATTTGATAAAGGCTCGTCCATTAAGAATACTTTTGGTTCTCTTACAATAGCTCTTCCAAGAGCAACTCTTTGTCTTTGACCACCTGATAAAGCTTTTGGTTTTCTATCTAACAAATGCTCAATATCTAATCTCTTCGCTGCTTCTCTAACCTTTTTATCTATTTCATCTTTAGGTGCTTTTCTTAGCTTCAAAGCAAATGCCATATTATCATATACAGTCATATGTGGATATAAAGCATAGTTTTGGAATACCATCGCTATATCTCTTTCCTTAGGTTCTACATCATTAACTAATTTTCCACCTATATATAATTCACCTTTAGATATTTCTTCAAGTCCTGCGATCATTCTTAAAGTTGTAGATTTACCGCAACCTGATGGTCCAACAAAAACTATAAATTCTTTATCTTCAATCTCTAGATTGAAATCTTTTACTGCAGTTACATCCCCTTCATAAACTTTATAAATATGTCTTAGTGATAAATCTGCCATATCTATTTCCTCCCTTTTCTACTTTAGCTATCTCAATTTATATTTTATTTAATATTTTCTATATATTTATTTTACTATATGTAATCCTTTATATTCTATATTGAGAAATCACAAAACTGTCTTGTCTTTTTTGTGAAATAATATAAAAGGATAATCAAAAAAGCATATACTAATTAAAATTACGTATATGCTTTATGTAAAGGGTCATTAATGTTTATACGACATGCATCAATCTATAAAATAACTTCTCTGAGCAAAATTATTTATAATACCCCTTAATTGATTTAGGATATTTGTATCTATCCCAAGTATAATTATTATCAAGTAAAGTACTATCTCCAACTAAAAAATACTTATTCTTATTAGTTGAATCATTATTTGTGATATCTATATGATACCAATTGCCTTGAATTCTCACACTATTCCAAGAATGAGAAATATCCTTAATTTTTCCGACTATAATTCTATTTTCTATTCCTGCGTAATTAAACATTTTATAAGCAGTCATAGAATATCCCTGACATACAGCTAATGATGTTGTCAATGCAGAATAAACATTTGTTGATTTTAAGGTATAATCATATGCATATCTATTTATGATATAATCGTTTATAGCTTGTACTTTTTCTAAGTCCGACATATCTTTGCTAATCAATGAGTTAGTAATTCTCTTTAACTCATTGTCTATATAATTTTCTTGTTCCTTAGTTGTCAAATAGGTTACATCTAGAGTTGTCTCTATTCCATCTTCAGTTACCTTTGCTTTAGGTTTTATCTCTAACCATGATCTTTCTAAATAGTCATCTTTTGAATATGCATCCTTAATACAATTACTTATATTCCCTTCAAATTCTGACCTTAATCCAGTATATAAAATTGTAAAATCAGTATCTCTATTTTCAAGATGGTTATAAATATAATCTTCCATACTCTTCATATTATTAACTTTGTCATATGCAAATACTGTTATAGTGACAGCTTGTATAATAATAGTTATTACTATAGTCTTAAAAAATTTTTTCATAATAATATGTACCCCCATGTCATTTCAACACTTCCAATTTCATCATATGTATAAAAAATAAGTTATCATCACTTAATATTGTATCTACTTTATTCATTTTGTAAACATCAATTTACGTTTTATTTATATTTTATTTATAACTTCTTGACTTTCTCTTATTTTCTTCCATTTATGCACAATTGACAATCTTTATTTATACATATATATTATAACTTATATATATGCTAAGGGAGGTATATTAATTATGAAGAAACCAATTATAGGTATAAATTCAAGCAGAGTTATTAAGCCTGAAACTCAATATTCGCATTCAGTTGTAGAATCACTTGGAAATGATTATGTTGAATCTGTAATTAAAGCAGGTGGGGTTCCCATTATACTTCCTATTCTTTCTGATGAAGAATCCATTAGAAGACAAGTTGAATTACTTGATGGCATTGTTCTTTCCGGTGGAATAGATATAAATCCTTTATTATATAATGAAGAACCCTCACCTAAATTAGGTTATATTTATCCAGCTAAAGATGAATTTGATCTGATGCTTGTGAAAATAGCTTATGAACTTAATAAACCTATTTTAGCAATTTGTAGAGGGCATCAGATTCTAAATGTGGCTTTTGGCGGCACATTGTATCAAGATCTATCTGATATGAATGGTTGTTATATAAAGCACCATCAGCAAACAAAAGATGGAGCAGCTAGCCACACTTTAGAGATTCTTGAGGGCTCAATTTTATATAGCATCTTGGGAGACACTGCTATAATTAACTCCTTTCATCACCAAGCAATTAAAGATTTAGCTCCTGGTTTTAAAGTTACTGCTTACTCTAAAGATAAAGTAATTGAGGCTATCGAAAGTTGTGAGAAAAATTTTGTTGTTGGTGTTCAATTTCATCCCGAAATTATGACTGCGTATAATGATAAGAATATGCTTAAACTTTTTGAAGCTTTCATAAGCGCTTCATCTAAAAACAATTTGTTAAATAATAAAAAATAATTTTAAATCCCTAAATTCAAGTTTGCTTCATGCATTTAAATCTATGTATACTTGCCTTTCATAAGATTTACTTTAGGGATTCTAAATTATTTAATATATAAACTTTAACAATTAGAAATATACAATTAAATTCTATAATCTAATATGATAATTCACCTCATATTTTGGAACATTTTTAATACATTCAATATTCCATATCCCCATACTGGGTTTGGATATAAATCGCCACTTCTTTGAACCGCACCTCTTTGAATATATGTCTTTATTGTTTGAGAATATATATTAGCATCATTCCCTTCTACAATTCCCCATTGAAATAGCATTGCGCAAGTCCCTGCTAATATAGTTGCCGATACGCTTGTACCATTAACTATAGCGGTTTGATTATTAGGTGCTACAGTTAATGCATTCATTCCTCCTGCTGCCACATCAACTCTATTAAGATAATCTTCTAAAAATGCTATTCCTGAGTAATCTAAAACATTGTTATTCAACTGATTGTACGCTGCAGCAGTAATTGTATATTCTGAACTTGCTGGATTACTTATAGTTCCATACGGATCTGAGGAAATAAATCTAGTCCCGCCAACACTAACTCCTTCTTGAGGTATCCATGCATTAAATCTGCCATTTAGAATTGACTGTCCAGTCAAGGTAAATCGCCAAATTCCTTCTGTTATGTTTAACAACCTTACTCTCATTAACTGATCACCTGTATATTCTTCTGGAACGAAGTAATTAACCACCATTGATGTAGTTTCAAATACAAATGAATAAGTTTCTATCGCTGTTATTTCTGCATTTATAGTTCCAGTACTCTCTCCTGATGGTGATATTATATTTAATGTCATTATATTAGGTGATTCAATCCAAATATCAACTATTATATTCTTTTGTTCTGGAGATATATATAGCTGTATTGTTCTAGATTCGTTAACCTGAGATATTGTACCTGATGTATGAGTCCCACTTGCCCCTTGATTTCCCGAACCATTTACTATTGCAATTCCGCTGCTTTGAGAAATTAAATCCATGTACTGCTCCAAAAAACCATTTCCTTTATGACTTCCTAAATTACTTTCTAAAGGCATATATATAACCATGGGTTTATTATTTTGAAGTGAATATCTGTTTAAAAATTCTAATGCTGAGAAAACAGATAACATACTATATATAGGTATTTGTATATTATAACGCTCCTTATAGGCAATATTTTGAAGAAGTTTTACTACTACAAAATCGCATTCTGGAACCATCCCCTTTAAATTAGGATTCTTTCCAATTGATCCAATTATCCCTGCCATATTGGTTCCATGACCTATTTCATCTTTGGTTGGAACTATATCATAAGGAGATTGTCCTGCCTTAAAAGCATCTATTGCTTGTTGTATTGTACTTTTATTGTAGACACTTCCGAACGGGACTCCATTCTTTACAGTTTGCTGCTCAGAATTTATAGTTTGATCCCAAATGTATTCTATTTTAGTCTGTCCATTTTCTCTTATAAATTCATCATTTAAATAATCAATACCTGAATCCATAATTGCCACATTTACTCCTCTCCCAGTAAGTCTTAAAGGCAACTCTAATTGCAGAAAATTAGCTTGAGATGCTTCAATTGGAGAAACTTCTTCTAGAGTAAATATATCTGGAAATGCTCTATATATTACTGTGGAAAAAACTGGATTAGATGTTCCCGTATCAAGCTCTACAGGTGAAGATAGTATCGCATATTGATTATTAATTATAGTCGCATAATATCCTGGCTGTTTTGAAACTTCATCCTCAATGTTACCTTCGTATTGAACTATATAATGATAGTAATTTGCATCAGAAAAAATATTTATTGGAGCTCTAAATCCTTCCTTCATCTAAATTCCTCCATCTCTTGCCTTTGGAATTCTTATAAATAATTTATTTACATAATACTCGTCAAATTTATAACCTTCACTTGTATTCTCTCTATTGGTAATCTTCATCCTAAAGCTTTGATTATTATTCCTATATAAACCACTAATTATATTAAAAATACCTAGCAAATCAAAATCACCATATCCTGTTTCTCTGCTAGGATATCTATTAGCTGAATTTCTGTTAGCCCCATACATTATGTATGTTCTAATTTTTTTGGTATACATAGTAGGATCATTACGGTCTACAATTCCCCATTGCAATAAAAGTGCACAGGCTCCAGCCACTACAGCCGTAGCAGCTGAACTGCCTGAAAATGTTGTTACTCCTCCAGCAACTTTTGTTGTTAATATATTTACTCCTATGGTTGAAATATCTGGGTTTACCAATCCATTAGTATTAAATCCTTTACCAGAAGCCGCAATTAATGCATTGTTATTTCCATAGTAAGATACTGTGATAACATTAACAGCTGTTGATGGTATTGTTAGAGTAGTAAATGGATCCGATTCGAGAAATATTGTATTCTCCGGTAATGTACTTTTAGGAGGAAGCCATATATCATACCTGCCATTTGTTATATATTCTCCTATTAAATTAAAAGTCCATGTCCCTGGCTTTATATTAGCAAATGTAAGACTTATTACTTGGTGCCCTGTAAAATGTTCTGGTGAATAGAATCTCACTAACATATCTGTATTTAAGAAAACAAATCTAACTGGTTGCACTTTATTTATTTTAGATTGTATAACTGCTGAAGCTTCCCCAGTTGGAGAGATTATATTTATTGATGCAATATTAGGTCTTCGTATCCATATATAAATTGGAAGAGATTTTATTTCCCTTGGTATTCTTAGTTCTATTACTTTTGTATCTCCTACATTCCTAATATATCCTGATACATGACCTTGAGAATCTCCCTCATTTCCCACTCCATTTACTACGCACAATCCTCTGCTATTTCCAATAGATGTTATATATCTTGAAATTAAATTGTTACCATCATGACTACCTTCAGTACTTCCAACGCCTAGATAAATAACCATTGGTTGCTTACGTTCTACTGCAACTCGTCTCAAATACTCTACTCCTGCCACAATTTCAGATGCATTATATACTGGAGTATACGGAACTCCATTTTCTTGCAATTGCCTTTTAAAATTAGTAGATTCAAAAAGCTTAACAATAACAAAATCACTTGCATTTGCAATTCCCTGAAATTCAGTATTGTATCCCCTTGCTCCTATAATCCCCGCAACTTTTGTTCCATGTCCAACTTCATCTCTGGAAGGAACTATTTGATACGGATCTCCATTATTTCTCTTAGCTGCAATAGCGTTATTAATCTGGCCATTTGAATAAGTTTGGCCTATATATACAGAGTCACTAATATTATTTTGAATCGATTGATCCCATATACTTATTATTCTTGATGTATCATCCTCTCTTATAAACTCATCATTTAAATAATCTATGCCTGTATCGACTATTCCTATTAGTACTCCCCTTCCATTCAAATCTAAAAAGGGATTTATCTTTATGTTATTTATATTATCTACAGATGATGGTGAGATATCTTGTAATACATAAATTGTCCTAAAATCATAAAATACAATCGCTGGAACATCATTTAGGAGCCTATCAAGATCATTATTTCGTACAGATACTACTCCGATATTGCCTGTAATTATATCCCCACAAGCATAAGATAACTTATCTATTTGTTCTTTAAAATTCCCTCTATACTCAATCAAATAATTTGCCGAATCGGGATCATAATATAAATTACAGTCACGTAAATCAGACATATCTAACTCCTAATATTACTCGCATTAATATTATATATATTTTTATATTGTTTATTTGATGATTGAAATTATTTGTTGACACTAAATTAATAACCATGATGCTCTTTAATATTTAGCCCAAATTTTTCACTAATTCATATATTTACACAACATTAAAAAGCCTTTGTATTAAATAACGCTGTTTGTTATACTTACATTATAATTAACGTAATTTAGATCCTTTATATATTCTCAAAACAGGTTTCCTCTATTTTTCATTACAAAATATATTTAAACTAGTATTCTATATACTTTGTATATAGGTTACATTTCAATTATCTGTTATTTAGCAACAATAATAAATAAACTATTTCCTGTTTATTGTTTGTTATTTTATGTTCTTCTAACCTTTGCCGAGTGAATTAAAATTCAATTAACATTATCTTCCATATGAATTTACACTAATTTTAAAAAAATAAAAACTTCACTAAAATCTCATTTGATTTTTAGCAAAGTTTCTTTTAATTATTTTATTTTCAATTTCAGTTGTTAATTCAAGATCTAACCCCTAACTAAATAGAAAGAGCTTGAAAATTTATTTATATATTTTTATGCTTTTGAATTCTAATAGTACATATATCATTCAGATATTTATCTAATTAAATATTTTCTAAATTGACAATACAGAATATTGATATAAAATAAGTGACAATACTATGAGTTTACAAAAAATATTCTGCACACAAAAAAAGCAAGTGAAAGTTAAGGGAAATACGAATATCGTATTCCTCAAATCCTTGCAATTACTTGTTGCGAGATAAGCCATAAGCCGAGTTC
>CAURJV010000070.1:0-30363 GCA_963524945.1 uncultured Clostridium sp.
TTGACATTTTACTATATTATCTTTAAAATTGCTACTATTTATGACAATATTTCTTTAATATACTTGATAAATTTATTTGAAGTCCCTTATGCTTTATTTTGGTTGCAAATCCTTCTTATTTCTCATGTATATAAATAAAGTAATAATTAACTATTTTTTCTTAAAGCTTTTTCTTTTACATATTGATTATATTCTTCTATTGAATAAACTTCTGGTTCTCTTACTTCTTCTAAGAAATGCGAAGCCTCTGCATCTGAGTTACTAAATGCCAAAACTGACTTATGCATCTCTATTGCCTTATTGTAGTCTCTATATTCATCCTTTGGAACATAAGCTCCCATATGCCATCTTATCATTAAGCATTCTTCTAATGATAATTTAACAAATTGCTGAAGTAAAATTACACTTTTTTCTCCATGCCCTAAAGGAATTTTATCATCAAATTCATAAGCCGCATATCCTATCCATTTTCCTGTCATCTCATCTTTTTTTAATCTCATAGTTTTTTCATAAAAATTACATTTGCATAAATCATGCAGATATCCTGTTAGATACATTGTATCATTGCTCAAACCTAGTTTATATTGCTTATTTTTTTGAATTAATAGTTCAACAACATTATCAGAGTGAAGTGCTAATCCCCCATCAAAGTTTGAATGAAACTTAGTAGATGCTGGTGCTGTAAAATAATCTGTTCTTTCCAAAAGATATTTTATTAATTCATCTATCCCATCTCTTTTAATCGAGCTTAATCTCTCTAATATCTTATCTTTCAATTCTTGCATTTCTTTTGCTGCCTTAGCTTTCGTCATTTCCTTTAAGTCACTTAAATCACTCATGAATACATCTCCTTACATTAATCAACTTATAATTATTATTTTTTTCCTCTAAGCACATATCTATTCATTATTATGCTTCTTTTACTATTTTAACACTTTTAAGAAAAAACTCATATCATTGAATGCAATGATATGAGTTTTCTAGTTAAAAATATTCTTTCTTTATCTTAATAGCTATATATTTCATGGAGTTTTTAAGCAAGTTTTATTAAAAAACATTTTATTCTTCTACTACTGGTAAGGCGCTTAAATTGTTTGACTCATCATCGTCTCTTAAACTCCTTAAATATTCCTCACCTTTTCTTGATGTTGAAACGGACACTCCAGATATCGCTCCCTCTTTAGCTAACTCTACTCCTCTTTCTTTAGTTATTCTCTCTCCATTTGAAAGTTCATATCCTGTTATCTCACCCGAATGCTTTATTATAGCCTTTATAGAGCTTTTTTCTGTATTCGAATTCGATTGTGAATCTTCACTATCACTTAACTTTATATCAGTATTTGCCACTGCAGCATTATGAATAAAGTCATATGTTAATCCCATTGAAGATACATTATATTTATCCTCCATACAAACACCTCCTGTTTTCTAGCTAAGCATATAAGTATATTCCTAAATTCTGTTTTGTAATTTTTTAAAATAAACTTACTAGGTAATTAAAATATAGCAAGTCAGTATTTTAGTCTATTTTCTTTCATATGTCTTATTCTAAAAAGCTTTAGTGTTATATTGTCCAATAAAAATACTTTAATGCATTTTACTACTTAAATATTAATATTAAATTTCTGTAATTCTGATTCCAATTTCCTTGGTTCCTTTAAGACTATTCCTTTTAATCCAAGCTTAATAGCCGCTTCTATATTTTGCTCCATATCATCTATAAATAGAGTTTCATCTGGTTCTAAATTATATCTATACAGTATCTTCTCATAAATTTCTTTTTCAGGTTTAAGTAATTTCTCTTTATAAGAAACTACTCCTCCTTCAAACAATTTAAATAAGTCATATTTATTATTTATATATTCAAAGGCTGCTAGGTGAAAATTAGATAGGTAATAGATTTTATATCCTTTCTGTTTTAGTTTTTTTAACGTATTCACGCTGCTTTCTATTGGAATCAATATGCCATACCAATTTTCAAATACTTTATTAATTAATTCCTCATTTTCAGTATTTCTATTGATTATATTTCTTTTAGCATCTTCCTCACAAATCGTTCCTCTATCAAGCATTGGCCATTCAGCACTCTGAAATATACATTTATATATTTCTTCTACCTTTTCTTCATCAATTTTAGATTTTACATATATCTTCGGTTGAAAATCTAAAATAACATTTCCAAGATCGAATATTATATTTTTAATCATAAAAATTTTCCTACTTTCACTATATCTTCTATATAACTATGATTTTATATTTATCTAACACAATTAACTATTGATATTTTATACTAAAGTCCAATATCTTCTGCTACAGTTCTCATTCCTAAAATTGTATTTTCTATAACCTTGTCTAATTCCATATCTATCATATTGCAACCATTTAATATTACATTTCTATCTACACCTGCCGCAAATCCTTTAGTCTTAAATTTTTTCTTAACAGATTTAAATTCCAAATCCATTACGCTTTTAGATGGTCTCATTAATGCAGTTGCCCCTATAAGGCCTGTAAGTTCATCTATTGTATAAAGTACTTTCTCAGCATTGCTTTCAGGTTTTATTTCATTTACTATTCCGTATCCATGAGATGCAACTGCTCTTATATAACTATACGGAAATTCTTCTTCTTTCATTATTTCTTGAGATTTTGCACAATGCTCATCTGGATACATCTCATAATCTATATCATGAAGTAATCCAATTATGCCCCATACATCCTCATCTTCATTATAGAGTTTCGCAAAATATCTCATTGCTCCCTCTACTGCTAGTCCATGTTTTCTAAGTGCATCGCTTTTATTATACTTACAAAGTGCGTCCCATGCCTTTTGTCTATCAATTTTTTCTTCCATATTATATAGCCCCCTTAACATATGTATATAAAATTATTTTTATATACATTTATTTCCATATATGAAATTATATCCATGTTAATAAAAATAATATCACTATTAAAATTTATAATCAATAATTATCAACCTTTTAAGTTATAAAATTACATATTACAATTAATTTTCTACATTCTAATCCCAATGTAAGATCCTTCTTACTTGAATTTTTAAACGTAAATATTATCGCAACATATATAAATGCAGACTTCCTATTTGTAAGTCTGCATTTTATGTTTAATATTTTTATACTCATTCTTTAGTTTAGCAACTACCTTTTCTTCATCATATTTATTATACGGCCATATTCTAGTTTCTACCTTACATCTAATCCACTCAGCTTTTAAACATATTTGCACAAGCTCATCTATATCTCTATTTAGGCTTTCAATTTCATTTTCATAATTACTTACTATATAATCGCTTTTTTCAACTATATTATTTATTAATTGCAAATCATCTCTGTATGCAGATTTAACTTCATTTTTAAGTTCTAGTAAATTTAATAAATGTATATTATTCTTATTCTCAACATTCTTATAACTATTCGCCATAACCAAAAATTCCTTCAATATTTTTTTTTCACTTATTACATCAATAGCTTCATAAAATTTCGTTAATATATCACCATCATTTTCTGCAGATTTTATTGTATTTTTACAATAATATATTAGCAAATAACTATTAAGAGTAGCTTTTAATTCTTCTACTTTTGATATTAATTCAATATCTAATTTTCCTGTAAAATTCAAATGCATTTTAATCAATGATACGATTTTGTCTAAATCTCTTCTATACTCTATTTTATTTGTTCCATCTTTAGTTCTAATATATAAATTAGTTATATTACTTAGTTCTTTCAAACTTGCAATATGCGTTCTTAGCGTAGTTATCCATATTACTCTAAATCTCGTAATATTATTTATGTAAAGAGTTTTTTTATTTTGAAATAAATTAAGTACTCCTGTCAAAAGAGTTATTAATATTCCCGTGAATGTAATTATATCTATTATTGCTATCTCTAATTCTCCAATTCTCATAATTTACTCCTAGATTATTTTTGTGCTTACACTACTTTATATAAAAAAATGAATTTAAACATAAAAAAGAACTAAGATTACAATTCTCAGCCCTCGTTCTTATGTTTATTTTATTCATTTTTTCCTCTTTTATTCTGTATTCTAAACATAAAATATTTTCTTTCATTATATATGTATATTGCAATAATTTTAGTTGCAATTGTGAATTATGAAATGTGCATTGTGAATTGCAACATATATATTTTATTATAAATGAAATTTTAGTATCCTTTTATATGCCTCCGTAATAAACTATAATAAAGCAATTAACAAAAAGGTGGTAAAATGAATCCTTTATTAAATATGATACTCAGTTCCCTTTTTAATGGAATGGGTGGCGGATTTAGAAATCCCATGATGCCTAATCAAAATGGTGGCAATGGTCCAAATCAAATGGGTGGCAATCCTTTATTGAACATGCTTATGGGAGGCATGGGTGGCGGCATGAACCCTATGAATGGAAATCCATTGATGAGTATGTTAATGGGAAACATGGGTGGATCTAACAATTCCCCATTTAATAATTCCAATGGTAATAATCCAAACATGAATAACAATGGTTCAAATATGAACAATATGAATAACAATGGCCCAAATATGAATAATATGGGCAATATGAACGATATTAATTCTCTCTTGAGTATGTTAATGGGAAATCAAGCTAATATGCCTATGAATAATATGAATAATATGAGCAATATGAACAACAATTCAAGTAGACATTCCCATTCAAAAAAATAGTGGGTATTCTAATAGGTAGCTTAAAATTTAGGCTACCTATTAAATTTTATAATAGTAAGCCTTTTCTATAATATATTCCGTAATTATATATATTTTAATACTTACTTCAAAAAATAAATATCATTTGTAATCTTTCTCATAAAATACGAAACCTTAACTCACTAGTCTATTAAACCTTTATCTATAAAGTATATCTAAAGATCTTGTATATATCTACAAAATCCTAAATTTTCGTAATTACCTCTTTACTTTTTAATAGTAATCGCTTACTATTAAATTAAAAGGGAGGTATTAAATATGGAGAATATTAATGTATTAAAAAGTGATTTCACAAAATTATTTGCAAAAGATGCTGAAAGTGTTTTCTTTTCACCTGGAAGAGTTAATTTAATTGGAGAACATACTGATTACAATGGAGGTAATGTCTTTCCTTGCGCTCTTACTATTGGAACTTATGCTTTAGTTAGAAAAAGAGAAGATAAAAATGTATTAGTTAACTCTTTAAACTTTAAAGAATTAGGAATTTTAGAATTTAGTTTAGAGAATATGATATATGAAAAACAACACGATTGGGCTAATTATCCTAAAGGTGTAATTAAAACTTTTGAAAATCATGGTTATAATATTCCTAGCGGATTTGAAATACTTTTCTATGGAAATATTCCAAATGGTTCTGGATTGTCATCTTCAGCTTCAATAGAAGTTTTGATGGGAACTATATTAAATGATTTGTTCAATTTAAATATCAACATGGTTGATATCGTAAAAATGTGTCAAGAAGCTGAAAATAAATTTATCGGTGTAAATTGTGGAATAATGGATCAATTCGCTATTGGTATGGGAAAAGAAAATTGCGCAATTCTTTTAGATTGTAATACTTTGAAATATTCATACAGCACTATTGCTATGGATGGCTACAAGATAGTAATTGCTAATACAAATAAAAAGCGTGGTCTAGCTGACTCTAAGTACAATGAAAGACGAAGTGAATGTGAAACTGCCTTAGCTGAAATACAAAAAGTTAAGAATATTAATGCTTTAGGTGAACTTACAGAAGAAGAATTTGAAGAAGTTAAATCTTGTATTTCTGATCCTATTAAAGTAAAAAGAGCAAAACATGCCGTATATGAAAATAGAAGAACATTAAAAGCTGTAAGAGCTCTAGAAGAAAATAATTTAACTTTGTTTGGAAAACTTATGAATGATTCTCACATTTCTCTAAGAGATGATTATGAAGTTACTGGAATAGAATTAGATACTTTAGTTTCTCTTGCTTGGAAAAGCGACGGTGTAATTGGAGCTCGTATGACAGGTGCTGGTTTTGGAGGTTGCACAGTTAATATTGTTAAAGAAGACTGTATAGATTCATTTGTAGAAAAAGTTAAAGCTGAATATACAAGCAAAATTGGGTATGAACCTAGCTTCTATGTAGTTAGCATTTCAGATGGAACAAGAAAAATTGGATAAAAGATTTACTACTTAAGATTTTATTAAGTTGATTATGAAAGAGATTTAGTTTAAATTTAAAGTATAAGTCTTTAAACCAAATCAATAAAAATAAGGGAGATGTTAATATGTCAATATTAGTTTGTGGTGGTGCTGGATATATCGGCTCTCATACAGTTCATGAACTTGTAAAACAAAATAAAGACGTAATAATAGTTGATAACTTACAATCAGGTCATATGAAAGCTGTAAATCCAAAAGCAAAATTTTATAAAGGTGATATAAGAGATTCTGAGTTTTTAGATAAAGTTTTTTCTGAAAATAAAATAGATGCTATTATACATTTCGCTGCTAATTCTTTAGTTGGTGAAAGTATGGTAAAACCTCTACTATATTTCAATAATAATGTATATGGTATGCAAATATTACTTGAAAGCATGGTAAAACACGATATTAAGAATATAGTTTTCTCTTCAACTGCAGCAGTATATGGAGAACCAAAGAAAATTCCTATCTCTGAAGATGATGAAACAAATCCAACTAATACCTATGGTGAAACAAAGCTGACTATGGAAAAAATGATGAAATGGGTTAGCAAAGCTAACGGAATAAATTACGTTTCTTTAAGATACTTTAATGCAGCTGGTGCACTAGAAGATGGAAGCATCGGTGAGGATCACTCTCCTGAAAGTCACTTAATACCTCTAATACTTCAAGTTCCACTTGGAAAAAGAGAGGCTATAACTGTTTTTGGAGAAGATTATGATACTCCAGATGGTACTTGTATAAGAGATTATATTCATGTACTGGACTTAGCAGACGCACATATAAAAGCTGTTGAGTATTTACAAAATGGAAACGAAAGTAACATCTTCAATCTAGGTAATGGAATTGGCTTTAGTGTTAAAGAAATGATTGATTCAGCTAAAGAGGCAACTAGTGAAGAAATTAAAGTTGTTGTGGGGGAAAGACGTGCTGGTGATCCTGCAAGATTAATAGCTTCTAATGAAAAAGCTCAAAATATTCTAGGCTGGACTCCTAAATATACTGATGTAAAAGCTATAATCAAAACAGCTTGGACATGGCACAAAAATAATCCTAACGGATATGATGACAAATAATAAAATCATATAGAATTTTAAAATTTATCTTGGGAAACTAGAGCCAACCTAAAAACTTATATGGTTCAAGTTTTCTCCACCTAGGCATAGAAAAAGATAAGTCTATGAAATAAACTAACATGGACTTATTTTTTAGATATGTCTTAGATTAATACCTTTTTTTAAAATTGAGGAGGTTTTAGCATGATAAATATAAATCATGAAATAAGTAGACTTATAAACTTTGCATTGAAAAAAAATCTTATAAATAATGATGATATAATTTACTCTACCAATATGATTCTTGGAGTATTAAACTTAAATGAATTAGAAGTTTGTGAAGTTGATGAAACTTTAGAAACTCCAACTCCTATCTTAGAAAATATCTTAGACTACGCATGTGAAAATAATTTAATAGAAAATACAGTAACTGAAAGAGATTTATTTGATACTTTAATTATGAACTGCGTAATGCCAAGACCTTCTGAGGTTATAAATAATTTTAATAATTTATATAATATATCTCCAACTAAAGCTACTGAGTACTATTATGATTTAAGTATCTCTTCTAACTATATTAGAAAAGATAGAATTGATAAGAACATAATCTGGAAAGCACCAACGGAATATGGAGACTTAGATATAACAATTAATTTATCAAAGCCAGAAAAAGATCCTAGAGATATAGCAAAAGCTAAATTAATTAAATCTAGTTCATATCCTAAATGTTTATTATGTAAAGAAAATGAAGGATTTTATGGTCATATAAATCATCCTGCCAGACAAACCCATAGAATTATACCTTTGGATTTTGATAAACAAAAATATTTCTTACAGTATTCCCCTTATACTTATTATAATGAGCATTGTATAATTCTAAATAGCGAACATATACCTATGAAAATTAATAAGGATACTTTTAGGAATTTATTGATTTTTACTGATATACTACCTCATTACTTTGCTGGATCTAACGCTGACTTACCTATAGTTGGAGGATCAATACTATCTCATGATCATTATCAAGGTGGTCACTACACATTTGCTATGGAAAAAGCTCCAATAGAAAAAAACTACTCAGTTAAAAATTATGAAGATGTTGAAATAGGTAGAGTCAAATGGCCTATGTCTGTTGTTAGGCTTTCAAGTAATGATAAAGATAAATTATTAGATTTAGCTGATCATATTTTAACCTCATGGAGAAGCTACTCAGATGAATCTGTAAACATATTAAGTCATACAATGGATGAACCTCATAATACTATCACTCCTATTGCAAGAAAAAGGAATAATAAATATGAACTAGATTTAGTATTAAGAAATAACAGAACAAGTACTGAGCATCCTCTTGGTATCTTCCATCCTCATAGTGAAGTTCATCATATTAAAAAAGAAAATATAGGACTTATTGAAGTCATGGGACTTGCAGTTCTTCCTGCAAGATTAAAAGAAGAATTAAATGTTTTAAAGGAATACTTAATTAATAGAAAAGACAACATTTTAGATGATGAAATGGTGGCAAAACATTCTGATTGGTATAAATATCTTCTAGAAAAATACTCTAATATATCTCAAGAAAACGTTGATTTTATTCTAAAAGAAGAAGTTGGATTTAAATTCTTAGAAGTATTATGTCACTCTGGAGTATTTAAAAGAAATGAAAAAGGATTTGCTGCCTTTGATAAATTTATAAATATATTATAAGGTGGAATAATTATGAAATTAACCATAGTAGATGTAGCCAAAAAAGCTAATGTATCTGTTGCGACCGTTTCAAGGGTAATGAATGGCAATTATCCAGTGAAAGAAGAAACAAGAAAAAGAGTACTTGAAGTAATAGAGGAACTTAAATATATTCCCAATATGCAAGCACGTGAGCTTACTAAACAGAAGTCAGCTACTATAGGTGTTGTTGTTCCTAGTATCAATAATATGTTTTTCCCAGAAGTTATAAACGGGATTGAAAGCAGCTTAAAAGCAAATAATTTGTCTTTAGTACTAGTATGTAGTAATAATGATAGTGAAGAAGAAAAATTATGCGTTAACAACTTGTTATCTCGGAATGTATCTGGAATAATAGTTATTGACCCAAATACAGACAATATTAAATCTAAATTTTTTCATAATATTTCAAAACAAACTCCCATTGTTTTTGTTAATGGACATTCCGTGTCCACAAATATTTCATCTGTTGTAAATGATGAGGCTATGGGCGCAAGTATGGCTTTAAACTATTTATTAGAAAAAAATCATAAAGACATACTATTTGTTAGAGGAAAAGATAGTTATTCTTATGACGTAAAGGAAAAAGTTTATACAGAAATAATGGAAGACCTAAATAATTTTAATCCACAAAATATTATCAACATAGGAAATGGAAATAGTAGCGAAACTGTTGATAACACTGTTAATATATTCCTAAATGTCCTTAAAGCATCTACTGCAACTGCAGTTCTTGCCTGCAATGACCTTATGGCTGTTGGTGTACTTAACGCTTGCAAAAAACTAAATATAGATGTACCAAATAAATTATCTATTATAGGATTTGATAATATAGATTTGAGTAAATTTGTAGAACCTAAGTTAACTACTATAGATCAAAACATGTTTCTTCTTGGCTCAAATGCAGCAACATTGCTATTAGAAAAAATAGAATATGATAATTCTTTCAGTAAGAGGATTATTCTTATGAATACTTTAATTGAGCGTGATACTGTAACCTCTATTTAATATATCTATTAAAATAAATAATGCATTTGTTATAGTTACTGATTATTTTTAATGTAACATATACCAAAGCATTATTTTTTTGATTTAATCATAAATAAGTTCATAACTGAACTGTATTTACATAGAATTTACTCTTACATACGGATTTTAACTTTTTATTCTAGCTTTATTTTTTATTTTTACAAAAACTTTAAAATGAATTCATTGCCACAGAACATATATTCGTATATAATATTTTTAACGAATATATGTTCTTTTTCTATTTGTATATGTTCTACATAATATGATTCAATCATTATAGAATTATCTAATTTTTTATTATCTTATATTTTATAATAAACTTCGATGAATTAAATTTTTTAGAGCGTGTATATTTTATGATAATTAATTTAACTTTAAAATTCTATTCCCTACGTGCTTAGTTAATGCAAAAATACAAAAACTAAATTCCAATACACCATTCAAGTTTTGTCAGAGCATATATTTTAATTTTAAAGTTTCATTTTATAAGGAAGTGTAATCAAAATGGATTTAATGGAAAAATTAAAAATATTATCTAATGCCGCAAAATATGATGTCTCTTGTTCCTCTTCTGGCTCAAAGAGACAGAATGCTAAAAATGGAATAGGCAATGCTTCAGAAGCTGGTATTTGTCACAGCTTTACTCCTGATGGACGTTGCATTTCTCTCCTTAAAATATTATTTTCAAATGATTGTATTTTTGATTGTAAATATTGCATTAATGGATCATCTAGAGATTTTTTAAGAGTAAGCTTTACTCCTGATGAAATATGCAGTCTTGCTATTAATTTTTACAGGCGTAATTATATAGAGGGCCTCTTTTTAAGTTCCGCTGTTATCTATAATCCTAATTATACTATGGAACTTCTACTTAAAACTGTGAAAAAACTGCGTATAGAAAATAAATTCAATGGTTATATTCATCTAAAAGCTATACCTGGCGCTGATAATGCTTTAATTGAAGAAGCTGGAAAATTTGTTGATAGAATGAGTGTTAATATAGAACTTCCTTCTAGCAATAGTCTTAAACTTTTAGCACCTCAAAAGAGTAAAGAAAAAATTTTACAACCTATGAAAACTATAAAAAATTCAATAATTAATTATAGTGAAATGAAAAAAAGCATAAAAAGTACACCATTGTTTGTACCAGGTGGTCAAAGTACTCAATTAATCGTTGGCGCAACTCCTGAAAGTGATGGAAAAATCCTAAAACTCTCTGAAGCTCTTTACAATAAATATAGCCTAAAGAGAGTGTACTACTCTGCTTATGTCCCTGTAATTAAGGACAATAACCTGCTTCCTGATATTACGCATCCACCAATGCTTAGAGAACATAGACTTTATCAAGCTGATTGGCTTCTTAGGTATTATGGATTTAAAGCTAATGAACTCTTGAAAAATGATGATGATAACTTTGATTTAAATTTTGACCCAAAAACACATTGGGCATTATCCAATTTGAATGAATTTCCTGTTGAAATTAACAAAGTTTCTTATGAAAAGTTATTACGAATACCTGGTATAGGAGTTACTTCTGCTAAGAAAATTTTAAAAATAAGAAGAGTTCATAATCTGACCTTTGATGACTTGAGAAATCTAAGGGTTGTACTTAAAAGAGCTAAATATTTTATTACCTGTAACGGAAAATATCATGGAGATGTTCTTTTTGATACTATTAAAATAAAAAATAAACTTCTAGAACAAGATATTTCTAAAAGTGGCAGTATAAATCCTAATCAAATATCATTTTTTGATAATATTTCATTTAATGATGTAAAGCTTCCTTCTGGAATTATATTGCCTAAGGATAATATTTCTTCATCACATATATCACCTATAAAAATTGAAAATTCTTTAAATAATATAATTCCTAAGTCAAATATATTAACATTAGGTGATAAAATCACTTCTTTAACTGGAGAGTTTTGATTATGAAAATATACTTATACGACGATACTTTTGAAGGCCTATTAACTTCCATATATGATGCTTTTTACTCAAATGGATCCCCTCCAACATCTATATATGGAAAAAGCCAGACAAATACTCCCCTTCTACTAGGGAATATAGTTGAAATTTCTACTGATATTAATAAGTTTAAAAAAGTAAAAAATGCCATTATAACTAAAATTAATTTCCTCTCATTAAAAAAAATATACTTTGCATTTTTAAGTAATTATGAGGATAAAGGGATAATTATATTTAACTATCTAAAGATAGCTTTTAAACTCGGACCAGATGTTCATGATTTTTTGAATGTAGATGTAATAAGACTTGTAGATACTATTACAAAAAAAGTTTTAAATGAATGCCATAGATTTGAAGGATTTATTAGATTTAATCAAATAGAAGAGAAACTTTTATACTCTTCTATTGAACCAGATAATGACATTTTAGAGCTCATTGGAGATCATTTTAAAAATAGATTTCCTAGGGAATATTTTATTATACACGATATTTCTAGACAAAAAGCTTTAATATATAATACAAATTTTTACGAAATAATAGATATGGATATGGAAACTTATGAAAAGCTGAAATTTCACACCGACGAATACACAGACCTTTGGAAAACATATTTTAAAGCTACTACCATAGAGGAACGAAAAAACCTTAAACTTCAGTGTAGAATGATGCCAAGAAGATATTGGAAGCACATACTAGAAACCAAGATATAATTTACATTCTTCATAAGTGTAAGTATTGCTAATTGAGTGAAATATAGAAATACTTGCAAGTATTGAGGACAATTTATGTTTGCTGCTGAAAAGACGAAATAGAATATATGTGTTTGCTCCGGTTCCTTGAAGATTTTACTGGGTAATTCTACAATTATAAGTTGCATCCAAAGTGCTTGCTTCAAAGACTATGCTTTGAACAAGCACATTTGGAACAACTTATAATCTAGAATTACAGCCAGCAAAATCTTCTTATGAACACTGTGCAAAAACATATATTCCATTTCCAATTTAGTAGTAAATTAAAGTAAATCCATATTCACGCAAATATTTTTATATTTCCGAGGTTAGCAAATTAGGCATATGAAAGAACACACTCAAAATACGCTGATTCTCCCATGCCAGACAAAGAATTCTGATGTCCCCATATAGGATAGGTAAATTTTACTCCTACATAACATTCAATGTTTAATTTTAAAATTATTGGGTATTTATTAACACTATAGATTTGATAACTCATAAAAATTTACAACGTAATCACAATCCATGTATTGATCTCTAGGTATTTCGTATCTAGATACCGAACTTAAATCAAAACATATATTTCCAATTATGATATATTCCAGAAAGGAAGGTCATGCTTTTGTGGAGGCGTTACATATGGGATTTAGTTGCAGACATTTCTTCATTAGAAGTTGTTCCATTTATTGCTTGTCCTGTGCTTGTCACGGGAGCATGCAAAAATGGGTACAACTTCTAATGTTAGAAATTCGCAACAAAATCCTTAAGTAACCCGAACAAATGCATGACCTTCCTTTCGGTATTTATACACCTAACTATAAATTTTAACTTCGGTATCTAGCCTTTAGTTTACGTCTTTAATATCTCCATTTATTATGATTTCTAATTCTCCAGTTTCAGGACTCATAATGAGACCATGTACCCTTACGTCATTAGGTAAAAGAGGATGATCTTTTATCATTTTAACACTTTCTTTTATTGATTCTTCAACAGATTCAAAACCATGAAGCCATCTCTCAACGTTAACTCCTGCGTTATTTAAAGTTGAAATAGTTTCTTCTTTAATTCCTCTATCTAACATTTTATCAACAAGTTTTTTTGTGTTTAAATTACTCATTCCACAGCCATGATGTCCTATTACAAAAACATCTTCTGCTCCAAATTCATATACTGCAACTAATATACTTCTCATTACACCACCAAATGGGTGCATAACTGTTGCTCCTGCGTCTTTTATTATTTTTGCATCCCCATTTTTTATATTCATGGCTTTAGGCAACAATTCTGTTAATCTTGTATCCATACATGATAATATCGCCATCTTTTTCTTAGGTATCTTAGTTGTTACATATTCCTGATAATCTTTGTTCCCCACAAAACTTTCATTATACTTTATTATTTCTTGTAATTTACTCATTTTAGCCCCACTCCTCGTAAATTTTAATAATATAATACGTTTTTTTTATTAACTTAATATTAAGTTAAGTTAGTTTGATTGTAAAGTTATTTTATATATCTTTTAATTCTTACTTACTCATGTATTCATGATAAGGTAATCGAATTGAAACTCCTGTCTGATCAAATTTATATTCTGTATCATAAAGTGGGTTTTTATTAGAAACAAGATTAATTCCAACACTGTAAAGTGCTTTAGCTAATTCATAAGGATCCTGTAGAACAGACCCAGTCATTATTCCTTGTTTAATTAATTCCTGTGCCTCTGGTATTGCATCAACTCCTACAACTGCTATAGTAGGAGTCTTACCACCCTTATTATAGCCATATTCTTGCAATGCTTTAATTGCACCTATAGCCATAGAATCATTATTCGCAATTATAGCTTCAATTTTATTTCCATACTGCAAAAATAATGTTTTAGTAACATTTTTAGCTTCTTCCTCATTCCAATTACAAACCCTTAATGCAACTTCTTGAGTCTTTATTCCTGAATTATTGATTTTTAATATAGAGTATTCCGTTCTTTTAATTGCCTCTAAATTATTTTGTTCCCCCATTAACATAACATATTGAAGTATATCATCTTTATTTTTATCCATTGCTGTTTTATTTTTATTCCATGCATTTATAATAACTTTTCCTTGTAATAGTCCAGCTTCCTCTGCCTCTGTTCCTATATAGCAAGCTTTATTATAAGATCTTACAGAATCTATCGCAACTGGTTCCCTATTAAATAGAATTACTGGAATATTAATTCCTTTTACTTTATTAATAACTGACTGCGTACTCGTTGTTTGGACTAAATTTACCAGCAAAAGATCAACATCTTGTTTTTCAATTAAATTATTAATATCTTTATCCTGTATAGATTGATCATTCTTCCCATCATAAAAAATAAATTCAATGTTTCCTTCGTTCTCTTTTTGTATTTTTTCTAGATTTTCACGAACTAAAGAAATATAAGCATCATCAAATCTATACAATAGTACAGCTGCTTTAATAGGTTTCCCTTCAGCAATTCTTGAACTCGCCATGATATTACTTTGATTAATACTTATTAGCATAGCTGCTGCAATCATGATAATAATTATGGTAGTTATTCTTTTAGACATCTTATACTAATCCTCCATATTTTTTATTATAAGTTACTTAATCGACTTAAATAACCTTAGATATTATCGCTACTTATATATCCTTTGTAAGGAATACGTACTGCAACTCCTGTATCATCAAACTTATACGAAGTTCCATCAAGTGGAGGTCTACCATTAACTAAATTCATTCCTATACGATAAGTCGCTTGTGCCATGCTAGCTGCATCTTGAGGAACAGATCCAGTCATAATTCCTTGATTAATGAGCTGTATTGCTTCCGGTATTGCATCTACTCCAACAATTGGTATTGTCTTATTTTTATCTCCACTATTATATCCATACTTTTGCAATGCCTCAATTGCACCTATTGCCATAGCATCATTATTAGAAATTATAACTTCAATTTTATTTCCATTCGATAAGAATAATGCATCCATAGTATCTTTAGCTAAATTTTCTTCCCAATTACAAACTCTCAAAGCAATTTCTTCTGTTTTAATTCCTGCATCATTTAGTGATAAAACAGAATATTTTGTTCTACCAATTGCTTCTAAGTTGTCGCGCGGTCCCATTAGCATAACATATTGCATTATATTATCTCCATTTTTATCAATAATTTTTTTATCTTTATTCCATAAGTTAGAAAGAAGCTCTCCTTGCAGTATTCCTGCTTCTGCTGGATTTGTTCCAACAAAATAAGCTTTACTATATGATTTTACAGTTTCCATGTTTAGTGGTTCTATATTGAATAAACCTAACGGTATATTTTTTTCTTTAACTCTATCTACAATTGTCCTCACTCCTGCTGGATCTACTAGATTAAGTAATATAATGTCGGCATTTCCTACATTAAGTATTGAATTAACATTTCTGTTTTGTAATGATTGATCATTCTTACAGTCATAAAAAGTAAATTCAATATTCCCCGGATTATTTTTCTGAATTTCTTCAAAGCTTTGCTTAAGTAAGACAGTGTATGGATCATCTAAAGTACGTAATAGTACACTTGCCCTTACTGGCTTTCCTTCAGTAGCTGTTAACTTGGAATTAGCAGATGCCTTACTAGAATTTAATACTAAATTTATTATCATAATTATAATAGTGTATAATACCAATATCTTTTTAGAATTTCTCATTTTTATCCTCCGTTGATTTATCAAATAGCTCTCCTTGCTCTTCCTAGCATCTCGATACTTAATGTTCCTACGAAAATAAAACTATTTTCATAGTACTTTGTGAAGACTTTGCCTTCATGGTCAATTTCTACACATAAAAAGCACATTAAATTTCACCTTTATTTATTAAATCATTTATTTTATTATGTGTGTAATAAAGAACTTTATACTGCTATGAGACCTATTGAATATAATCTAAACTATAAATAAACATAACTCTCACTGATAAAAATTTACAAAAATAGAAGTACGCTTATACTAAAAAAAGAAGTAAATCAAAATAAGGTTTACTTCTTTTTTCACAATAAATATACTTCTACGTTATCTATACATAATATATAATTTTATTTATTTTCTATATATGAATCAACATTATCGCTAGTAACCTCAGCATGAGGAGTCCTAATATACTTTCCTTTTTCAAGTCCCTCTATAGAATTTACATTTCCATGGGAAGCCAATGTATATGCAAGATTAAAGATAGCATTTGCCTGTTTCTTAGAATCATTTAAAATAGTTCCTATCATAGATCCATTTTTCACTGCCTCTAACGCTTTAGGAAGTCCATCAATTCCTACAACTAGTGGTTTCTTACCGCTTATATTAGCATCATTTATTGCATTTATTGCTCCAAGTGCCATATCATCGTTATTACTAAATACAACCTCGATCTTATCTCCAAAATTTTTAATCCATTGCGACATCTTTGTTGTTGCCTGAGCACTTTGCCAATTTGCCGTATCGTCAGCTAATTTCTCTAATTCAATTCCATTTTGAGTTATAGTTTTGATACAATATTCTGTTCTAATTAAAGAATCTTGATGTCCCTGCTCTCCTTCAAGCATTACATATTGGATTTTACCATCTCCATTTTTATCTACCATTCTATTATCTTTTTTATAAGCATTTATAATAATATTAGCTTGCATCTCACCCGATTGTTGTGCGTCTGCTCCAACATAATAGAGCTTGTTCCATCTTTCCATATCTTCTTCTACTGGCTCACGGTTAAAGAAAACAATTGGAATATTAGCTGATCTTGCTTTATCTATAATCATAGATGCCGCTGTACGATCAACCATATTTACACATATAACATCATAATTTTGTGCAACAAATTTATCTACTTGATTACTCTGGTTAATTAAATTTCCTTTTGCATCCGCAACATTAACAATTATTTTATATTTACCTTGAGTTTCTTTCTCTTTCGCTATATCTTCAATATTATTCGCAATTTCTGATATAAACGCATCATCTTGTTTATATAAGGTTACACCTATTTTTATTTCTTTAATATCATTACTATAATTTCCTGATTTCACATTTGCACTACAAGATGATAACACATTGAAAATTGAAACTACTGTTAAAAGCCCTGATAATTTCTTAATTAATCTCACTACAATCCCTCCACCATATGATTCCATCAAGCACCCAAATGCATTTATAGGAAAATTCATTTTTAGCCTTTATGGCGCTTATCTAACAAATGGGAATAATAATCTTTGATTTTCTTCCGAATACATATTTTCTGTATTTATAACTGTTGAAGAGATAATGTTATTGGGCATATCTTTTTTATTAATTTTATATACTGCTGATTTTATACTTAGGTATCCTACATTAAATTCATTCTGAATGGCTGTTGCACTAATAACCTTATCTTCTAAAAAAGAAAGAATTTTGCTTGTACTTCCTGTCCCATATATCTTTATTGATGCTTTTCCTTTATTAATACCCATTAAATCTTTTTTAGCTTGGGAAATATTTTCTAATAATCCTGCATCAAATGTAACTACAACATCAATATTATTGTTCTCTAACAAACTTTTGGCTTGATTATAATAAGTAACTTGCTTATCTTCTGAAAACTCCCCCAATTCACATTTGTTATCTGTTTTATTCATAACACTCATGAATCCATCATATCTTTCTTTTATACCGCTACACTCTAAATTGTTTTTGATTATGAGTATATTTTTATTTTTATCTCCGTTCTTTATTAATTCTTCTCCTAATTTAGATCCAAGCTTATAGTTATCGCAAGAAATACTAGGCTGAGCATGTTCTGATTTTATAGTAGAATCAAATAGTATAATTGGTATCTTTTTTCTAGCGCTTTCTATTGGTTCTGCCATTTTTTTGTAATCTGCAGGAGACACAATTATTGCATCTGCCTTATTTTTTATCTCTCGCTCTATAAGCTCTTTCTGCTCGTCTACGCTATTATCTTCCGATAAAGTGACAAAACTTACATTCACGTTCATTTCTGAAGCTGCTTGTTCTATACCCTGCCTCATTATCATTAAGCTTTCACTGTTTCTTCCTCTAGTTATAACTGATATGTTATATATCTTTGTATCTTTTTCATGCCACAATGTATTATTTAAGAAAAGTAAGAAAGATAATATTAATAGTAAAAATAAAGTAATAAAAATTTGCTTCCTTTTTCTCTTCACTATTTCTCTTCCTCCCTCTTCCTAATTTCATAAAAGTCTATACATGGCATATGAATACGAACTGTTGTCCCTTCATCTGGTTCACTATAAATTTCAAGACCATAATTCTTCCCAAAATATAATTGTATTCTTTCATTAACATTCTTCAATCCGATACCAGAACTCTTCCTTTCAACCTTACTTTCACCTGTTAAAAGACTATCTGCAACTTCTTGCAACATACCAAGTCCGTTATCTACAACATCAATATATAACTCATTATCTTTTGCATATGCATTTACTAAGATCTCACCATCTCCCCCCATAAATTCCATACCATGATAAATTGCATTTTCAATTAGCGGTTGAATAATTAATTTAATACTCGCGTAATTAAGAACTTTTTCATCAACCTCAATATTATATGTGAATTTATTTTTATACCGTATATTTTGTATAGTCAAATAATTTCGCGCATGTTCAATTTCATCTCTCACTGTTATTATATTCTTCCCTTTGCTTAAGCTTATTCTGAAAAGTTTTGCTAAAGCAGTTACCATAATTATTGCTCCATCATAATTTTCATTTTCTATCATCCATATGATTGAGTCTAATGTGTTATATAAAAAATGGGGATTAATTTGTGCTTGAAGAGCATTAAGCTCACTTTTTCTTTTTGATTCTTGTTCGACCATTATGTTGTCCATAAGTGTATGCATTTGATTGACCATGGAACGAATTGCTTTTCCTAAATGCTGAATTTCATACGATCCACTTATCGAAACATCTACATTCTTCACTCCATTTTCCAGTTTCTTCACACACTTTTCTAATGATCGTATTGGATTAGCTATCCTTGATGAAACAAACATATTAAGAAATACAAGAATGAAGATAGCAAAAGACATAATGAAAACAGCAAATATACTCATTTGATAATAATCTGAAGTGATATCTAACATTGGTGTAATTCCAACAATCTTCCATCCAGTGTATCCAACAGTTTTAACTGTAACTAATCTTTTTTCTCCTCTGAAAGTTTCTATATGATTCCCATCATCATAAGTTGCTTCAATTTTATTATTTTCATCTATTAAATCTGAATAAATCAGTTGCTGTCTAGGATGATAAATAATTTCGCCTTCTCTATCAACTAAATAAACATACCCTGACTTTCCTATATTGGCATTTTTACATATCTGCTCTATTCCACTAAAATTTATATCAACTAACAACACCCCAGATGTTGTTTTTTTATTATTAGTAAGTTCAACAGCCCTACTTAAAGATACAACCCAGCGATATTTATAATCTGGATCCACAAATAAATTTTGAACATGAGGTGTTGAAAAGTGTAAATTTTCTTTCTTATCTATCGCCTTAGTAAACCAATCATTCACTCGTGGATCGATAGAGCTTTTCAATTGCTTTACGGGAGATGCTGCTATAACTTCCCCATCTTGCGAAAAAGCACATATGCTTATAAGCGAATCTTTATTTGTTTCATACAATAAGTCCATTTCTTTATCTATAGTATCTGTAGCTAAATCTTTCTTCTTAATTACATTGTAATAAGTAGTATCAGAAACTTTCATCATATTTCTCAAATAAGAATCTAAGTTTAAATTTACTTGATCCAACATAGATTTATTATGTTCAGATACCATTTCTTCAGTGGATGTTATAAAACGAAAATATAGAGCCCCTCCAACAGTAACCATTCCTATAACTGCTATTACGGTAAATGAAATTGATATTATATGTTGTATACTTCCGCTATTAACGTACTTTATTGTCTTCTGTATTTTTCTTTTCAATAAATTAAGCATAGTAACTCAACTCAATTCTTTCTATACTTTGATGGTGATACTCCAAACTGTTTTTTAAAAACATAACTGAAATAATTAGCCTCTGGGTATCCAACTTTTTCTGCTATCATGTATGTTTTATCATCAGTTGTATTTAAAAGCTTAACAGCTTCTTCTAAACGTGCTGCTGTGAGATAATTTACAAAACTTGTTCCTGTTTCCTTTTTAAACATTGTAGAAAAATATGTTGGGCTAACATGTAATTTAGAACATAATTTTTCTACAGAAATATCACAATCACTGTAATTTTCTTTTATATATTGCTTTGCTTTCTCAATAAGCATCATAGATGAATTGATTCGCTCCCTTTTGATATAATTATTTATTTTAATAGCTTTTCCTACAATCCACTTTTTAACTTCGTGGATAGAATTAAAAGCTTCTAGATAACTATATGCATTAAAGTTTTCGCCAAAAATTTCTTCTATATCAAATGCATATGTCTGAACAAGTTTTAAAAGTGATGTCATAATTTCCATAAGATAAATTCTATATTGATTAAAAGGCAATAGTAAATCTTCTGTTTTCTTAAACAAACTATCAATTGCCTCTGAAATTTCATCCTCTGAAGAAATTTTTATTGCATTTAGCATCGAACGTTCTTCCTTCTCATCAAGTTGTAACTGGATTGAATTATCTGGCTCCACATCATCAACATAAATAGCTTTTCCCGTTCCTAATATAAATCTATAATCTAATGCATTTTGTGCAGTTCTATATGAAAAACGTATTTGTGAAGGATTATTGTAAACATACCCTATTCCTGCAGATATCGTTAAACTCATAATTCTCTTGTAAACTTTACAAACCTCATTCATACCTTTTATAAATAATAATATATCTTCTTTTTTCTCAAAATTTCCAATAATTATTACCATACCAGAATAAATAAAACTAATAAACTTACAATACTTCCCCATATTTTCGTCTACAATTTTCTTAATAGAAATTGGTGTAAGTGCTGATTCCTTTTGTCCTGAAAAACTATTTAAGTTTTCTTCAAAAGATAATGTACCATCTGCCTGGATAAGCCCTACTGATAAATGCTCATACTTGAAGTCTATCCCTAGCTCATCAAGTTGTTCATTCCATTGTTCTTCACTTATTCTTCCTTCAATTACACCAACTAAAAATTGTTCTCTAATTACTGGCAAACTTTTAATATAATGCTTATAAAGTGTTTCTAAATTTCGTTTTTCACTATATTCACGATCAAGCTGTTCTTTTAATCTCACTAAAACTTCTATAAGTTCAGCAGAGTTAATCGGTTTCAAAACGTATTCAATTACATTTATCTTTATTGCTTTGTGAGCATACTCAAAATCATCACATCCTGAAAATACAATAATTTTTGTAGATGGCATTGATTCTACAAGCTTCTTTCCTAGTTCCAACCCATCCATAAATGGCATTTTAATATCTGTCATTATAACATCTGGCTGCAGTTTTTCTGCTTTTTCTAAGGCATCTTGTCCATTCTCAGCATCACCAACAACTACAAATCCGTTGGCTTCCCAGTCAATCTTTTTTATAATTCCAAGACGTATTTCTTCTTCATCATCTACAATCATAATTCTATATAAATTCATTTAACTACCTCCGATAGATGAATTATTTGTTAAGGCACATGAAAATAAATAACGAGTCAAGAACTGCCATTTTGATTGTGCCTAAATACTATTATACATTATGTATTAAATTATTACTAGCACGAGTACCAAACATACCCAATTCATTTATTATATTCAAAATAAATAAAATACAGGTAAACCCCTAGCTAAAAAGCTGATGATTTACCTGCATTTAAATTATTTATGCATGAATTATTTTCTTCTGTATTTTGCCATATCTATTGCAACTGCAACTGCTATGATGATACCTTTTATAACTTGTTGCCACATAGGACTTACCGCTATAAATTGTAATCCATATTGGATAACAGTAAAGATTAGAACACCACTTACTATTCCACCAACTTTACCAACACCACCATTTAATGAAACACCACCTACAACGCAGGCTGCGATTGCATCAAGCTCATAACCATTACCATAGTTATTTGTTGCACCAGCTGTTCTAGCTGCTTCGAGTACACCACCAACACCATATAAAAGTGATGCGAAGATGAATATTCCCATAATAGTTGCAAATACATTTACTCCAGAAACTACTGCTGCTTCACGGTTACCACCAATAGCATATACATTCTTACCAAATACAGTTTTATTTAAAATAAACCATACTAGAATGATGAATACTACAGCAATTGGAACTAAAATTGATATTCCTGGGAAGCTTCCAATTTGAAACAATTTTGTTTGTCCAATCTCTATAAAATCTGGACGAATACCACCAATAGGTTGTGATTTGTTTGGAGGTAAGTCAAAGTATAGAGAAGTTACACCATATACTATAACTTGAGATGCCAATGTTGCAATAAATGGATGCATATCATATTTCGCAACCAAGAAACCATTAAGAACTCCAAATATAGCACATCCAACTACTGCTAACAGTATTGGAATGATAACTGCTAACTGTGGCATATTAGGGAAGAATCTATTTGCATAATCAGGGTTTTGCAACATTGAAGTTGATATTACAGCTGCAAGACCTACCATACGTCCTGCTGATAAATCAGTACCAGCAATTAATAATGTAAAACATATTCCTAAAGCAACAATCATTTTTGTTGATGATTGTGTCAAAATATCTAGAAATACAGCATATTGCATAAAACGTGGTTGAATTATCATAATTACAACTACTAGTAATAATAACGCTATAATTATTGCATTATCTGTAAAGAAATTCTTTATAGTTTTTGATGAAAAAACAACCTCCATATCTGCATTTTTCTTATCAAGGAACTGCTTTGCTCCATAAATAAGTAATGCTATACCAACTCCATCTATATAAATTGGTAAATCATAAAATACACTTGGATCTAAAATAAAATTAAAAACAATTCCTAAAGCCACCAAAAAAGCACCAATACCTAAAAATATTTTTCCAAAGCCTTTTCGTGAAACTATCTTTTCTCCACTCATATTACATACCTCACTTTCTTTCTCTCCTACCAAAATCATTTGTTATAAAAATTCATTTATCCAATAGCTAGCGTCCGTAACATTTTCACTTCTTTATATGTAAGATAACATAACGGTTGCATACTCATGGACACTGTGCCCCTTATGGGTATAAGTTCAACTAAAATTCAGCTGCGGATTGGTCCTACCTGAATCAAGTTTAACTTGATAAAGGAGATATTTCTTATTGCATAAATTTTGTAGCAAGATTCATAACTTTCACTGAATCTGCTTCACTTTGATCTAAAATCCCAGTAACTTTACCTTCACACATAACCATAACTCTATCTGACATACCAAGTAATTCTGGCATTTCAGAAGAAATCATAATAATTGACTTGCCTTTCTTAACCAATTCATGCATGATAGAATAAATTTCATACTTAGCCCCAACATCAATTCCTCTTGTAGGCTCATCTAATATAAGAATATCTGGATTTGTAAGAAGCCAACGTGCAATTAAAACTTTTTGTTGATTTCCTCCAGAAAGATTTTGAATCAATTGTTCCATACTTGGTGTTTTAGTTCTAAGTTCCTGATTTGACTGCTTTGCAGCTTTATATCTCTTTGCTTCTTGTAAAACTCCCGCTTTAGCATATTCTTTCTGACTTGCAATTACAGTATTATCTAACACTGAAAGAATGCCAAATATTCCAGTAGCACGTCTTTCTTCTGTCAATAGTGCAAAACCATGCTCTTTTGCATCTTTGGGAATTTTTATTTTTATTACTTTTCCATCCTTTTCCACAGTTCCAGACTCTACTTCACGAAGCCCAAATAGTGCTTCTACTAATTCTGTACGTTGTGCCCCAACAAGTCCACCTATTCCTAGTATTTCACCCTTATGCAAATCAAAACTTACATTTTGAAATGATTTCTTAATTGGAGAACAAAGATTTTCTACCCTTAATACAACATCTTTACTTGGCGTATATTCTCTTGGTGGAAATCTATTAGTCATATCACGACCAACCATACGATTTATAATTAAGTCTGTTGTAAGATCTTTAGCATCCCAAGTTCCTACATACTGACCATCTCTCATAATTGTTACTTCATCCGATATCTTAAGAATTTCCTCCATCTTATGGGATATGTATATAATTGCACAGCCCTTATTTTGAAGTTGTTTTATTATCTTAAATAAATGCTTAGTTTCATTTTCTGTTAATGATGAAGTCGGTTCATCCATAATAATAATTTTAGAATTATAGCTAACAGCCTTTGCTATTTCAACTAGTTGAAGATTAGATGGTGAAAGTGTTCCCGCTAATGCTTCAGGATTTATATCTAATTCAATTTCTTCAAATAATTCCTTTGTTTTTTTAATCATAGTTTTCTTATCAACAGCAATTCCCTTCATTGGGAATCTACCAAGCCAAATGTTTTCCATAACTGGACGGAAACGAATTGGGTGCAATTCTTGATGTATCATTGATACACCTAAATCCAATGCTTGTTTTGAAGTATTTATCTCCATTTTCTTTCCATCTAATATGATCTCTCCACCATCTTCATGATAAATACCAAAAAGACATTTCATTAGAGTTGATTTTCCCGCACCATTTTCTCCCATTAATGCATGGACACTTCCCTTACGAACCTTCAATGTTACACCATCTAATGCTTTTACTCCTGGAAATACCTTTGTTATGTTATTCATCTCCAGTACATATTCACCCATACAAGCATCCTCCTTTTTTAAATAATAATTCAGGGATGGGGATTTTTTATAATCTCGCATCCCTGACAATTTCTATGTCAGATATATCTTATTTTAAATAATCCTTGTAGTTATCTTGAGTAACTTTTACATAATCAATCCATACATATTTTCCATCAGTTACATCAAATCCAATATTTTCTTTATTAATTTCTTTACCTTGAGCAGCTGCTATAGCTATATTAACTGTAGCTTTACCTTGGTTTTCTGCATCATTTAGAACTGTTCCAAGAAGTGATCCTTCTTTCATAGCTTGTAATGCTGGTGCTGTTGCATCAACTCCAACTACTGGAATATATTTAGATGCATCACCTTTGTTATATCCTTCAGCTTTTAATGCTTCTACTGCACCAAGAGCCATATCATCATTGTTACAAAGAACTGCTTCTATCTTATCAACGCCTTGACCTGTCATAAATGCTTTCATAAGGTCAGTAGCTTTTGCCTTGTCCCACATTGCTGTATCAGCAGCAAGTTTTTGAGTTTTTAATCCTGCAGCTTCAATAGCTTTTATAGAATATTCTGTACGAAGAGTAGCATCTTGATGTCCTGGTTCTCCTTGAAGCATTACGTATTGTACCACTCCATCATGATTTTTGTCTGCTTCTGGATGTGCTTTGAAGTAGTCAGCTATAAGTTGACCTGATAAAGTTCCTGATTGTTCTGCATGTGCACCTACATACCAAACCTTATCATAACTATCCATATCTGCTTTTTCTGGTTCACGGTTTAAAAATACAATTGGAAGTTTCTTAGCTTTTGCTTTTTCAATGATAGGACCTGCTGCAGTTCTATCAACTGGGTTTATTGCCAAAGCGTTTACACCCTTTGTAATAAATGTATCAACTTGCTCATTTTGAGTAGGTTGTTTATTTTGTGAATCCACTAATTCAATAGTTGATCCTTTTTCCTTAGCTTCACCTTCCATAGCAGTACGAACTCCTGTCATGAAAGTATCATCAAATTTATATATTGCAGAACCAATTAAAGTGTTTGAAGATTTAGTACTTGTTTGCGCATCCCCTCCAGAACTTGCACTCTTACTTGCTCCACATCCTGCCATTGTTGCAACTATAGCTGCTGACATTACAATTGTTAATAGACTCTTAAACCTTTTCATTTTTACCCCTCCATATTCTTATCTAAATCCTAAAAACAAAGACTTATATATTTGATCTTCGTTTACATTCCTAATTATAGACATTTTATTGATTATTCTCCATACAAAATTCTTCACTCTTTTATCGAATTTCTTAGATGTTATAGATAAACAATATATAGATATAGTAATTTAATTGCAATATAGAGATTAAAAGTATAAGTTGATTTCGTTCTCGTAAAAATATAAAAAGAGGATATAAGTTGAAAATTTATACCCTCTGTAAACAATATGTATAATTATATTTCTATTGATGAAATTGACTTAAAGATAAAATCATTATCTCGTGTATCTTCCTACTTAAATTTTAAACTTTTGTATCATTTCATTAAGCCTTTGCGCAAGCTCCGCCTGACTATGTGCTGTTAATGCAACTTGCTCTATGGCTTTTGTGGCTTCATCCATACTTTCTTTAATTGTAGTTACTTCTTCACTAGACTTTTGAGTAGTTTGTGCCATGTCTTGTACAACTTCGCTAACCTGACCCACAGTAGCTGTTATCTCTTCTGACATAGCTGCAATTTCCTCTGACATCATGCTGACAAAATTTGAATCATTATAATATTGATCACCGGTTTCCATATAGGCATTAAATTGTCTATGTACTTCAGTATTAATAAATGAAAGTATATCATTACCTGTATCAATACTATTTTTAAAGGCTTCCCGAACTCTAGTTATTGTTTCTTGTATAGACGTTACCGCATGTGATGACTGTTCCGCAAGTGTTCTTACTTCTTCTGCAACAACTGCAAAACCTTTACCTTGTTCCCCAGCTCTTGCAGCCTCTATAGCTGCATTTAATGCTAATAAATTTGTTTGTTCAGCTATACTTCCTATTGTATCTGCCATAACTTTTATATTATCTACTACTTTTCCATCTTCAATAACTTCTAACATTTTGTTCTCTTTTTCTGAGTATAGATTTCTTGTTTCTTCTATAGCCTTTTTACCATTATTCTTTACCTCTGTTGCTTTTTCTTTAGATTTACTTGAACTACTACTTCCCTCCATAGCCTTTCCTGAAAGTTCATTAACACTTGAATCTACTTCTTCTACTGAGGCACTTATTTCTTCTGCTGCTGCACTAGATTCTTGCATCCCATCAGAAATATTTGCTATAGCATCATCAATACTTCTAGCTCTTAAAGATAACTCTTCAGCTGTAGCGGAAAGTTCCTCGCTCGATGCACTTATATCTTGAGAATTTTCCATAATTTCTTTAACCAACATATTCACATTTTTTTGTGCCTTATTCAACGCAATGCCAGTTTGTCCAAATTCATCTTTTCTAGTAATAGTAATTGGCGTTGAAAAATCATACATTGCCAATCTCTCTGCATAATCTCTTATCTTCTTTAATGGCTTATTTACATGGCTTGCCATAAATATTCCAAGTAAAATAGCAATTATAAATCCTGCAACACTCATCAAAATCATAATTATATTTGTTCGTGCAGATGCTAAATTAATATTATCGCTTGCTACTTCTGCTGCAGTTAAATTTATTTCTATGACCTTATCAAGGCTGGCAAGCATTTCTTCTTCTATAGGTAAAAAAATCATGTACTGTTTCGTCACTTCATTAGAATCGTTTAAATCTGCTGCATCTATTATCCTGTTTCTCGCATCTCTATACTTTGTTACATTATTAGTGAATTTTGTCCAATTTTCTTTTTCCTCTGCCGTAGTAATTAATTTCTCATATTTAGCTATATATTCATTATCTGCCGCTACCATATCAGCAATATTTTTTTTTGCTTGATCAACTTCTTTTTTATTTTGATCATATATTATAACTGAAACTTCACTTTTTATTTGTGACATATTAGATTTTACTGACAAAATTTCATTAACACTCTGCAAGTTTACGCTATACATTGTTTCTGCATTTTTATTTACTCTTTTTACTTCTATCCCACCAACTGTACCTACAATAGCAATTAATATTGCCACTAATAAAAATGATGAAATCAATTTAGCTCTTACTTGATTTAATAAATTCATATTAAAATTTCCTCCTATTGTTAAAATACTATTATATATTATTTTCCAATTCCATTACTTTCCAATAATATCTTCATACTATCTTCTGTAAGCGGTTTGCTAAAATAGAAGCCTTGGATTATGTTACATCCTAAGTCAGCGAGTACCTCTATCTGCTCTCTTGTTTCAACTCCCTCAACGATTACCTTGTATTTCAAGTCCTTTGATAAGTTAACTATATTCTTTATTAATACCATGTTCTTATAATTTTCTACATGATCTACAAATGTTTTATCAATCTTTAATGTACTTACTGAAATATTGATTAGATAGCTTAAAGAGGAATATCCTGTGCCAAAATCATCTATTGCAATATTTATTCCCATCTCTTTAAGTTCATTTAATACTCCTACTTTTTCCTCTGATATATCTAGAAAAGTACTTTCTGTTATTTCTATCTCTAAAAAATTTGGAGAAATCTTATACTTATCACAGCATTTTAACAACTTATCCTTAAAATCTTTTTCCTTGATTTGGACCGGTGATATATTAACTGCAATATTATTAAACTTGTAACCCATACTCTTCCACAAGCTCGCTTGCTCTAATGATTTTTCCATCACCCAATCTCCAATTTGAACTATGTCTCCATGTTCTTCAGCAATTGGTATAAATTCTGCTGGTGAAACATTTCCAAGCTTATCATTATTCCATCTCAATAATGCTTCAATTCCAACAATCTCATTGTTAGATAAATCAATCTGTGGTTGGTAATTAATATTTAGTTCATTCTTATTAATGGCATTCTTTAATTCGCTCCTGATCAATGCTTCCCTATAATATGTCTCGAATACTTCATTGTTAAAAATTGTATAATTGTTTTTTCCACTTTTTTTAGATTGGCACATAGACAAATTACAAAATTCCAATAATTCATCAGCATTTAAACTATTATCTGGAAAAATAGCTATTCCCATACTCACATAAATATCCAACTCATCATCTGTTATCTTAAAAGGCGCCTTTAAATTTTTATAAATTTTATTACAAATTTCCTCTATTTCACTTATAAATTTAAATTCATAGATTAGAATTGCGAATTCATCCCCATTTAATCTAAATAGTTTTCCTTTTCCTCTAATACAACTATTTACCCTTTCAGAAAAACACTTCAAGAGGAAATCACCAAAAGAATAACCCCAATTAGAATTTATGGTTTTGTAGTTATCAACATCAATATAAATAACCGCACCTTTTATATAATTAGCTTTTGATATTTCCAAACTATTGTTAAGATTCTCAAAAAAATAAGTACTATTAGGTAGCCCTGTAAGGATATCATACCTTGAAAATTCTTTATTAAACTTATTGCTTTTTCTCCTATGTATATCTTTATTTAATTTTCTTTTTATGGCACTTACCATTTTTATCTTAAGTTTATGTTCTTTTCTGGGCATATTAATTTTAATTTTATTCATAATAACTTCCTCTTTTAAATTAATACAACTAAACACGTGTAAAAATTTCCACCCCATTCCTACTACTTAATACTAAAATATAACATCTTCAATGCTAATTGTTGCGTAATTATTCTACAAATCTTTAAACTTTGACTTTTTAAATAAATAAATATATCATTTATTTGAACATAATAAATATTTTGT
>CAURJV010000071.1:0-30152 GCA_963524945.1 uncultured Clostridium sp.
GTTTTAATCTATCCATATTGGAATGTAAATAATGATGATGGAACTTATAGTCAAACAAACATTGTAGTTTTAATCTATCCATATTGGAATGTAAATCTGGGAAGCCTGTAGCCTTTAGAATTGTATATATAAGTTTTAATCTATCCAAATTGGAATGTAAATTTTGCAAAATATAATATGTCTAATGTGTCTTCTATAGTTTTAATCTCTCCAAATTGGAATGTAAATAAATCTTTATAAACTAAACCAGCTTTTTGCAATTCTGGTTTTAATCTCTCCATAATGGAATGTAAATCATCATAAGATATTTAAAAGTGAACAAATAGCATCAGCTTTAATCTCTCCATATTGGAATGTAAATGATACTAATACTGATGTAGTAGTTGAAACAGATGATGGTTTTAATCTACCCATAATGGAATATAAATCCGATTAGTATACAATCATCTACGCCAACAATTGCGGTTTTAATCTATCCATATTGGAATGTAAATAAAAGGTTGGTTAATGAAAATAAAATAAGATAGAGATGTTTTAATCTACCCATAATGGAATGTAAATATGTGTGACGCTAGATGTAAAGCTCATAAAGAAAATAGTTTTAATCTATCCAGATTGGAATGTAAAAAAGAATGAAGGAGAAAAACTTTTTATATCAATAGTTAGTTTTAACCTATCCATATCGGAATGTAAATGAAAAGAAAAAATTTAATAGTATTCTGATAGGGAATGGTTTTAATCTATCCATAATATAATGTAAATAAACTATTAGGGGAAAAAAATATACTAAACTATCTAGTTTTAATCTATTCAAATTGGAATGTAAAGATCATAATGCCCATGATAGTTATTCTGACAGGAACTGCTTTAATCTACTCATAATGGAATGTAAATAACAAATATGATGATGGGACAGGCGTAATTACTAAAGTTTTAATCTATCCACATTGGAATGTAAATCTTGTTAAAGCTGCTGAAACATCAGTATTTAAACCGTTTTAATCTACCCATAATGGAATGTAAATGAGAATAAAAGTAGTTACTTAGCACCTTATATAGCTGTTTTAATCTATACACATTGGAATGTAAATTTAAATGATGTAGTAGACGTAACTGTCACAGTCGGTGTTTCAGCCTATCCAAATTGGAATGTAAATTCAATTTCGTTTAAATTACCCTCAAGCGTTGGATTTGTTTTAATATATCCACATTGGAATGTAAATAAAGGTGATATGACAGAGTTCTATGCAGATGATATGGGTTTTAATCTATCCATATTGGAATGTAAATAGGATTATAGAAAAAATAGAATTAGTCAAAATAGCGTGTTTTAATTTATCCATATTGGAATGTAAATCTCTTTGACGATATTTTGGGCAAAGCAGGAACAACAGTTTTAATCTATCCACATTTGAATGTAAGCGTGGTATTCCTAAATATATAAGCTGATGATACAGTAGATATTTTATTTTTAACCTAAGGTTTGATTTATTTCCAATGATAAATATGCATGGTGGAATATACCAAGTTATAATCTAATAAATCTCTTCAACACATGACTTACGCTGGAAATACTATTAAAAATAAATGGTCTTATACTAGATTTGAAATTAGTTAAAATTTAGTAGATGATGAAGAATAGTATAATATATGATTAAGTTAAGAATTGGTAGACAGCCAGAATATTGGTAAATCCAGATGGAAGAAAAGCAAAAGAGCCTTTAGCAAATCATTTATCCCTAATTTATAAAACCATATTAACATAACAAAACCATGAATTCATCTATTTAACTAAAGGTGATAAACATTTAATTTTAATGTTTATTACCTTTTTTTAGGTGTTATCTAAATTATTTCCTCCTAGCACATTAAGATATAATTATTAATAACTTTGGTATATAATTATAAAGGAATTTAGACATATAAGAAAACAAGTAACTATGTTGCAAAATATAGATAAACAAAGTAAGAATTCAACTTACTAGATGAACAGATTTACAAAGTTACTAAAACTTTGAGCATGCTAAAATGGTAAAACCTGCAACTTAGAATCTTCAGCGATATTTTCATAGCTTTTCGGAGCAAAATATTTATGATTTCGGTAAGTTATTACATAAAGTTAGATATCTATAATAGTTTTGTTTTTGATTGTAACTTAAGAGAATAGGAGCAATATTTAATGAATATAAGCGATTTAATTATATATAATAAAACAATGCCTAAAAGAGAAGCAGCTTATGTTGATTACCCAAGTAATTTATCAGAGGAGTTATGTGGGTATTTGTCCCAAAGGGGAATTGATAAGCTGTATAGTCATCAAGCAGAAATGTTTGAAAAAGCAACTGATAGGAATAACATTGTAATAACGACATCTACAGCAAGTGGGAAAACTCTCAGCTTTTTGCTGCCAGTTATTCAAGAAATTCTATCAAATCCTTTGGCTAGAGCAATTTTTATATATCCTACAAAGGCTCTTGCAAGTGATCAGTATCGTGCAATTTTGCCTTACTTAGAATACTTTGGGTCTAACAGGATTTCAGCAGGAGTTTATGATGGGGATACTCCTGTAAATGAACGAAGCAGGATTAGAAAAAATGCTAATATTATTTTAACTAATCCTGAAATGATAAATGCTGCATTTTTACCGAATCACAGTAAGTTTGGTTTTGATTTTATCTTTTCTAATTTAAAATATATTGTGATTGATGAACTTCATACTTATAGAGGTGCTTTTGGTTCTCATCTTGCAAATGTATTTAGAAGAATTGGCAGGGTGTGCAGATATTATAATTCCTCACCTCAGTATTTATGCAGTTCAGCAACTATAGCAAATCCAGTTGAACTTGCAGAAGAAATCTGTGGACATAAATTTCTTGAGGTTTGTAGAGATGGTTCACCAGCTCCAAAGAAAAATTATAAGCTTGTGCAGCCACCAAAGATTATGGGACATGATAAAAAATATTATGGGCAGGTGCAATCAACTTCAGTTGCTGCTGATTTAATACCTGATTTAGTGGAAAATGATAATAGCTTTATTGCTTTTGCAAAATCAAGAAGAAATGTTGAAGTTGTATTAAAGGAAGCAAGAGATAAACTAGAGACTGAAAACTTTTTTGGAGCTTCTTTAAAAGACAAGATATCTGGATACAGGGGAGGATATACTCCACTTGAGCGTAAAGAAATTGAAAATAAAATGATTACTGGAGTTCTGCGAGGTTTAGTATCAACAAATGCTTTAGAGCTTGGAATAGATATTGGTAAAATTGATACAACAGTAATTGTAGGATACCCAGGAACTAGAGCGTCTTTTTGGCAGCAGAGTGGAAGAGCAGGTAGAAACGGAAAAGAAAGTACTAATTATTTAATCCTTGATAATTTGCCTTTTGATCAGTACATAGCAATTAATCCAGACTGGCTTTTTGAAAGTGGAAGTGAAAATGCAGTTATAGATAAGAATAATCTTTTAATAGAACTTGCACATATACGTGCTGCAGCTGCTGAAATACCATTAACATTAGATGATATTTCAATTTTCCCAGATCTAGGTGAAACAATTCCTGTTTTAATCAGAGCAAGTGAATTAACCAATCAAAGTGGAAAATTTGCATGGTGTGGTAATTCATTTCCAGCAGGAGATTTTAGCTTGAGAAATATTGATAAAGCAAGGTACAAACTTATAAATAAGGATAACAATAAAGAAATTACAGAAATGGATGAAATGCAGGCTTTTCGTGAAATTCATAATGGAGCAATTTATATGCATGATGGAGTTCAATATCAGGTTGTAAAGCTTGACTTAGAAAGTAGAACTGCTTTTGCCATTCCTTTTAATGGGAATTATTATACAATGCCAGGCGGCACAACAAATATAAGGATAATTCAAGGCAGCAAGGATATGGAATATGAGCGTACTAAAGTGACTTTTGGAGATGTAAATGTTGATGAAATAGTTTATATGTATAAAAAGCTGCAATTTCATAATCATCAAAATTTAGGTTTTGAACAGTTAGAAAAACCATTATCAAAGGATTATGATACAGAAAGCACTTGGATAAAGATTCCTGACAATGTTGTTACAGTATATAGAAGGCTCCTTCAGGAAAGTCAAAATGGAGGCTTTATAAGAAATAATCATTTTGAAGGTGTATGTTATGCAATTAAAAATGCAGCAATGATGGCAACCATGACAGAACAGGAAGACATAGGTGTTGTAATGTCTAACAATGCAATTGAAATAAGTCAAAATTATGATAGCGAAGTTTATATGTTTATTTATGATAAATACGTAGGTGGTCTTGGCTATTCAGAAAAAGTATTTGACTTAACTGCAAAGATTATTGAAAATGCAATCAAGATGGTAGGCGGATGTACATGTGATGATGGCTGCGCTGCATGTATTGGAGATTATCAATTAAATAAAGCTATGGTTCTTTGGGGACTTAAGAATTTATTAGAGGAAATAGAGGCACCAAAGGATATTAAGTTAGCACAATATGCTCCAGCAACTTTTATTAAGAAAGCATTTAAGTTTAATGAATTACAGGAAAAATGGAAGGAATTCTGTGAGTATATGCAGGAAAATGGAGATGCATTTGCAAAGTTTTTAAGTACAATTCCTAAGGTTGAAATAGATAATCGTACTTTAATTTTAGTTTTAAATAATGCATTTTATAGAGAATGGGTAATGGAAGAAAGTAATAAAAAGAGCATAGTAAATATTATTTCTTTCCATACAGATGCTCCAATGGGAATTGAATTAAGTGTCAGACTTGAAGAGATAGATGAAGATAGAAAAAGTGTAAAAAGTAAATTACAAAGAAGATATGAAGATCTTACAGAATAAGAGCTTTAAATATAAAGATCTATAGATAACCAGCTTATAACCTAAACTTATGTGTATAGCAACCGAAATTTGATACATATTGATTCCAGTGGACTATGAAAATTTCGCTGGAAAGTGCTAAATGGCAGGTTGCCGCCACTTCTGCATGTTCCAAATGCAAGATTGTGACAAGCAGCAAGTGGAACAACCTACCACTAAGCACTTTCATCAGCTCATTTTCAAATGCCACTTTCACAAATATGTATCAGATTTCTCTGTATGATAGACGTTTAAGTTTAGTAAATATTGAATAAATTTATTGTTATAAGTTGAACTAATAATTGGATTATCTATAAATATATTGGTCTTAAAAGCATTAGTAAATGAAAATATATTTAGAAAGGAGAAGGTTATGATTACTTATGATTTTTATAACCAGTATCTCTTATGAACTATGAAAAAGAATTAGAAAGACTAAATGAATATCAACGAGAAGCAGTACTTGATGAAAGTGATGCATGTGTTGTAAATGCAAATGTTGGAAGTGGAAAAACAACAGTTTTAATTTCAAAAATCGTGTATCTTCATTATGCAAAAAACATCAGTTATAAAGATATGATTGTATTAACTTTTACTAATAAAGCTGCAAATGAAATTAAAGAAAGATTAATGGTTTCTGATGAGAGTATAAAATCAGAGGAATTAGAGGGTTTTGGAACCTTTCATAGTGTGGCCCTTCATTTACTTAAAGAGGTATTGCCAATTGAAAAAATAAGATATGAAAAAGATTTTTTAGTAATAGAGCCAGATGAGGAATTAGACATTGCCTTGCAGATAATCCAAGAAGAAAAGCTCAAAATTAAATATAAGAACCGTTTAAAAAAGAGACTTGAGCAAGCTATGGTCATTGAGAAAGAAGAGGAAAAAGTTTCGCCTTATGATGATGATATATTTAAGCTTGTAGAGCTACTAAAGGAAGAGAAGATAAAACAAAATAAGATGTCTTTTTCAGATATATTGCAAAATGCAAATTTATTATTAGGTGAGCATAAAATTGAATCAAAATGGATTATTATTGATGAGGTTCAAGACAGCGATAAAATACAGCTTGATTTTATTGATAAATTAAAGGGTGAAAATACTAAATTATTTGCAGTTGGTGATCCAAATCAGGTTATTTACAGCTGGCGTGGAAGTTCTTTAAACGTGGTCTATACCTTAAAGCATAAATATAATGCAAAGGAGCTTTCCCTTCCAATAAATTATCGTTCAAGTAATGCTATTTTAGAGGCTGCAAGATGCTTTCAGCAAAATGGAAGCCGCTTAATGGGGGCTAGAGAAACTGAAAATAAAATCATAGTCAAAAATCATTATAATTCTTTTAATGAAGCATGTTATTTGGGAGATAAGATTAAGGAAATACATAAATCAGGTGTGCCTTATAAGGAGATTGCAATTTTTTATAGACTGCAAAACCAGTCTCAGGTTTTTGAAGATGTGTTTCTAAAAAATGATATTCCTTTTGAAGTATCTATGAAGAAAACTATAAGTGACAGTCCAGTGTTAAATTGGATGATTAAACTATTTCGTTTTTGCGTAAATCCTAATGATTTTTCCTCTGCAATTTATGTTCTTAGTAATAAAGAATATGGAGAGAAAATGACAGAAAAGACTGCAAGAAAAATAGTTAAAGAGCAAAACATAATTAAATCAGAACTATTAGAAAAGATGCATGAATTTTTAAATAAATGTTCTGAAATTAAGTTGGCAGAAGAGATTTATAATTACTTTGAATTTGATAAATATATAAAGCCAACTTCAGCTACATATATAGATGATAAAGAAGCTATAAATGCGTTGCTTGATATAATCATAGAGTATGTGAAAGAAAAACAAATGATATTTTTAGATGGACTTAGAGAGTTTATAAATTCATCAGCTTTATACGGAGTAAATATTTTAAAGAAGGATATAAATAGCGACATAGATTCCGTTAAGCTTATGACCTTACATGCCTCTAAAGGCTTAGAGTTTTCTTATGTGTTTATTACAGGAGTTAATTATGGTCTAATTCCACTTCATACAAGAGATATGGAGGAAGAAGAGGAACAAAGATTATTTTTTGTTGGAATTACAAGGGCAAAAGATTACTTAGAGCTGTCTTATTATACAAATCCAGATTATCATAAGGCAGCGCCTGGAGAAAGTAGATATATTCATATGATTCCAGAGAAATTAATCCAAAATGATAAGGTTAAAAGTAATAATGTAAATCTTCAAGAACTTAAAAAACAAATTCAAGAGGCAAAGGCTCAAGGAATTAAAGAAGAAGCTTCGGTTACTGAAGCAGTGAAGTTACCAGTAGTTGAAGAAATAAGTGAGGCAACAACTAAAAAGGTAAGCCACAAGAAATACGGAACAGGAAAAGTCCTAAAAGAAGATGATATGATGATTGAAGTTGAATTTGAAAATTATGGAGTAAAAGAATTCATAAAAGCCTTTAGTGAACTGGAATTTTTGTAATTATATATAACAGGAAAATGCATTTATATGGCATTTAAATCTGTAAACAAATAGGATTGTAGAACTTGTCCTTAAGTTTCAAAACCCTATTATTTTGCCCAATTTCAATTGAATTCATTGCTTTAGATGGATCTAAAAGTGTGATGTTAACATCTAGGTAATCAGTAAGTTCCTTTTGAGGAGGTAATTTATCACCAGGTTTTAAGATTCTGTTTTTAATATTCTAAAGGGTAAAGCTGAATTCGGGAGAGCATTAAATCCATGTATCTAGATTTTTTCTTTAGGATGTTTAAAATTTATAATTAAAGAAACTATAAATCACATCCATATAGTTTAAGCTTCCATAGAATATTAAAGCACCAACAAAGAAGGTTACAAGAGATACGAAAATCATAATTTTAATTTTATTTACTTCACGATTTAAAATAAACTTGTAAATTAGAATTGAATATATGGGTAGTAGTATTATTGAAGTAAAAAGTGAACTAAAAATAGGTTCTTTAGGAATAGCTATCATTGCCATATGATCAGGCCTTGGATCAAAAAAATTTAATATTACTAAAAGTGGAATTATTGAAAATGCAAGCTTCCAATAAAAGTATCTTATATGGCCTTCAGACACCTTACTTAGTACATGCCAGAACCCCAACCATATAATACCATAAAATAAAGAAATACTTATGTATGAAACAAAAGGAGAAATATCTGATGCAATTTTCCAATCTCCAAAAATTCCACCAATAACTTGATAACTAAGAATCTCAATAAACAATTGTGCAATTGCTAAAATTCCAACCACAAATATTTGGAATATGCTGCATAAAATATTTGTAATAATAAATTTAAGGGAAATAAGTAGTTTTTCTTTTACTGTTTCCAAGTGTATAACCACCTCAAAATATATTTTATATTTAAACATATATTATTACATTATAGCATTTATACAGTTATTTTACATAGAAGGAATAATAAGTTTTTTATGTATGCATGTTACAATAATAAAATTATAACCTGGACAAATATTTGAATAACTCTGAGAGAGATCATAAGATTTCTATCACTTTATTTCGATAATTTGCATTATGCGGCAATATTTTTTGTAGCTAAAAACATGAATTTAAAGGAAATAGATGATTATATAAGAAAGTTTGGGAAGGGTAAGAGAAAAATTTTCTTTACAAGAGAACGTATGTTCAATATAATATATTCAAAAGAACATATGTTTGGAGTTGGTTTTATGGATTTGAGTGAAGATAAATTGATTTTTCATATTGATGTGAATTCAGCATATCTTTCATGGACTGCAGTAAAGCTTTTGCAATACGGAAGTCAACTTGATATACGTGAAGTTCCTTCAGTAATTGGAGGTAGTGAAGAAAATAGGCATGGAATAATTTTGGCTGCTTCGATACCAGCAAAAAAGTATGGTATTAAAACAGGAGAACCAATATATTCAGCAAAGCTTAAATGCAACAATCTCATGATTTATCCTCCAGATTATAATTGGTATGTGAAATCAAGTGATGCGCTATATGAACTGCTTACTGAATATTCTCCAAAGATTCAAAGATATAGTATTGATGAATGTTTTATGGATTGTACACATTTAAAAGAGAATTATAAAAGAGTAGCCATGAGATTAAAAATGAGAATAAGTGAAGAGTTAGGTTTCAATTGCAATATTGGAATTTCAACAAATAAATTACTTGCTAAGATGGCTAGTGATTTTAAACCTAAAAACTGCATACACACTTTATTTAAGCATGAAATGCACACGAAAATGTGGAATTTACCTGTAGAGGATTTGTTTATGGTTGGTCGTGCAAGTGCGGCAAAACTTCATAAGTTAAATATTAATACAATAGGGGAACTAGCAAATACCGATGTAAATTTATTAATAAGTAAATTGCATTCTCATGGAAAACTTATATATGAATATGCTAATGGAATAGATAATTCAGAAGTAAGAGATTCTAATTACTTAGAAGTTAAAGGAATAGGAAATTCAACAACTATTGCTTATGATGTAGAGACTATGGATGAAGCGTTTAAAATATTATTATCTCTCACAGAAAGTGTAGCCATGAGGCTTAGATCTAGTAATAGCTTATGTAGTCTTGTTGTTGTAAGCGTTAAAACTAATCAATTTAATTATTATTCTCATCAGAAGCCATTAAATGACTTTACAGACTCAACAACTAAAATCTTTGAGGGAATTAAAGAAGCATTTAAAGAAGCTTGGAAGGGTGAAAAAATAAGACAATTAGGAGTAAGGGTAACTAAGATTCGTAGCAATGTATATTATCAAGAGAATCTATTTGACTATGAAAAAAACGAAAAGCAAAGGAAGCTAGATCAAACTTTAGATGATTTAAGAAATAAATATGGTAAGGAAAGTGTTATTAGATCAACTTTTCTACACTCAGGAGTGAGACCGATTAATGGGGGAACTGGTTCACATGAAGATTATCCGATGATGAGCAGTATATTATAAGGAAGTGTAGGTAATGAAAGTTGTTTCAAAGAATATTGAGATGATAGCACATTTCGAAGAAGATGGGAAAATAAAACCATTAAGATTTAAAATCCAGGAAGAAAATAAATGCGAAATTATAAAAATAGGAAGAATAATAAGTATAGATCTAGAAAAGCTATGTGGTAATAAAATGTGGGTATTTACTTGCAGTTCAATAATTGGAGGAATCGAGAAAATATTTGAACTTAAGTATGATATAGAAGGGTGTAAGTGGATACTATTTAAAATATAATGAAGTTCATTTTTTGCTAATAAATATTGTGATAAAAGGAATGATAATTATGGTAATAAAAGATAAAGAATTAGATATAAATTTAATAAATTCAGTGGAGAAATACTTAAAATTAAATTATAGTGAGCTATATAATAAGAATGATCTAGAAGCAGTATTTGAAGAAGCTAAGAAAGATGATGAGCTTAAGTTAAAAATATTTAATTCAATAAGAAGATTTATAATGAATTAATGTAAAAGATATTTAATAACAAATTGTAAAATCGTATTATTCAAGAGATTGAATTTACGATTTTTTTAATGAGCCGAACCAAGATATTACATAGTATGTAGATATGACGACTTAACTATAGTTAGTATTAGTTTATATATTATGAAGAAAAAGAACTGCACCGTTGATTCCATTTAACAAACAAAGGGTGTCAAAGATACTAACTTAAATATGTCTTGGCAATGAGGTGCATTACATTTACTAATAAATAATACTATTAAAAATCTAGGGAAGTGGGGCGCATTATGCCAAAAAATGATAATATGCTAGCAATTTTATGGATGCTGAATTCAGGTACAAAAATAACTGCAAAGCAAATATCCGAAAGGTTAGAAATAAATATAAGGTCAGTTTATCGTTATATGGATGCATTGTGTGTTAGTGGAGTGCCAATAATATCGGAGCCTGGTCATAATGGCGGATATAGTTTGCTTAACAATTTCATCCAAGCACCCCTGTTTTTTGACATTGAAGAGAAAAAATCACTTTTACATGCTGCTATTTTTGCAATGGAAGCAGGATATCCTTTTATGGAAGCACTAGATAGTGCAACATCAAAGTTAAAGATGTTCTCGAATCAAGAACAAGAAAAAGTTCTCAATCGTCATTTAGTCGGATTTGAAGTAGTGAGCCGTATTTGTGATCCAGCTGTTAAACCTATATTAATGGAAATAGAGCAAGCTGTTGCTAATGAATGCTCTATGGAAATTGAATACTGTACAGGTTATGAAGGGCATCCGAGGCTTAGGGTTGTTGACCCATATGGGATGCTTTACTGGAACAATAAATGGTATGCTATTGCATTTTGCCATCTTAGGAATGAAATTCGTAGCTTTAGGGTAGATAGAATAGTAAATATTATAAGTACTAAAAATACGTTTAAGCGTCCTGAAGCTTTTTCAGCACGTGAATTTTTTACAAAAAACTTATTATCGAATGTGGAAAGCAAAGTAGGACTTTGCACTTTAGTAATTGAGGGCAAGTCTGAAGCATTGAATGACCTTTGTTCACATTGGTTTTTAGGATATCATCTGATAGAACGAACTGAATGCAGAGCTAATTTTTTAATGGATGAAGACTCAATAAATACATATGTTCCTCATATCCTACTTCAATATGGTAAATCAATAAAGGTGCTTGAACCAAATAGTTTTAAAGATGCTATGGCAGCAATTCTTAGAGATTTGATGGCCCACTATCTTAACTGACCGAATTTGTCAGTGAAGATAATATATAATAGTTCGAGATGGAGTTTTAGGCCATCATGTAACAAATAGCAACAATCAAGTGAAACTTGATTCAGGTGGGAGTGTTACAGCGGCTAGACATCAGATAAAATGAATGTGGAGGAATAGAAAATGAAGAATACATTATATCTTTATGTATTTGATACAATGGCAGACTGGGAAATAGGTTATTTAATCGCTGAAATCAATTCGGGAAGGTACTACAAAAAGGGATTAATGCCGCTAAAAGTAGTGACTGTAGGAATTACCAAGGCCCCTATTACTACAATGGGAGGCCTTACAATATTGCCAGAAATTGAACTTAAGGAGTGCAATGCTAATGATACTGCTGCTTTGATTTTACCTGGTGGGAATACATGGACAGAAGCGATTCATGCTCCCATTATAAGAATGGCTGAAAAATATTTAGAGAAAGGTATTGTTGTAGGGGCAATTTGTGGTGCTACAATAGGACTTGCTATGGGAGGAGTGCTGGATAAACGAGATCATACAAGTAATGACCTTGGGTATCTTAAAATGGTTTGTCCAAACTATGATGGAGAAATGTATTATAAGCAGGAATGTGTAGTAACTGATGGAAGTTTGATTACTGCTTCTGGAATAGCTCCTCTTGAATTTGCTTTGCATATATTGAAAATTCTAGATGTATTCTCCCCGCAAACCATAGATTCTTGGTACAATCTTTATAAAACCCAAGAGTCAAAATATTTCTTTGAGCTTATGAACTCAATTCAATAAAATTAAATAACAAATTGTAAAATCGTATTATTCATGAGAGAATTTACGATTTTTTAATGAGCTGCACCAAGATATTACACAGTATGTAGAAAGTATGAATTAAATTAAGAAATGCTCTCTGAAAATTGAGCAATATGGCTTTTTGAAAAATATCCTGTAATTGATATATAATGGTAAAATAGCATGTAGTAAATTATTAAGTTATTATAAAATAGAATAATTTGACAAAAGAATATTTGTTCGGTATCCTATATTATAGAAATATTTTATAAATAGGGGGCTAATGTATATGGATACGGAAATGAAACATAAAAGAATTATGGAAATTGTTCAAGATAAATTAACTTGTTCAGCACATAACTTAGACCATATATTTAGAGTTTATAATCTTTGCTTATTAATTGCACAACATGAAAAAGATATTGATTTAGAAATACTTATTCCATCCGCATTATTACATGATATTGCACGAGTAGAAGAGAGCCAAGATAAAACAGGAGAAATTGACCATGCAGTTTTAGGAAGTGTGATTGCGGAGGATATATTAAGAACGTTAGAATATGAGGAAGAAAAAATCGAGAAAATAAAGCACTGTATTATAGCACATAGATTTAGAACTGGAAATGAACCTAATACAATGGAAGCAAAAATACTTTTTGATTCAGATAAACTTGATGTTATAGGGGCAAGCGGAATTGCTCGCACTTTTATGCTAGCAGGACAGTTTGGACAAAGACTAACAGTAAATGAATCCTTAGATGAATATCTTAAAGACAATACAGTTGAAAATGGAAGATTGAAGGATGTTTCAAAACATACACCTTTTATTGAGTACGAAGTAAAATTCAAAAAAATCCCTGATAAATTGTATACAGATAAAGCAAAAGAAATTGGAAAAGAAAGATTAAAATTTATGGATGAATATTTCAATAGATTAAAGTCAGAAATAGAGGGTATTAAATAAAATTAATACATAATATTCTTAAGTTATGAATCAATAAAACTAAAGAGTAAATTGTTATTGACTCAGCCCTAAGGGTAGGGATTAAAATGGTTTTGTAAATAAAATGCAATCATCTATATGCAGCAAGGGAGAAGAAATTTAATGAATACACATTTTTGTACATGTAAAAATTATAATTGTAAATTGCACCCATCCAACCACGATAAAGGCTGTGATCTTTGTATGAAAAAGAAATTGATGGCGAGTGAACTTCCATCATGCTTTTTTAGAGATGTTTCAGAAGAGCTTAGGAATGTTAGAAATGTTGAAGAAGCTTCTTATGAGGAATTTGCTAAACTTGTACTTAGAAATAAAGAATAGTGCTATAAGATTAGTAATTATTTTTTATAATTCCTACTTAGCTATAAATCAATAAATATAATGACCAAATTGTAAAATCGTATTATTCAGACAAGAGTGACTGAATAATGCGATTTTCTTTATGCATCATACTAAAAAATGAAGTATTTAAATTTAATAGAGAAAATGAGTCAATGGAGAATAAAATAAAGCCAAGCATAGAGCTTAAAAACATAGATTTAACAGGAATAAGCCTACCAGAATAACTAGATAAAAGGGATGAAGAATACAAAGAGTTTAGATATAAATTATTTTTTGAATCTTATGTAGTAACTATTTTGTTTTAAAAATAAAATGGTGATTTAGCATAAACTTTTTTTTATAAAGACATAATAAAATTATACAACAAATGGCAAGGAGGATTTAAATGGAAGCATTTAAGAGAATATTAAGTATAGCTTTACTTGCAATTATATTGGTTATAATGCTTGGAAATAACGCATATATGACTACGAATGCCAGCACAAACTATCTTCAAGGCTCTCCTGTTAGAGTAGGCTTATTTACAAGAGATCTTAATGATGATTACATTGTACTCCTTCGCAAAAATTTTGAAGATATCCAAAAGAATAATCCAGGAGAAGTTTCATTCTCTTTTTATAATGCCAATTTTAATCAATCAACACAAAACACAGATATTGAAAATGCACTTCACAAGGGTATTGATCTTATATTATTAGATATGGTTAATCTACTTGAAATACGAGAAATGATTAACAGAATTTCACAATTTAACATCCCAGTAGTAGTTTTTAATAGAGTACCATTTTCAATGGAGGCAATTAAATCGTATAAAAAAGCTTTTTATGTAGGAACAGATTCAGCACAAGGCGGCACTTTACAAGGGAAAATGATTGTCGATGCTTGGAGGAATCATAAACAATTAATTGATAAAAATAAAGATGACGCATTACAATACGTATTACTCGTTGGTGAAAAACTTAATAAAACCTCCATTGATAGATCAGCATACTCTGTTTCAACTATTAACGAAGCTTTTATAAAAACCGAACAACTTGCATCTCCTATTTTGAATTGGGATACAGTGTCTGCTAAAGATGCCGTTGATGCATTGTTTTTGAGATTTGGTAACAAAATAGAAGCGATAATTTCAAATGATGACTCTATGGCAATTGGTGCTGTTCAAGCGTTGCAAAAATATGGCTACAACACTGGAAATAAATCTCAGTCAATCATAGTTGTTGGTCTAGATGGAGTATCTGAAGCTAAAGAACTAGTTTCAAAAGGCTTTATGTTGGGTACTGCTTCACAAGAAACAGTTGATATGACTAATACAATATATACCGTAGGAATGAATTTAGTTAAAGATAGAAATCCTCTTGAAGGGGTATCCTATAAATCAGATGAAACAGGAGTGGCAGTTTTACTTCCATATGAACCATATACCGGGCCAATGTTTCAATAATAATTAATTTCCAATAATCATAAATTTGTTTTCTTCCTTTTGTCATTCTAATGAAATAAATATATAAGTAAAAGTTCTTGCATTACTTAAGACTAGATTCTTTAGTAGTATTGTACACACAGATTTCTAAGGATAAATTACCATTCAATATCAAATTTAATTTAGATTGGATAACAAATCTTATAAAAGATGGGATTATAGAAAAATATATTTTTACTAAAGGTGAAATTGAAATAGGTATACATTATTCAGAAAAAAATCAAATGAATTTTATAAAGTTAATTAATGTATTATATATAAAGATATGCTTAAAAATGCAGATGAAATATACAAAATAAATAGGATACTAAATAACAAGAAGTTTATACAATATTGCGGCTAATGATACTACACGGTAGTAATTTTTTGTGACGTAATTATATATTTAAATGTGATTATGATTAGTTAAGGTGAACAGTACCACAAATAACGTAGACTTTTTCAATATCCTTATGATAGATTTTAGGATAAGAATAATATAAGGTTTGAAAGCCTTACTTTACTAGAGTAAGGCCTCTTATACATTTGCAAAGATATTTCAATATAATAATTTACTTACAGGATTTTATAAATTAGCCTGTTTAACAAATCTTACCCCCATATCGAAGGCAACTTGACAGTCTTTAGGAAATTGTTCTTTTCTAACTTTTGCCTTTTTCTTTTCATCGAATACAGTTACAACATACTTTGAATAATCGTTAAACTGATATGTGTCGTTCACAATTAATGATTCAAAGGATCCAAAAAGTCTCGTCATATAGTCTTCTACGAATTTAAGACCTTGCTCATATCCTAAATCTTTCATTTGCTCATTAGTTACATTCATGGAATAAATGGCCCCAGTTTGAATTTTTCTTCCGAAAAGACTTGGATAACCAGGAGCATACATTGAATATGGAAACATGAACCTTTCTATAAAAGACTTCATAGCTCCAGAAATTGTATTAAGATATATTGGAGAACCAAGGATAATGGCATCAGCATTCGAAGCCTTTTCAAGGATAGGCGTTAAATCATCCTTGAAAGCGCATTTACCATAGCTTTTACCATTTTTGATTTTGCAAGCAAAACAGCTTACACAACCTTTATAATTCAGATCGTAAAGATGGATAAGCTCTGTTTCGGCTCCTTGTGAAGCTGCTCCCTCAAGTGCCTTATTAAGAAGAGTAGCAGTGTTTTTATTTTTTCTTGGACTTCCGTTAATTGCTATTATTTTCATTAATTCAACCTCCATTTTATATATACTTGACTACATAATATGAATTATATATCATTATAGGAAAAGAGATAAGTATGCACTTATTTGTTATATACTAACCTAAAGGTGAGTAAAGGAGGTATTATATGAAAAGCTTTGAAAGTAAATATAACAGTTGTCCAATGTATTATACAATATCTACCATTGAAGGAAAATGGAAATGGATTATATTATGGGAAATATACCAATCTGAAATAATAAGATATAACAAGTTAAAATATACGTTAGAACCAATTGCACACAAAACATTAAGCAATCAACTAAAAGAATTGGAAAGCAGCAACTTAATTCACAGGGAACAGTATAATGAAATTCCACCAAAGGTTGAATACTCGCTAACAGAAGAGGGAAAAACATTAATACCAATACTTAAACTTATGTACCAATGGGGTGAAAAACATATCACTAAATAAACATATTTTTATAAAAGGGTATAATGTTACATTAATTAAACACCATTAATAGTTGCTGCAGTCGAAGAGCAGACAGCAATTCCTAACGCCCGATATAAATAAAAATAATACGATAGTAAAAGTATGTTGTTTAATTTATTAAAGAACATCATAGTTGAAGTATTAACTCAGAAAAATAAGTATTATAAGTATGAGTATAATTACTAATTGTTAGGTCGGAATATTCATACAGTATGAATTACTAAAAATAAATAGTAAATTTGTGAATCGCATTATTCAGAGATTGAATTTGCGATTTTTTTTGTTGCGCAATACTAAAATAGAACGTATGAAGAGGAGTATATTAAGATGATTAGAAATTATCTTAATATACTCCGTTTATTTTTGTCTGGGAAATTATAAAACTTTTAGAATTTTAAAGCTAGTTATATCAATGGTTAAAAGGTATGTTTTTTAACAGTACCATTATTAAATTTCTATATATTTCTACCCATCATTTCTGCTTGAACGATATAATTAGTAGATAACACATCTCCTTTATTTAATACGCCTGGAACAATTAGCGTTCCGACATCTGTCCATTGTTGGTAAGCACTAATTCGCTTATACGTGCTGATAATACCATCAAATGCAGATTCATCCTTTTCTTCTCCACAAACTATAAGCATGCTTTCTTTAATGTTTATTTTCTTTTCTCCAATGATAAATGAATACATTTTATCTATTACCCCTTTGAGATTAGAAGGGAATGTATACCAATATAATGGCGTCGCAAAAACAATCACATCTGCTTTTTCTATTTCAGGAGCGAGAGTGTTAAAGTCATCATCAAATGAGCAAGGAGTTCCTTTACTGAAGCAAGTGTCACAGGCAATACATCCTTTTATATTTTTCTTCCCAACTTCATATTTGACTACTTCATGACCTGATTGTATTGCTCCTTTAATAAATGCTTCAGACAATAGATAACTATTACCTCCAACTCTTGCACTACCAATCAACACTAAAATATTTTTTTTCATAATTAACCACCCTTTCAAGATTAATGCTATTGACAACAATCAAAGTATAATTTAGAATTTGGTGTTAGTAAAGTACGCACATAAAGGTAACGTACTAACCTGAAGGGAAGTGTAAATATGGCTATAGAAGAGTGTTTTCTAACTGGTATAGATATAAAAGATACTGATTTTGGATATACATTATCCATTATAAATGGTAAATATAAAATGATTATTATGTATTGGCTTGCTGAATATAAAAAAGTTATGAGGTTTAATGAGCTACAAAGAGCCATTGGAACAATCTCTTGCAAAACTTTAAGTAAAACGCTTAAAGAAATGGAGGATGCGCAATTAATAATACGTGAAGAATATCCTCAGATTCCACCAAAAGTTGAATATAGTTTGTCTGAACGCGGGAAATCGCTCATCCCTATTTTAGATTTGATGTGTGCTTGGGGTGGGGAAAATCGTCTATAGACATTTATTTGATCTATAATTTTCTTTAATATGGTGCAAAATTCTAATGAAAAACCCATATGATAGATATGTTTTATCATTCTTTAAAGTTATAATCAAAAAATGCTCTTTTTATTTTATTGTAGTTTGTAAAATGTTTACTAAACCATCCTTCACAAAGCAATTCATATAGCATATTAACTTAGGGATTTACTTAGGGTTATTCTTGACTTGAAGTTAACTCTAGGTGATATAATATCAAGTAAATAGGTTAATATAACCAATATATTTATGGAATTGCGAGAAAGGCGATGATAATATGGTAAATGTTACGCTAGGAAGAACTGGGATAGTAGTAAATAGAAATGGATTTGGTGCTCTCCCTGTTCAGCGTGTCTCTAACGAAGAAGCAGTAAAATTGTTGAGGAAAGCTTACGATAATGGTATTAATTTTTTTGACTCAGCAAGAAGTTACACTGACAGCGAATATAAAATTGGTCTTGCGTTAAGTGATATTAGAGATAAAATAATTATTGCAACGAAAACACCATCAACTACTGTTGAAGGTTTTTGGAGTGATTTAGAAAAGAGTCTTGCTATGCTTAAAACAGATTATATAGATATTTATCAGTTCCATAATCCAAGTTTTTGTCCTAAACCTAATGATGGAACTGGTCTATATGAGGCTATGCTAGAAGCAAAAAGACAAGGAAAGATTCGTTTCATAGGAATTACAAATCATAGATTACCAGTAGCTATAGAAGCTGTTGAATCAGGTCTTTATGATACATTACAGTTCCCATTTAGCTATCTTGCTGATAAAAAGGATGAAGATCTAGTAAATTTATGTAAAGAGAAGAATGTTGGCTATATCTGCATGAAGGCATTATCAGGCGGGCTTATAACAAGAAGTGATGCAGCTTACGCATACCTTTCTCAATTTGATAATACTTTACCTATCTGGGGAGTTCAAAGAGAAAATGAATTAGATGAATTTATCTCGTATATAGACAATCCCCCTGCAATGACAGAGGAAATTAAAGAATTCATTGAAAATGAGAGAAAAGAGCTTGTAGGTGAGTTTTGTCGTGGATGCGGATATTGCATGCCATGTCCAGCAGGCATAGAAATTAATAATTGTGCAAGAATGTCCTTACTTCTTCGTAGATCTCCAACTGAGGGGCATCTTTCAGAGGAAGGCCAAGCTAAAATGAAAAAGATTGAAGATTGTATAGAGTGTGGTAACTGTAAGGCTCATTGTCCTTATGGTCTTGATACTCCAAATCTTTTGAAAAGAAACTATGAGGATTATAAAACATTTCTAAAAAATATAGGTTAAGCAATAAAATATATTTATAGTGAATATTGAGAATAAGTAGAGTACATTTCTGATTTAAAGAAAGTGGACTCTATTTATTTTTCTATTTTTATAGATTTTCTACATAGCTTTTTAGCATATCTATGAAGACCAATGTTCCTTTTGAGGGGATTATACCTTTTTGCATTACATATGAAAATGGACGAGTGTAAGTTTGTTTGGTTTTTAAAGTGGAAATTTCATTGTTTTTTAAAGAATTCTCAATTACAAGTGAAGAAATAAAGGTTATTCCTAAATTGTTTTTAACAGCTTCTTTTACAGAATAATTGCTTCCAAAAACAATGATATTTTTAGCGTTAATATTATTATTTGATAAGAAAAGATTCAAATATTGTCTAGTACCAGATCCCATCTCTCTACTAATCCAAGTCTGATTTTGCAGATCCTCAGCTGAAAAATAGTTATTAACTAAGTAGTGATTGTAAGGAACAGCAACTTCCATTTTGTCAGTATAAAATTTTTCAATCGTAAAGTGGGAGGGAGGAACAGTACCTTCAACTAGAGCAATGTCAACTTGAAAATTCTTAACTTTTTCACATATGTTATGCGTGTTTTCGATTGTCACTTCTAATTCTAACTCAGGATAGGCTTTTGCGAATTTTCCTAAAAAGGCTGGTAGTAAGTATTCTCCTATAGTAAAACTAGCCCCTATATGCAGTTGACCTTTTACAACATCCGCATAACCTAATAGATCATTTTTAGTATCATTTAGCAGCTTAATCATTTGTTTTGAACGCTCATAGAGTAAATACCCAGATTGAGTTATATTTATATTTTTCTGCTTTATTGAACGTTGAATTAAAGTTGTATTAAAATACTCCTCAAGGTGCTTAATATGTAAACTTACACTAGGTTGTGATAGATTAATGGATTCAGCAGCTTTTGTGAAGTTTTTATGTTCAACAACTGCTATAAAAGTTTTTAATTCATCAAGCATGGGATCATCCTTTCTTAATCATTAATATTCTTAATCATTATCATAAAATATATATATTTTACTTATGATTATACACCTAATATACTAAAAATAGAAAAAGAAGTACTTCATATTCAGATAAATATTTTAGAAGGTGATATGAATGAGTTTAAATATGATTAGAGATAAGAAATTATCAAGAGGAATGGATAAGGTTTTAGAGGTTTTACCAGGAGTTATAATATGTACAATAATCGCATTTATCGCAAAGTATTTAAGTAATTATGTACCTAGCATAGGGGCAGCATCTCTAGCAATATTCATTGGGATGGCAGCAGGAAATACATTTTGCAATAGAAAAATCTATGAAAAGGGATCAAAATTCGCAGAAAGTGAACTATTGTCATATTCTATAGTTCTGTTAGGAGGAACATTGGGAATTCAAACTATATTAAAATTAGGTTTTTCAGGAATATCATTTATAGTATTTCAAATGAGTATTACTATAGCACTTGTAATTTTAATTGGGAAAAAGCTTAAATTCTCAGAGAACTTTAGTTTTTTAATGGCAAGTGGAAATGCAGTTTGTGGTTCTTCAGCCATAGCAGCTACTGCGCCAGTAATAGGAGCGGGGGATAGTGAAAAAGGCATAGCAATAACTATAGTAAATGTTACAGGAACGGTATTAATGCTTGTTGTTCCATTTATAGCCAAAGTGATATTTTCATTAGAGACAATAAAAACCTCAGCTTTAATAGGAGGAATACTTCAATCTGTAGGACAAGTTGTTGGCAGTGGCAGCCTAGTAAATGAACAAGTTAAGGATTTATCTACAATATTTAAAATAGTAAGAATAATATTTTTAGTTGTTGTTGTATTAATATTAGGAAAAATGAAAAATAAATCTAGCAAAGAAGAAAGCAGAAAATTAAATTCAAAAATAAAAATACCTTGGTATGTATTGGCTTTTTTCCTTATGTGCTTAGCATTTACCGCTGGAGTTTTTCCAATGAATATTTCTAATATATTTAAATTAATAAGTAGCAACTTTGAAGTAATTGCTCTTGCTGGAATAGGGATGAGAGTGAATTTTAGACAACTTATAAGAATAGGAAAGAACGCTGCACTTTATGCCTTAGCAATTGCCTTAATCCAAATAGTTTCAGCAATCTCACTTATCACAGTATTTTTATAAAATGCTATGCTTTAATATAGTGTTGAAATGTAGCGTTATAAAAATTATAGGTGGTATTGCCCACCTGTGATACTCAATATAAGAACATTGTTTATCAGTTTCTGTGAAAAGTTCTTTTTGAAATATATTCTACAGTGGCAAATACTGCAACCAATATTAAACATTCAAATTCTAATAAGGCAATACTTATAGAATAATTTAATATTAGAAATATTATAGCAAGTATCAATGTGCATACTCCTGAAATACTCCATATTAAACCACATTTTCTATTAGTCAAAGCTAATGTTTCTGAAGCTTTAGAAAAAGAAGTCTTTTTATCATCTGAAAAGCCAGTAAAAAGCATTGCCATAGGCATAATTAAACCCAATATATTGTCTATTTTTTTATATAAATTGCATTGATATAAATGTCCTACGAAAATCATTATTACTGGAATACCTATGTTGCAAGTTAATGCTAGTATATTCATATGAAACCTCCATATATCTTTTTTGCTAATTCATAAATTAATATTTCATATTAATGTCTATCTATCTCAACTATTCTAGTCATATCTTCAAATAATATCTTTTCATCTATTGGACCTATTAACGTCTTCACCCTTGTAGAAACTACAGCACCTCTAAAACTTCCTATTGAGTAAGATTTTATCCTACTATAATATTGATTTCCTGCTTCTATAGCTCTTTTCTTTAATTCAGAATCATTAGGAGATTTACTCAATTCTAAAAGAAGTTTATAATAAATCTCTTTATAAGGATTAGATTCCCACATCGTAAAAACTACTTGAAATATAACAACTCCAATAGTTGCAATACATGCTATTAATACTTGTATTCCCATATATACTCTCCATCCTATAAATACGTAATAATTAAATATTGTTCATCAGATTACAATTTTTTAACAACACTTATTATAGCATAATTTACAAAATATCACACATACTGTACATATAACGGCTCTCTATTTTTTTAATCGTTTATTTTAATATATGAATGTTTTTCATTACTTTGAACCACTTAGTATAATTTTACTTACTATATTTTGTTGCAACACCATTAAACCTATTCACCCATTTCTCTAAATCTCTATGGAGAACATTAATATGCTCAAAATAAGTTTTTTGATTTTTAACACGATTTAAGCGCTTATTCTATAATATATAATATAGTGTAGTTGAAATATTATTTCTCCTTATTAAATAAATTTCACGACAAACTTAGAATGATTTATTAATTTTAGTAAATCATTCTTATTTTAATTCCTGAAGCATATGGCCTGTGATATGAACATACAATAATTACAAAACAAATAATACTTTATAATTATTATATTGCAATTAAGCTTACACGATTTAATCTTGCTTAAACACTTGATTTACTAGAATTTTAATGTGAGTTCATTATTTCAACATACATACTGAATGATTCCCAATGCAAGCAACTAAATAACAAGAATTATATTAATTTTGCTTGTATTGCAAATGATACTATTCATAATTATAGATAAACAACTTAAGGATTTGATTTATACTTTGCGATAAAGCACCATATAAGAAAGCAGAAACATTTTTATGCAGCAGGCATTGAAAATGAGCTGGCAAAAGTACTTAATTGTAGGTTGTTCCACTAATGCTTGTCGCAATAAAATTGGGAGCAAGCGTTAGTGGGTGCAACCTGCAATTTAGCACTTTCAGCGAAATTTTCATAGTCCTGCGAAATAACAATGTTTCTGCTTTCGGTGGATTATCGCATAAGTCCGAATTTAAAGTTGTTTATCTATAATTAACCTATTGTTTTTTAGGATGAAACTTAATTGAACTTGTTTTTATCGGTAAATAATGCTTATTAGAAGCAATAGGAAATTCTGAATCTTTATAAAGAGTTTCCTGTATAAGATGAAATTGATTTTCTGGCGAAATTGGATACGTTTTAGCAGCAAAGTTTCCAGAAGTTGAATACTTTATTTCAACTAGTATATCACTAGATATTTCGTAAATATCTCTTTCTAGAAATTCTAAAATCATATCCTCATTGTTTAAATCAAGATTAAATTTTGAAATAGTTTCAATTGGCAATAAAGTAAACGTATAAGCTATAGCTTGACCTTCAGATTTATACCATCTATCTATTAATACTACAGCAGCAGTTTTCTTTACAAGAATTTGATTAAAATAGTCAGTAGATGGCTCTATTCTTAATTGAATTTTAACTTCATCAATGACATCATTTATGCACTTGTATACGGGGTGTCCCATTGTTTCTAAACCAAGATCTTTTTTAGGCTTAGATTTTACTATAAAATTTCCCTTACCTCTTATATTATTTACTAATCCATCATCTTGTAGTAGTGCAAGTGCCTGTCTTAGCGTAGTTCTACTAACACCAATTAATTTAGATAGTTCAGGTTCAGAGGGTAATCTACTTCCTTCTGGAAAAGTACCTTCATTTATCATTTTAAAAAGTTGATTGTATACACTTACATATCTTAATTCTTTTGGCTTTTCAACTATATCAAATTCATCATTCATAAAAATATCACCTTTCTACAGATATAACCCTGTCTAGACAAGTATACATATTGAATTACAAATTTTCAACTGAAATATTTGTTTTATACTTAATTATAACGTCAATTAAACAATATTGGCAATTAAATTATTAGAGTTATTTTTTGCACAGCCTGTCCTTCTAAAAGCTTGTACTAACAGGCCTTTGACATAGTTTTGAAATTGAATGAATTTTCGGAATTTACCATGAATAAAATGCTTGACATGAAATAACAGACATGCTATTCTTTGAGTACAAACAATAATACAACTTAATAGACAAGTATTAAGGATGTCCAACATTTTTTAACGTAATGTTGAAACCGTATTCTGAAAGCGAATCGTGAAATAAATGGAGGTATTATAATGAATTATTCACAAGGTTCTGGGAAACAATATCATATAGATGTGAGAGAAGGAGATGTAGGTAAATACGTAATATTACCAGGGGATCCAAAGAGATGTAAAAAGATTGCTGCATACTTTGATGATCCAAAATTAATTGCTGATAATAGAGAGTATGTTACTTACACTGGATTTTTAGATGGTGTAAAAGTAAGTGTTACTTCAACTGGAATTGGTGGACCATCAGCTGCTATAGCATTAGAAGAACTAGTAAATTGCGGAGCAGATACTTTCGTAAGAGTTGGTACATGTGGCGGAATGGATATAAATGTTAAAGGTGGCGACGTAGTTATTGCTACTGGTGCAATTAGAGCAGAAGGTACTAGTAAAGAATATGCACCAATTGAATTTCCAGCTATTGCAAACTTTGATGTTGCAAGCCTGCTCGTACAAGCGTCTAAAGATTTAAATAAAAATTATCATGTTGGGGTAGTTCAATGTAAAGATTCATTTTATGGTCAACATTCGCCAGAAACTAAACCAGTAAGTTATGATCTTTTAAACAAGTGGGATGCATGGATGAGATGTGGATGCCTTGCTTCTGAAATGGAATCAGCAGCCTTATTTGTAGTAGGAAGCTATTTAAAAGTAAGAGTAGGTTCAGTATTTCTAGTTGTTGCAAATCAAGAACGTGAAAAGGCAGGACTTGAAAACCTACAAGTGCATGATACAGAAACAGCTATAGAAGTTGCAATTGAAGGAATTAGAAAATTAATAAAAGCTGACAAAGAGAGAGAAACTAAGTAAGAAAGTGTTTGATCTCTTGGAAAGGAATATGAAATGAAAGAGTATGAAGATATTTTAGAAAGAGCTTTTAAAGCTATGGAAAATGCATATTCTCCTTATTCAAATTATAAGGTTGGTTCTTGTGTTGTTACTAAAGATAATAAATACTTTATAGGAGCAAACATTGAAAATGCATCTTATGGTTTAACAAATTGTGCAGAGAGAAATGCAATCTTTCAAGCATATTCAAATGGATATCGTAAAGAGGATGTAAAAGCAATTGCCATTGTAAGTGATGGAAATACGCTAGCAACTCCTTGTGGTGCATGCAGGCAAGTTTTAGTTGAATTATTAGAAAAACATACTCCAATAGTTTTATCTAATAAAAAGACTGAAAAAATTACTGATATCGAAGAATTATTACCAATGTCCTTTACAGAGGAAGATCTAAAATAATAAAATTTTACTTTTGGAATAAGTATTAAATATAAAATGAAATATAAACTTAATTAGTTTTGAAAGGATGGAGTTATGAAGAAATATAATAGAATTTTCACAATAGTAATAGATTCACTTGGAATTGGAGAAATGAGTGATTCAAAAGAGTATGGTGATGTTGGTGTAGATACACTTGGGCATATATCAGAGTCGGTAGATGAATTTAAGATTCCAAACTTACAAAAGTTAGGGCTAGCTAATTTACATCCAATCAAACATGTTGAAGCAGTTGAAAAACCTTTAGCTCATTTTATGAAGATGAGAGAAGCAAGTGTTGGAAAAGATACAATGACTGGTCACTGGGAAATGATGGGGTTAAAAATAGAAACACCATTCCAAACATTTACTGATACAGGTTTTCCACAAGAGTTATTAGATGAACTTGAAAAAAGAACAGGTCATAAAATAGTTGGAAATAAAAGTGCCAGTGGAACAGAAATATTAGATGAACTTGGCGAACATCAAATAAAAACAGGAGATATGATCGTTTATACTTCAGCTGATTCTGTTTTGCAAATATGTGGTCATGAAGAAACTTTTGGTTTAGATGAACTTTATCGTTGCTGTGAAATTGCAATAGAATTAAATATTAAAGATTAATGGAAAGTTGGAAGAGTTATTGCAAGACCATATTTAGGAATGAAAAAAGGTGAATTCAAACGTACAAGTAATAGACATGATTATGCTTTAAAACCATATGGAGCAACTGCATTGAATGCATTAAAAGATAGTGGATTTGCTTCAATATCAGTTGGAAAAATAAACGATATATTTGATGGTGAAGGAATAACAGAATCAAATAAATCAAAAAGTTCTGTTCATGGAATGGAACAAACTTTAGAAATAATGGATAAAGAATTTAAAGGATCGTGCTTTGTTAACTTAGTAGACTTTGATGCTTTATGGGGACACAGAAGAAATCCAGTTGGTTATGCTGAAGAATTAGAAAAGTTTGATGTTAATTTAGGAAAAGTATTAGATAAATTAAAAGAAGATGATTTATTAATCATTACAGCAGACCATGGTAATGATCCAACTTATAAAGGATCAGATCATACACGTGAACATGTTCCTTTCTTAGCTTATTCTCCATCTATGACTGAAAGTGGCCTAATGGAAACAAGCGATAGTTTTGCAGCAATTGGTGCTACAATAGCAGAAAACTTTGGAGTAAAGATGCCTGAGAATACAATTGGTGAATCAGTACTAAGCAAGTTAGTATAGTATTACAGGAAGGATATTTAACTAATGATGAGTACAGTTAATACGCTAAAGGAAAAATCACTTAAAGTTCTTCTTATAAATATTTTAATAGCGTTAGTTGGAGTTGCTCTTGTAGGATTTGGAATTGCATTTAATTCAGCTGCAATGCTTGGAAACGATGCAGTTGCAATTCTATATGATGGAGTTCGTAGTGCAAGTGGTCTTCCACAAAGTGAACTTGGAATGACAACAAATGTGGTAAATTACGCAATAATAATATTATCGTTATTAATCAATAGAAAATATATAAATATAGGAACATTTATATATACTATTCCAATGGGAACCTTTGTTGGAATAGGCTCAAAGTTTTATGAATATATGAATTTGCCTAATGTTTTAGAGTGGAGAATATTAAGTTCTGTATGTGGATCCTTAATGCTGTTTACAGGATTAGGAATTTTTATAGCAATAAATATTGGATTAGATCCTTTTACAAGTTTAGCTATGATATTAAAAGACAAAATGAAATCTCAATATAGAACGGCAAAAATAATTTGTGATGTTACATCGCTGATAATTGGTTTTATACTAGGAGGAAAAGCAGGGGCTGTAACGGTTATTGCAGCCCTAATAGGAGGGCCTTGCATACAATTTGCATCAGAGCTATTTAAAAAGTCAGTTCTAATGAAGATTAAAATAGGTGAAAAGAATATTTTACAATATTAAAAACAAGATTTTGGAGGACAGAAATATGACAAATGTACCAACTCCCCATAATGGGGCAAAGCTAGGAGAAATAGCAAAAACAGTATTAATGCCAGGAGACCCTTTAAGAGCTAAATTTATTGCAGAAAACTTTCTTGAAGATGTTACTCAATTTAATACAGTGAGAAATATGCTTGGATATACTGGAACTTATAAAGGAAAGCGTGTCTCAGTTATGGGAGGCGGCATGGGAATGCCATCTATAGGTATTTATAGCTATGAATTATTTAATTTCTATGGTGTAGATAATATTATTAGAATCGGAACAGCAGGAAGTATATCTGAGAAATTGCACCTACGTGATGTTGTAATCGGTTTAGGCGCATCTACTAATTCTAATTACGCACACCAGTATAATTTACCAGGAACTTTTGCTCCTATTGCAAGTTTTGATTTAGTTAGCAGTGCAGTTGAAGCAGCAAAAGAAAACAATATAAATGTTGTTGTAGGAAACATATTATCTTCTGATACTTTTTATAGTGCTGATAAAACAGCAACAGAAAAGTGGAAGAGTATGGGGATCTTAGCTATAGAAATGGAAGCAGCTGCACTTTATATGAATGCTGCAGAAGCAGGAAAGAATGCGCTATGTTTACTTACAATTTCAGATTCAGTATTAACAGGAGAATCACTTTCAGCAGAAGATAGACAATTAAGTTTTACAGAAATGATGAAAATTGCTCTTGAAATAGCAAAATAATAAAGTTTATAGGAGGAAGTATCATGAAAAAAGTAATTGCATTATTAATGACAACAATGATTATGGGAACTATGGCTGGTTGCGGATCAAGTGGAAACAAGACAACTGATAAAGGAACTACTGGTGGTAATAAAGAATTTAAAGTTGCAATGGTAACTGATACAGGTGGTGTAAATGACCAATCTTTCAATCAATCTTCATGGGAAGGATTGCAAAATTTTGAAAAGAATAATGCTGGAGGTAAAGCAAGCTATCTGGAATCTAAGCAAGAATCAGATTATGCTACAAACCTAGATAAAGCTGTTGATGCTGGTAATAAATTAGTCTGGGGTATTGGTTTTGCAATGTCAGATGCAATAACAAAGGCAGCTAAATCAAATCCAGATGTTAGTTATGCTATAGTTGATAATTCATATGGAGATGATACTCCAGCTAATGTTACAGGCGTTATGTTTAATGCACAAGAACCTTCATTTATGGTAGGTTATGCAGCTGCTAAAACAACAAAAACAGGTAAAGTTGGATTTGTTGGAGGAATAAAAAGTGGAATTATAGATCAATTCCAATATGGATACCAAGCTGGTGTTCAATATGCAGCAAAAGAATTAGGTAAAGATATTACTGTAGATGTTCAATATGCAGAAAGTTTCTCTGATGCATCAAAAGGTAAAGCAATTGCAAACAAGATGTTCTCATCAGGATGCGATATCGTATTCCATGCAGCAGGTGGAGTTGGTGTAGGTGTAATTGAAGCAGCTAAAGAAGCAAATAAATTTGCAATAGGTGTTGACCGTGATCAAGCATATTTAGCTCCTGATAATGTATTAACATCAGCATTAAAACTTGCAAGCGTTGCAGTTGAAAATGTTTCTAAAGAAGCTATGAGTGGAAATAAAATTGGTGGTAAAACTTATACTTATGGATTAAAGGAAAATGCTGTAGGAATCCCAACTGAAAACAAAAATATGGATCCAGCAGTATATAAAGCAACTATGGAAGTTCAAGACAAGATTAAAGCTGGTACAATAGTTCCACCTTACAATGAACAAACTTATAATGACTTTTTAAAAAAATAATAATTTAAACTTAAAGTAGATAATAACTATTAAGACAGTAGTGGAGGTAGGCTTTGCTGGTAACTTAACGGTTTGCCGGCAAAGCCTTATATAATAGAGGAGGATTAGGTATGGAAATTAGCAAACAATATGCAGTACAAATGCGTGGGATTACAAAAACGTTTGGCTCGTTCTGTGCTTTAGATAATATCAACCTTGATATTAAAAAAGGTACAATTCATGCACTACTAGGAGAAAATGGTGCAGGCAAAAGTACACTTATGAATATCCTTTATGGATTGTATCAAGCTGATCAAGGTGAAATATATCTTAATGGTGAAAAGATAAATATTAAAAACCCTAATATAGCTATTGAAAATGGAATAGGAATGGTTCACCAACATTTTATGTTAGTTGAAAATTTTA
>CAURJV010000072.1:0-29966 GCA_963524945.1 uncultured Clostridium sp.
CTACTTCACCAAGTAATTCAGCGAATTTAGAAGCATGTTCTGCTTCTTCAAATGCTATTCTCTTATAAGCTTCTGCAACTTCTGGATACCCTTCTCTATCAGCTTGTCTTGACATAGCTAAATACATTCCAACTTCTGTACATTCTCCAATAAAGTTTGCTTGTAATCCATCGATTACTTCTTTATCAACACCTTTAGCAACTCCGATTATATGTTCATCAGCAAAAGCTAAATCTCCACTTTGTTCTATGAACTTGTCTGATCCTACACCACACACTGGACATTTTTCTGGCGCTACTTCTCCTTCATGAATATAACCACACACTGTACAAACAAATTTTTTCATAAATTCTCTCTCCTCACTATCATTTCAATAAATATTTATTAGGTTAATTACCTTATTATATATATTTCAACATCTATATCCTTTTTTCCTTCTATTCCTTCTAACTTTCATAACCTTTATTTCTACATTTTTATACATAATATGCATATATTTCTTTATCTTTTTCCTCTATAAAGAATAGGACTCGATCCAAAAGAATATCCTTCATTATATAGTTTATTTTCTAGCTTAATTAGCTCTTCAGCCAAAATTGTATTAGATCTTAGATCTGTTGGCTCTTTCACTATATCAAGTTCTATACCTTTATATTTTCTATAGTAGCTATAATTTTTCCATAACCATGCTTTTATTCTATTTAAATTTGATGGCTTTCTAATAATGTCAAGGATAGCTTGTCTGTATTCTTCAATATCTTCTTTTTGAGTATCGTTTAAATTTGACAACTTGTTTCCTAAACTTCTAGCTGCATTCTCATCTAGTTCTTGACATAAAAATTTGAGGGCATGCCATACATTATAAAGTTGATTTTTATTCTCTATTTCTACTTCTCTTGCCCAAACAAAAGCGTTTAATCTTCTTCTTATATCCCACCTTTTTATTGGGCTTTCCAAATCATCTGCACATACCAAAAAGAATCCTTCTTTAAGCAACATGGCTCCCAATATTCCAGGTGGATTTCCAAGTCTTTTGTCCTTAAGAGTAGTCCTATATACTCCACAACTTGGACTTCCTTCCTTGTACATATAGATATATACATCTTCATTCTTCAATAATTCTAAACAAAAGTTGCACGATTTTATAAGCTTTTCTGTAACATCCTGACCATTTTTATTTTTAATCTTAGCTTTGCCATCTAAAACATCTTGTCCACTACCACCTTTTATGCTTATAGGTGTTCTAGGCACCCCTAACCCAGCAAGACATTCTGGACACATAGGATAAAATACAAATTGCTCATTTTCTCTACCGAAATTTTTGACATAATCGAATCCTTTACCATTGTATCTTACTTTTGCGCCAAAACAACATTCACTTATACCTACTTTTAATTTTTTCTTCAGTACTTTCTCCATATAACACCTCTTTAACCCCATTAATCGTTTTTATACAAAACACTCTCATACTCTTTATTTTTATCAAATTCCTTTTTTGCAAAAACACATACTGGTATTATCTTCTTATTTTCTTCTATCGCAAAATCTACAACTTTCCTTATTAAAAGTTTGCCTGCTCCTTTGCCCTTCAACTTTTCACCCACAAAAGTATGATCAATTTTTATTACATCCTTACTAGTATCACTTAATATTACTTCTGCTAAAGTATTTTCTTCCGTTTCTCCAATATAGAATTTGTTTAATCCCTTTTTAATATCAATCATAATACGCAACACCACCCTTTCCATAATTTTATTCATTTTACAAAAGCCCTTTAGTAATACCTTATATATCCACAACATTATTATATCATAGTTAAATAACATTTCATTGTCGAATTTTTAGACTTTTTTTAATTTAATTCACAATTTACTCCTCAAAAGAAAAAAATAAGGGTCTATCTTTGATAAACCCTTATTCCTAATATTCTATTTATAAATAATCCCAATATATTTATCTAAAAACAAAAGTATACAAAATTGCATATATAATTTATTTGTATACCTAAAATTCGTTAAAATAATTGAATTACATTTCCATTCTTTCCACAACACTTTTTGTATTTCTTTCCACTTTGACATGGGCATGGATCATTTCTTCCAATCTCTTTTTTGCTTTCAACTTTTTTGTTACTTCCTTCTTTTTCATTTATAGTTGCGCCTCTATATTTCCACAATGGTATATTCTTAATAAATTTATTAACAATATTAAATACTCTGGCTTCATCTTCCTTGTCAATTTTCACATCTATTCCATTTATTATGTCTTCAAATATTTCTCCTGAACTTCTGTATTGTATGTCCAAAGCCAACATGTTCATAGTTCCAGCAGTATCATCTTTATCAACTAAAAACATTTCCGAAAATTCTTTTGAAAATTTCCTGCCAATATTGCTTTTTTCCAAATAATCTTCATTAGACATAGATATTAGATCCTCTTTGCTATTCATAGAATAATCTAAATTATTATCTATATCACTTAATATTTCTTCATAATCTTCTATTTCTACATTTACGAATATAATTTTTCCATCATCGTCTATTACACCATAATATTCATTATTATAATAAAAAGATCCTTCTTCTAATATAGATAACAACATTGAATCCGCTATATCCTCATATCTTTTCATTAGGATTTTAACATCTTCAAAATAAAGAACACCATATAGCTTAATCATACCTATAAAGATATTCATGATTTCGCTATTTTTCTTCATTAACTTTCTAAACTCCAACGTATCACTTTGCTTAACAATGTTTTGCATTATTTCAGGCATTAATAAAATTGGTTTTCTATCTTTTAAGCAAGGAAAAATCATCCCCTCATTCATAAAAAAAGCATGTTTATCCGCATAATTCTCTGCTTCATTATCAGAAACAGAAATTATTCCACTATTTTTAATGTATTTTAATAAGATTTTATACATATCATCATTAAATACATTCATCTTATTTCTAATAGAATTCTCGTATTCGCTAATATATCTTTCAATTACCTCATTTTTATTCAAATTAGATGATAATTTCAAACCAATATTCTCTGCTAAACTACAAATTTCTTTTTTAGGATATGGTGTAATCAATTCTTCTAAATCAAATGAATATGTTTCCTTAAAAAACGTATGTATAAAACTATTTGTAAATTTATTATAATTTTTTAATAAGCCATTCTCTATTGATTGTTCAGAATAGTCAAAAGCCGCAAAAGCATCATTGTTATGTATTGGTTTTTTATTGTTAAGCTTGTATTTCTTGTTATTGCCAGGCAAATATTCAGCTTCTCCATCTTTAGTTCCTACATATCCACAAACACCATCTCTAGGAGAGTTATTATTAGACTTATCTTCTTCTGGGTTATTTCTCGCAATAATTTCTACTTGACTAAATTCACTTGGAACTTTTATCGTATCTACAACTTCTAAAGTTAAATAAGTAGTCGAACCAAAATCATATTCATATTCGAACTTTTTATTAATATTTAATACATCCTTTAAATGAAAATTCATCTCGTATTGTTCATCACTATTATCATGATATACTTCTTTATCAATATAAAATGCACTTAAATGTCCATAACTCTCCACCCATATATCTCTTATAAATTTATCCAAATGCTGCAGTTGCAAATTTGCATCTATGGAAACATAAATACAATATAAACTAGGATTATACTTATCTTTCATGGATATTATAAATTGGTCTTTTACACCTTTAGTATATTTCATTTTTTCTTCAATAATTTTTTTCATTTCTGAACAACTCTTCGTATGTCTTTTAATTGTTCTTTCAGTTAATTCTTTATTACAATAATAACATCTACCTTGCACGCCTAAATCTCCTCTTAAATAATATAATTACTATATAAAATTCCAACATGCACAATTATATACCAAGATTATGTTTGTCTGCAAATTTTTTATTCTCTGGGAATTTATATTGGAGTGAAATACTTTAATTCTTCGCACTTATTAACAATTGTTTGAATTTTTAGTAGCTATATCTTTAGCATACATATCGCAGAGAGAATTTTCAAAATGATTAGAATGTGCCTTTACCCATTGAAATTCAATATATTTTTCATTGCAAGCCTTCTCAAAACCAAGCCATTTTTCTATATTCTTAGCTGGCTCTCCATTAATAGTTTTAAAGTCATTTAATTTCCATATAGGTAACCATTCTGTAAGTCCTTTTCTGACATATTGACTATCAGTTATTATTCGTATTTTTTCAACATCTTTCAATAATTCAAGAGCTTTTATCGCTGCTTCAAGTTCAGCTTGGCTGCTTCCTATGTCTTTCACTTTTTCACTATATAAATTATAATTTCCATTTATGTCTTCTATTATAAATGCAAATCCACCATGATTTTTCTTTTCAAAATAACTGGCATCTGTATAAATCTTATAAATTTTTTCTTCTGCACTATTTTCTTCTATTGCATAACTATCATAGTTATTATTCCGCTTATCTAAAACCAAGATTTTACTTCTATCATTAAAAGCAGCTACATCTTTATCTTCTCTTATGACTACTTTTACCTTAAACCCCACATAGTAAGTATCTATACGTTTATTATGTAACATTTTTCTAAACTGATATTCCTGACCTTTAAAAAAATCACTTAAATTGTTATTATCTATAAAATGCAGTTCTTTCTTCAAAGGATTAAATTCTACAAAGGAGTTGTCTTTGCCATTACTGACTTTAATTTTATAGTTATTATTTTGTTCATCCATTATTTCTAGTGTAAAAAGCATCATTTTCATAAAATTACTCCTTAAAACAAATGTATCTCAATATTAGTATATATATCATTATAACAAAATTAAGGCTGAAATTTTCTATGTTTTCGAAAATTTCAGCTAAATGATATCAATTCATTCTAATATTTTACATGGTATTTAGGATCAATCAATAGGCAGTGAAATTATCACTGTCGTACCTTTTCCATACTCACTATCAATTTTAAGAGACCCCTTATGCATATCTACAATATTGCGAGAAATGACTAATCCAAGTCCTGCACCGATAGATTTAGGATCAATCTTATAGAATGACTCCATAACATGCTTTAAATCCTCTTTCTTAATTCCAATACCTGCATCACTAATTTCAATTGATACAGAATCATCATTAACTGATTGAATAACGTAAATTTCACTATTTTTATATGAAAACTTAATTGCGTTATCTAATACATTTAATATGACTTGCTTCAATCTATCACCGTCTGCTGTAATAATTACAGGATTTGTTTCAACTATTAATTTAATATCTTTTTTTTCTGCTTTCTTTTGAAGCTGAAATGTCACTTCATGAATAAGTTTATCTACTTTAACTTCAGATACAATAAGCTTCATTCTATCTGACTGATATCTTGAAAAATCTAAAAGATTTTCTACTAAATTAATAAGTCTTTCTGATTCAGTATCTATAATTCCTAATCCAAATTGAAATTCCTCATCTGTTAATCCATCTGGATCCTGCATTGTCTCAACCCATCCTTTAATTCCTGTCAAAGGAGTTCTAAGTTCATGCGAAATTGATGAGATAAAGTCATTTTTTAGACGATCAGTTTTTAATATTTCATCCCCCATGTAGTTAAGAGTTTTTGCTATTTCTCCTAGTTCATTTGGATAAGTATTCTCAATCTTCTCCTTGTATTTCCCTTCTGCTATTTTCTTTGTAAAATTAATAATATCATTTAATGGTTCTACAATCATATTCCCTAACCTAAGGCTTATAAGAAATACAATGGCAGCAATGAAAATGCAGATAATCATTCCATAGCTTAATAGATTTATAATTAAAGCATTCACTTGCGTTAACAATGTTGTATATCGTAAAATGCCTAATACCTGCCCGTCAAAAATAAGAGGAGTATATACTACCATAATTTTCTGATCTGAATCTGAAGCTTTCTCAATTTTATAAGTAGTTTTAAAATCTAATACAGAAGGATCCACTAAATAAGTTTTATCTTCATAAAAACCTGTAGATGATTGGATTAATTTTCCGCTTCTCTTTAGTAGTTGTAACTCCGACCCCTTAAACTGATAACTTTTAATAATTTCATCGCTAAATTCCATTAAATTACTATTAGTAAAATCAGTTTGTTTTGTAAATATAGAAGGTACTGCTTCGGCTTGGCTTTGAAATGTATTAACAATTCCGTGATAACAATATTGTCTAATACCAATCCCAAACCCTATCATCACAAGACTTAATGTAAATAAACTAATGAGCATAAAGTAAAAAATGATCTTTCGCTTCATAGTTTTACTCCTTCCATAGGTATCCATATCCCCAATCTGTACATAAATATTTTGGAGTTGATGGATCTTGCTCAATTTTCCTTCGAATACGCCTGATATTTACATCAACGACTTTTATATCACCGACATAATTTATTCCCCAAACTTCATCCAAAATATCATCCCGTGTGAATACTTTATTCTTATTATTTATTAAAAATTGAAGCAAGCAATATTCTGTTGGAGTTACTTTAATATTATTTCCAAGACAGGATACTTTTTTGTTTATTACATCAAGTTCAAATGGTCCGGATTTAATAATTGAATTGTCTTTTTTTAAATGCACATGATTTAATCTTCGTATTAGAGAGATAATCCTTGCCTCTAGCTCAGCCATGCTAAAGGGTTTTAGCAAATAGTCATCTGCTCCTTGTACAAGCCCTTTAACTTTATCTTCCTCTTGAGATCTGGCAGTAAGCATAATTATACCAACCGATTGATTTATATTTCTAATCTCCTGACATACCTCAAATCCATCAATGCCTGGAAGCATTAAATCTAACAAGACAATATCAATCTTTTTACTATCAAAAATAGATAAAGCCTCTTCTCCATTCTCAGCTTCCAAAACTTCATACTTTTTCTTTCTTAAATTTAGACATATAAAACTTCTGATTGATAGTTCATCTTCAACAACGAGAATTGTTTCCATGTTATCCTCCATTAAAATTCATCTTTAAGTAAATGAAAATTATCTTTTGAAATAGGTAGTTCTTCATTAATATCAGTATAAAATACAATATCCTTTGTTTCCCCAAGCTTAGTTTTAGAATCGCTATATGATTCTTTATTTATCCATTTTACCTCAAATAAATTTTCTTGGCTGTCATTGTCTATAAGTCTAACACCTTGATCTAGCTTTTTAATTGTCACTTTTCCATGCCACTTGGAAGGAATTGTAATGTAGAAATGCTGTACACTGTCTGTATATCTTTCTTCTATAATTTCATGTGTTCCATCTTCTCTATAATCAGAATAAGTATAGATAAAGGGAATTTCTGCTATTGCTGCATCTTCAAAACCTTTAGGAATATACATTCCTCCAACATCTATAATACCATCATTGTTGATATCTCTACTATATAATGGATACTCCTTAAATAAAATACCATCATTTTCATCTCCAATTTTAATAAGCTTCCCATTATCGTAGGCAATAACTTCAGTTAACATGGAGTGTGCCCCTAGTGTACTATCAACGAATAACGCTTTCTTTCCATCGGCTAATTTCCCAATTACAACATTCTCAATTAAACCATCGGGATTTAGGGGTACAAAAGTTCTAGATTTTAACTGCTTATTTTCATAATTAAACATCTCTGCTGTTTGTGATTTAGTTATTTTTCCATCAAGGATGATAATCTCAGGGTTTTTATCTTCATTATAATCAGATATATCTATCCATTCGTAGTATCGATTAACTTTATTAACTAATTCTTTTCCATCCAATTCATATATAAATAACTGCTTACTTGGATCAGAATCTGATATTGAAGTACCTAAAATCACTTCTTTTTTCCCATCTCCATCAAGATCTTCAAGCTTAAAATAATCAAGAGTATTAAAATTAGTTGCTATGTCAAGCGCCTTATTCCACTTTCCATTCTCTTCTTGAAGCATCAATAAATGAACCTGTCTATTTTCTTTCATATCTCTATACAATACAAAAGCTTCATCTTTACCATCTTTATCTATGTCTTCTGTAAAAATACTTTGTTTCTGCTGTGTATTCCTAGGAGTCAAGTATTCGCTTCCAGGCTGCAAAATTTCTTTTAGTGCTTTATTAATTTCATTTTCTTTTCCATTTGCAAGCATAGGAGCCTGAATCAAACTAGTTGTATCTACAACATTCCGGCAGCCTGTCAATACAATCCCTAGGGAAATAATTAGTATGATAACTCTTCCATATTTCCTCATAACATATACACCCCATTTTCCATTAAATACCTTGCATTTCAATCCTTAATCTATAATTATCATTCTATAATTTTAAAATAAGAAAGCTACTTTAGATTTACTAAAAATCGTTCTTTAAAATATATACTGCATAGGTTTGTTCTGTGTTTGTATCATAATTTACAGATAAAAATATATTGTTATACTTAAAATGTGCATCTCCATTTTTATCACTAACTGGTTTTCCAAAGACTTCTTTAAATCTGCTTATCTTATCACCAATCTTCGCACCATTTAAATTCAAATCATTTCTCATAGTAAATATTTGCTCTACCTGCTCATTATTTTTTTGATCAAACCAAACTCTAATACCAGCCTTTTTAAATTCCACACCACCTTCGCCGATAGAACTAGGTTTTTCATTTAATGTGCTTATAAGTTTTTCTTTACTCAAACCTAATAAATTCATATAGTCTGTAAAATTTTTCTTTCCATCTTCTGATTTTGAGACATCTGTAGGCTTGTTATCTTTAATCACTTTAACTGAATCTTTTTTCTTTTCTACTGGGGAAGCTACTATTTCTTTATTATCCTTATTATTGGAGGATTTTTCAATACCAACTACTTCTTCTTCTGATATTTTTTCACCTTCTGTTTCACTATTATTTTCTGAAACTTTCTCAAATGCTATTCCTTTATTTTCAGCATCTATTTCAGGTGACCTTTTAGGACTGCATCCCATTATGCTTGCAGAACTTATAGTAATAGTACCTATCATAGCTGCTGCAAACCATATTCTAAATCTCTTTTCAACTTTATTTATCATAATTATTCTCCTAACCAAATTTTATTATTCCTAGTATATAGGTAAAACCTATTTAAGTAATTTCCTATGGAATTGCTAATATACTTTTATATTGTCTTATAACTTATCTAAAGTATAAAAGTTTTCTACATAAAAAGCGTTACAAAAAAGTTACAGTTTTCATTCTAATAATACTAATAGACTCTAAAACCTTTTTTCATTTTTACCTTCTTAACTTTCTAAAAAGGTAAACAGTTTTATTTAAACCTTTGTTCCTTTTTTAAAATATTTAATTAAACCTTCGAAAAAATGTTTATTGTTAACAAGGTTTATTTAAAATAAGGTTTAAATTTTACAAGTTTATTTGAAAATACAATTCATATATTATAAAATATTTTTTGAGGTGTTATGATGAAGAAAACTATTAATGTTGTAGCTGCAATTATAAAAAATGAGAACGAAGAAATATTATGCGCTCTACGCTCTCCTATTATGAAATCGCCAAATCTTTGGGAGTTCCCAGGTGGTAAAATAGAGGCTAACGAAACTCCAAAAGAAGCTATTGAAAGAGAAATCTTTGAAGAATTGAATTGTAAAGTGCGATATATTAATATACATAATGAAAATAGACATGAATACGATGATTTTATTGTAAATTTGATAACTACTAACTGCAAATTAGTAAATAGCTATCCTAAAGCTAATGAACATGCAGCTTTATTATGGCTGAAACCAGAAAGCCTGCTTTCTTTGAAGTGGGCTCCTGCAGATATTCCTGCTGTACTTGAAATAATAAAAAATCATGCTATTATTTAGCATGATTTTTTTACGCTATTAGATATATTAATTTAGAACTAATTGATTTGTTCATTAATTTGAAAATTTTCTATACAGATAAAACACTGTCTTAAAATTTTCACTTTATAAATAACTATTAAGATTTATTTGTTCTTTGAACTCATCTAATCCTACTCTGTCTATGTAATCTCCTAATCTTTCTCTGTTAGTCGCATTTTCCCTATATACTTCAATAACTTTCTCTATTAAATCATATACCTTTTCTTCTGATACAGAAAGTGCTATTCTATCTGCTATTCTTGGTCTAGCTCCACCTTTTCCGCCAACATAGAACATCCATCCTTTTCCGCTTCCTATTAATCCTATATCTTTAAATGCACTATCTGCACAGCTATGAGGACAACCACTTACTCCCATTTTTAATTTATTAGGTAATTCTTTTCCATGATATAAGCTGTCCAATTTTGAACCAACAGCTACAGAATCTTGAAGACCTCTTTTACAAAAAGTAGTTCCTGGACATATTTTTATACTTCTTACACATAGACCTACTGCTGCACCTGGGTCCATCCCTAGATCATCCCAAGCGTTATCTAAATCTTCTTCTTTTAATCCAACTAATGCAATTCTTTGAGCTCCTGTAACTTTAATAGCTGCTGCATTATATTTTTCAGCTACATCTGCAATATTTCTTAAAATCTCTGGAGTTACAAGTCCAGCAGTTAAATGTGGAGCAATTGCATATGTTTCCTTATCCCTTTGTAATATTGCTCCCTTTTCTAATAAATCAGTTTTCATCGCGTATCTCTCCTAATTCTAATTCTCAAAATAAAGTATTAATGTTATATAATAATTTCTATTAGTTATTGTATCATACTTATAATCTAACCTCTAGTAAAAACACGATATTCGAAATATTCTGAACATATAGAGAATATATAATATATGGTATATGTTTAGATTAAATCCAATTCATTAGATGCCAATATTTATGTACTTTAAGTCGTGTTTTAAATTATTTAAACCAAAATACCGATTGACAAATTTAATTTTATTCAATATAATTTAGTCATATCGAACACTGTATAAAGATTAATTATATCGGAGGAATAGATTATGAGAATTTTAGCATTGGAATTTTATAAAAATGGAAGAATGAAAGAATCTTTTGCATTTGGAGGATCACTTGAAAAAGAAAAAATTAATATAAACAAAGATTACCCTGCAAGCCTGCAAAATTATTTAATAGATACTGGGAAAGAGGTTATTCTAGTAGACACAGGTTTACCAGTTGAGACTCCTGATTTTGAAGATAAACCTGATCAAGCCTTATATATGGGTGAAAAAATTGCTGATTTTAAAGAAGCACTGAAAAATGTAGGTTATGCTCCAGAAGATGTTAGCAAAGTAGTTTTAACTCATAAACATCCCGATCACGCTGGTGAACTTAGAATGTTTGATCATGCAAAGATTTATATATCAAAAATAGAGCTTGAGGCTATGAGTATTGCAGGCGACAATTTAGTTGAAGTTAATTTTACTGATGGACAGTATAAAAACTTTGATAAAAGCCAAATTATAAGTAAAAATATTTATATGCTGCCAGCTTATGGACATACCACTGGAAATTCATTAATTCTTGTTTATGATAACGGTATTCACTACATGATTCATGGTGATGTTACTTACACTGACGAAGCTTTAAGGCAAAACCAATTATCTGTTGTCTTTGAAGATAAAGGACAAGCAATTGAAACATTAAATAACGTCAGAACTTTTATAAAAGAAAATGATACAGTTTATTTATCAACTCATACTCCAGAAGGTTTAGATTCCCTTAAAAATAAGACTATAATGAAATTATAATAAATCGTAAAATTGAAAGGATTGAATAAAATGAATACTACAATAGAAAATATAAAAAATCATAGATCAATTAGACAATATCTAGATAAAGATATTTCAGATGAAATAATAGATGAAATAATAAAAGCGGCACAAGCTATGCCCAATTCAATAAATGGTCAGCAAACAACTGTCATAGCTATAAGAGATAAGGCAAAAAAAGAAAAACTTGCAGAACTTGTTGGAAATCAAGAATATGTAGCTAAAGCTCCTGTTTTCTTAGTTTTCGTAATGGATTTTTATAGAACTTATTTAGCTGGAGAAAAAACTGGTTCTAAGCAAATAATTCATGAAGACATTGAAGGCGCTCTAGTTGGTGCTGTGGATAGCGGAATTACTTTAGGTGCAGCAATAATTGCAGCTGAATCTCTTGGGCTTGGAACTGTTCCAATTGGTGGAATAAGAAAAAATCCAGAAGAAGTTATAGAACTCTTAGATTTGCCTAAATATACATTCCCACTTGTAGGCCTTGCAATGGGATATCCTTCAGATGAATCACACACTAAGCCAAGAATTCCTTTTGAAAGCTTTAGGCACAAGGATACTTATAACAAAGAAGCTATAGAAAATTCTATTGATAGATACGATGAAGAAATGGAAGCTTACTTAAAAGACATCGGCAGATATGATAAAGAAAAAAATTGGAGTACTTTAACTTCAAGCGTTTATCAAAATATATATTATCCAAAAGTAAAGGATGCACTGAAGAAACAAGGATTTACCCCTAAAAAATAAATCTCTATAAATTATGTGTTTTTAAATTAGCTGTTTATTTAACGCATATGATTTATAAATAGCTTGTGGCTAGGATAATAGTTTTTTTCATATATATTTCCCTAATAAATAAAGAGTACCAATCACATTCCCCCTTGTGATTGGTACTCTCTTTGCATTTTTAATGTTTTTTTGCAATTTAATGTTTTACATTATTCAAACCAATACCCCATATCATCCAGTTATTCAAATCTTAATTCTTAATATTTCTTCCTTATTTAGTTTTCAGTATTTTTTCAAAAAAATTTTAAAAGAAGGAATATTCAAAATATTTAGAATATGATATAATAAGATAAAAATATATAGAGGTGGTATGCTTTATGGAGAAATATGGAGATCATGAAATAATCGTAATACAGAATAATGAAAATCAATACCCATATAAGGCAATTGCAAAAATAGGTGATAATGAGATAAAGCATAAAGGACAGAGTAAGTCTGAAGCAATTGATCTAGTTAAGCAAAGCATTAATAAGTTAAAATCTAAAAATATAATTTAACTGTAGTATAAGTAAATTGAAACAAATGAAAACTATTACATTTAAAATATTAGGTATGAAAACTACATAAAACCCTCGACTTATGTCGGGGGTTTTTACCTTAGAAATAGAAAAGTTACCATGTTACAGATTATATTAAAACGTCATCAGGTAAAATATTATTTTCAAATTCATAAAGATAATCTTGTTTATTATTATATATCTACTTTACTTACGGTACGAAGTCTGCCTTTGATAGGTGTTTTTTGTAACTGCTGGAACACCAACTCTCCTTTATTATTTAATATTTCTACAAAGGTAGATATATCAACTATATTGATGATTCCTATATCGTCTTTTGTCATGCCTTCAATATTACAAAGCGTGCCTACAATATCAACTGCCCTCATCTTTGTTTTCTTACCTGCATTAATATGTAATTTCATAATCTCTTTACTTAGCTTCGCACCTTTTGTTTCTTTAATTTCAGGCCTTGTGTTCATTTTCAAAGCAAATTCTTCTTTAAGATTATTTACAGTTTCCACTTTAGGTCTTTCCTTCAAAGGAATTTCTTTACCAATATATTCATGTATATCATTTAAAAACTTACTTTCATTTTGTGTTACAAAAGTAATTGCTCTACCTATCTTGCCTGCACGTCCAGTTCTTCCTATCCTATGAACATAACTTTCCTTGTCTTCTGGTATATCATAATTAATTACATGGGTGATATTATCTATATCTATCCCTCTAGCTGCAACATCTGTAGCTATTAGATATCTAAAATAACCTTGCTTAAAATTATTCATTACTCTTAATCTATCACTTTGTTCCATTCCACCATGTATTTTTCTGCAATCATACTGGAGCTTTGCCAGCTCCTTATAAACTTCATCAACCTTTTGTTTTGTATTGCAGAATATCATACAACTATCTGGATTTTCTAATATAGTTACATCTCTTAAAAGTTCTATTTTATTCGATTCATTTACGTTATATCTTTCTTGACATATATTATCTGCGGCTTTATTTTGCTCCTCTATTTCAATATGTATAGGATCTTTCATATATTTATTGCATAAAGTCTCTATGTCTTTTGGCATTGTGGCTGACAATAACATGGTCACACGTTCTTTTGATAAGCTTTTTATTATTGTTTCTATTTGCTCTACAAATCCCATATTAAGCATTTCATCAGCTTCATCTATTATAAGATACTTTATCTTTGATAGATCAAATGTACCTTTCTCTATATGATCTATAATACGACCAGGTGTCCCAACTACTATATGTGTTTTTTGTTTAAGTTCCTTTTCTTGATCATAGAAAGGTGACTTCCCATAAATTGCAGCTGCTTTAATTCTTTTAAATCTACCTATATTAAAAAAATCTTCTTTAACTTGGATAGCAAGTTCTCTTGTTGGTGTAATCACTAATGCTTGAGGTTTATTTTCTTCCCAATCCACTAATTGGCAAATAGGAATAGCATATGATGCAGTCTTACCACTTCCAGTTTTAGACTTTACTACTATATCCTTTTCTTCTAACGCAATCGGTATAACCTGTTCCTGAACTTTTGTTAACTCCTTGAAATTCAACATACTAATTGCTTTTAATAACTCACTGCTTAACTTATAATCATTAAAATTTGCTTTTATCATTTGATCATCTCTTTTCTATATCTCTTACTATTATTGTTACAAACATACATTTTATCCCATATTTTCTCTTTATCATCACAATCCATATAACACTATGCATACTAACCTTTTTATTATATCATACCCATGTATTTCATTTGCAATCAATGAAGAACTTCCTTTTCTTTACTCTTATTTTAGCAACTTCCTCAATACTTAATCCTTCTAATTGTCGAATTTAATATTTTTATAATTCCCCGTTTAATATTCGATATATTGCTTTAGCTACTCCAAAATTTACATTTGTATCTGTAATATATTTAGCTACTTCTTTTATTTCATCAACTGCATTACCCATTGCAAAAGAATTTTCAAATTCTGTAAACATAGAATAATCATTTAAGCCATCTCCAAGTGCTACCACTTCATCTTTTTGTATATTTAATTTTTGTGCTACTTTTGCAAGAATTTTTCCCTTCTCAGCATCCATATGATTTACTTCAATGTTAGTTCCAAAACTTGCTGATACAGCTAGTCCTTCTAACGCTTCCATCTTTTTACGAAGCTTATTTATAATTTCTTCTGATTGCGCAAAAGATACAAACTTTGCTATATTATTGTGTCTATTTAAAAATTCATTCATATCAGTAATATATTGCATATTTTTAAAATGCGGATTATTATTAGCATATTTTAATATCTCTTCTTCATCTTTTAATTCTGGATGAAATGTAAGAGATCTTTTTACCATTCCAGCTAAAGTTTCTTCTTTTGTATTTGTTGTATAAAATCCATCATCTGTGTATATTTCTATAGCCAGGTCTGTACATTTCATTACCTCTAAAATTTCTATTGCTCGTTTTTTTTCGATATAAGTATGTTCAACTATATCTCCATTAATATCTCTATATTCTGCTCCATTTAGTACAACACAATCACATTGTAAGTCATATTTATGTATAAAAGGCTCCACATCACAATACGCTCTTCCTGTAGCAATTGCAAACTTAATTCCATTTTTTTGTGCAGCCTTAATTGCTTCTATATTTTCTTTTGGTATATCGTGATTTTTCCCAATCAATGTTCCATCCATATCTGCTGCTATTAACTTAATCATTTACCTTCTTCTTCCTTTTCCTTAATTTTATCTCATGGCTTTTAGTTTTTATATTACTTTATTTCAACTCTAAAATTTTTATCTGAGTAAAAAACTATAAGTACAAAAATTGCACATGTAATCCAAATAAGTGGTTCTGATATACATACTCCTAAATAACCCATTGATGGAGCTAAAAATCCTACAACTGCAAATTTCCCAAAAAGTTCAATTGAACTAGAAACAAGTGGCGTAAATTTCTTTCCGATTCCCTGAAGCGTACTTCTATATATAAGAAGTGTGGCTAATACATAATAAAAAGGAGTATTAATTCTTAAATATTTTACTGCTGTATCTATAATTAAAGTATCATTTGATCCAGTTAAAAATTTTATTATATATGTTCCAAAGGCAAAGGCAGTTATAACAACTATTGTTGACCATATTGCACCCATGATAACTGTTTTTTTAAGTCCAATATTTATCCGGTCATATTTCTTTGCCCCATAATTTTGACTTACAAACGTGGCTGATGCTGTTGCCAATGTTCCAAGTGGCATCATGTAAATTTCACTAACTTTTCTTGCTGCCATATGTGCAGTTATTATTTCCTTACCAAAACTGTTTATTGCACCTTGAAGTGCAACTGAACCAATTGAAACAAGTGATAGCATAAATCCCATAGACAATCCCGAAGTAATTAATTCCATTACCATAGTACCATCATATTTAAAATCTCCTTTGGATAATTTTAGCTCCGGACACTTTTTTATAATATGATTAAATCCTAAGATTACAGCTACAATCTGTGATATGACAGTTGCATAAGCAGAACCTCTAACACCCCATTTAAATACTAAAATAAATGTAAAAACCAACACTACATTTAAAATTGAAGCATAAATTAAATATATAAGTGGACTACGGCTATCGCCCAATGCTCTTAGAACCCCTGCTATCATATTGTACATTATAGTAACAATCATAAACATTAAAATAATTACAATATATCCATATGCATCGTTTATTATTTCTTCTGGGGTATTTAAAAATTTAAGAAGATACATTATTGTACCTACTCCAACAGCCGTAAATACTATTGATATTATAAGGTCAAGAATTACTGTCATTGCCACAGCCTGTCTCATGTTATGCATCTCTTTTGCTCCAAAATATCTTGCAATCACAATAGCAAATCCATTATTTATACCAACCGCCATGCCAACAATAAGTCCAAACAGTGGGGTTGTAGACCCTATAGCTGCTAAGGCATTTTCTCCTAGGGTATGTCCAACAATCACTGTGTCCGCCAAATTGTACATTTGTTGAAACACACTCCCAAGAAATATAGGTAATGCAAAATAAAAAATTTGTTTACCAGGATTTCCTGTTGTTAAATCCGTGATTTTATTTTTTTCCATTGTAGTTTTTTCCTTTCCATCTTGCTTTCTATGTAATTTAAACATTCCATCAAAATCTTTTTTTAATTTTACTATATCACAATATAATAAAAACTTATATTATCCGAGAATTTAGGAACAAAAAATACTTTTTAGGTATTTATTTTTTTTAGAAACATATTGTTTTTTCTATATCGTCCTTAGCAAAAAAGCACTGCACGAAATATATAAATTAGTGCAATGCTTGTATATGTAAAACTTTGTTTCCCCCAGGGGTTCTTTTGAACTCCGAAGGGCTGAGGTTGCTAAAGAATATATAACTTGTTCTAAAGAACATAGCATAAACTTTATAAAATTATGAAAGCTAAGATTTTCCAAATATAAGAAAATCTTAGCTTATAAATATTTCTTTACTAGATTCTAGTACCTTAACTGCTATATAATTTCAATTCTTTTAAGTTGATAGTTACACCTAATTTTAATAATACATCAAGTCCAAGTAAACCATTTATATGTCCTTCTTCATCAATTAATCCAAAATCTATATTTACATCTGCTAGACAATTTCTTCCTATATTAACTGAATTAATATTTTTCCTATAAGAATAATGCTCGCCACCAACACCATACATTGTGATAAATTCATCGTCTGCTTCCGCTTTAATCCCTAATTCATATACACTATCTGGATTAATAATAGTATGTGCAGCACCTGTATCTACAACTACATTATTAATTAATACATTATTGCCCTTATATCCAATATTCATATCAACAAATAACAAAACATTTTTATATTCTAAGTTCATCTAATTGCGCCTCTTAGTACTGGCATTTGAACTATATTCATTGATAATTCTTCTTTTGATGTATGAAATACAAAATTATCGCCTTTACATCTAATTAATATATTGCTTGCTTCTTCATCATCCAAAACTCTCACTACAGCTACATCATCTATACACTTTTTGTTCTCTTCAATATGAGCCTCTAAGCTTTTTAAAAGCACAAATTTATTAGGGTATATAGTTCTTACTTCTTCCCACTTCATATTCTCACATCCTAATATTTATAATAAGTTTATAAATGAGTCATTTTTTCTATCCATATTTCTACCTCCATTATATCATAAACTTAGGTTTGATCACTCATATGTCTATATTATAATTATTTCCAGTATCAAACAAAATATACGTACATATGTTCTTGGCGGATAAAAAAATTACCAGCCTCTTTTAAGGCACCCCTTAATCTACCAGACTTTAATTATTTCAATTATCTTTCCTCATTTCTCAACTTCTTTATTTTTCTAAAAAACTATAAGAAATCCTCTTTTAATATCCTTGAAACAATTTTGCAATACAATTTCCATTAAATATTTTTAAATTTATTTTTCGTATCATGTATATTCAAAACAAAACTACACATGATAATATCATAAGGAACATAACAGTCGAGCAAAGATTTATATATGCTCTTGATATAAGGGTGTATATAAGTCGAACAAAGATTTTATAATGGTTATAACATATAGTTGTTATGATAGTCGGCGATAAGATTTTATCTGGTGGGGAAAAGTTTTATTATAGTTGATTTATATCTATTATAATAGTACTCCAACTTATTATATAAGGTCGAGTTAACATTATTCAATGTGTTGAATTGATTTAATACAGCCGTGAGGTTATATTAAGTTGAATAAATATGTTGTGTGGTGGAGCGAACCATGGTAATTGGTTGTGATTTATTGTATTATAGTCGAAAGATTATAATATGATGATAAGCTATCTATTATTGTGCTAGTGAAGATTGTTATGCTCTTTAAAAAACCGTATTTAGTATATATCTATGCTAAGTGCGGTTTTTTAATCTTGTTTGTACCAATTAAGGCACTATTAAGAAAATACCAAGTTAATTCATCAGCATATTGGGATCTGTTATTTTCTTTTATGTACTAAAATATATTTTTAAATTTTTAGTAATTCATAATTTCAAGAGTTAAAAATAAACATCTGAAAATTCTATTCTTATACGTTCATCCTTATTTTTAATATTTCTATCATATATCATATTTTCCTTAGCTACTGCTCCAGCTGGAAGAGTCACAGTAAACTTACTCCCTTTTCCATATTCACTTTCAACATTTATACTGCCACCATGTAATAGAGCAATAGATTTAACTAAACTCAATCCAATACCAGTACCTTCCGCATTTCTAGACAAAGATTTATCCGCTTGTTCAAATCTATCAAATATAATATCCATTTTTTTCTCTTCAATACCAATCCCATTATCCTCTACTGATATTTCAACCCATTCATTCATATCCTTAACATTTACAAATATTTCACCATTATCATTTGAAAATTTTGTAGCATTCGAAATAAGGTTTAGCATTATTCTCTCGATTTTTTCTGGATCACACGCAATAATCTTTTCTTCTGTATCCGTGTCAAAAATAATATTTAAGCCTTTAATTTTAACAAAACTTGTTACTGACATAACTATTTCTTCTACGACATTAACTATATTCACATTTAATAGGTTAAGTTGAAAAAATCCTGCTTCTATTTTTGATGAGTCCACTATATTGTTAATAAGCTTTGATAACCTATAGGTATTTAGCTTTATTGATTTAAAATATTTAATAAATATATCCTTTTTATTTATTATTGAATCATCCATATAATACATTTCTAATAACTGAGCCGTTGCCGAAATTACGTTTAATGGAGTTTTAAGTTCGTGAGATATATTAACTAATAACTCTTCCTGCTTTTTTAATGTATTTTCCATGATTTTATTCGTCTTTATTTCAGCAGTAACATCCATTTCTAATAATTTATTTTGTTCTTCTAGCATTTTTTCTAATTTTTTTCTTTCTGTGATATCCCTGCTGAATCCTGATACAGATACCAAATCCCCATTTTCATTATATGTAGGAACTAAATAATCCTCTATCCAGACATAATGCCCATCTTTATGCTTAAATCTTAGACAAAAATCTTTGGAAAAATCAGTGTTTTTATCCACTCTAGATTGCATAATATTGGTATCCTCAGGATGAACGATTTCGAATACAAAATGAGGGTCAGTATAGTACATTTCTAGTTCATACCCTAAAGTCTCTTGCATCGAAGGGTTAACATATATAAACTTAAATTTCGGTAAAATTTGAAATATAAAAAAAACGTCCTTAGTTTTTTCACATGTTTTAATTAATTGATTGTATCTCTCTTCAATGTGAATATATTTGCTTATATCAATAAGAGACAAATATGTCCCAACTATTTTAGAATCATCATTAAAAACAGGTTTAGAGACAACCTCAAAAAGTAACTGGTTGCCATCTTCTTTTAAAACTAAGGCCTCGAGACTTTCACGTGATAATAACTCATCAAATCTATAACCTAAGAATTTATCAATATTAGTATTTAAAATTTCATTTTGCATAAATCCTAAAATTCTATAGCAATTTTTAGAAATAAATTTAATAACTCCCTCAGTATCTACTTTAATAAGTAACTCTCTACTTATTTCAAAATTATCTGAATCAACATTTAAGTTCATTTTTCTATTCTCCTGACAATATATGTATACTAAATTCAACAGCAAGAATTAAACATTTGAGAGGCTTAATTTGGATTCCTTTCATATATTTACATAATTTCTCGCTAAAAATAATTATAACATATAATCACAAAGACATCTTAATTTTTTGTTTTTACTTTGATTACAGATGAAAATTTTTACACAAATACATTTAGTAGTTATAAGTATATAATTTATGGCCCCCAGAGGTTGTAGTCGAGAGTTTACGAACGACTTGCTAATAACTTAATCTCCAAATAAAAAAAGAGCCTTGTTACAGGCTCAATATTAATATTTACTTTATTACTTATTTTAGTTTTCTTCAAAGCATTCAAATAATTTTTTGATACATATACACAGCTTTATGGGCTTAATTTAAACTTTCCGGAATATCTAAATAATGAATTTTCTTTCACAAATATATACCCTAGACTTTAAACTTAGACATTTCAGCTTTTAACTTTTCTGCACTTTCTTTTGTTTGTGTAACCTGCTCTAATACTTCATTGGATTTATGACTAATTTCTGAAACTTTATTTGCTATATCTACCGTTCCACTTGCTCCTTCGCTCGTTGCTTCTGCTACCCCATCTATAGTTTTTAAAATATCATTAATTGATGCTAAAAGTTCCTCTGATGTTGAACTAAAGTCCATAACAAGGTCATCTACAAATTTTGCATCTTCGCTATACTTTCCTGCTACTTCAAGCATATTACTATAGTCTCTCTTTACATCCTTAGACACAAACTCTAAAAGATTATTTGAATTATATGAAAGATCGTTAACAGCTTCTCTTACCTTATTTGTTACTTTCTGTATTTCTGATACAGTATCTTTTGACTGTTCTGCAAGTTTTCTTACCTCTTCTGCAACTACAGAAAATCCACGCCCTGCTTCTCCAGCTCTTGCTGCTTCTATCGCTGCATTTAATGCCAATAGATTTGTTTGTTCTGTTATCTGCATAATTGAATCAGATAGTACATTAATTTCTTCAACTACTTTTGACTTTTCTAAAGCTTTTTCAAGTCCATCTTTTGTATTTACAAATGTGTTATGAGCTGCCTTTTGGGACTTTTCAATATCTTCTTTAGTTTGTTGTGCTCTTTTATTTATTTCTCCTGCTTGAATCGCTCCATCTTGTGATTTTTCAGCTATTGATTGTACTGCCTTACCTATTTCTTGAGAAGTAGCTGAAGTTTCTTCTGCTGAAGCAGAGGTTTCCTCAATAGTTGCTGAAAGTTCCTGCGTAGTTGCTGAAACATCCTCTATATTTCCATTAAGAATTTTAACTTCATTATTTACTGTGTTAACAACCCCTTCTATTTTATCTGATTCTTCTACAATATTTTTAATTAATGATTTTAAGCTTACATGTATATTATCTAAGGCTTTTGCCATTGTTCCTATTTCATCTTTTCTCTTTTTAAATTCTACAGGTACTTCACTTGTAAAATCTCCACTTGATAGTATGTCCAAATAATTAACCGAAATATCTAAAGGTTTAACTATATTTTTTGTGATAATCTTAGACATCAAATATCCTACTATAATAGAAACAGCTATAGATATTAGAAAGATTAATGTTATCTTTTTATAATTCTCATTGTTTAACTCATTAATCTCATCGGCTTCTTTTACAGTATGTAGCGCTAACTCTTTTAAACTTGCTTGAAAATTGTTAGCCGCATTTTTAATATCTTCATTCTTTTCTAATGCTTCCTTTTGCTTTCCCTCTAAAGCAAGTTTTAATATCTCATTCATTCCTTCTCTATATGTTGATAAATCATTTTCTATCGTTGTAATTACATCTTCTTCATAGGTATCTAACTCTACTTTTTTATAGTTTTGAAAGTTATCATCAAACATTTTCCTTCTTTGTTCAATATCCTTCATTTTTTCATTTTGTTTGTCTTTATCATCTGGATATAATATTATGTAATACATATCTGCTTCAATTGCCCTTGCCTGATTTCTATTATCATTTAACCAGTTAATTGCATTTAATTTATTATTATACATTGATTCCATATTATCATTGCTTATTTTTAGCTCAATGTAACCGAAAATACCAACAAATACTGTAAAAATCAATAGTATTGAACTTAATAATTGTAATTTACTTTTTATTTTGATATTACTTAATTTCAAAATAAAATCACCTCCAAATTCATTTTCGTTATTTTTTATACCATTACTCTTTGCAAAAATATTATTGTACTGTTTCATTGCCAAATTCGACATAAAAATGTATATTGCTATATTCTTATTATATATTCAATATATTTCTTTATTAAATTATATCCCATAATAAATAAGCATTATATTGTTTAAAAACTACTTTAAATCAAATCACCCCGAATCTATCCTATTCCATAATGCAAATAAAAAATGAGTTTATCAAAATTTGACAATAATCTCGCACTTTAAACCTATTTTCCCATAATATTCTTTTGCTTATAATTATAGCACATTTTTTCTAATTTTATATTAGAATTTAATATAAAACAAAAAAAGCTTAAAGTAGATTAATTTTCACTTTAAACTTTTGATTTATTGTATTATTTTAATGTTTAAAATCCATTCTTTTAACAAAGACTATAAAATATAATTATTGCAAAAAGGAGGAATTTCTCATGGCTAAAGTTACTGGCGTAGTTAAATGGTTTGATACAGAAAGAGGCTATGGATTTATATCTTGTGACAAAGGCGATGATGTTTTTGTACATCATTCCCAAATTAAAGATAAAGGGCCTGATAAAGATCTGCATGAAGATGAAAGTGTTACCTTCGACATTGAAAGTGGCGAGAAGGGACCTATGGCTATAAATGTTCAAAAATTATAATATAAGATTATATATATGGATTAAATGAATTGTATCATCTACTTTGGAAAACCCTATTTTCCTAGAGAGGTGCTTCTTAAGTCCAAATAGCTAAATTTATTAATATAAAATATCCAATTTAATTGCAAAAAAAAGAACCCTTGTTTGAGGGTTCTTTCAGCTTTAAAGCGTATTGGCTTTCTCTATATATTCTTTTAAAATTCCACATGTATGATTAAATTGTGATTTTTCTTTTTCCGTTAAGTTTATTTCAACAATTTCTTCTACTCCATTTTTGCCTAATATAACAGGTACACTTGCAAAAACATTTTCTTCACCATATTGTCCTTCTAATAATGTAGATGCAGGAAGTATTCTCTTTTCATCGTGAAGTATTGCTTTAACTATTTCACTTAAACCTACGCCTATTCCAAACTCTGTACATCCCTTTCCAGCTATTATCTCATATGCTGCATTTGCTGTTCTACTAGCTAACTCATCTAAATTAAGCTTTCCATAAGTTTCTGGTTTTTCCCTCATCAAATCAAATAATGGTTTTCCACCAAAATACACATGTGACCATGGTACCATTTGTGAATCCCCATGTTCTCCCATACAATATGCTTGTATAGATTTTTGATCTATTCCTGTTTCATCTGATAATATTCTTCTAAGCCTTGATGAATCTAACGTTGTTCCAGTTCCAAAGACTTTGTTTCTTGAAAAACCTGTTTTTTTCCATATATAATGAGCTATTACGTCTACTGGATTTGATATAACTATAAATATACCATTAAATCCTGATTCTAGTATTGGATCTATTATAGTATTTACTTCGTTTATTGTATCTTCTAAGTAATCTAAACGTGATTTATTATCCTCTGGTGGAACTCCAAGACTTACTACTACAATATCTGCATCTTCGCAATCTTTAAAAGTTCCTTTTTTACTCTTTACATAATGAGGTAAATATGAAATTGTATCACTTAAATCAACTGCTTCTGCATTTGCTTTCTTTTCTATTTTATCAATCATTACAATTTCATCACATATACCCTGTATTGCTAGAGAAAATGCACAATGTGAACCTACATTTCCACTTCCAACTATTACTATTTTCCTAGTTTTTATACTCATTTTTAATCACCATCTACTTCCATTAATAATTAGGGACATGAAATAAAATAACAAGTCCAATTTTTTTGATTGTGACTTAGTAAATTAGTCCCTACTATTCAACAATACCACCTGTTGCTTTTTCAGCATTAGCTTCTATATCTGATGGAATCTTTATATTCAATTTCTTTGCAACATCTGTATTTATAACTACTTTTATTTCACTTAATTTTGTTATTTCAATTTCTGAAGGCTTCTTTCCCTCAAATATTTCTGCTGCTTCAAAGCCTGCTTCTTTTCCTAATTTATAGTAATCTATACCTAATGTTGCAAGAGCGCCTTTACTAATTGCAGCGTCTTCAGCACCAATTACAGGAATATTTTTTTCTAAACAAAGCTTACCTACTAATGTATAGCTTGAAGCTACTGTATTATCTGTTGGTGTGTATAGTGCATCAATTTCACCAAGAGCACTTGATAAGTTTTGATTTATTTCATTTGTATTAGTGACTGCTATTTCTTTTACTGTAATTCCATGTTTTTCTGCTTCAGCCTTAAATTCATTAACTTGAATTACAGCATTAGTTTCTGATGAATTGTAAATTACCCCTACAGTTTTAGCATTTGGAATTAACTTTACTAATAATTCCATTTGTTTATCTACTGGAGTCTTATTTGATGTACCTGTAACATTAGTACCTGAACTCTTCCAATCCTTTGCAACTCCTGCTTTTACTGGATCTACTACTGCAGAACATACTATTGGTATATCTTTAGTAGCATTGTACGCCGCTTGAACTGCTGGTGTTGCAATTGCAAAGATCAAATCCTTCTTACTATCTGCAAATTGTTTAGAGATGGTTTGTGCATTTGATTGATCACCTTGAGCATTTTGCTGCTCAATTTTTATGTTTTTTCCTTCTTCATATCCTTTTTCTTTCAGTCCATCAATAAAACCTTTATTAGTTAAATCTAATGCGTCATGCTGTACTAATTGTATAATTCCAATATTTTTTACTTCTGATGAAGTAGTTTTCTCTTTACTAGAACCTGTTGTATCTTGTCCACATCCCGAAAGCACTCCACCTACTAAAACTGTACATAACAACATTGCCAATTTTCTTTTTCCTGCCATATTACTGTCCTCCTAATTTTTCACTTTCATAATTAACACATTCCTACTGTACTACTATTTTTAATATCATTATGATAATTTATTTCATAATTTCATAATAATTTGATAACATTTTACCAATCTTTTTGTTATAATATCATAATTTATAATTGTTGTAAAGTTAAGGAGGCGTTTGGCTAATAGAGTAAATCTTTCTCACAAATTAATACAGCTAAAAGTGTCCATCCTGGAATATATGCTATCCATATAATATTAGTAAGCCATGTAGTCTGCTGCATCACAAAAGGAGGATAAAATACTGAAAATGCTACGCCAACATCGCAGATAAACATTAAAGAACTAGAAACAGCTATTATACATGAAGCCTTTTTAGTAAAATAATTTCTAAAAATAGTACAAACAGATGTCCAAGCCATATAAGATAAAACAGCACCAAATATTAAGATCCCTACTTTCATTACTAAATTATTAATGTATGGCATCAAAATGCAAAACACTGCAATAAAAATAATTACAAAAAGTATTGCAATTAATATTTCTGCCTTTCTTAATTTAAAATTTTTTTGATAAGCTACAATTAAACAAAGATAAGCACACAGAAATCCAAAAACTCCAAATAGAGATAAGTCTATATTTATTTGCATCGTATATGCAAATACTAAAAAGAAATCAGCAATAACAAGGAAAAAGAATGATAAAGCCATTAGTTTTTGCTCTAAAAATTTCTTTTTTATTGTTATGGCTGATAAAAAAAGAGTAATCATGATAACATATTTAAGATATAAAACCATATTTTCTTTAGGATAAATATTATCAAAAATTAAGATCAAAATAGTTATTGGAAAATAAATTGCCATTAAAATTCTTTGTGTATTATTCATTTAAATTCCTTCCTTTATTTATATTTCATTGTTTTTAGTAACTAACAATTTATTCATAATTCAATAATCTTCAAGATTTAATTCCTTTAAGTGAGAGTCCAAATTTTATATTTGGCTCCTCGAACCTACTCAGCCAACGCATGCGAGTCGAATTTCTTTTATTACCTTGCCTTATTTTTGATCTTTTATTCGAATTATTAAAAATATTATAGCTAGTTAACCATAATGTTCTAAAATTCCTAACCTTATAAAATAATGATTTTCTTTAATACATTTTTTACTTTTCTAATTCATTCTTTTTAGAATTTAACTATTATTTTATGCTATAGTGCAAATAATAAAGCTGAGATTTTCTAAATATAAGAAAATCTCAGCTTATAAATATATCTTTATAACTCTGTGTACTTCTTGCTGTTACCTTTAGCTTTTTCTACTGGATATTTTTCTTCGTTTTTATCCATTTTGCTATTAATGATTTCCTCTAAATCTACTCCTAATGAATCCGCCATATGTATGCAATAAACCATAACATCAGCCAGCTCTTCTAAAACATGTTCTTTATTATAGTTTTCTTCATCCCATAAAAATTCTTCTAGAAGCTCTCCTGCTTCTATGGATATAGCTTTAGATAGATTGGCTGGGGTGTGAAATTGACTCCAGTCTCTGTCATTTCGGAATTTTCTTATTCTATTTATTGTTTCTTTCATATTATTCACTCTTTCTATGCTTTTCCAGTTTTTATGTTTATTATAGCATATATTACATAAAATGAATTTCGTGAAGATCTCTAAGTCTTATAAAGCTATACTTTTTAAAAATAATTCTTAATCCCGTAAAATACCCTTGAGGTGTTAAAAATGGAGAAAAAAATAAATGTTATAGCTGGAATTTTAAAAAATGAAAGCAAAGAAATATTATGTGCTTTATGCTCTCCTGTTATGAAATCACCAAATCTATGGGGTTCACAAGTGGTAATTTCCCGAATAGCGGAACTAAAAAAAATCTACTGAGATTCAATTATTCCCTTGCCTTTTTTGTTAATTTGTAGTATATTTGCAACATGATGTTTAAAAAATAATTTTTTAAGGAGGTTGAACTATGAATACATTTATATTATTTATTACTTTTATAAAATTAAATACATGTACTTATTCATCTGTGAAACCTCGCGAAAGAACTGCTATGTGATATCTATCATTAACTTTTAGCGTTTAACTTTTATATTATTTTGCGTTGAACACAGCTCTGAATAGCTGTGTCTTTTTGCGTTTAAAAGTTTATAAAGTTGCTTTGTTTAACTTAGGGCACATTCAAAACTTGTTATTATCTTCATGCACCTAATTAAAAGCTTTATAAATTTAACATTTTAAACATCATACAATATCTAGGCATATCAAACTATCAGATTATTGAAATCATATGCCAAAAAGGAGGAAATTTTATGACCTTATTTAAAAATTACATTGCGAAGCAATGGAAATTACTACTTTTGCCTATGTTTGCTATGATAGTTTCCATCTGTGCAGATAGCTCTTATCCTTACTTTCAAAAGATATTTATTGATAATATAATTCTTGGTCATATGGAGAATTATTTAATTATATTTTTAATAATTGTTGCTTCAGTTGCTCTAATTCATGGTTTATTTTCTTACTTAAATGAGTTTTTGTTCGATAAATTTGCTCTTATAGTATGTAAAAAATTGAGACAAGATTTATACTCTAAATTTCAATCTTTTGAATTCTCTTTTTTTGATAATAATAACACTGGTGAATTACTTTCGAGAATTATTGAAGATGTAGATGTAGTATGGGACACGCTATCTTTTGGACTTAGATTGCTATTGGAAGCAATAATACTTTTTTCAGTTTCTGCTTTTATAATGTTTAATATAAATAAAACTTTAACTATTATCTGCTTACTTGTTTTATTACCCGTTGCTTATATTGGAACAATTATGGACAAGAAGTTCTGGACTGTATATTCACAAATTAGTGATCAAACAGCCGAAATAAACTCTATAGTTCAGCAAGATGTTTCTGGTATAAGACTTGTAAAAGCTTTCGCTCGTGAAAAATATGAAATATCAAAATTTTTGAAAGTAAACAAAAAATTCTTTGATTTAAATGTTGAGCAAGCAAAAATAGTTGGGACTTATGGTCCTATAATTGAACTTTTAACAAACGCTGCACCAATTTTAATGATTGTTTATGGTGGTTATTTATGTATTCAAGGAAATTTAAGTTTTGGTAGTTTAGTAGCCTTTACTAGTTATATTTTTAATCTTTCTTGGTGTGTAAAAAATTTAGGTTTTTTTATTAACTTACTTTCACAAAATAAAGCTTCTATGGGTAAGATAACTGATATTTTAGATAGAAATTCTGAAATTACTTCCAAGGAAAATGGTTATAACCCTACTGAAGTTAAAGGAGATATTATATTTAAAAATGTAAGCTTTTCTTATAACAATGTTGAAGTACTTCATGATATAAATTTAAATATTCCTCATGGAAGTACTGTTGCAATAATGGGTACCACTGGATGCGGTAAAAGTACCGTACTTTCTCTAATAGGCAGGTATTATGATGTGACTAAAGGAGAAATTTTAGTTGATAATGTTAATGTTAAGAACTGGAACTTAGAAACTTTAAGGGCTAATATGTCTGTTGTATTTCAAGATACTTTCTTATTTTCAGATACAATAAAAAACAATATAGACTTTGGAAGTAATAAATCTGAAAGTGCTTTAATTAAAGCTGTTAAAGATAGTGCTGCTTACTCCTTTATTAAAGAAATGCCAGAAGGTTTTGATACCATTATTGGAGAAAGAGGTCTTGGCCTATCAGGAGGACAAAAACAAAGACTTGCTATATCAAGAGCAATATTAAGAAAATCACCTATTTTAATTCTAGATGATTCAACTTCTGCCCTTGATATGGAAACTGAATTTAAAGTTCTTCAAAATCTAAAAAATGATAAGAAAAAAGCAACTACTTTTATAATTGCCCATAGAATATCTGGTGTAAAAGACGCTGATATAATTCTATTTATGAAAGATGGTAGAATTGTAGAAAAAGGTGATCATTCAAGTTTAGTAAAGGCTAAAGGTTACTATCATAGTGTATATTCTCACCAATTTCAAGATTTTGAAGCACTTACATTGGAGGCGAATTAATATGAATGATATTTTACATGAATCATCCAAGATTCAAATAGTAAAAAGACTATTAACCTATGTTAAACCTTATAAACTGAAAGTTACTCTTGTAATTTTACTTTTACTTATTGTAATGGCTTGTAGTACATTAACT
>CAURJV010000073.1:0-28811 GCA_963524945.1 uncultured Clostridium sp.
ACATCTTTTTTAGATTTTTCCATACCAATTGCAATAGCAGGTAAACTATCTGTTAATAAGTTTATGAATAATAAGTGCACTGCAGCAAATGGAACAGGAAGTGCAAATATTGATGAATATAGTACTGCAAGTATTCCAGAAGTATTACCTGAAAGCAGGAATTTTATTGAATTCTTTATATTAGCATAAATATTTCGCCCATTAGTAACTGATTTAACAATAGTAGCAAAGTTATCGTCTGTTAAAATCATTGAAGCAGCATCTTTTGAAACTTCAGTACCTGTTATACCCATTGCAATACCAATATCAGCTTGCTTTAGTGCAGGTGCATCATTAACGCCATCTCCAGTCATAGCTACAATTTTACCTTTGTTTTGCCATGCTTTAACTATTCTTATTTTATGTTCTGGAGATACTCTTGCATAAACGGAAATGTGCTCTAATTTTGAACTAAGCTCGTCATCAGACATTTTATCAAGTTCTAAACCTTCTACGGCCGAATCACCATCTTGTAATATTCCAATTTCTTTAGCAATAGCAGAAGCAGTAATCTTGTGATCTCCAGTAATCATAATTGGCTTGATAGAAGCTTTAATACAGTCACTAACAGCTGCTTTAGATTCGTCTCTAGGTGGATCAATCATTGAAATTAAACCTAAGAAAGTATAATTAGCCTCATCTTCTAAAGTAAGGTCTTTATTTTCGTTAAGTTCTCTATAGGCAAAAGCTAAAACTCTTAATCCTTGAGATGATAATTCTCTATTAACATTATTTATATTGATTTTATCATTATTAGTGAAGTTTGCTATCCCAGTTGAAGTCTTTATTGAAGTTACTCTATCAAGTAATACATCAAGAGCACCTTTAGTAACCATTATATATTTTCCATCGATTTTGTGAAGGGTACTCATAAGTTTTCTATCAGAATCAAAAGGAATTTCTTTAAGTCTTGGGTAATTATTTCTACATTCAATTTCATTTAAAGAGTATTTATGACCTAAGTTTACTAAGGCAACTTCAGTTGGATCTCCTATCTCAGCACCATCTTTTGAAGTAGAATCGTTACATAGTACAGAACTAGTTAAAAGGAAATTTGAATCGGAATTTTTGAAATCTATTTTAGTACTATCAATTAACTTATTATCAACGAAAATCTTTTTAGCAGTCATTTTATTTTGAGTTAATGTACCAGTTTTATCAGAACAGATAACAGATACACATCCAAGGCCTTCAACAGCTTTTAGCTTTTTAATGATAGCATTCTCTTTGGCCATTGATTGCGTACCTATGGCAAGTACAATTGTAACTATAGAACTAAGAGCTTCAGGAATAGCAGCAACAGCAAGAGCGACAGCAAACATTAATGAATCTAATAGATCAATACCTCTATACATACTTAATCCAAATACAATAACACAAATACCAATTATCCCAAAGGCTAACTTCTTGGAAAACTCATCCAAGGAAATTTGAAGTGGGGTACTTTTTTCTTGGGTTTCTTCCATAAGAGCAGCTATTTTACCAAGCTCAGTATTCATACCTGTATTAGTTACAAGAACAGTAGCACGTCCATAAGTGACTAGTGAGCTAGAGAAAACCATATTTTTTTGATCACCTAAAGCAACCTCATCTTTATCAATAACATCAGAGAACTTATCCACACTTTCGGATTCACCAGTTAATGAACTCTCATTAACTTTAAGAGAGAAGTTTTCTAAAATTCTACCATCAGCAACAACTAAGTCTCCAGCCTCTAGTATCAAAATATCTCCTGGAACTACAGTCTTAGAAGGTATTTCAATTTTAACTCCATTCCGAATAACTTTAGCATTAGGTGCAGATAGTGCTTTTAGACTAGCTAGAGATTGTTCAGCTTTAACGTATTGAACAGTACCTAAAATAGCATTCATAGTTATAACAGCTAAAATTACAAAAGTGCTTTCCATATTTCCAGTCATAGCTGAAATTATAGCAGCAGCAATTAATATAATTACTAATAAGTCCTTAAATTGTTCTAGAAATACAGATAAAATGCTTTTTTTCTTTTTTTCATTTAAGGTGTTTTCACCTACAGAGTCTAATATTTCATTAGCTTTTTCGCTCGTCAGCCCCTTTAAAGTCACATCGAAGGTTTTAAGAGATTCTTCTGCTGTTTTAGAAAAATATTTTTTCATTATGGCATCTTCCTTTCAAAGAAAAAATTTAATAAGTACATAATTAGCTAAAGTCTATAAAGTGAACATTTTCAGGTAGAGTTTAACTCTGGCTGAATTTAGTTGAACTTATATCCTCAAGGGGTACCTCGTCCAGAAATGTACAGTTGTTATACCCTAGCTGAAGAATGGGGAATGTTACGGATACTAACTATAGGATAAATTAACAACAAAAAAGACTTTTAATATAACTTCAAATTGTTGAAGTTATATTAAAAGTCTCGTTACCTGTTAGGGTATATAACACCAGACTAACAATATAGTCGCGATTGTTGATGTTATATTTATAACTACTCCCTTTTAATATGGTGATTTATTTTATATAATGATTATAACATTTTATATAGTTTTAGTCAACACACTAAGAGTTATTTTATACGGTATATATTATTTGTACTCCATAAAAAAACAAATAAGTAAACTACTGTTTAAGGCATATGTAAAATTATAACTATTGTTATCACATTGGTTAATATGTATAATTATAACTGCACACGTTAACAATATTATGTTATGTATGTAATTATATATTTAAACCATAGGGGGACGTTGAAGTGAGATTAAAAAAAGTAAAAGATGTAAAAATCATAAGGAGTATAATTATAATAGTAATTTTATCTTTGATATCAACAATTACTATTGGAGTTTTGGGTTATTTAAATACATCTAAAATGTATGATGCCAACTTGACAATGTATAATAATGTTATTCCAAAACTTAGTGATTGGGGTGATGTTAATGGCAGTATGGGTGTTTTAAGAAATACTTTAACAAAAATAATAGATAGGCCATTTGATGAAGCAAATGAAAAAACAATGCTAGAATTAAATACAAATATAACAGAAATAGTGAATAGGCAGTCTAAAGAATCAGAAAATAATTCAGAAGAACACCAATTAGTTATGAAATTTAAAGAAGAATATGAACAATATTATTCGTACATACCTGGTATTATTGATCAAAGAAAACAAGACTTAACTCCAGATAAAAAAATTACAAATGATGCAATGGGAGTATATGGGAATAAAATTGCTCAAGATAATAAGGCATTAGTTCAACTTCAAAAGGATAAAGCTACAAATGAGATTAATAAATCTATGAGTGCATATAGAAAAAATATATTTATGTTTATAAGTATATTGAGCGTATCAATTCTGGCTCTAGCGTTTATGTCAACATATATAATATTCATGATTAAGAATTCAATTAAAGAATTTGTACATAAAGTTTCAATCTTATCAGAAGGAAATTTCACTGTAAAGTTTGATACTGAATCCACAAACGAATTTGGAGTGATGCAGAATGCATTAAGCAAGACCATAACATCTATTGCATCAATTATATCTACAGTAAAGGAAGATTCGAACCTTGTTACAGAGCAATCAATAGAGCTTTCAAGGGTTTCAGAAAAAATGAAGCATTATATAGGAGATGTATCCAGTTCAATTCATGATATAGCAGAAGGATCTAACGAACAATCTGAAAGACTTATGTCAATAAACAATAATTTAAGTTCTTTTAGTGATAAATTAGATTCAATAACAAGATCTGTAGAGAAAGTGGATAAAAGCACTATTAATATTAGTAATGAGGCCAATATTAGCGATGTAAGATTGAGAAATATAGGTATATCGATAAATGAAATTGCAGGATCTTATAATGAAGCCCAAAAGAAAGTTAATCAATTAAGTTTAAGCGTAAATAAAATAACAGAAATAACTAATATGATTAATGAAATAGCAGATGAAACCAATTTATTAGCTCTAAATGCGGCTATTGAAGCAGCAAGAGCAGGCGAAGCAGGTAAGGGATTTTCAATTGTTGCAGATGAAATTAGAAAATTAGCAGAGCAATCTAAAAAGTCATCAGAAGATATCAATCATCTGCTAGGTGACATAAGTTCAGAAACTAAATTAGTTGAAGAAACAACAGGTGTAGCTAACAAAAAATTAGAAGAGCAGATTCATACGATAGCATCAACTATAGTTTCATTTAAAGAAATAGTAGAATCTATAGGTGATATAGTTCCGCAAGTCCATGAGATAAATGATTCAATAGTTGATATTAATAATAGAAAGAACAATATAGTAGAAAATGTAGAATTATCATCGGCTGTATCGGAAGAAAATTCAGCCGCATCCCAGGAGATATCCTCATCAGCCCATGAAATGGATAATTCAGCACATAAGGTTTCTAAATCTGCAGAAGAATTGAAAGATATAATGCAGCAAATTACATCTCAAATTGAGAAGTTTGTTCTTTAATGTTAAAAATAGATAAATATAAATAAATATTAATTTATCATGAGAATCTCTATGTTATTAGAATTATAGAGGTTCTCATTTTTATTATAAATTTGAGAATCTCAATATATAGTACCAGAGAATAAATGATTTGATAAAAAACTAGAAATTCCATTGATGTAAGTTTTTATGTGATTAAATTTATTATTTAAGTTATAATATATAATAGTATTTATTGTGTATGGAGGTTTTTTATGACAGGACTTGTACTTGAAGGCGGAGCATTCAGAGGATTATTTACAGCAGGTGTATTAGACGCATTTTTAGATATAAAGGCAGAAATAAAATATATAGTAGGAGTATCTGCAGGTGCTACTAATGCATATTCGTATGTTTCTGGGCAAAGAGGAAGAAACTTAGAGATAATGGAAAGATTTATGGATAATAAGAGATATATAAGTTATAGAAATTTAATTAGATGTAAATCTCTTATGGATTTAGAATTTGTATTTGACGAGATACCTAATAAGCATTGTCCGTTTGATTATAAGGCATTTTATGAATTTGATGGAAAGATGTTAGCAGGTGCTTTTAATATTGAGACTGGAAAGAATGAGTACTTTGATAAAGATTTATTGGATAAGAGAAATTCAATTCTTAGAGCAAGCATAGCAATACCATTAGTATTTCCATTTGAAAAGATAGATGGACAATATTATGCTGATGGAGGTCTTTCAGAGCCCATACCAATTAATAAGTCAATAGAGGATGGCAATGACAAACATATAATAGTGTTAACAAGGAATGAAGGGTATAGAAAGACAAAATCTAAAGTCAATGAAGTAACGTATAGGCTTTATAAGAATAAGTATCCAAAGCTTGCAGATGTACTAAAAAATAGGCATATTAAATATAATGAGCAACTTGATTACTGCAAAGAATTAGAGGAAAGAGGAAAAGCATTTATAATAAGACCAAGTATAAGCATGGATATAAGTAGATTTGAGAGAAATAAAAGTAAACTAAAAGCAATATATCAAAATGGGTATGATTTGATTATTCAAAATAAAGAAAAAATACTTAAATATATTGGATAGTATTTAAATATAATATTTTAGAGAAGTATTTTCAAATAGATAAAGTATATATATTATGAATGTTTATAAATAGAATAGAATGAATTATAAAATCTGTAAATGTAGGATTCTAGCTGTTTTTGATGTATAATATACTAATAAAATATAAAATTTTAGACAATAAAGCGAACAAGGGAGATATATATGTTTACATCCAATGGCAAAACACCTAAAGTATATCATCAAGTTATAGAACAAATTAAGAACAACATAAAAAGTGGTAAATTAAAAAAGGGAGATAGACTGCCATCAGAAAGAGAAATGTCAGAATCTCTTGGAGTATCACGTGCATCCATAAGAGAGGCATTGAGAGCATTAGAAGTGGTAGGGCTTGTGGAAAGCAGGCAAGGCGCAGGAAATTATATAAAAACTAATTTTGATAATTCATTATTTGAACCTCTTTCTGTTATGTTTATGCTACAAGAAAGTTCAATTGAAGAAATGTATGATTTAAGAGAAACATTGGAGCTTCGTTGTGCTAGGTTATCCGCTAAAAATATAGAAAATAATGAGCTAGAACTTTTAACAGCAATATTAGATAGAATGTATATAGCGGAAAATGAGGCAGAGAGTCTGGAACTTGATATTAAGTTCCATTATTTAATAGCGAAAACCTCAAGAAATACATTACTTATAAATGTTCTTGAAGTTATATCTCAGCTTATGGATGAATTCATTCGAAAATCAAGAGCGCAAATTTTACATACAGGAAAAACTAGAGAGAACTTATTAGAGATTCATGAGAATTTAGTAAGAGCCTTGAAATGCAGAGATGCTAGTAAAGCTCATAATGCAATGGAAGAGCATTTTGATTTGATTCGAGGAGCTTATGGATATAAAAAATAAAAATATATTATTTTAAAAATAAGATGGATAAAAGATAATCGTCAGTGAGGTTATTTTTTTTATCCATTTTATTTTTGTTATATTTTAAACAAAAAATGTTAAATTATGATCAATTAAAAATATAAATTAAATTTTTATTAAATTTTATATAAGCAAAAAGATATAGAATATGAGGCACTAAGGAGTATATTGGAATAGAGTCAATGTAAACATTTTCTGTTAAATAAATAACAATACTTTACAAACTATATTTTGGAAAGTATAATTAAATTGAAATTGGTCATACCAATTCGGAATTGGTATGACATGTTGAAAAAGAGGAGGAATAAATTAGTTTTATTGTGACTCTAGCAAAAACTATTATATATAGCGGAATAATTAAATTGATGTTAGATTTTATCAAGAAATAAATTGAAGCAATTTTTAAAAGTTTGTTTATTCCACATTGTTTTGACAAAACTACTACTATCACTTTGCCAATCAGTGTTTGGAATTAAAAATACAGTTTTAGGAGGAAGTTATCATGAATATTTTAGTTTGCATTAAGCAGGTGCCAGGAACATCTAAAGTTGAGGTTGATCCAGTTACAGGAGTTTTGAAAAGAGATGGAATAGACTCCAAAATGAATCCATATGATCTGTATGCTCTTGAAACAGCTCTTAAGATTAGGGAGAGTGAAGGAGGAACCGTTAAAGTCTTAAGTATGGGGCCTAATCAAGCTTTAAGTGTAATTAAGGAAGCTTACACAATGGGTGCTGATGAAGGTACATTATTATCAGACAGAAAATTTGGAGGAGCTGATGTTTTAGCCACATCGTATACAATAGCTCAAGGCGTGAAAAAGATGGGAGATTTCGAACTTATTATTTGTGGTAAGCAAACAACAGATGGAGATACAGCTCAGGTAGGATCTGAAATGGCTGAATGGTTAAACATACCACACGTAGCTAACGTTAAGGACATAGTTAAAGTAGAAGACTCAACAATCACAGTTGAAATGGATATGCCAGAAAGTATTGAAACAGTAAAGATAGCGTACCCATGTCTAATCACTGTGGATAAAGGAATTTTCGAACCAAGGTTACCTTCTTATAGAAAAAAACTTTCGACTAAAGACAGAGAAATAAAAATATTAAGCCTAAAAGATTTTGATGATAAAGATGAGAAGAATTATGGACTTAATGGATCACCAACTCAAGTAGAGAGAATATTTCCACCAGAAGTTAATAATGATAGAGAAATGTGGACAGGCAGTTCTAGTGAATTAAGCGGAAAAATGGGAGAAAAATTAAAAGAATTGAAATTTATTTAGGTATTAAATATTTAGTAAAGATATCTCACAAAGATAATTAAAGGGGAGAATGCATTATGGCAAAGTTAGTAGTAAATCAAGAGAAAATATTAGATATTGATGAGTTAATTAAAATATGTCCTTTTGGTGCCCTTGAAAATAATAATGGAGTTGTTGAAATAAGTGGAGCATGTAAAATGTGTAAGCTTTGCGTTAAAAAGGGTCCTAAGGGAGCTGTTGAATATATAGAGGAGCAGGTCAAAGAGATAGATAAAAGTCTTTGGAATGGAATAGGCGTTTATGTTGACCATGTAGATGGAGAAATACATCCTGTTACTTATGAGCTAATAGGAAAGGCAAGAGAATTAGCAGGAAAGATAAATCATCCAGTATATGCTGTATTTATCGGAAATAATATTTCTCATAAAGCTGAAGAATTATTACACTATGGTGTAGATAAGGTATTTGTATATGACGATGAGGAACTAAAGTATTTTAGAATAGAACCATATACAGCTGCTTTCGGAGATTTTATAAATAATGTAAAACCAACAGCGATTTTAGTCGGTGCTACAACTATAGGTAGATCTTTAGCGCCAAGAATAGCTGCTAGATTTAAAACTGGACTTACAGCAGATTGTACAATATTAGATATGAAGGAAAATACAGATTTAGTTCAAATTAGACCGGCATTTGGTGGTAATATAATGGCTCAGATAGTTACTCCAAATTCTAGACCTCAATTAGCAACTGTTAGATATAAAGTTATGACAGCTCCAAAAAGAAACGATGATATTTCAGGCGAAATAGTAGAATGTTCTATAGATAAAGAAAAACTTTTATCTAAAATTACAGCGCTTAGTATAAAGAAAAAAGATGCTGAAGTAGGAATAAGTGATGCTGAAGTAATAGTTGCAGCAGGAAGAGGGATTAAATCAGAAAAGGATTTAGAATTAGTAAAAGAATTAGCTAAACTTTTAGGAGCAGAATTTGCATGTACTAGACCTCTAATAGAGGCAGGTTGGGTTGATGCAAAGAGACAAATTGGATTAAGCGGTAGAACTGTAAGGCCAAGACTTATCATAGCTTGTGGAATATCTGGAGCAGTTCAATTTACAGCTGGAATGAATAATTCAGATTATATATTTGCTATAAATGCTGATGATAAGGCGCCAATATTTAAGGTTGCTCACTATGGAGTTGTTGGAAACTTGTATGAAATAATTCCAGAATTAATAGAAAAAATAAAAATGGCTAAGGAGGCATAGGTGATGAGTTACAAAGAAGTTGAATTAAAAGATTATGAATATATATTATCTATAGCAGAGAATGATTTGGAGAGAGTTTTCTTTAGAGAAGAAATAAATGAAGACTATAGCCATGATGAATTAGGCGGAATTAAGAAAATGCCTGATATAGTTATTCAAACTATAAGTGCTGATGAAGTTTCAAAAGTAATGAAATATGCCTATGAGAATAATATTCCTGTTACTCCAAGGGGATCAGGAACAGGACTTGTTGGAGCAGCGGTTCCACTTAAAGGTGGAATAGTTATAGACCTTAGCAGAATGAATAAAATTTTAGAATTAGATGAAGAAAACCTTACTCTTACATTAGAACCGGGAGTATTACTTATGGAGATAGGTAAATATGTTCAAGAATTTGACTTATTTTATCCACCAGATCCAGGTGAAAAATCAGCAACAATTGGAGGAAATATAAGTACTAATGCAGGAGGTATGAGAGCTGTAAAATATGGAGTAACTAGAGACTATGTAAGAGGACTTGAGGTTGTATTACCAAATGGTGATATAGTAAATTTAGGAGGAAAAGTAGTTAAAAACAGCTCAGGATATGCACTAAAGGATTTAATTGTTGGTTCAGAAGGAACTTTAGGAATAGTAACAAAGGCTATTTTGAAATTGTTACCACTTCCTAAAAAGGCTTTAAGCTTGCTTATTCCTTTTGAAAGTCTCGAAAGAGCGATAGAGACTGTGCCTAAAATAATTAAATCTAAGTCAATACCAACAGCAATCGAATTTATGCAGAGAGAAGCGATACTTGCTGCAGAAGAATTTTTAGGAAAAAGTTTTCCAGATAAATCATCTGATGCATACCTATTATTAACTTTCGATGGAAATTCCACAGAAGAAATTGAAAAGGATTATGAAAACGTAGCTAATATTTGTTTAGAAGCTGGAGCTTTAGATGTATTAATCTCAGATACTGAAGAAAGACAAGAATCAATATGGTCAGCTAGAGGTTGTTTCCTTGAAGCAATTAAAGCATTAACTACTGAAATGGATGAAGTTGATGTTGTTGTTCCAAGAAATCAAATAGGAAAGTTTGTAACATTTACTCATGAACTTGAACGTACTGCTAATATAAGAATAAAAAGCTTTGGACATGCAGGTGATGGAAATCTTCATATATATATATTGAGAGATGACCTTGACCAAGAAGCATGGGAATCTAAATTAAAAGAAGTTATGCAAATAATGTATAATAAAGCTAAAGAATTAGATGGCCAGGTGTCAGGAGAACATGGAATAGGATTTGCAAAGAAGGGATATTTAAAAGAATCACTTCCAAGTGGATGTATTGGAATAATGCAAGGAATTAAATTAGCCTTTGATCCTAAGAACATATTAAATCCAGGAAAAGTATGTGAATAGAATAAAAAAGTATTTAATGAATACTAGCAAATTATAAATATAAGTAATTTAATTAGGCTTTATTTACAAATCGAAGCTGTCTCAAAATAGAAATTTAAATTTCTATTTTGAGACAGCTTATTTTTATACATAAAAAAGTAAATTTACAATAATATACCTTTTTATGTATAATTTATTCATAGCTAAAGAACAAATTAATACAAAAGAATTATAAAAATGGCATTGAGATTTATAAATTAATAGTTCTCATTAAAAGAAAAAATTAAAATGAATAAAACCTTTTTACTAAATTAATCCTCTTATATTATAGGAGCTCCAAAAGGAAGAGAGGTGCAAAGATGGATATAGAAGAAATAGTAACGCGTTGCAAGCTCGGAGAGAAGGAAGCATTTCGCGAACTTTTTCAAATTGTAGAAAAAAAGGCGTTGGCTACTGCATATTTTTTATCAGGAAATAGAGGAATTGCTGAAGACATAGTTCAAGAGACATATATGAAATGCTTCATGAAAATAAATAAACTTAAAGAGCCACAAGCATTTGAAGTATGGTTTTTTAAAATTCTTATGCGAATAGGCTGGAAAATGACAAAAAAGCAATCAGAGTTAGTTCCATTAGAAATAACATCAGAAAACGGAGGTTTATTTTTTGATGAAAATCAAGAAAAAGAAAACATAATTGATAGCTATGAGATAAAAAACGTAATGCAGGGGGCAATTAATAAATTAAGTCCCAATTTAAAGACAGTTGTTATTCTCTATTATTATAATGACATGACAATAGAGGAGATTTCAAAGGTTACAGGTTGTTTTAAGGCTACAGTAAAATCACGGTTGTTTTATGCCAGAGCTGCTTTAAAGAAGCAATTAGGCAATTGCTTTGAGGTGGAAAACGGAATGAGTATAGTTAAATAGAAAGGAGTCTAATTAAAAATGAAAGATAAGGATTGTTTGGATAAGGTAATAAAGTGTGCTATAGATGATAGTATTTTTGATATTAAAGCTTCAAGAGATATTTTTAATGAGGCTTGGAATAATAAGGAGAAAAAAATGGAGAAGAAAAAATATTTTAGTATAAAAAATATAAGAAAAACAGTATTAGTTCCTATATGCTGTTCATTATTTGCTATTGTTGGTGTTTTTACATTTTCAGCAGGAGCAAGGGCTGCTGCGCAAGAAGCATTGAAGACAATATTTTTACTTGATAAATCAGGTAATATTATTGAGAGATCAGAAGATGAGGCAGTTGATGATGTTACCGTTGGAGGTTTTGAGATAACGGATAAAAACAAAAATGAGATAGAGGGAAAATTTGGATTTGAATTTAATTTTCCTGAAAAAGTTGGGAATTTCTCTATTACAGAAATTGCAGGATATCCTGTGTCTCCAGTAGCGATGATGACTGTTAAAGATTTAAAATATAAAGATGAAGAAAACTCATTAGACAAGTTTAGAAAAGCAGTAGGAGATGATCAAATATTTAATGAGCTTAGTAAAGAGTATAAGATTATAAGAAACATTTGTGAATCATATGAAGATAGTGAGAAACATAAATTTTTCATATACTTATCAAAATTTAGTGAGCATTCAGAAATGAATAGTGTTAAAGAAACAACTATTGATAATATAAAATGTAGAGTTTTAGAAGAAAATAGGGCTAAATATGAAAGAAGTGAGAATGGCGATGATGTGACAAAGAAGCCTATTAGTGTTAACAAAATATATTATATGGTTTGGGACTATAATGGAGTAAGCTACAGGATATACATTGGAGAAAATTCTGCAGATATTGATGTAGCAACACAGTTTGCAAAAGATTATATAAAGATTCTAAAACAAGAATAGAAAAAATAAAGGGTAAGGGAGTGTGATCTCTTACCCTTTATTTTGAAAGAGATATATAAACTTTAACAAATATGATATACAATCTATGATTTATATAATAAGTTAGGAAATTGAAGCTTTAGGTATTTAAAATTAAATAATTTTTTTGAATAAATCAATATTATCTTAATTAAACTGTATGAAATAATAAAAAATACATTGAAAATTAATTTTAAATAATATAAAATAAGAATATAATAATAACAAATAATAATAAGTAAGCGGGAAGGAGAAAGAGAAATGGATGAATTAGCAATGTCTCGAAGAATTAAAAATTTAAAGAAGAAGATGTTATCTGAAAAAAGATATGCATCTATTGAACAAGCACTTATAATAACTGAAACTTATAAAGAGAATGAAGATAAGCCAGTTATTATAAAAAGGGCATTAGCATTAAAGAATTCTCTTTCAAAATTAGAAATTGGTGTTGATGATGAAGAGTTAATAGTAGGTAACCGTACTAAAGGGGTTAGATATGGTGTTGTTTTTCCAGAGAGCGGTAGCTCATGGATTGATAAAGAATTTGAATCTCTACCAACTAGACCTCAAGACAAATTTAATGTGAATTTAAATGATATAGAAACGTTTAGAAAAGTGATTAAGCCATATTGGAATGGGCATTCATTAGAAGATGTCATTAGACAGAGATATGGAAAAGAAATTGATGAAATTGCTAAAGTTGTGAAGATAAATCAAAAAGACCATGCTCAAGGACATATCTGTCCAAATTGTAGAGAATGGCTTACACTAGGACCAGAAGGAATCAAACAAAGAGCCATTGAAAAAATGAAGGACGCAACTAAAGAGAATAAGGATTTTTATGAAAGTGTAGTTATTGTTATGGAAGGTGCTCAAGAATTTATGATGAGATACCATGACTTAATGAAAGAAAAAGCTGAGTCAATCTGCGAGGAAGAATTAGTAGCAGATATGCTTGAGGTTGCAGAGATTTGTAAGAATATATCTAGAAGGCCGGCACAAACTTTCCATGAAGCAGTGCAAGCAATTTGGTTTTTATTTGTTATACTTCATATGGAATCAAATGCATCATCATTCTCACCAGGAAGAATGGATGAATTTTTATATCCATATTACGAAAGAGATATAAATCTTGGAAATATAGATGATGAAAAGGCTTTGGAAATTATTGAATGTCTTTGGCTTAAGTTTAATGAAATAGTTTATTTAAGAAATTCTCATAGTGCTAAATTTTTTGCGGGATTTCCTATAGGATTTAATATTGCAATTGGTGGGCAAGATGAAAAAGGTAATGATTTTTCAAATGAATTATCTTTCTTATTCCTAAAAGCTCAAGAACATTTAGGTCTGCCACAACCTAACTTATCTGTAAGACTTCATAAGAACACATCAGAAAGACTATTGAAAGAGAGCATAAAAGTTGTAGCAAAAGGAAGTGGAATGCCACAGTTTTTTAATGATGAATCAGTAGTGCAGTCTATGATAGACTTAGGAATTAAAGAAAAAGATGCAAGAGATTATGCAATTGTTGGATGTGTAGAGCTTACAACTCAAGGTAATAATCTTGGTTGGAGTGACGCGGCAATGTTTAATTTAAATAAGGTTTTAGAGCTTACGCTAAATGGTGGAAAATGTTTGATTTCAGGAAATTCATTGGCTCAAGACATAGGGAACCTAACTACTTACGAAAAGTATGAAGATTTAGAGGAAGCATTTGCTAAGCAAATAGATTATTTTGTTGATAAAATGATTTTAGCTTGTGAACAAGTTGAAAGAGCCCACATAGATGTTTTACCTTCGCCATTTTTATCGTCAGTTATTGATGACTGCATTGAGAAAGGAATAGATGTTACTGCAGGCGGAGCAGTATATAATTTGTCAGGAATTCAAATGATACAAGTTGCAAATTTAGCAGATAGCTTGGCTGCGATAAAACTATTAGTATATGATGAAAAGAGAATTTCTAAAGAAGATTTATTAAAAGCTCTTCAAAATAACTTTGAGGGATATGAAGTTATAAGAGCTATGCTATTAAATCGTGCACCTAAATACGGGAATGATATTGAATGGGTAGATGAAATCGGTGCTAAATGGGCAAGATATTTCAACGGAAAGCTTAAAGCTTATACAAACTACCGTGGAGGTAAATATCATACAGGAATGTATACAGTATCGGCCCATGTTCCAATGGGTGAAAATGTAGGAGCATCTGCAGATGGAAGACATGCAAAGGCACCTTTAGCTGACGGTGGCATGTCACCTGTATATGGAAGAGACATTTCAGGACCTACAGCTGTTTTAAAATCTGTATCAAAATTAGATAATGCATTAACTACTAATGGTGGCTTATTAAATATGAAGTTCTTACCTGAGTTTTTTAAAAATGAGATTGGGAGGGATAAATTTTCAAGATTCTTAAGAACCTTTGTAGATTTAGAAATACCACATATTCAATTTAATGTTTTGCGTAAAGAAGATTTATTAGCAGCACAAAAAGATCCTGAAAATTATCGTAGTTTAACTGTGCGTGTAGCGGGATATACAGCATATTTCACTGAACTTGCAGGAGAATTGCAAAACGAAATTATAGCGAGAACAAGTTATGGGGATATATAACATATGGAAAAAGATTATGCATCTTTAACAGGAAGGATTTTTGATATAAGAAGATTTTCAACACATGATGGTGAGGGCATAAGAACAACAATTTTTTTAAAAGGATGCCCACTTAAATGTGTTTGGTGTCAAAATCCTGAAGGTATTTCTCCAGAAGAACAATTAATCCATTTTGAAAATAAATGTATTAATTGTGATTTATGTATTAAAAACTGCTCTAATAAATCAGTTATACGAGAAAATAATAAAATATGTGTTGTTCAAAATAAATGTACAGATGAACAAAATAAAATTGTTACAGATATTTGTCCAACTTGTGCGTTAACTATGGACTCTAAAAATTATACTTTAGATGAAATTATAGAAATAGCACTGAAGGATAAAGCGTTTTTTAAATACGGAGGTGGAGTAACTTTATCTGGCGGGGAACCATTGTACCAGAAAGAATTTGCAGTTGCGTTACTTAAAATGTTAAAAGAATCTGGAATAAATACAGCAATTGAAACTTCCTTATTCGTCCCTACTGAATATATAGTAGAAGCACTACCTTATCTAGATACAATTTTTGCAGATTTAAAGGTATTTGATAATGATAAGCATAAGGCCTTTACTGGTGTAGGTAATGAACTAATCAAAAAGAACATCAAGTTTATTTTAGAAAGTAATAAGAAAGATAATGTGATTATCAGAACTCCATTAATACCTCAATTTACAGCAAATAAAAATAATATTCATGATATAAGTGGATATATTTCAAGCATTTACTCAAAAGTAAGGTATGAACTATTAAATTATAATCCACTTGCAAAATCAAAATATAACTTAATCAATAATTTAGATTATTGTTTTGAAGAGAATCCTAAAATGTATACTGAGAGTCAAATGGAGGTTTTTTATGATATAGCTTATTCAGCGGGGATAGGAAATTTAGTTAAGTAGTTGTTTTATATATTCATTGATTGCTGAATAAAAAGGTATAAATAAAAATGTTTTTATTCTAATATTCTTAAGAATATATATTGTTTAGAATATTACAATATAAGAATATATATTCTTGAAATAAGAGTATTGTTTTATAGCGTTTATAACGCATTTACTTAATTTAAGTATAGAAATTAAAAAGAGAGAGGGAGAAGAAAAATGTTAATGTTAATTGATGATGCAAATTTAGAAGCTATTAAAAAAATCTATGAGTTTTATCCATGTGATGGGGTGACAACTAATCCATCTATTCTAAAAAAACAAGGTGGAAATCCTATGGAGGTATTAAAAGCAATTAGAGAATTCTTACCAGAAGGGGCACAATTACATGCTCAAGTTGTATCATTAACTGCTGAAAAAATGGTTGATGAAGCACACCATATGATTGAAGTACTTGGAAAGGACACTTATATTAAAATTCCTGTAACACCTGAAGGAATAAAAGCTATGAAATTATTAAGTAAGGAAAATGTAAATATTACAGCAACAGCTATTTATACTTCAATGCAAGCATTCATGGCGGCAAAAGCAGGGGCAAGATATACAGCACCTTATGTAAATAGGATTGATAATATGGGAGCTGATGGAGTTCAAGTTGCAAAAGATATCCATGATATGTTTGAAATTCATGGATTAAATGCAGATGTATTAGCAGCGAGCTTCAAAAATTCACAACAAGTTTTAAATTTATGTAAGCATGGAATTGGATCCATCACAGCAGCACCAGATGTAATAGAAGGTTTAATAAAACATGATGCAACTAAAAATGCAGTAGATGTATTTACAAAAGATTTCTATAGCCTGGTTGGGGAAGGAAGCACAATGGAAGGTCTATAATTTAGGGAAGAGAACATTTAAGGTAAATAATTTATTGTTCTTTTTGATAGAGACTCACACATACAAATATTTTAACATATAATGAACTAGTATCATTACATGGAGTTGAAAATGCGTGATATACGGGCTGATTTTAGCTGGAGGTAAGGGCAGTAGACTATATCCTCTATCAAGAGCCGATCAACCAAAACAATTTTTAAAGCTAATTAACGATAAAAGTTTCTTAGTTAATACTGTTGATAGGATAATACCATTAATAGACAGGGATAATATTTATGTTGTGACCAATATGGACTACAAAGAAAAGGTCAAGGATGAACTAATAGGAATTAGAGAGGAAAATATTTTTGTAGAGCCTGCCAATAAGGAAACCCCTATTAAGACGATAGGGGTCTTTTAATAAAATGGATGGATAGTATTTAAATAAATAATAAAACAAATTTAATTTGTGGCTATTGTAGAAAGATTTTATAGATTTTTTCAATAGCCTTTATTATTAAGTGAAAAACTCCTAAATAGTTTTATATTAAATTCATTTAATGTATATTATTTGTGATTAAATAGATAATAAATACAATAAACAATTAATAAGTAACATAGGAGGAAACATGGAAAACAATATATTGCATTCATATGAATTTATAAAGAGTGAATTTAGACAAAGGGTACAAAAGATGGAAAGTATTACTGAACTGATTGATTTTTTAATCTTTGATTTGGGTGGCGAGACACCCCGGATAAGAGAATATATAAATTGTATGTATATCTTCAATGGTTGTTTTGGAATGGAAAATAGCGAAAAGAAGTTTAATACACTGGTAGAAATATTGGACAATATACATGATAATTTTAAATTTAATGTAGATATGGATTTAGATTTATGTGCAAAAGATATTACAATAAGTTTTAAAAATGATTTTATAGATGATTTTTATAAATATTGCAGAAACAACTATAATGATTCTTTAGATTTTGGGAAAATAGGAGAAAGGATAACTATATATGATATTAAAGAAATTAGAAGTCCAGAGATTTTCTTAAATCTAATAGAATACTATATAGGGGAAAACTATATAAAAGATAATATATACAGAATTACATTCACACAACTTTATAATGTGTATAGAATGTATAATAGTCTGGAGGTTGAGCAAGGAAAGTACAATGAAAATGACACAACAGGATTTCTTTATGCCGCAACTGATATATGCATTACGAACAAAATAAATAAAATGACATACAAGTTTGGAAAAACCGTAAATACTATAAAAAGCAGAATGTCTAGTTTATCTGTTGGGCATACGAAAAAAAATTCCTACAAATGTATATATTCAACCGAAGTGATTAATAATGTTGAAAGGGCAGAACGTATTTTAAAAATACTTGCAGAGCCATTACACATAGAAAATGAAGGAGAAGAATATTACACTAATTATGATGAAATTATTAGGGTATTTACTGCAGCAGTAAAAATTAACAATGTAATAGAAAACAATATAAACGAGAAAAAGGTAGAACTAATGAAAAAATATGAGGAAATAAAGGGTAATTATGAGAAGAGTTTATCTGTAAAAGAAGAGTTGGATGCAATTAAAGGCATATGTAAAAGATACAATTTAACAGAATTTAGTTAATATGATTACAGTATATTAATAAAAGTTATGTTCAAAGAGCAGAGAAAAATATTTTCTTAAATGTGTAAAATCACATGTGAAGAATATTTACTGTTCTTTTTTTATTTAAAATAGAATTAAATAATTTGTTTGTAGTTTAAATAATAAAGAAATTAAATATTATTAATGATAAAATATAAATATACGAAAATTAGAAAATTTACTAATAATTTAGGAGTGACGGTATGGAGAAATTAACATTACAAAAGTTAGAGAAAACTTTATGGGATGCAGCAGATATTTTAAGAGGAGAGTTAAATGCTGCTCAATATATGGATTACATATTTGGATTATTATTTTTAAAGAGAATGAATGATCAATTTGAAATAGAGAAAGAAGAAAAGAAAGAACAATTTAAACAAATGGGCTTACCAGAAGAAGAAATAAATACATTAATAAAAGATCCTAATATTTATGAGAATTTCTATGTTCCAGAAAGAGCAAGATGGAGTAAATTAAAAGATTTAACTTTAAATATAGGCCCAGAATTAGATAAGGCATTTAAAGGAATAGAAGATGAACCTAAGAATAGTGAACTTATAGGGGTTCTTACTACAGCCAATTACAATGATAAGGAAAGAGTGCCGGACAAGAAATTATCGCAATTATTAATCTTATTTAGTGGTATAAATCTAGCAAATGATAATTTAGAAACAAAAGATGTTTTAGGAAATGCTTATGAATATTTAATAAAACAATTTGCAGATCAAGGTGGTACTAAAGGTGGAGAATTCTATACTCCAGAGGGGGTAGTTAAAGCATTAGTTGGTATAGTAAAGCCTAAGGAAGGTGAGAAAATATACGATCCTACTTGTGGTTCTGGCGGTATGCTTATTAATTCTACATATTACATAGAACAACATGGGGGAAATCCTAAAAATGTATTACTTAATGGACAGGAAATAAACTTATCTACATGGGCAATATGCAAAATGAATATGTTATTTCATGATGCTAAGGGAGCAGTTATAAAAAAAGGTGATACTATAAGAGAACCAAAGCATACTAAGGGTGGAGTATTGGAAACTTTTGATGTAGTACTTGCTAATCCTCCGTTTTCATTAAAAAACTGGGGGATAGATGAAGCAAAAACAGATTTATTTGGAAGGTTTGTGTATGGAATACCACCAACATCATACGGAGATTTAGCATTTGTTGAGCATATGATTTCTGCTTTAAATTCAAAAGGAAGAATGGGAACAGTAGTACCTCATGGAGTATTATTTAGAGGAAGTTCAGAAGGAAAAATTAGGACAGGAATTCTTAATGATGATTTGATTGAAGGCGTAATAGGATTGCCACAAAATATATTCTATGGAACGAGTATACCAGCAGCATTACTTATTATAAATAAAGATAAGGCAGTGGAAAGAAAAAATAAAGTATTATTTATAGATGCATCACAAGGACTCATTAAAGATGGTAATAAGAATAAGTTAAGAGATGAAGATATAGAAAAGATAATTACTACATTTGATAATTTTAAGAATGTAGAAAAATATGCTGAAGTAGTTGATTTAGATACTATAAAAGAAAAGGATTATAACTTAAACATATCTAGATATATTGATACTACAGAGGAAGAAGAACCTGTCGATATAGATTTAGTTCTACAAGATATTAGAGAGATAAAAATGAAAATTGCTGACAATGAAGAAAAGTTAAATGGATATTTAGAAGAACTTGGATTTGAGATAATATAAGGGGTGAAGAAGGTGGAAAAAGGGTATAAAAAAACTGAATTGGGATATATTCCTGTGGAATGGGAACTAAAGAAAGTTAATGATTTTACTGATTTTGTTGGTAGTGGTGTAACTCCTAAAGGGGGGCAAAGTGTATATAAAAAAGAGGGAATTCCTTTTATAAGAAGTCAGAATGTATATCCAGATGGATTACATTTAGATGAAGTTGTTTTTATAGATAATGAACAAAATAATAAAATGAAAAGAACGGAATTTAAAGAAAATGACGTATTGTTAAATATAACGGGGGCTTCTATTGGGAGATGTACATATGTTCCACAGGGATTTGGAAAAGGAAATGTAAATCAACATGTTTGTATTATTAGAGCAGATAATACAGTCAATCCAGTATATTTGAGCATGTATATAAATTCTTCGATTGTTCAAAAACAAATAGATGCATTAAATACAGGTTCAAGTAGGGAAGGATTAAATTTTCAGCAAGTTAGAGGTTTAAAAGTGTGTTTGATGGGAATTAAAGAGCAGCAAAAAATAGCAGATATTCTTTCAACAGTCGATTTACAAATAGATTATGCAGATAAAATCATTGAAAAGACTAAAAAATTAAAAAAAGGATTAATGCAAAGACTTTTAACTAAGGGAATTGGACATAAGAAATTTAAGAGGAGTGAAGTTGGAGAAATTCCTGCGGAGTGGAAAGTAAATAAATTAGGGGAACTAGTAAAAATAAAAGGTGGATATGCATTTAAAAGTTCAGATAATGCTGAGTATGGAGTTAGGTGGCTAAAAATAGCGAATGTAAGTCATGATAAAATAATATGGGAGAATACATCGTATCTTCCAGAAGGATATTTAAGTAAGTATAAAGAATATCAACTTAACGAGAATGATTATGTTATAGCATTAACACGTCCAATAACTCAAGGCGCATTAAAAATAGCGAAATTAATTGAGAAAGATGTACCTTCATTACTAAATCAGCGAGTAGGGAAACTAAATATAGTTAATGGAATGAATGTCGATATAGATTTTATTTATCATATAATGTCAAGTAAATATTTCGTAAATGAAATAGACAAAGAGATAGCAGGAACAGATCCGCCTAATATTAGTCCTACCCAACTAGAAAATATAAAAATAGTATGTCCTAGTTTTGCTGAACAAAAACAAATAGCCAATATTCTATCATTAATAGATATCCAAATAGAAGGATATCAAAATAAAAAAGTAAAATTAGAAGTACTTAAAGAAGGGTTAATGCAACAACTTTTAACTGGAAGACTTAGAGTGATTTAAATATAAATGGGGGGATTTTTAATGAGTACACCAAAGGTGTTTGTTAGTTATAGTTGGGATGATGCAAGTCATATGGAATGGGTTGCATATTTAGTAAATGAATTAAGAAAAAAAGGAATTAATGCAGATTTCGATAGAAATATAACGCAGCAAGGAACCGTAAATTTAAATAGGATGATGGTTGAAAACTTTAGAGTAAGCGATTATATAATTGTGATCCTTACAGAAAATTATGCTCAAAGAGCAAATGAGCATAGGGGAGGTGTGGGACTTGAAACCACATTTTTAGAAAATGAGTTATTAAATAATACAAAGAAAATAATTCCAATAAAACGAAGTAAAAATAGGGATTCAGAGGTAATACCATACTGTCTTAATGGTCTAGTATATATTGATTTTTCTGATGATAGTAAGTTTGAAGATAGTCTAAATGAGTTATTATATAAAATTTATGGAGTAAATCAATTTCAATTAGACCCCATAGGAGAGAAACCAGATTTATCACCAAGGAAAGTGCAATATAAAAATGAAGACAATGATATTGATGTTTCTAATATTAATATGATTCCAAATTTGAAACAGATAACAGATTTAGACAAGAAAAAATACATGAAAATTTCTTATGAAAAAATTAAAGAAGAATTATTGAATTTGTCTCAATCTACAAAAAAGCATAATAACAATTTTGAGTTTGAATTAGAGCAAAATGGTGATTTTGATTATAAAATAACATTCTATTTAAATGGAGTGGAAAGAACACGTATAAGATTTTGGTTAGGAAATATGACGGGATTTGGGAATGATTCTATTTTTATATCATATGACAAATATAATTTTAGTAACAATTCATTCAATGAAATGATTACTTGCGAAGTCAAAAATAATGAATTAAAACTTAGAATGACAATGAATGTTTTTGGCTTTAATGGCGATACTGTTGAGGAGATTGCAAAACAATTATGGAAGAATATTTGTGGATATTTGACTGTATAGTTATGGAAAGGTAGTTTATGGAGAGTAAGATATTAAGCATATTAAAACAACACAGTACAGTTCCAATATTATTTGTAGGGGCAGGATTATCTAGAAGATATCTTGAACTAGAAAATTGGGAAGGGCTTTTAAAGGTACTGGCAATAAAAAATGTAGATAGTGATTATGCATTTAATATGTATATTCAGAAAGCAAAAAATGAAGGATTTGATATTGGTCTTTATCAAAAAGCAGCAGAACTTATTGGAAAAGATTTATCAGAAAAGTGGTATGTGGATGATAAGTTTCAGAACATTAGAGTGAAATACAATGACGATATTATGAAAGGAACTGCACCACTAAAGATAGAAATTGCCGATTATATTAAGGATAATTCTAAAGAGATCTTAGACGATAAAAAAGATGAAGCAGAATTATTAAGACAAGTATCTAAAAAGAGCATAGCAGGAGTAATAACAACTAATTACGATTTGTTGTTAGAAAGCCTAATGGATAAATACAAAGTTTATGTAGGTCAAGAAGAACTTATATTTTCACAATTGCAAGGAATTGGAGAAATATATAAAATTCATGGATGTTGTACTAAGCCTGAATCAATTATTATAGATGAAGAAGATTATAAAAATTTCAATGATAAAGAGCAGTATTTAGCAGCAAAAATTTTAACAATGTTCTTAGAACATCCAATAATATTTATAGGGTATTCAATAGGGGATGAAAATATAAGAAGTATACTAAAAGATATTGTAAGATGTTTATCAGAAGAGAACCTATTGAAGTTAAAAAATAGATTAATATTTATAGAATGGGACAGAGAAGGAATTGATGAAGGTATCTCAACACACTCTATAACATTTGAAGATAAGAAAAGCATTGAGATGACTAAAATCAGGATAAAAGACTATAAAGTATTATATAATGCTATGTTAAAAAATAAGGCAAAATATTCAGCACCAATCCTAAGAAATTTAAAACAAGATATATATGATTTGGTTTTAACTAATGAACCTGGAACTAAGATGAAGGTTGTTGGATTAGAGGACGATGATAATCTTGAAAAGATAGAATGTGTTTTAGGGGTAGGAGTATTATCTGAGTTTGGAAATAAGGGATATATGGGATTAGAAGCAGAAGAAATATTTCTTGATGTTATATTTGATGATAGGAAATTTGATGCTAACTTAGTCGTGGCTCAAAGTTTACCAGCCTTATTATCACATAATAGTAATAGCATTCCTATATATAAATATGTTTCAAATTGTAACTGTCAAATACCAGATAAGGTAGAAAAGGAGATTAAGGAAAGTTTTGAACAATTACTTAGTAGAACTATTATAATTAAAAAAAGTAAGTTACCAGAATTGGCAAATATGACTATAGATGATGTAATTGAAGAATATGGTGAAGAAAAGGCTTTAGAGTATATTGCAATGTTATCAAAAGATAATATTAAAGTAGATCAACTTAATATCTTCCTTGAGAATTTTTATAATAGTCACAGTGATATTTTCAAAAATGGAAATTCAACAATTAAAACTAACTATAGAAGATTAATAAAAATATTTGACTGGTTAAAATATTATAATAAAAAAGAATCCTAGTCCAAGTGAGGAGCAAATCACTCACCAAGTTTCTAAGATTCTTGTACCTATGCTGAATGCCTAGTTTGAATAGCAAGGAGCGAATCACTCGCCTCTCTTAAGCATTATAACCATAATATATGTGTCTTTAATCAAATTATACACTAGTTTAGGAAAAAGAACAATTGTTAATAATGTCAATAATTCAAAATAATTACATTGGCAGAGTAAGAACGATAAGCAGTAATAAGACTATTAATCAGTTGTTGTATAAAGTGCAATAACTGATTAATCAAGTAAGTAAGGGGGATAGAATTGGTGGATAATTATTTAGGAAATGAATTAACACTAGTTGAATTACCAGCAGTAGAATACCTAAAATCTTTAGGATACGAGTACATAGATGGAGATAAACTTGTTCCGGAGTTAGGGGAACGTGATACTTTAAGTGATGTTATTTTAAATAGAAGAATGATGAAGTCATTAAAGAAACTTAATCCTTGGATTTCTGATGAAAATGCTAATAAGATTATCAGAAAGTTAGAAAGAGCAGAATCTCTTGGAAGTGGGCTTTTGGAGATAAATGAAAAGATATATGAATATATAGTTAATCTTCAAATAACAGTAGATCAAGTCATTGATGGCAGAAAAGAAACGCCTACAGTTCATTTGATTGATTTTAATAATATTGATAACAATGATTTTTTGGTATGTAGACAATTTGTTATTAAAGGTTCACAAGAAACTATTAGGCCTGACATAGTTATTTTTATTAATGGAATGCCTATAGTAGTTTTGGAATGTAAATCGCCATTCAAAGATGGAGATTCTAACGAAAATGTAGGAAAGCATGACGCTTACGCACAACTTAGAAGATACATGAATGGCCGTGAGGCTAATTTTATAGAAGGCTCAGAGAGATTATTTTATACTAATTTTATTACTGGAATTTTAAATAAATATACTGCATTTGTTGGGACTATTTGTAGTGGGTACAAGCATTACATTGAGTGGAAGGATGCTTATCCAGTAAATAATGTTGATGTATTTGAATATAAGGAAACACCTCAAAATATTCTTTTACAAGGGATCTTCAAAAAAGAAAATTTACTTGATATAATGCAGAATTTTATTGTTTATGATATGGACAAGGAGAATTCTAGAAAAGTTAAAAAGGTATGCAGATATCAACAGTTTAGAGCAGTTCAAAAGTGTATAAAAAGACTTGAAGAAGGAAAAACTCCTTTAGAAAAAGGTGGAGTAGTCTGGCATACTCAAGGAAGTGGAAAGTCTTTAACTATGGTTTTTTTATCTAGAAAGATAAGAAGTATAAAGAAGTTAAGTGATGCCACTATAATCATAGTTACAGATAGAACTGATCTTGATGAACAGATATTTGAAACACTTCAAAATACACTTACTAATACAATACCTGTTCGTGCTGAAAAAATTGAACAGATGAAGGGATTGCTTAGGCAGTCTAACGCACAAGTAATTACTACAACTATTCAAAAGTTCCAAAGTGACAAGGAAGAAAGTAATATAGAAGGATTATTTCTTGAAAAGGAATATGAAATTTTATCTACTAAAAATAACATTATAGTTATGACAGATGAAGCACATAGAAGCCAATACAAAGGTACTGCTGCTAATATGAGAACTGCATTACCTAATGCAACTTTTATTGGATTTACGGGTACGCCTATTGATAAACAAGATAAATCTACTGCTAGAACTTTTGGTTCTTATATTGATCAATATTCAATAAGGGATGCAGTAAAGGATGGAGCAACAGTTAAAATTGTTTACGAAGGCAGAAGACCAGATTTACATATTTCTGGTGAAAACTTAGAAGAATTATTCGAACAAGCCTTTGACGATAGAACAGATGACGAAAAAGAAGCAATTAAACAAAAGTATGCCAATAAAAGGACCGTAATAGAATCTGATGAAAGAATTGAAGAAGTAGCCAAGGATATACTTAAACATTATAAGGATTATATTTATCCAAATGGATTTAAGGCACAAATAGTATGCGTATCAAGAGAAGCCTGTGTTAAGTATTGCAATGCTTTAAATAAGCATATGAAAGACATTATGGGTGAAGAATTAGAATGTAAAATAATATATTCAAAAGGCGAACTTAATGAAGATGCAAGTTTAAAAGAACATTATACAACTAAGGAAGAGCAAAAGACTATACTAAAAGAATTTAAAAAGAAAACATCTGAAAGTAAACTATGCTTTATTATAGTTAAGGATATGCTTCTTACTGGTTTTGATGCTCCAATAGAGCAAGTAATGTATTTAGATAGGCCTCTTAAAGAACATACTTTATTACAAGCCATTGCCAGAGTAAATAGAACTTGCGGAGATATAAAGAAGTGCGGTTATGTTATTGACTACTATGGAGTCTTGGATTTCTTGGATGAAGCCTTAGCAATATTTGATAAAGAAGATTTAGGTAGGCCTATGGAATCTATGGCCAGTATTTATGATGAAATGCTTTCTTTAAGAGAGAATGTAATGAGAATGTTTTGTGGTGTAGATAAAGACAATTTAGATGCATTAGTAAAAATACTTGAACCAGAAGATAAAAGAGCAGAATTTGAAGTTGCATATAAGAAATTCGCAGGTGTAGTAGAAACATTAATGCCAACAGTTTCTAAAGATATATTAAATGATGTAAAATGGTTATCCTATATTAGAGCAGCAGCAAAGATGAGATATAATCCAGAAAAGAAACTAGATATAGGTGATTGTGGTGAAAAGGTTAAAGAAATAATATCAGAACATCTTTCTTCCAATGGAGTTATAAGTTGGATTGAGCCAATAACACTATTTGAAGATGATTTTGAAAATAAAATTAAAAATAATATGAGTGATGAAGCAGTAGCATCTACTATGGAACATGCTATTAAAAATGCTATTCATTTAAAGATGGATGAAAATCCTGTGTATTATACAAGCCTATTTGAAAAACTCCAACAAATATTAGAAGAAACAAAGAATGATTGGGTGGAGAAAAAGGCAAGATTAAAGGAATTTATGAAGAATGATATTGGCAGTGGTGAAAAAGACATGGCTAATGAATTAGGACTTGATGTTAAAGAATTTGCTGTTTTTGAGACTGTTAGAAAATTACTAGAAGATGGGGAAGAAGCGAATGACGTAATTAAAGAAGATTCTGTTACTTATATGAATGATAATACAATTGAATTTACCAAGGAATTTGCTAAAGAATTTAATGATAAGATTACTACAGAATGGTATATGAAGGGTTGGACAGAAAACCAAACAAAGGTATCAGAAATAGAAAATAAAATTTATATGTTTTTACTAAGCAAAAATCAAAAGATAAGAGAAGTCTATGGTGCAGATACATTAAACAAGATACAGGAACTAAGAAAGCAATTGCTTAATCTTGCAAAGATACATTATGCAAACATAGATTAATATAATCGCCTAGAGGTGAAAAAAGCATGAAATTAGGATTTCAATATGGAACTAGGTATATAGAATTTAATGTTGCATATAAGGACAGAAAAACCATGACAATAGAAGTTGAACCAAGTGGAGAAGTTAATGTTATTTCGCCTATGAATGCAACTGAAGAAGTCATACTGAAAAAAGTAAAATCAAAAGCAAAGTGGATAGTTCAAAATCAGTATGAAGTGAAAAATATTAACGTCAATAGGATAAAAAGGGAAGCAGTAAATGGGGAATCTTATTTATATTTAGGAAGAACTTATTCGTTGCAATTAATTTATGATGAAAATGCTGAAAATATTAATGTAAGATTACTGAGAGGTAAGTTTATAGTTACTACTTATACTAACGAGCAGGATCAAATAAAATTAGCATTAGAGAATTGGTATAGGGATAAGACTTTAAAGAAAGTAAAAGAAAGAGTAAAGTATTATGGAAGTTATTTTAGAGATAAAGTAACTGATGTAAAAGTTAAAGAACAAAGGAAGAGATGGGCTAGTTGCACAAAAAATAATGAATTACTATTTAATTGGAGATGTGTTATGGCTCCTTCTAATATATTAGACTATATAGTAGTGCATGAAATGTGCCATATGAAGTATAAAAGCCATTCCAAGGAATTTTGGGATAATGTATGCTCTGTATTAAATGATTATGAATATAGAAAAGAGTGGCTTAAGAATAATGGGATAAGATTAGATTTATAATTGAGGTATTAAATTTTATTGAAAAAAATTATTAAAAATACTTGAAAAATAATAAACATTTTAGAAATAATATAGACATAGATAATTAATTTATTTTAAGTAGGAATTAATATGACAATATAAAGATCAGGATACTTATAAATAACATGGATTATCTATGAGACTTCCGTTGATAAAAATATAAGTGTTTGTAAATAAGAGTGTAGAAATACGCTCTTATTTGCGTTTTAAAGAAATTAATATTTCAAAAATAATGATAAATAACAGTAAGATTTAAAAAAACATATAATGCACTTAGGTAAGTTTTGGGATTATTTAGGTAAATCTTAAGTATATGAATACAATGAAAATACTTATGTATAATCTATTTAGGTGAAGTTTGGGTATAATTTACATAAAATATTTAAGTGAAGTTCTTTGTGTAAAGAAGTATATATGGTGTACACAGAAATATAATTATGGCAAAAAATATTGAAAAACATGAATAGGGATTCGATATAATAAAAGTTCTAATGAGAGGTCTAGTGGAATGAAGAAATTAGAATTAAGAGTTGATATATAGTGTAGAAAAAGCCAATCCTAGGATGCTTCCATATGCATTATAGGATAACTAAAAGCAAAAAAGCGATTTCTGAAACGCTTTCTTATGTGTTATAAAATGCCTAAAAGCAAA
>CAURJV010000074.1:0-27350 GCA_963524945.1 uncultured Clostridium sp.
ATACAAGTCGTGATCCGCCGTATACTCGAAACATTTCTACGAATTGTATATTAGACGCTTTATTAAACACGTATCCAGTAATACATCCAAGTATTATTCCTAAAAATACATTCATATCTACTACTTGGAATCCTAAAACAAGGTTTTGTCCAGTTCCAAATAATCCCATAGCGCCAGGCTGAGCTAGCATATTTTGTGAAGTAAGCCATGCATTGTTTCCAGCCAAAAATATAATGTACACAATTAGACTAATAATAGCAGCATCAACTTTTTTATTTTTAGCAAATGCGGTTGTTAGTCCAACACAGAAAATAATAGAAAGATTATTTAGCATAGCATTCATCATGGTCTTTAATAAAGTTCCAATAAAAATCATAAATGATGGCATAAAGCTGAGTTGCATAATGACAGCAATAGCGAGACCAGTTCCCATGATTGCTAAAAACATTACAGGTTGAACTGCGGCTTGTGAAAACCTTTGACTTAATGATAATAATTTTTCTTTCATATAATATGTACCTCCTTTTATTTGTCTTTAGAATACACTAGAATATATAGAGTATCAATGGAATTGCCACTTCTATGATAATGTTTACTTTTAGTGAAAAAGTTCACTGAGCTACAAATATAAAAAGATCTGTTAGAAGTGAATGTTGTAAAGAGTTTTACAAAGCAATCTACTTTTAACAGACCTTTCATGGAGTAAATATCATATTTAATTGAGTTTATAAGCACTAGTTTCTTTGTGACGATAAATATTTATTAGAATATTTGCTTAATGCTAATTCTAATAAGATTATTAAATTTGAAGTGAAAAAGTTAGGTAGGTAATGCTCTTTATCTGATTTTGTTCCAGCAACCTCTATTGTCATATGAGCTATTTTGCCCAATGGAGAATCTTTAGTTGAAGTAAAGGCTACAACTTTAAAATTATTCTCTATAGCTACGTTAACCTTTTCAAGAACTTCTGACCTTGCCCCAGAATAAGAAAGAAAGAAATAAAGTCCAGATTTATTCTTACTAAATGCTTCGTAATGATAGCTGCTAGCGGCATCAAATCCAAATGATAATAATTTTTGTAAATAATATTCCTTAGCACTGTCGCAAAAGCCTAGGGAATCAAGATAGATTCTTTTTTCGCTGTACTCTCTTAGTAATTCCACAAGCATATTAACATGAATTGTTAAAGCCTCACTTTCATAAGTACTAATAATATTATTCGAAAAGTCTAATTTGAGTGCATTATTAGTAGAGGCAAGAATTGTATAATACATTTCACTATATCCGCTGTAGCCAAGTTTCTTCGATAATTTTATAATTGCTGCTTTTGAAACAAAACACTCTTGCGCAACTCCATTTATTCCAACCTTTTCATTTTTGCTGATATGCTCATGTATTTTATTCAATATTATTTTTTCAAGCTCTGAGAGGTTTATATTACTTTGCATTTTTAACACTTCCCGTCTGTAAAAATAATTCTTATGCGTATAAAATGACTTTTCCTTTAGTATATCATTATGATTAAGTTAAAATCTACATAATAGATAAAAGCGTAATCTTATTTATAGTCGTTTGAGAATACTGGAATTGCCATTGTATAGTATTTAATTAACTGTAAACTAAAAGTTTCTATAAGTTTTTGGAGTCATATTCATAATCTTAAGAAAGTTTCTATTAAATGAACGGATGCTTGAGTAACCACATTTATAAGTAATATCAGTAATCGGGTCTTCTGTATTTTTTAATAAATATGCCGCGTAATTAATTCTATTCTGATTAACAAAATCAACAAACGATATTCCGAGTACATTATTTAAATATTTGGATAGGTAATTGTAACTGTAGCAAAATTCATCTGCAATGCTTTTTAATGAGATATCTTTAGTAAAATTATTTTGAATATAGTTAAGAATTTTATGTAATAATTCATAATCATTTTTCACGCTTACAAGTAATTGCGTATGTTCCATAACTTCAGAACAAAGCAAATAAAGACAAGCTTTCATCTCAAGAACATTGACATTATCTCTGAAAATTTTGTCTAGTATAAGAGATCGCGCATTATGTGATAAATTAAAGACTGGATTTTGGAGAAATTTACCATAGATCATGCTGTCAAATGTTTTTACATATTCGGGGGAAAATATGCAAATACGAGCATCAGAGTATTTATTAGTTGAGAGAGAGTGGATTTCGTAAGGCAAAATTAATATACATTCATCCTTTTTTACTTCAAAATTTCTATTATTAACAGAAATTTGAAGATCTCCATCAATAACAGATATGAACTCGAAGCTTCGATGTAGATGAACAGGGTAATTAAGACTAATTGGATGGTAGTGGGAAAAAAGAGTGTTTTCTCCAAAGTGGTGCGACTCGTATTTTAACATAGAATACCTCCAAGAGAGTAAATTTTGTCTACAATTATATAAATACTTTCTTGTTAAGTCAACCATAAATTTTATATTATTAAATTACAAATTGAATATTGTATTATAAATTTTAATCTCCATAAATATTTAAAGGATAGAGGGATATATATGAATGGTGAGCAAGAAAATACTCATGAATTTGCAGTAAAGGCAGCAAAAGAATTAGTATCTAAAATGACATTACAAGAAAAAGCAGAGCAATTAACTTATCAATCACCAGCAATAAAGCACTTAAATGTACCTGAGTATAATTGGTGGAATGAAGGTCTTCATGGGGTAGCTAGAGCTGGAACAGCAACTGTGTTCCCTCAAGCGATTGGTTTAGCCGCTATATTTGATGATGAATTTCTGGGAAAGGTTGCAAATATTATTGCTACAGAGGGACGTGCTAAATACAATGAATACAGCAAAAAAGACGACAGAGGCATATATAAGGGATTAACTTATTGGTCTCCCAATATAAATATTTTTAGAGATCCTAGATGGGGACGTGGACATGAAACTTACGGGGAAGACCCTTATTTAACATCTAGATTAGGAGTTGCATTCATAAAAGGATTGCAAGGTGAAGGAAAATATTTAAAGTTAGCTGCTTGTGCAAAACATTTTGCAGTTCATAGCGGACCAGAAGGGTTAAGGCATGAATTTAATGCGGTAGTTAACAAGAAGGATCTATATGAAACATATTTACCAGCATTTGAGGCATGTGTAAAAGAGGCAAATGTTGAAAGTGTAATGGGAGCATATAACCGTACAAATGGGGAGCCATGTTGTGGTAGTAAGACTTTGTTGAAAGATATCTTAAGAGGCAAATGGGGATTTAAAGGACATGTAGTATCAGACTGCTGGGCTCTTGCAGATTTTCATTTACACCATATGGTTACAAGTACTGCAACTGAATCAGTAGCATTGGCTATAGAAAATGGCTGTGATCTTAACTGTGGAAATATGTATCTTAATTTGCTATTAGCTTATAAAGAAGGCTTAGTAACTGAAGAACAAATAACTACAGCAGCAGAAAGATTAATGACAACAAGATTTAAATTAGGTATGTTTGATGAAGATTGTGAATATAACAAGATACCATATGAAGTAAACGATTCTAAAGAGCATAACGATGTTGCATTAATAGCTTCTAGAAAATCAATGGTATTACTAAAGAATAATGGAACGCTTCCATTGAATAAATCAAATTTAAAATCAATAGCAGCAATTGGTCCGAATGCAAACAGCGAAATAATGTTGAAGGGAAATTACTCTGGAACAGCATCTAAGTATACAACAATATTAGAAGGAATTCATGATGCAGTTGGTGATGATGTGAGAGTATATTACTCTGAAGGATGTCACTTATTTAAAGATAAAGTGGAGGACTTAGCAAGACCAGATGATAGATTATCTGAAGCGATTTCAGTAGCAGAAAGATCTGATGTAGTTGTATTATGCCTAGGATTAGATTCCACAATTGAAGGAGAACAAGGGGATGCGGGCAATAGCTACGGGGCAGGAGACAAAGAGAATTTGAACTTGCCAGGAAGGCAACAAAATTTACTTGAAAAAGTACTTGAGGTTGGAAAGCCAGTTATTGTTGTCCTTGGAGCTGGAAGTGCATTAACACTAAATGGCGCAGAAGAAAAATGTGCAGCCATTTTAAATGCATGGTATCCAGGTAGCCGCGGAGGAACTGCTGTAGCGGATATATTATTTGGAAAATGCTCACCAAGTGGGAAATTACCAGTAACTTTTTATAAAGACACAGCTAAGCTTCCTGAGTTTACTAATTATTCAATGAAGGGAAGAACTTATAGATATTTAGAACATGAGAGTTTATATCCATTTGGGTATGGTTTAACTTATTCAACAGTAGAATTATCTAATTTACAAGTGCCTTTTGTTAAGCCTGGCTTTGAGAGTTTTGATATCAGCATAGAGATTAAAAATACGGGAGAATATGAGATTGAAGAAGTAGTTCAATGTTATGTAAAAGATTTAGAATCAAAATATGCTGTGCTAAATCATAGCCTAGCAGGATTCAAGCGTATTTCCTTGAAAAAGGGAGAAAGCAAAACTGTAACAATGAAATTGGATAAGAAATCATTTGAAGTAGTAAATGATGATGGAGAAAGACTTCTTGATAGTAAGAAATTCAAACTATTTCTTGGGGTATCGCAACCGGATAAGAGAAGTTTTGAACTTACATCGGTAGCACCATTGGAAGCAAATATTGAATTAATATAAAGATTTAAATTATATATCAGACGTTCAAATCGTAATTATAAGAGAATAACCATAAATTCATTCGTAAATAAATATTCAAAGAAAAGATAGGAGAGAATCATATGAAAAATATTGCAAAACAAAACGAGCCTCTAGTAACTCATATTTATACGGCAGATCCTTCTGCTCATGTATTTGAAGGTAAGATCTACATCTATCCTTCTCATGATCTTGACCAAGTACAGATTTCAAACGATAATGGTGACCAATATAACATGGAAGATTACCATATTTTATCTCTTGATGATACTAATTCACCTTGTATTGACAATGGAGAAGCACTGCACTTAAAAGACATTCCATGGGCAAGTAAACAATTATGGGCTCCAGATGCTGCTTATAAGAATGGAACTTATTACTTGTTTTTCCCGGCAAGAGATAAAGAAGATATCTTTAGACTTGGAGTAGCTACTAGTGAATCTCCTTCTGGACCATTCAAAGCGCAAGAAAGTTATATACCTGGAAGCTATAGCATTGATCCTGCTGTTTTAATGGATGACGATAATAGAGCATATGTTTATTTTGGAGGCCTTTGGGGAGGACAGCTAGAAAAATGGCAAACTGGCACTTTTAATCCAGATGGAGACGGTCCTGCTGCTACAGCACCTGCTATAGGACCAAGAGTAGCTGAATTAAATGATGATATGCTTACATTTAAAGAAGCTCCAGAGGAGATATCAATTGTTGATGAAGATGGAAATCCTATACTTGCTGGTGATGAAGAAAGAAGATATTTTGAAGGACCATGGGTTCATAAATATAATGGAAATTATTATCTTTCATACTCTACTGGTAGCACACATTGCATAGTATATGCTATGAGTAAGAATCCAAAGGGACCTTATACATTTAAAGGAAAAATACTTGATCCTGTAATTGGTTGGACAACTCATCACTCAATTGTTGAGTTCCAAGATAAATGGTATTTATTCTATCATGATAGTTCTTTATCAGGTGGAGCAGACAACAAACGTTGTGTAAAATACACTGAAATAAAGTACAATGATGATGGTACTTTACAAAAAGTAGAGTTATCTTAATAATCTAAATTATAATAAATATGTATCTTGAAAGTTTATAGAAAGGTACTTCATATTTGAAATTCACCCTGTCAAGTAGGCAGGAGAAATAATGAAAAATTATGATGCTAAGGTCTGATTTCAATAGTCCATTGGAGTCAGACCTTTTAATATTTTATATGGTCTTTCTATATATAAAACTCTTAACTTAAGGAGGAGAATTATGTTAAAAATTAAAAACCCAATCTTAAAGGGCTTTAATCCAGATCCATCTATATGTAAAGCTGAGGATAATTATTATATTGCAACCTCTACTTTTGAATGGTTTCCAGGAGTTCAAATTCATCATTCCAAAGATCTAGTGAATTGGGAGCTTATAGCACATCCATTGAATAGAGTCTCTCAGCTAAATATGTTAGGAACCCCTGATTCAGGTGGAATTTGGGCGCCATGTTTGTCCTATAATAAAGGTATCTTTTACTTAATATATACAATAGTAAACAACAATGGACATATTAAAGATACCCATAATTATCTGGTAACCTCAAGTGATATTTGTGGTGAGTGGTCAGAGCCTGTTTATCTTAATTCGAGTGGTTTTGATCCATCTCTATTCCACGACGATGACGGAAAAAAGTGGCTTATAAACATGAAATGGGATAATCGTATAGGAAAGAATAATTTTGCTGGTCACCTTTTACAAGAATATAATGAAAAAAACAAATGCCTTACTGGCCCTGTAATTAATATTTTTAAAGGGACAGATTTGGGTTGCTCTGAGGGTCCTCATATATATAAGCATAATGATTACTATTATTTGATGGCGGCTGAAGGAGGCACTAGTTATGAACATGCAGTAACACTTGCTCGTTCGAAAAAAATTACTGGTCCTTATGAGGTTCATCCACAAAATCCAATTCTTACTTCTGTGGGAAGTGATATGCATAAAGTTCTTCAAAAAGCAGGACATGCAAGCATTGTGGAAGGTCCTAATAATGAATGGTTTATGGTTCATCTTTGTGGAAGGCCTCTTCCTGAAACAGATCGCTGCATTCTAGGAAGAGAAACAGCTATACAAAAGGTGGAATGGCGTGAAGATGATTGGCTTTATTTATGTTATGACACAAATAACTTACCTTCTTGGGAAATAGAAATTAACAATAACAGTGAAAGTGAATCAAATAATGAAGAAGATGTCTTAGTTTCACAGTATGACGATTTTAATAATACTTTATTAAATATAAATTTTCAGTCCTTAAGAGTTCCAGCGGAAACCTTTATGTCACTTACTGAAAGGCCAGGATTTTTAAGGTTATATGGAAAAGAATCAATGTTTTCCAAGTTTACACAAAGTATGATAGCAAGACGTCAGCAGAACTTTGTTTATTCTGCCGAAACCTGTGTTGAATTTGAACCTGAAACAACGTTGCAGCTTGCAGGATTAATTTGCTATTACAACACAGAAAACTATTATTATTTGAGGATAAGCATGGATGAAGAATTAGGAGGCAAATGCATAGGGGTTCTAGCTAGCATAAATAATGATTTATCAGAGTCCATGACTCAGGATGATAACATTTTGATAACTGATGTAGAACGTATTTATCTAAAAGTGGAAGTGAATTTTGGGCAACTTAGATTTTTCTTTGCTACCAATAAGGACGAGTGGAGGCCTATAGGCAAAGTTTATGACGCAAGTACATTGTCAGATGATGCTATCAAAGGTTCATGGGCTTTCACCGGTGCTTTTGTAGGAATTGCGTGTCAGGACTTATCAGGTATGAATAAGTATGCAGATTTTGATTATTTTTCATATGTGGAGGGGAGATAAGTTAAATAATAGGGTTATTTGTAAATCTTTAACAATGTAGAAGCATTCAATTGTATAAGTTTAATCATAAAACATTTTACAAAGTCATAATAGATGAGGTATAAAGATATTAACTTAAATGAATGGAGATGTATATATGAAATTTATAGAATTAGCTGCCAAAAGATATTCTGTAAGAAGTTTTGACACAAAGAAAATCAGTCAGGAGGATTTAAATTTAATTTTGAAAGCAGGACAATTAGCTCCGACTGCTGCAAATCGTCAACCGCAAAGAATTTTGGTACTTGAAAGTGAGGATGCTCTTGCTAAACTACAAACTTGCACAATTTATCATTTTAATGCACCGTTAGCCTTACTTATATGTGCTGATAAAAATGAAGCATGGGAGCGTAGTTATGATGGAAAAATCCATACTGATATTGATGGAAGTATTATTGCTACACATATGATGCTACAAGCTGCTGAGCTTGGTTTAGGATCAACATGGGTTGGCCATTTTGACCCTGTCGCTATACGTGCTGCTTTTAATATACCAACAGACCTTGAACCCATATGTCTTTTACCAATTGGTTATCCAAGTAACGAGGCTAAACCAAATCCTAACCATGAAAAAAGAAAAGATATTTCCCAAACTGTATTTTATAATAATTTTTAATGAGTGATTTATCTATTAACATAATTTAATCATACAATTAATGTGAGTTCTTCGGAATTCACATTTTTTTATTCTTCAGAGAAGTATATTTATAAAATTTAGGTTCTACAAAACTAAATCTGTTGATTTACCAACAGTTCCTATTAAATTTAATAAATAACGACTTTTTAAAATAAGTTTAAGAAGTAAAGATTTCAAATGTAGAGGTAAAGATATTACATATAATTAATTAATGCATTACTGTAAAATAACAAATGTAAACGATGTTAAACGCTTTGAAGATGAGAGTTTAGCAAACGTATTCTTAGAGATTTAATAACTTTTTAATCATTATTTAAAAAGTAAAAATTTCAAATGTAGAAGTAAAGATATTAAATATAACTAACTAATATATTATTGTAAAATGTTCATGAAAACGATTAGTGAAAGTTGAGGTGGTTAGAATTGAGTAATGTATTTTTAGAAATGAAAAATATACATAAAAGATTTCCAGGAGTTTATGCTCTTAAGGGAGCACAGTTGGAAATTAAAAAAGGCGAAGTACATGCTTTATTAGGAGAAAACGGTGCTGGAAAATCAACTTTAATGAAAATACTTGGAGGAGTTCATACACAGGATGAAGGTCAAATATTTGTTGAAGGAGTTGATTGTGGAGTTATTAATCCAACTAAAGCTGCACAATTAGGTATTGGATTTGTTCATCAAGAGCTAAATCTAGCAGAGACATTGACGGTTGCAGAAAATGTTTATATGGGAAGACTACCATATAAAAATGAAGCCTTGGGTATTGTTGACTACAAGAAATTACACGAAGATACAGATTCCATAATAAAAAAATTAGGGATAGATATAAAAGCTACGGACCTAGTTATGCAGCTTCCAACTGCAAAGAAACAGATGGTAGAAATAGCAAAGGCAATAAGTTTAAATGCAAAAGCGATTATTTTTGATGAACCAACAACATCGTTATCTCAGAAGGATGTTGAAAACCTTTTTAAAGTTATAAGAACACTAAAAAAGGAAGGTGTTGCAGCAATATATATATCACATAGATTAAAAGAGGTTTTTGATATTTGTGATAGAGCTACAGTACTCAGAGATGGTACTTATATTGAAAGCTGTGAACTAGAAGGGATAACTCAGGAAAGACTCATAAATATGATGGTAGGAAGAGATTTGACAGAGCTATTTCCTAAGGAGATTTTTGAGCCTAAAGAATACGTTTTAGAAGTAGAAAATCTTAGTGATAATGTTGGTAGAGTTAAGGATGTTAGTTTGAAAGCAAGAAAAGGTGAAATTTTAGGACTAGCTGGTTTGGTTGGATCAGGTAGAACAGAACTTATGAGGCTTGTATTTGGTGCTGATAAAATAAGCGAAGGTAAGATAACAATCAATGGGAAGGAAGTTAAGATTAATTCACCTATGGATGCAATCAATAATGGTATCTGCCTTTTAACAGAAGATAGGAAAAGTCAAGGATTATCTCTAGTAATGAGTGTACTTGATAATATAACTTTAACTAACTTAAAAGATTTTGTGTTAAATCATAAAAAGTTAAGAGAAACTGGAGAAAGATTTAAGGAAGCACTTGAGATTAAAACAGCAAATCTTGATGTTATGGCAGGAACATTATCAGGTGGAAATCAACAAAAATTAATACTAGCTAAATGGTTAAATACGGACTCGGAAATATTTATTTTTGATGAGCCAACTAAAGGAATAGACGTTGGTACTAAAGCTGAAATATATCACATAATGAATGATCTAGTTAGAAAGGGCAAGGTAGTTATAATGGTGTCTTCTGAATTACCTGAATTATTAGGTATGTCAGATAGAATATATGTTATGTGTGAAGGAAAACTTACTGGAGAACTTATCAGAGAAGAAGCGACACAAGAAAAGATTATGAAATTAGCTACGCTTGGAGGGATTAATAAAGATGAATCAAACAATTAATAATAAAATTGTACAAGAAGAAGGTATTAAGATGAAAAAGGAAGGGTTTAATATTAAAAACTTATTTCTCAAATATTCAATCTATCTAGTACTTGTAGTGCTTATTTTAGTATTCTCAATAGCAAGCCCGGACTTTTTGGGAGCAGCAAATGCTTCAAATTTCTTAAGACAAATTCCTACAGTGGGAATTTTAACTGTTGCTATTACTATGGTAATAATAACTGGAGGTGTTGATCTTTCTATTGGTGCAATAGCTGCATTTTCTGGGTGTACAGTAGCCTATCTAGCTGTAAAAGGGGTTAGCGTACCAGTTTCTCTACTTGCAGGGTTATTAGTAGGTGCAGTTTGGGGATTATTTAACGGATTACTAATTACAAAATTTAAATTAGAATCTTTTATACTTACTATGGGTACAAGTTATTTAATAAGAGGATTAATACTATTTTTTACAAATGGGATTTACATCAAGGGTGTGCCAGATTGGTTTTATAATATTTCTAACACAGAAGTTGGAGTATCAATAATACACACTAATACTATAGTGTTCATCATAATAGTCTTAGTAATGGCTTACTTGATGAAAAATACAAGATTCGGTAGATACTGCTACGTAGTTGGATCTAATAAGGAAGCAGGAAGATTATCAGGAATAAATGTAAACAAGCATGTTATAAAGGTATATGCAATAGAAGGTGTTTTAGCTGCAATAGCTGGTATATTACTAATGTCGAGTATAAATGTTGGTGCTCCAAGTGAAATAAATGGTCCAGATTTATTTGCAATGGCTGGTGCAATCATGGGTGGAGTACAATTCGGTGGAGGAGTAGGAACCATCGGTGGAGCTATGGTAGGAATATTTACTATACAGGTATTCCAAAGTGGACTTGCTATCCTAGGAATCAACTCATTCTTACAACAAGCTGTAACAGGAGCTGTTATTGTACTTGCTATAGTTGTGGACTTCTATAGAAAAGGAAGCATATTCAAGAAAAAAGGTTAATTATACAGTGTTATTTAAGCTAGATTCAGTAGATTTTAAATAATTAGTAATTTATTGAGTAAAGTTTTATAAAAAATACAACGTCATATATAAATAAATTTGGAATTACGAAAGGGGAAAACTTTTATGAAGAAGAAAGTTATCGCTCTATTATCGACAATGTTTATTGTTGGTAGTTTAGCAGGGTGTGGAACAAAAACTCAAGCAGGAGGATCAGATCAAACTGCTGGAAAGAGCAAGACAATTTATTTTATTCCGATAGTTGATACAGGAGCTTACTGGTCACCTATGAAGAAGGCAGCTGAGGATGAGGCTAAGGCATTAGGATATGATTTAGTAGTTAAAACTTCACCACCAAATGAAACACAAAAGAACGAAAAGCATATTGGTTTTCTTGATGAAGCTATAAAAAATAAAGCAGCAGGAATAGCTATTGCTCCAATGGATCCAGATATGTTTGATAAGAAAGTTAAAGAAGCGAATGACAAGGGAATTCCAGTAGTAACCTTTGATGCTGATGTAAAGACAAAAGAAAATAGAACATCTTATATAGGAACAGATAATAAGCTAGCAGGAGAACAACTTGGTGAAAATGGTGCTAAATCTTTAAAGGAAAAGGGCATCACAAAAGGTAAAATTGCAATGGCAGCAGTAAACTTAACTCAAACAACTATGACATATAGACAAGACGGAATAAAAGCTGGCTTTGAAAAAGTTATGGGAGCAGATGCTAAGAATTTTGAATGGCTAGAACCAATTCAAGATAATGACCAATCAGCAGAATCAAAAAGACAGTTAGAAGGACAGATAACTTCAAATCCTGATATGGTAGCTGTATTTTCACTAGGATCAGAAGGACCAGATACAGGTGTAATGGAAGCTATAAAATCTCAAGGTAAAGCAGGAAGTATATATCACTTTGGCTTTGACTATACTCCAACTTGGGAAAATGGTATAAGCAACAATTTAATATCAGGAATTGTTGACCAAGATTCTTATGCAATAGGTAAAACTATAATTGATACTTTAGATAAGAAAATAAAAGGTGAAAAAGTTGATGATGTTTATCCAGTACCAGTTAAATGGGTAACTGCAGATAAAATTGTTGAATACGGAAAAGAAAAGCAAAAGCAATTTACAACAGAAACTAAATAATAGCTAAATACAAATAAAATTAATAAGGGCTAACTCAAATGATTAATGTATTCAAATTTACTTTAGTATATTTTGAAATTGAGTTGCCCTTTTTATTGCTATTTAATTAAATAACTATACAGATTAATTGGTAATGATTTATGAGTGATTTAAGATACATATGAAAATCAAGCTTTGAACTAAAGTTTACAGGAGGTTTAGAGGATGAATTTTGGAAATAATCTTAGTGTGGGTAAAAGATTGGTAATTTCATACACGCTATTATTCATAATTATAACATCGGTAGGAGTCATAGGTTTAAAGAGTTTAAGTAAAGTTAATAATGCATCAGATAGTATGTACAATACCGATCTAGTATCTATAGATATCTTACATAGATTAAACGCAAATTCATTGGAAATAAATAATAACATATTAAGCCTAATTTATGATAGAGATGAATTAATGATAAAAAAATTAAATGATGACATTTCAAAAGGATTTGAACAAGGAAATATACTTATAGATGAATATAGAGGGTTAAATTTAGATGAATATCAGGAGAATGAGCTTGTAAATTATAATGAAATTTATAAGGATTATAAGGAAAAAAGTGATTCGTTGCTAAAGCTTGTAAAGGAAAATAATTATGATGAAGCTATACTAGATTATCGAAATTTATCAGTATCGCGAAGCAAGGTTGCAGCATCACTAACTAAATTATTAGAGTATAGCTCGATTAAGGCAAAGAATGAGAATATTAACAATGCTGATTTATACAGTAAGGTAGAGATACAAATATTAACTTTTATAATAGCAGGGTTGATGCTTACTATAGTTTTAGGATATTCAATGGCTAGAAATATGATAGTACCTTTAAAGAAGATAAAGAATTATGCGAATAATCTTGCACAGTATAATTTTTCGGAGGAAATTATACTTAAGGGAAAAGATGAATTTGCACAAACAGGAGACGCTCTTAATATAGCATTGAAAAATGTAAGGGAACTTATTAGGACAATCCTAGATAACTCAACAGAACTATCAGCGTCATCTGAGGAATTAGCTGCATCTGTTCACGAAATAAGCTCAAAGCTTTCTTTTATAAATGAATCGACAGATGAAATAGCAGTAGGAGCTGCGCAGACGAGTTCATCAACCGAGAGATTTGTTTTATCTATCCAAAAGATTAATGAGAATATAAATAATCTAGCTGGAATAGTAAATCAAGAGGTTAAAAAATCAGTAGATATAAAAACTAAATCAAGTAGCATGATGGAAAAAAGCGAAGATTCCATACAATTATCTAGAAAGATATATGAGGAGAAAAACAAAAAAATTAAAGATGCTATAGAGAGGGGAAAGGTAGTTAAAGAAATAGAAGTTTTAAGTGAATCTATAGTAAGCATTGCTTCAGAGACTAACCTTTTAGCCTTAAATGCAAGAATAGAGGCAGCAAGAGCGGGAGAAATGGGAAAAGGTTTCTCAGTTGTTGCAGATGAAGTTGGAAAGCTAGCAGAAGAATCTATTACTACTGTAAGTGGTATTCATGGAATTGTAGAAGAAATAAAAAATGTATTTGAATATTTATCAGAAAATTCAAAGGGAATTTTAAAGTATATAGAACAAAACGTAAACGATGATTATGAGTTTATGATAGAATCCAGTAAAAGTTATGAAAATGATGCTAGATTTATAAATGAAATGTCTGAGGAAATTGCTATCATGGTAAAGGCAATAAATTCAAATATTGATAATGTAGATAGTACAATGAGAGAGTTTTCAAGTAATATAGAGAAATCTAAAAATAATTCTAATGAAATATTAGATAGTATAAATGAAGTAACCAAAGAAGTAGAGCAAATTTCCTTTAATACGCAGAATCAAAGTGAATTAACATTAAAATTGAATGAGGTCATTAATAGATTTACTATATAGATGAGTTATGTTAAAAGAGAATTTTGGTTTTATTAAAATATAAAGTATATTTATATTTTAAGAGGAATTTGAAGACTTGCAGTAAAAGCATAATACAGATATAGTTAAAGAAGGAAAATTTAAATGATTGATCATCATCGACCTAATTATCAGTTTTTTGGGGAGGGATAATTATTAAAAAAGTAATTTTATTTCCTATAATTTTAATATTTTTAGTTAGTTTAAATGGCTGTTCTTTAGATAAAAAAAATGACACAGAAAATAAAGAAAAAATAACATTAACAATGTGGCATATATGGTCACAAACTACAATGGATGCTAATGGAAGGATAATTCAGGATACGGTGGAAGAATGGAATAAGGCTAATCCTAATGTCCAAATTAAAGTTGAGGCTGTAGAAAATGAAAGATATAAAGCAAAAATAAAAACAGCATTTGCTGTAAACGAGTTACCTGATATATTTTATTCTTGGGGAGGTGGCTTTAGTAAGCCATTCATAGAATCTGGAAAGGTATTAAACCTTAATGAATATATAGATGAAGATACAAAAGATAAGATTAATAAAGATATGCTTAATAATGTAACCTATGATAACAACATATATGGATTACCAATGACTTTATCAGTTGGAACATTTTATTGTAATACAAAGCTCTTTTCACAAGCAAATATTAAAGTACCAGAAAATTATGATGAATTCCTAGATGCAGTAAAAGCTTTTAGGAATAAAGGTATAACACCTCTCTTAGTAGGTGAAAAAGACAATTGGACAGGAATTCTCTATTATGATATCTTAGCGTTACGGGAAGGTGGAATAGGTGGAGTCAGTGATCCGCATGTAGGTGCTAATAAAAGTGATACAATATTAAAAGCTGCATATAGATTAAAGGAATTAGTAGATTCAAAAGCTTTTAACGAATCAAATATGGAGCTTACAAGAGATGAATCTGAGATCTTATTTAAACAAGGAAAAATTCCTATGTATTATACAGGAAACTGGTTCATTGGTGAGATAGGGAATATGGATCCGTCTATAAAGGATAATGTAATCGTTAAGAAGTTTCCGGTAGTTAAAGAGGGAGAAGGGAATGATAAAGAATTTTTAGGTGGAGCAGTGGATCACTTAATGGTAAGTAATAATACAAAATATAAAAAAGAAGCTGTTGATGCGGCAAAATTTATAGCTGAAAGAATATCAAAAAGATATTTTGAATTTGGTTCAGGGCTTCCAGCGTGGAAATATACTGATGATAAGAGCAAGGTAAATAAATTATCCAAAGAATTAGAGACACTAACAGAGAATGCATCATATAGCTTATACGGAGATATTTACTTGGGAGAAGAAAAGGGAAACAAAGAGAAGGAGCTAGTTAGTAAGCTATTCAAAGGACAAATAAGTCCTGAAGACTTCACAAAGGAAATGGTGAAAATAGAATGATGAGGATATGATTAAATGTATAATAAATTTTTTATATTAAAGAATTTGAAGGATAAATATTTAAATTCAAAAATAAGTATAAAGATTATTGTATATTTTTCAATAATTTTTGTGCTTTCAACGGTCATACTTACCTTTGCATATAAGAAAATAAATTCTATTTATAATATAGAAAAGATGAAACAAAGTTCAGTTGAGGTTTTGGAAAGTGCAGAAACTAATACGAGCATGATAATTGATAATGTTAATAACGTCTCAAAGATGATTATATCAAGTGACAATGTTCAAAATACATTAAAGAGAGTTCAGAAAGAAGGAAATTCCTATGATAATATTAGTAATTATCTGATACAATTCACTAATTTTAGCTCTAATATATCTTCGATATATGTGTTGGATAACTATGGGAATAAGTATTATTCTGAAAATGTCTTTTATAAAGATTTTCAGATGGATAAGATTAAAAATTCTGAATGGTATAATGAATTATTAGAGGGTAAGGGTAAATATATACTAAGATTAAATGGCGGAGGATTTTTTGAGGGTTATGGTAATAATTATGTATCCCTAATAAGAGAAATAAATGATATAAATACTGGTGAAAAGATTGGTTTAATAATTATAAACATGAACGAGAATGCATTCTATAATTTAAGTTTGAAACTAAATAACCAATATGGAACAAGATTGATTATAAAGAATGATAAAGGCGAATTGATAACAGGGTCCGAGGCTGATTCTAAAATACTAAGCAGAATAAAAAATTATAATGATTCTAAATCAAAAGTGTTCTTTTTAGAGGAAAGAATGGAAGATAAAGATTATATAATATCAAATCTTAAAAATTCAGACTATAACTGGAATCTGATGACTGTAGCAGAATATAACGAATCTCCAGAGCAAACAAAGTATACTAATTATTTTCTTTTATGTTTCAGTATAATAAATTTTCTATTAATTATTATTGGATCTATAGTAATATCTAAATTTATAACAATGCCTTTAAAGAAACTTAGTGAATCAATGAAGGGGATCCAAAGCGGAGAGTTTAATATTGTTAATATAAAAACGTATGATGATGAAGTAGGAGAATTAAAAAAAGGATATAACATTGCAATTTCTCAAATTAATTTGCTTTTGGATAAAATACGTAAAGATGAAAAGATAAAAAGACAAAATGAATTGAATTTATTAATGTCACAAATAAAGCCTCATTTTCTATACAACACGTTTGATACTATTAATTCTTTAGCTTTACTCGGAAAAAATAAAACAATATATGAAATGATAAAAGCTTTAGGTAAGTTTTATAGAACGAGTTTGAATAATGGGAAAGATATTATTACTGTAAAAGAAGAAATAAATACGGTAAAAAGCTATCTAGTCATTCAAAATATAAGATATGAGGACATGTTTGAGGTTGAATATGATTTAGATCCACGATGCGACGATTTTAAGATAATAAAGTTAGTATTACAGCCGTTGGTTGAAAATGCTATTTATCATGGGATTAGAAGCAGCAAGGATAAAGGAAAGATAAGAATATCTACATTTCAAGATGAAGAAAAAGTTATATTGACTTTAGAAGATAATGGGAATGGTATGGAGGAATCACAAGTTAGAAATATAAACGAAAATAAAACTACTGGCATTGGAGTAAGAACTACAAAGGAAAGATTAAGAGTGTTCTATGGAGATGAGCACGAATTTATTGTTGAAAGTAAAAAAAATGTTGGTACTAGAATAACTATTAAGATGCCTAGAATTAAGAAATAGATTAAGTTTTCTAACGAATATTCTAAAGGGAAGTGGATTAATTTATGGATAACATTATAAAAGTTATGATAATTGATGACGAACATCTTATAAGGGATCTAATAAAAAATTGCATAGATTGGAATGAAATCGGCATGGAGATAGTCGCTGAAGCTTCTAATGCAGTTGAGGGATTAAATCTAATAAATAAAGAAAAGCCAGATATTATTTTAACAGATATAAATATGCCTGTAACAGATGGATTGGATATGAGTAAAAGTATATTGGAAAGGTATCCAGATATAAAAGTTATTGTGATTACAGGTTACAATGAATTTGAATATGCTAAAAGAAGTATAAAGATTGGTGTGAATGATTTTATCCTTAAGCCTATAGATGAAGATGAATTAAGAAATTCAGTTTTAAAGCTAAAAGACGAGATTCAAGACGAATATTTAAAGAAAAAGGAATACAAGGATATTAAAGAAAAGATGGTTGTATACAACAATATAATAAATTTAAATGATTCTAATGAAACTGAGGATAAAAATTTAAGTATAGAACAAATTAAAAAGTTTATAGTGAAAAATATATCTAATAGAGATTTATCTTTAAAACTGGTAGCTGAATATTTTTATGTTAATCCAAGTTACCTAAGCAGAATTTTTAAGGAAAAAACTGATGAAACTTTCTCGGAATATATTGTAAATACAAAAGTGAAAATAGTTACTGAAATGCTCAAGAACCCGAATGCGAAGGCTTATGAAATCTCAAAAAAAATTGGTATCGATGATCCTAATTATTTTAGCAATTGGTTTAAGAAGTGTACTGGTTTATCAATAAAAGAATATAAAAAGCAAAAATCATGAATACATAAACAAAGGTGTCTATTGATTAACGAGTATTTGTTAAGATAGACACTTTTTTATTTATTATTTATCTTTTGAATGATAGGTATTCCTGTACTCCATTGGAGCCATTCCCACTATACTTTTAAAGGCTTTTGAGAAGTTTCCTTGATCACAAAAGCTGAGTTGTGATGAAATTTCGAGGATTGTCTTATCGGTATTTTTAAGTAAAGTTTTAGCCCTGTCTACTTTTATATTTTTAAAATAAGCCATTATTGATACATCCATGTTTTTCTTAAAGCACCTAGAGATATATCCGACAGAAACCTTTAGTTCATTAGATATTTCATTGAGACTCAAGTGATCTTCCAAATGTATATATAAAAAGCCGATAACCTTATTTATAATAAAATTATCAGTTACTTCAACAAAATTAATTAATATATCTAAATATGATGTAGCAATATTAATTTCTAACCTTTGAAGGAGCTCTAAGTTATTTAATGTTTGAATTGTTCTATAGTATTTATTATATAACGTATGTATAAATTGCTTGGATGTGCCTTGTTTAATTATTTCTCTAGCAAATATAACGTTCCAAATCATTAAATCATTCTTTTTAGTTGATATTGGAATAAATTCTTTATTCTCATCCTTATGTTTCTGCTCAATTATGTTAAGAATTGCCTGTTTATCTTTTTGTTCCAGCAAAAAAGCAATTTCATTGCTAAAGAAATAACTATCAGAATCATATGCATCATACATGAAAATCCCCCTTAGTAAATGATAATTAAGTTTGTATATTAGTTAAATTATATACTAATATATAGAAATTTGGATAGTTAAAAACAAAAAAGGTTAATTTAAAACCAATTATTAAATATAAAGTTGATATAATAAACCTGTGAAGATTGCAATCGTTTAACAATATGTCCTATTTTATACAATGATCTGGAGGGGTTAAGATGCGTAAAAAATTGAAGATTATGACTATGTTAGTTGCAGGTATTTGTTTTACATCAATGCTTGGCGGATGTGGAAAATCATCTCAAGGCTCAGCTGAAAAGGATAGTAAAGAAATAGTGGTTTGGTCATACTTAATGGATAATGAAGTTGAAGAATTAAATAATATTGCTCAAGAATGGGCAAAAGAAAATGGAAAAAAGGTAAAAGTAGTTAAGGATAATTCCCCGTTTCAATCTTTTTTGCAAGCTGCAAATTCATCAAAAGGTCCAGATTTAGTTTTTGGATTAACTCATAACAACTTAGGAACGTTTCATCAGGCTGGATTACTTGCAGAAGTTCCACAAGATTTTGCAAACAGAGATGATTATGTAAATAGTGCTGTTTGGGATGCTGTATCTTATGATGGAAAGGCATATGGTGTTCCACTATCGATGGAAACTTATGCTTTATTCTATAACAAAGATAAGGTTAAAGAAGTTCCGAAAACAATTGAAGATTTAGTAAGTCAAGCAAAAGCTTATGGCCCATCTGGATTTCAATTTTCAATGAATGAGTTTTATTATGGTGCGGCTTTTGTTCAATCCTATGGCGGGTATATATTTGGGGGAGACAAAGGAAGTTTAAAAGTTGATGACATAGGACTTGCAAATGATGGAGCAATAAAAGCTTATAAGTTTTTACAAGATTTAGTACAAAAGGATAAATTCATGCCAGCAGATATAACTGCTGATATAGCTAATAGTTCATTTAAATCAGGAAATGCAATATTTTATATAGGAGGACCTTGGGATATTAGTGGATTTAAAGATGCAGGTGTAAACTTTGGGGTAGTCAAGCTTCCGAAGATAAATGGAGAAGAAGCAAAAACTCTAATGGGATTGCAAGCCGGATTTGTAAGTAGTAAATCACCGATACAAGATGATGCATGGAAATTGATGAAGTATTTAGCCAATAATTCAGGAGAAAGACTATATAAGATAGGAAATAGAATACCAGTACTTAAGACGGAATTAAATAAGGACCAAATAAAGAATAATGAATATACACAAGGGTTTATATCCCAAACAAATTCAGCAGTACCAATTCCTAATATACCAGAAATTGAATCCATATGGAAACCTATGGATAACATGTCAAGAATATTAAACGGAGAAGATCCAGCTACAGTGGCTAAAGACATAGAAAAAGCAGTTCAGGACAATATTAAAGCTAGTAACAATTAGAATATTTAAAAGGTTCCAAGCGTTGGTTCTGAATTATATGAGTATTATTTTTAAAACTAAGCTTGGAATAATATACATCAAAACATTAAGGAGAGGGTGAGAATATGTTTAAAGCAAGAAAGGGTCTTACATTAAGAAATAGCATGCAGGGTTATAGATATCTTTCACCAGCTATAATAAGTATAGCTATATTAAGTGTATCACCAATGTTATATACAATATTCATAGCATTCACTAATTATACATTAAAAAACCAGAATTTTGGTTATGGCACTGCTAGTGGATGGAAAATGGTTGGAATTTACCAGTTTCAACAGGTATTAGTGGGTCCCTTGAAAGACGAATTTTTTCCACTGCTTGGATGGACGTTGATTTTTACAATAGTGTCTACATTGGGTGCATTTGCCATTGGACTTATTTTTGCTATGGCATTGTCAGATAAAAATATGAAAGAAGCGTTCATTTATAAAGGACTTTTAGTAATTCCATGGGCACTGCCTGGAGCAATAACAATAATTTCATTTAAAGGATTATTTAACAGTCAATATGGAGCCATTAATAATATTTTGATGCAATTTCACTTAATTAATGATCCTATTTCATGGTTAACTACTCCAATAGCAGCTAGAGTTGCTGTTATCATAGTAAACTTATGGTTAGGGTTTCCTTATATGATGAATATTTGTATTGGTGCACTAACAGCAATACCAGATACTTATTATGAAGCGGCAAATATTGATGGAGCAAGCAGATGGCAAAAATTTAAAAAGATAACATTACCATCACTAGCAAGTGTCTCATATCCCCTTTTGATATCAAATTTTGCATTTAATTTTAATAATTTTAATGCTGCTTATTTATTAACTGAGGGAGGACCAGCAAAAGCAGGGTCATCTTTCGCTGGATGGACTGATATTATAGGTTCTGCAACTTTTAAAATGTCAGTAGATAAAGGTAATTTTGGCCTTGGAGCAGCTATGTCTATACTATTATTTGTAATAATAGGTACATTATCACTTATTAATATGAAGATTTCAGGACAATTTAAGGAGGTGGAAAATTGATGACAAAAGTTAATGTAAATACAGATAAACAATCTTTAGCGCTAGAAGAAAAACTAGTATATAAGAAGAGAATTACTAATACAGAAAGAATAGAGTTATGGGGAAAACGTATATTTTTAATAGCATCTATAATAATAATAATAATCCCTGTATTTGCTATAATATCAGCGTCACTTTCCACTGGGACAAGCTTTATGCAAAAAAATCTTATCCCATCGACTATAACTTTTGAAAATTACAAAAAGGCTTTAGATGATAATGTTGGATTTATTAAATGGATGGTTAATACTACTTTTGTAGCAGTACTAGTATCGATTATTCAATTGGCAATGACGTTACCGGCGGCGTTTGCATTTTCTAGATTAAAATTTATAGGTAGAAAAAAAGGCTTAATGCTACTGTTAATACTTCAAATGTTTCCTACAATAATGAGTGTACCAGCAATATTAGCAGTTGCATATAGATTGCCTTTTGGAATGGACAATTTGATATTTTTATCACTAGTACTTTGTGCTGGAAGTGCATATAATATCTGGCTTATGAAAGGATATATGGATGGCTTGCCTAAAGAATTAGATGAGGCAGCTAAGGTTGATGGTGCTACTGTATGGCAGGTGTTTACCAAAATAATTTTACCATTAACTAAATCCATGTCGGTAGTAATATTTTTCTTCTCATTCATTGCTGTATATGGTGAATTCGTATTTTCAGCATCGCTACTTAAAGATAAGGATTTAAAAACATTAGTAATAGGTTTAAAGTCATTTACAGCAGGGAAGTTAACAGATTGGCCAATGTATTCGGCTTGTTCTATAATGATTTCGGTTCCTCTTGCAATGCTTTTTGTAGCCATTCAAAAGTTTATTTCTAAAGGGTTAGTTTCAGGCGCAGTGAAAGAGTAGAAAGTTCATAGGCATTATAGAGGAGGAATTTTAAATTGAATAGACATGCAATATATCATATATTAGACACACCATATGCATATGCAAAAGATATTAATACATTATCAGTTACACTGAGAGCTGCTAAAAATGATATAAAAATATGCAATATACACTATAAAAGCAGATATGATTGGGAAAACAGCTTCAATATAAAAGAAATGAAAATTAAGGATAATAATAGTTTATTTGATTTTTTTTCAACAGATATATCCATAGAAAGAAATAGGTACAGATATTTTTTCGAATTAATAGATAATAGAGGAGATAGATTCTTTTTAGATGAAAGAGGCCTTAGACGAAGGGAGGCAAGGAGAAAAGAAGCAACAGCATTTCAATATCCATATATAGCGCGACCAGATGTATATAATGAAGAGAAATGGCTTCAGGAAGCTGTTGTTTACCAAATTTTTGTGGATCGTTTCTACAATGGAGATACGAGTAATGATCCCCAAAATGTTGCAAAATGGGGAAGTGATGTGAATGAAGCATCAATGTTTGGTGGAGATATACAAGGAATAATTAATAAGTTAGAGTATCTAGAAGACTTAGGCGTAAATTTATTATATTTAACTCCTATATTTAAATCATCTTCCAATCATAAATATAACACAGCAGATTATTATGAAATTGATTCACAGTTTGGTGATTTAGAAAAAGTAAGAGAGTTGGTGAGAAAATGCCATGATAAAAATATAAAGATAGTTTTTGATGCAGTATTTAATCACTCGGGTTCGGATTTTTTCGCATTTAAAGATATAATTTTTAATCAAGAAAAATCTAAGTATAAGGATTGGTATTTCATAGACAGTTTTCCAGTAAGCTTAGCAGAAGTGAACTATTATACTTTCGCTGATAATGTTGCAACAATGCCAAAGTTTAATACTAATAATGAGCAAGTAAAAAAGTATCTATTAGATGTTGCAAAATATTGGATAAATGAAATAGGAATAGATGGTTGGAGGCTTGATGTTTGTGATGAAGTTGATCATACTTTTTGGAGAGAATTTAAAAAGGCTGTAAAAAGTATTAAAAAAGAGGCTATAATTATTGGAGAAATTATGCATGAAGCAAGTTCGTTCTTAAGAGGAGATCAGCTTGATGGGATTATGAATTATCCCTTTAAAGGTGCGTTGGTAGACTTTTTTGGAAATAGAACTATAGATGCACAAATGTTTAATGAGATTTTATCTATTAATAGGAATATTTATATGGATAGTATAACAAGACAAATGTGGAACTTGATTGGTAGCCACGATACACAGAGATTTTTAACTGAATGTCATGAGAAGGTTGAGCGAATGAAATTAGCAATTGCCTTTCAATTCACATACATAGGGGTACCATATATATACTATGGAGATGAAGTAGGAGTAAATGGTGGTGAGGAACCCCAATCAAGAAAGTGTATGATATGGAAAGAGGAAAATCAAAATAATGAACTTCTTGATTTTTATAAAAAGTTTATTTCAATTCGAAAAGGTAATCAGATTCTTGTGTATGGATCATTCAAGATATTATATTGTGGAGGAAACAAGATAATCTTTGAAAGAGAATATAAAAATGAAAAAGTGATTGTAGCAATTAATAATGATTATGAAAGTTGTGGGGTTAATCTATCCATCAATGCTGAAGTTCAAGACATTTTCACTTCGGAATCATTGTTCGTTGGAGAAAAAATACATTTGAATCCTATGGAGTTCAAAATATATAGAATAATTAAATAAAGCTATTTATAGAAAATGGGTTATTTGAGGTATATATCTATTAAGTAAAAAAGATATATACCTTTTTTGTTAAAAGTTTAATGATTAAACAATTCCTAATGTTTTGTTTTTTCATATAAAGGAAGATATGTAGAACAAAATTTGAAGTGAAATAGCATCAGAATAAAAAAGTTAAAGTGACAGATAATAAAATAAGTTATGAATGAGAAGTCTAAGTTTAATGCAGTTACGTATCTAAACAATAAAGCAAGAAAAAGGAGAATGGAAGATGTTTAAAGAATTTAAAGAATTTGCTATGAAAGGAAACATGGTCAGTCTAGCCATAGGAGTCGTTATTGGTGGCGCTTTTAGCAAAATTGTTACATCTTTAGTTAATGATATTATAATGCCGCTAGTTGGATTACTAATGGGGAGAGTTGATTTTTCTAATCTATTTTTTACTTTGGGAAGTGGAAGTTTTAAAACTGTTCAAGAAGCTAAAGATGCAGGAGTAGCTACAGTTAACTATGGGATATTTATAAATAACATAATAGATTTTCTTATTGTAGCATTCTCAATTTTTATTATTATACAGCAAATAAGCAAATTCACTAAGAAAAAGGGAGAAAATATTATTCCTGACAAGAAAAAATGCAAATACTGCTATACTGAAATTCATCAAGATGCAACAAGATGTCCTAATTGTACATCTCAATTAAAAGAAAAGTAGATAAGCAAATTAGTATGTAAATACAGAAAAATGAAGGAAATATATTTTTGAATTTCATATTTGCGAAAAAAAACAACTTGTAACTATAGTGAGAATCGTGTAAAAATTAATAGAAAAGATAAATAACATATAGCATTTGGCGTTAAATATGTTATAATCAATGTATTAATTTTTAAATGAATAAAATCTATATTATGACAACTTATGAGTTGTAAAAATTGCATAATTGGTTTCGAACGACTAATACATGCATCAAAAAAATAATTCATATGAAATAAAAAATAAGCATTAAAGGAGTTGTATTTTAATTGGGGAAAAAATTTAAAAGAGTACTGGTTGCAAACAGAGGGGAAATAGCAATAAGAATTTTCAGAGCTTGTCATGAACTTGGAATAAGAACCGTGGCTATATACACAGAAGAAGATAAGTTTGCTCTTTTTAGAACTAAGGCTCATGAAGCATACCAAATTGGAAAGAATAAGGGGCCAGTTGAGGCTTACTTAAACATCGATGAAATAATAAATCTTGCGTTAAAAAAACATGTAGATGCTATCCATCCAGGGTATGGATTTTTATCTGAGAATCCAGAGTTTGCTAGAAGATGTGAAGAAGCTGGTATAGAATTCATAGGTCCAAAACCGGAAATGATGGATAAATTAGGGGATAAAATCAAATCAAAAATAGTAGCTAAAAGTGTTGGTGTTCCAGTAATACCAGGGGTAGAGAAACCTATAGATTCTGAGGATGAAGCTTTTGAAGTTGCTAAAATGTGTGGTTTTCCTGTAATGATAAAAGCTGCTGCAGGTGGCGGCGGAAGAGGTATGAGAATAGTAAGAAACGATGGAGAGCTTCTTGCTGCTTTTAGAAATGCTAAAAATGAAGCTAAAAAAGCTTTTGGCAATGACGATATGTTCATTGAAAAATATATCGAAGGACCAAAACATATTGAAATACAAGTGTTAGGAGATAAATATGGGAATATAGTTCATCTTTATGAGAGAGATTGCTCTATTCAAAGAAGACACCAAAAGGTTGTCGAAATTGCTCCGGCATTATCATTAACTCAAGAAAAAAGAGAAGAAATTTGTGCGGATGCACTTAAAATAGCTAAATCTGTGGGTTATAGAAGTGCAGGAACTTTAGAATTCTTAGTTGATATGCACGGAAATCACTACTTTATAGAAATGAACCCAAGAATTCAAGTTGAGCATACTATCACTGAAATGACTACGGGCATTGATATAGTTCAAAGTCAAATCTTAATAGCAGAAGGATATGAGTTAGGATCTAAAGAAGTAGGAATAAATTCTCAAGATGATATAAAGCCAAGAGGATATGCAATCCAATGTAGAATTACTACAGAAGATCCTACAAACAATTTCTCACCAGATACAGGTAAAATTGATGTTTACAGAACTGGATCAGGTTTTGGTATTAGACTTGATGGAGGAAATGGATATAGTGGTGCAATAATAAGTCCATATTATGATAGCTTACTTGTAAAGAGTACTGCATATGCAAGAACTTTTGATGATTCAGTTAGAAAGTCTATCCGTGCAATTAAAGAATTAACAATTTCAGGTGTTAAGACTAACGTTGATTTTTTAATAAATGTATTAAATCATGAAAAGTTCAAAAAAGGCGAATGTGATACTAACTTTATAGCTGATAACCCCCAATTATTTGATATAACAGCGAGAAGTGACGAAGAATATAGAATCTTAAAATTCATTGGAGAAAAAGTTGTAAATGAGACTAAAGGAAAGAAGAGAGAATATGATGTACCGGATATTCCAACTATAACTTCTTTAGATGGATTAAGTGGTACTAAGCAAATTTTAGATGCTCAGGGCCCAGAAGGCGTAGTTAAATGGATAAAAGATCAGAAGAAACTACTTCTTACAGATACAACAATGAGGGATGCACAGCAATCATTAATGGCAACTCGTGTTAGAACTCAGGATATGAAGAACATAGCAAAGGCAACAGCTGTTTATGGAAATGACCTATTCTCACTTGAAATGTGGGGCGGAGCTACTTTTGATACAGCTTATAGATTCTTAAAGGAATCCCCATGGAAGAGGCTTGAGTCATTAAGAAAGAGAATTCCAAATGTTATGTTCCAAATGCTTATTAGAGGTGCAAACGCTGTAGGATATAAAAACTATCCTGATAATGTGATAAGAGCATTTATAAAGGAATCGGCAGAAAGTGGAATAGATGTATTTAGAATTTTTGACTCACTCAACTGGTTAAAAGGTATAGAAGTGTCATTAGATGAAGTACTAAAATGTAACAAGGTAGCAGAAGTTGCATTATGTTACACCGGTGATATTTTGGATGAGACTAGAGATAAATATAGCTTGAAATATTATGTGGATAAAGCTAAGGAAATTGAAAAAATGGGAGCACATATTCTTGCTATAAAGGATATGT
>CAURJV010000075.1:0-27149 GCA_963524945.1 uncultured Clostridium sp.
CCAATATAGTCAAGTTGTAATATACATTTAAATTATATGCAATTTTGAAAGAATAAAACTTCTTTCAAAAGAAAGATCTCGTAATGATGGCATAGAGGTAACACTCCTTCCCATTCCGAACAGGAAAGTTAAGGTCTATAGCGCCGATGGTACTGCATGGGAGACTGTGTGGCAGAGTAGGACGTTGCGAGGTAAGATGGCTCGATAGCTCAGTCGGTAGAGCAGAGGACTGAAAATCCTCGTGTCACTGGTTCGATTCCAGTTCGAGCCACCATAATGGCGCTATAGCCAAGTGGTAAGGCAGAGGTCTGCAAAACCTTTATTCCCCAGTTCAAATCTGGGTGGCGCCTCCAAATTATTTAAAATAGCTCATACATTAACTATTAGGTTAATGTATGAGCTATTTTTTTATAGATATATATATTAAATAAATTTTTAAATTACTTTTTAAATTACTTTTTAAAGTTTATTGAAAAAGGTTACAAAGGATGATATACTAGATTTAAGGAAAATAAATGTTAGGTACCTATTTTTCCAGAACCTAATAGACATGCATGCAATATCAGAATGTTAATAAAAGATATATTTATTTATGTGCTAATTATGAATAAAATCTAGCACACTATTATATAAGGAATGTAATGAATATAAGAATAAATTAACTCATTTAATATGATCAATTTTTTTCACTTAAATTTCATGGAAAGCTTATGCAATATATTGAGGAATTAATGTATCTTTTGTAAACGATAAGAATAGTCTTCCGAACGAAGAAATTTTAGGAATATTATACACGCACTAGGAATATACGAATTTGAATCAAATGAAATAAAAAATGGGAGATGATTTTAATGAAAATAAAAATTAGTAACTCTGTAATATATATTTTCGCTGCACTTAGTGGGCTTTTGTTTGGTTATGATACTGGAGTTATTTCAGGAGCTATTTTATTTATTCAAGAACAAATGCACCTTGATTCATGGCAGCAAGGATGGGTTGTAAGTTCTGTATTATTAGGAGCTATTCTTGGGGCTGCAATCATTGGTCCCATGTCTGATAAATATGGTCGTATAAAGCTAATTCTTACATCGGCTGTTATCTTCTTTGTCGGCGCACTTGGATCAGCATTTGCTCCAGAAATTTGGTCATTAATTATATTTAGAATCATTCTTGGTGTCGCAGTTGGTGCATCTTCAGCTCTAATTCCAACTTATTTAGCTGAATTATCACCATCTGAAAAACGTGGAACCATATCAAGTTTGTTTCAGCTAATGGTTATGAGCGGAATTCTATTGGCTTATATTACGAATTATGCATTTTCAGATTTATATACTGGTTGGCGAGTGATGTTAGGGTTCGCAGCTATTCCAGCAGCAGTTCTTTTAATAGGTGCACTTGTGTTACCAGAAAGTCCTAGATTTTTAGTAAAAGATGGACGAGTAGACGAAGCAAGAAGTATACTAGAACATATGAATAAACATGATAAAAGTGCTGTTAATTATGAATTAGCTCAAATAAAAAAACAAGCCGAGATTAAAAGTGGTGGAGTTAAAGAGCTATTTAGCGAATTTGTACGCCCGGCATTAGTCATAGGCTTTGGTTTGGCTGTTTTTCAGCAGATTATGGGTTGTAACACAGTTCTTTATTATGCACCAACTATATTTACTGATGTTGGATTTGGAGTGCAAGCAGCTTTACTCGCTCATATTGGAATTGGAGTTTTTAATATAATAATTACGGCTATAGCTGTAGCTATTATGGATAAAATTGATCGTAAAAAGATGCTTATTTATGGTGCCATTGGAATGGGCGTTTCGCTCTTGATTATGAGTATTTCAATGAAATTCTCTAATGGATCTTTCGTTGCCTCAATCATATGTGTTATTGCATTAACTATTTACATTGCTTTCTTTTCAGCTACTTGGGGACCTGTAATGTGGGTCATGGTAGGAGAAGTATTCCCATTAAATATTCGTGGCTTAGGTAATTCATTCAGTAGTGTAATTAATTGGAGTGCTAATATGATGGTATCATTGACATTTCCAGTATTATTGAATTACTTTGGTACAGGTAGTTTGTTTATAGGTTATGGTGTAATATGTTTTGCAGCAATTTGGTTTGTTCAGTCTAAGGTATTTGAAACACGTAATCGTTCACTTGAAGATATAGAAGCTGAACTTAGATCATATAAAGGAGTAGAAAGACTCCAAAAGGATATCTGCACTCAAGATGCTACAACTAAGGCTTAGGTGATAAGAGTAGTTATAAGATATTATAAAAAAGATATGTTAGTTAAACATATCTTTTTTATATAATATAAAGGCAACAAGTCCACAAATGCCAACAGTTACACCCATAACTATAGAGAATGCATGTGGATTATCTGCAGATAATGGTAATGCTATATTCATACCAAATATTCCACCTATTATAGTCGGTATTGCCATAAGAATTGTAACTGATGCAAGTACTTTCATGACAATATTTAAGTTATTTGATATTACAGAAGCAAAAAAATCCATTGTACTAGCTAATATATTACTATAAATTTCAGTCATTTCTATAGCTTGTTTATTTTCTATAATTACATCTTCCAAAACATCTTTATCTTCTTCATATTTTTGCATAAGCTCTAATTTCAGCATTTTCTCTAAAGTAATTTCATTAGCCTTTAGTGAAGTTGAAAAATAAACAAGTGATTTTTCCAGAGAATGTAATTGTATAAGCTCTCTATTTTTCATAGATTTATGAAGCCTTTTTTCAATCATTAAACTTTTTTTATCAATTTGACGTAAGTAAAGTAAATAGTATGTTGATATTCTATTCAATATTTGTAATGTAAATCTTGATTTTTTAAATGTATAAAATGATTTGATTTTATTGTTGGCAAAATCAGTTAGTACTTTACTATTTTTTAAGCATACAGTTATTAGTTGTTTATTAGTATGTATTATTGATAATGGATATGTATCGTAAGTAAGAGAGTTATCCTCCATCTCGGTAAATGGTATATCCACTATTATTAATAATGAATCATCTTCAATATCAATACGTGAAGTTTCCTCATCATCTAAAGCTGCTTTTAAGAATTCTAGAGAAACACCTGTTTTCTTTGATATCAATATTAGCTCTTCAGCTGATGGAGCAATAAGATTTATCCAAGCACCATTTTCTATCGTATCTATTGATTTTAGGGAAGGATCAAATTCACTTTCGCTTTTGTAGATTTGAATCAATTTATAACACCTCCTAAGCAGTTCAACTAATATTATACTATTATAAGATAGTTTGTAAACATAAGGTGTTTGTTCTGATGTTCTAGTGTTCATCTTTATTATGAGAATAAATATGGAAATATATCAAAGAATTGTATCTTTTATTTTTTATAGTTTTGGAATATATATAATAAAAGATGGTACCTTAAAATATAAATTGGTATGACATATGGTATTTATAATTATTAATTAAACCCTTATATTATACTATTTTTAAGGTACCATGCTTCATAATTTTTTTTGATTATCAGCTTCTATTACTAAAGAATTCAGATTTAACTTCAGAGAGTAAAGTCTCATTTTGTATCAAGTCGACAGCAGTTAGTGCAAGGGCTGTAGCTGCCATATTGCACTGTTTTAAAGCAAATTCAGATGTAGTTGCTTTTGCAAAATCTAGGCTTCCGTATTTAATATTATCATCATCTATTATGGATATATATGGATGTATGCAAGGAACTTTGTGGCTTACATCTCCAATGCTTAATCCAGCATATATGTCTTTTGGTGGATTAATATTTATTATTCCATTTTCCTTTAAATTATGACTAAACAATCTATTTAAGGTTCTATTTGTTATTAGCTCCTTATTAGGAGATTCATACAAGAAGAATTTATTAGGAATATCTATTAAGGTTGTTACATTATTTGCGATTTTTCTTATTTTATCATAAGCCTCATTAGCGGTTTTTGTATTAGATGCACGTATACAAAATTTAATTTCGGAATCTGCTGGTAATAGCAAGGTTGTATAACCACCATTAGATATAACCGAATTTATTTCTAAATTATCTGGGAATCCCTTTTTTATAGAGTTTAAAATATTAAGAGTTAGCAAAACCGCATCTAGGGATGTATAAGAATTCCGATTTAAAAAGCTCAGTTTACTTTCACTTTCAAATTTAAGTCCTAATGGAATAATGGCTGATGATGAACCACTTTCGCATGTACATGTATCAGGATGCGCTACCATTACAACATCTACGTCGTCAAATAGTCCTTGTTTAACCATAGTCCCTTTAGTTCCGCCAAAGTATTCTCCTGGGCAACCTACTAGTATTACAGAACCTCCAATATCATCTATAATACTTCCCAAAGCTAGTGTTGCAGATACTGACATTGCAGTAACCATATTATGCCCGGTAATATGACCTTCGTCTTCAATAGCGTCATATTCGCATAGATAGCATATTTTCGGATGACCTTGGCCTTTCTTTGCGATAAAAGAATTATTAATGCTTAGAAAATTTTTATCAACTTTAAATTTATATTTATCTAATAAATCGCATATGCATTTAGATGCGTTAACTTCGTTATAACTTTTTTCTGGATTTTCATATAAATAAGTACAGAGATTTTTGATATCATCAGCGCAAGTAGATAAAAATGAAATAATCTTGTTTTTCATAAGCTCAATTTCTCACGTAAAACTTGCAAAATAAGTTACTAGATTTTGTATATAGTACAGGTTTTGCTTTGTTTTACAGTAAGTTCTCCTTTCATATTAATGTTTTTATTGTTAACATGATAATAGCTGTATTAAATATAAGTCTAATATAGCTAATTATTTTAAATACTACGAGCAAATTATTATTTGAAGTTTTAATCATATAAGCTATTTTTACAAATTATATTTATATTATGTTATGAATTTGTATTAAATTTAGCGTTGACTGTATAAACCCACATTGCTCTTTATTAGTATTGCCAGAAATTTAAAAGATATCCGTATGGGGGTTATTGGTATGCAGGTTTGTATAAAGTCTACACAACTTGGTAATAATCCTATAAGAATAATAAAATAAGGGGGAATTACTAATGGAGAATCCAAATAAATCATGTTTTGTATGCGGAGCAAGTGATTGTGATGGTATAATATTAAATGGAGAAAAGATTTGTAAAGCATGTGAAGAGAAAATTGTTAATACAAGTGTGGAAGATCCAAGTTATGAGTATTATAAGGATAATGTTAGAGTAATCTTATTTAATGAACATGCTTAGAAATTAAATTCTTACAATAAACATTAATAATAGTGAGGTACTTTACGATGAAAAAAGGTTTATTTATTGTTTTTGAAGGTGGAGAAGGAACTGGAAAAACAACAGCTATTGATGCAATATATGATTGGATTATAGAGAATAATTTTAAATGTATAAAGACGAGAGAACCGGGCGGAATTAAAATATCGGAGCAAATAAGACAAGTTATTTTAAGCAAAGATAACAAAGAAATGGATTCTAAAACAGAAGCACTATTATATGCAGCAGCAAGAAGACAGCACCTTGTTGAAAAAGTGATACCAGCATTGAATCAAGGAATAATAGTTCTTTGTGATAGGTTTATAGATTCTTCTTTAGCGTATCAAGGTTATGCAAGAAATCTAGGGATAGAGGAAGTTTTAAGTATAAATAAATTTGCTATTGGCGAATATATGCCAGATATATCAATATTATTTGATCTTGATCCTAAGATAGGATTAGATAGAATCGCTAAGAATAATTGCAGAGAAGTAAACAGATTAGATATAGAAAAATTAGATTTTCATGAAAGAGTTAGGGAAGGATATGATATTATTTATAAAAATAATAATCATAGAATTATAAAGATAGATGCAGATAATACAAAGGAAAATATAATTAATCAAATAAAAAATATACTAATACCTAAAATATGGACAAATATAAACTAAGTAATAAAAAGTCACCTATTTGTGGTAAAATAATATAGTAAATTATTATTAGTTTAAGGGTGGGAATTAAAATGAAATTGATAATTGCAATTGTTCAAGATGAAGATTCAGCAGATGTCATAGAGGCTTTAACAGAAGAAAATTATAGAGTTACAAAATTAGCAACTACAGGTGGCTTTCTTAAATCTGGGAATACTACATTATTGGTAGGAATTGAAGAGGAAAAAGTTCAACTTGTCATTGATGTTATTAAGAATTTATGTAGAAAGCGAAAAGAGACAGTAGTTACACCAGCCACTATTGGGGGAAGTGAAAGTGGATATATGCAACAGTACCCTGTGCAAATCAGTGTGGGAGGGGCTACTATATTTGTAATTGATGTAGATAAGTTTGTAAAAATATGATATCAAGGAGCGATAAGCATTGAGAAAGATAATCGGACATAAAAATATTATTGATAATATAAACAATAGAAGACTAAAAAGTTCATTTTCTCATGCGAATCTAATAATTGGTAGTGATGGGATAGGAAAAAGCATAGTAGCTAAGTACCTTTCAAATCAAATTATTAAAGAGAGAAATAGTGTAGAGAGTGTAGATATTGTAAAGTATTCTCCTAATTCTAATTCATTTGGTGTTGATGATGTGAGAAATATCATAAATGAAGTCAATAAAAAACCTTATGAAGGTGATAAAAAAGTACTAATCTTATACAAATGCGACAAATTAACAGTTCAAGCTCAAAATGCATTATTAAAAACCATTGAAGAACCACCAAGGGGAGTACATTTAATATTACTAAGTGATTCTTTAGAAGTAATTTTAGATACAATAAAATCGCGTTGTCAAATATATAGGTTAACACCATTAAATAAAGAAGATACTTTGAGTTACCTTGAAGAAAAATATAATAACTTAAATGAAGATGATAAGAAAGCTGCATTAGCTTATAGTGCTGGAATACCTGGAAATATAGATAGATTTTTTAGTGATGATAAGTTAAGAAACCTGAGAGATATATGTATAGAATTATTTGAGGATATTGCAAATAGACAAAAAGGTATTATATTAAAATATGAAGAATTATTAAAGAGTGCAAAAGAAGATAAATTGGAGTTACTAAATATACTTTTGTCATATATAAGGGATATCGTGCTTCTTAAAGAACTTAATGATAGTGAACTTGTTGTCAATTTTGATAAAGTATATAAAATAAAGAATATATCAAGAGGAATATCTTATAAGAAATTAAATAGTATGTTAGAATACATAACAGAAGCTAGAACAAATTTTAATAGTAATACGAACTATTCAATGGTCATAAGTGTGTTACTTATGGGCTTTGCGGAGGTATAATTAATGATAAAAGTTATAGGCGTAAGATTCAAGAAGGCAGGAAAGATTTATTACTTTAGTCCATTGGAATTGGATATAAAAAAGGGAGATTATGTAATAGTAGAGACAGCTAGAGGTATAGAATTTGGCGAATGTGTCATAGGAATTAAAGAAATAAAAGAGGAAGATATAGTATCACCTTTAAAGAATGTTATTAGAATTGCTGATGAAGATGATATTAGAAAACATAAAGAAAATAAAGATAAAGAAAAAGAAGCATTGGATATATGCTTGGCAAAGATACAAGAGCATAAGCTAGATATGAAATTAATAGATGTAGAATATACATTTGATAACCATAAGGTTATATTCTACTTTACAGCAGATGGCAGAGTGGATTTTAGAGAATTAGTTAAGGATTTAGCTACTATATTTAAAACTAGAATAGAATTAAGACAAATAGGTGTAAGAGATGAAGCTAAAATGGTTGGGGGACTTGGCCCATGTGGTAGATCTATGTGCTGTTCTACATTTTTAGGAGACTTTGCATCTGTGTCAATAAAAATGGCCAAGGAACAGAATCTTTCTTTGAATCCAACTAAAATATCTGGAATATGTGGAAGATTAATGTGCTGTTTAAACTATGAACAAACTACATATGAAGGCATAAGGAAAAGATTGCCTAAGGTTGGTTCTGTTGTTAAGACGGATGCCGGAAATGGAGAAGTTGTTGGTAATTCAATAGTTAAAGAGATGGTCAAGGTTAAAGTCAGAAGAGGCGATGAAGAAGTTGTTGAGGAATTCAAAATAACTGATGTAGAACTTGTTTCTGGAAAATATGAAGATACAATTGATGAAAATAACATAAAATTGATTGTTGAGTCAGAAGAAGATAAAAAATTGATAAAAAATCTTATTAATGAAAAATAGGAGGAATTTCTATGAAATCTGTTATTAAGATTTGTAATATGGAGTCTAATCAAGATGCTAAAATAATTCAAGATATAGTTGTTAAGAATTCTGGAGTAATAGCTACTGAAATATCGCTTACAAAAAAAGAGATAACAGTAATATATAATGAGATGTTTTTAAAAGTTGAAAGAATTATAAATTCTATAGAAGATTTGGGATATATTGTTTTATAATTTTAAGGAATAGAAGAATATTAAAAAATAAGAAGTCTAGAATACAAAACACTTTAAAAACATGCGAATACATGTTAAAATGTAAGAGGTTAATTACCACAATTTATTAGGAGGTGTTCTAGATGGCATTTGTTATTAATGATTCATGTGTTAGCTGTGGAGCATGCGCTGGAGAATGTCCAGTTAGTGCTATAACTCAAGGAGATACTCAATTCGTTATCGATGCAGATACTTGTATCGATTGTGGAAACTGTGCTAATGTTTGCCCAGTGGGAGCTCCAAACCAAGAGTAATAAAAGAGAGATCGTCTTTAGACGGTCTTTTTTTATTTTAGATATAATTAATTAAAATATTTCTTTTGACTATTTATAAGGCGGTGTTAGCAAGATACATTCAGATTTAGGATTGGACTTTATATTCAAATCCGATGTGTCTAGTATATTAGAATTAATTTTTTTAACATTTTTCATAGATATTATAAAATTCTTAGGATCATCTAAATATAGAGATGTTTTATTAGTTTTATAATGCATAGGAACTATGTACTTTGGTGAGATCAAGCTACAAAGTTTTGCAGATTCAAAACCGTCTAGAGTGAAATGTCCACCAATGGGAATAAGTAAAATATCAATATCTTTAAGCTTTTCTAAGATCAATGAACAAGGTATGTGTCCTAAATGTCCCAAATGACATATCGAAAGGTTATTATCTTTAAATACAAAAATAATATTTGAGCCTCTTTTTAGTCCATTGCACTTATCATGGAATGAGTTAAATCCCTCTATATCAAGAAAGTTTAGATGAAAGCCTCCGCTTTCATTAATAATTTTGGTTGTGTTATTTATATCGTTGATATATGAACTATCAAAATGACTATGACTTATAGTTATTAAATCTGATTTAGGAAAATTATTTTCATAACCTAAATTGTTGCTAAATGGATCAATTAAAATTCTTTTACCGATGGATGTTTTTATAAGGAAACAAGAATGTCCATACCAAATAATTTGCATAGAAACCTCCATAAATTAAAATATATTAGATATTATTAACATACGATATTATAAATAATCATAAATTTATATTGATACTTCAAAAAATAAAAAAAGTATAGTATAATATTATAAAGTCAAAGTAAGTCAAAAACAAAGAGTTAAATAAAGGTTTAAGCAGGTGATGTTATGGCAAGACTTTCAGATATAATAGAAGAATTTATAAAACAAATGTTTAATGAAAATAGAGACAATGTGATTTTTATACAAAGAAATGAATTGGCAGATCAATTTAGGTGTGCGCCATCCCAAATAAACTATGTGTTAACAACTAGATTTACCTATGAAAGAGGATATTTAATTGAAAGTAAGAGAGGCGGCGGAGGTCATATAGCTATCAAGCAGCTAGATTATGATAACTCTGATAGAAGAGATGAGTTAATTAACCAAAGCATAGGAGAGACAATAACATATCATAATGCAAACTCATTGCTTAATCACTTATTAGAATCTGGAATTATTGAAGAAAGAGAATATGAGATAATGAAGATAGCAATAAATGATAGAAGCTTAACTTCAGCGGATAATAAAAATAAAATAAGGGCTGATATTTTAAAAGCGATGATTATGATAATTTTATCTTAAAGGTGGGGATATATATGTTATGTGAAAAATGTAAAAAAAATGAAGCAAAGATAAATTTAATTACAGTAATGAATGGTCAAAAACAGGAAATTTGGTTATGTGAGAATTGTGCAAAAGATATAGCTAATATTCCATTCTTTAGCCCGATAATTCAAAATATAAATGTTCCATTTCAAGGTATGCTTACAGAAATATTATCTAATGTAGATAATGGTAAGTCAAATATAGATAATAATAAAGTAAAGGAAATTATTTGTCCAAATTGTGGGTTAACTTATCAAGAGTTTAAAAAATCAGGAAGATTGGGATGTACTGACTGCTATAAGGAATTTAATGTTGTACTTGAACCAAGGATAAAGAGTTTGCAAGCTGGAGTTAAGCATATTGGTAAAATTCCTAAAATGAAGGGAAGAGAACTGGTTCAAAGAAGAAATCTTAAAGATTTAAAGGAAGAGATGCAAAAGCTGATAGTAGCTGAGGAATATGAGAGAGCAGCAATAGTAAGAGATGAAATTAGAAAACTAGAGTTATATATATTAGAAAGTAACACTAAGGAAATTACAAATAAAAGGGAGGGAAATTATGATGAATAGCTGGGAACATGAAGAAGAAAGACTTGGAATGATATTAAGTAGTAAAGTGTTGTTAGCTAGAAATTTTAGTAATTTACCTTTTCCTAATAAATTAAATTATATTAAGGGTAGAGAAAATGGTAAAGACGTATATAATGTTCTTAAAAATGAGTTAGATGAAGAAATTACGTTGCATGAGATTTGGAATACAAAAGAGGAATTTAGTAAACAATATTTAGAAAGGGATATGATTAGTAAAGAACTTTTAAAAAATTCTGATAAGGGTTCATTTATATTAAATAAAGAAGAGAATCTTAGTATTATGATAAATGAAAAAGATCATATAAATCTTCAGTGTATAAGTGATGGCCTAAAACTAGAAGAAATTTTTGAAAGAGCAACATCTATTGATGATAAAATAGAAAAAAATTTTGACTATGCCTTTGATGAAACATTGGGTTATTTAACATCATCACCAGAGAACATTGGAACAGGAATGAAAGCATCAGTAGTACTACATTTACCAGCTCTTAGCATGAGTGAAGAAATTAATAATATCTCCAAAAGGCTTGGGAAGATAGGAATTGCTATAAAAGGAATACATCTAGATGGCACAAAAGTTTTTGGAAGTTTATACAGAATATACAATAAGGTGTCATTAGGTTTAACAGAGGAGAATATTATAAATAAATTGAAAGAAGCAGTTTGGAGCATAATAATAGAGGAAAATAAATTCCGAGAAATATTACTTAACAAATGTAGATACGAATTAGAGGATAAGATATATAGAGCATATGGAATATTGAAATATGCAATGATTTTAGACTTTAAAGAATCCATTGAACTATTATCAAATGTTAGATTGGGAGCGGAATTATCAATTATAAATATTGATAAGAGTAAGTTAGATAAATTATTTATTTTAATTACTAATTCATCGCTTCAAAATTATTTAGGAAGATCATTAGATGATAAAGAAAGTAAGTATGAAAGAGCAAAATTAGTGAAAGAAATATTAACCTAAGGAGAAGATAGGAGGTTTAAAACATATGGAATATAATAAATTAACGGAAAGGGCACAAGCAGTAATTTTAGAAGCTGAAAATGAATCGGAAAAATTTAAACATGGATATGTTGGAACCGAGCACATATTACTTGGTATATTAAAGGAAGATGGGTATTCTGCTAAGTTATTGAAGAAATATGGGGTTAATAGTGAAAATATTAGAAGTATGATACAAAGATATTTGGGTTATGGAGATATCAAGAAAACAGACGATAATATTTTATTGACGCCTCGAACTAAAAGACTAATAGATGAAAGTTTCGCGGCAGCAAAAAGGTTAAATCATAAATATGTTAGTCCTGAGCATATTTTATTAGCGTTACTTAATCAAGAAGAAGGAATGGCATATACTATTTTAAAAAGCTTGAATCTTAACTTCACTATCATAAGCGAAGAATTGCTTGTATTCTTATCTGGAAATTATGAAGATAAAGCTAGTGATAAAAATACAGTGGATAATAAGAAAGCCAATACTCCAATGCTTGATAAGTATGGAAGAGATTTAACGGTACTATCTAAGGAACAAGGATTGGATCCTGTAATTGGAAGGGATAATGAAACCCAAAGAGTGTTAGAAATTCTTTGCAGAAGGATTAAAAATAATCCATGTTTAATTGGAGAGCCAGGTGTTGGTAAAACTGCTGTGGTTGAAGGACTAGCACAACGAATAGTAGAGGGAAATATTCCTGAGATACTTAAAAACAAGAGAGTTGTTTCTTTGGATTTAACATCTATGATTGCAGGAGCTAAATATAGGGGTGAATTTGAGGAAAGACTCAAGAAAACAATGGATGAAATCATTAAAGATAAAGATATAATTATTTTTATAGATGAGATTCATACGATTATAGGAGCAGGTGGAGCAGAAGGCGCCATTGATGCATCTAATATATTAAAGCCTGCTTTAGCCAGAGGAGAAATTCAATGCATAGGAGCAACAACTATAGATGAGTATAGAAAATATATTGAAAAGGATTCTGCATTAGAAAGAAGATTTCAACCTGTAACAGTAGGAGAGCCTTCAAAGGAAGAAACACTAAAAATCCTTAAAGGATTAAGAGATAAGTATGAAGCTCATCATAGAGTTGAAATCACAGATGAGGCATTAGAAGCGGCTGTTAATTTAGCAGATAGATATATAACAGATAGATTTATGCCAGATAAGGCCATTGATTTGATTGATGAAGGCGCTGCTAAAGTAAGAATTCAAAGTTTAACGGCACCACCAGATTTAAAAGATCTAGAAGAAAAAATTGAAAATATAGGTAAAGAAAAGGAAGAAGCTATAAGAGTTCAGGATTTTGAAAGAGCTGCAAATCTAAGGGATAAAGAGAGAATCTTGAAAGAGCAATTAGGTAATATGAAAGATAATTGGGATACTCAGAATTCTATAAAGACATTAATTGTAGATGCAGAAAAAATAGCGAGTGTAGTATCATCTTGGACTAAGATTCCAATTCAAAAATTAACTGAATCAGAAAGTGAAAGACTATTAAAATTAGAAGAAATATTGCATAAAAGGGTCGTTGGACAAAATGAGGCAGTCAAATCCATAGCAAGAGCTGTGAGAAGAGCACGAGTTGGAATAAAAGATCCTAATAGACCAATAGGAAGTTTTATATTTTTAGGACCAACTGGGGTTGGAAAGACTGAACTTTCTAAAGCTCTTGCGGAAGCTATGTTTGGTGATGAAAATAGTATTATAAGAATTGATATGTCAGAATACATGGAAAGTCATTCAGTATCTAGATTAATAGGCTCACCTCCAGGATATGTAGGTTATGAAGAGGGTGGTCAACTTACAGAAGCGGTTAGGAGAAAACCTTATTCAATAGTTCTTTTGGATGAGATAGAAAAGGCAAATCCAGAAGTATTCAATATATTGCTTCAAATTATGGAAGATGGACGGCTTACTGATGGTAAGGGCAAAATAGTTAATTTTAAGAATACAATAGTTATAATGACTTCAAATGTAGGTGCTCATCAAATTAAGAAGCAAAAAAGTATAGGATTTAGTAGCGTTAGTTCTAAAAACGAAAATGAAACTGAATATGAAAAGATGAAGGAAAACATATTAGGAGAACTAAAACAAAAATTTAGGCCAGAGTTCTTGAATAGGATAGATGATACAATAGTATTCCATAAACTAAGTGATGAAGATTTGAATCAAATTATAGACTTAATGCTTGCGTCAATAAGAAGAAGACTTGAAGATAGAGATATATATTTAAATTTTGAGGATAATAGTAAAAAATTCCTATTAAGTAAGGGAATTGACCTTGATTATGGTGCAAGACCACTAAGAAGGCTAATCATAAAAGAGGTTGAAGATAAATTAAGTGAGGAAATATTACAAGGAAATATAAGAATTGGAGACAGAGTAAAAGTAAGTGAGTTAGAAAACAAACTTATTTTTAGAAGGTTAGCTGAAAGCAATTTAGAGCTCAATAAGAATTAATTAATGGTTAATGGGCTATTTCAAGGATATAAATTATTTATACATTGAAATAGCCTGTTTTATTTAAAGATGAATCTAATGTTTAGGTATTAGGTAGTTTAAAATGTATTAGTAATAGGAGAAAATAGATATGAGTAAAGAAAAAAAAGAATTAGATTTAATTATAATTGGGGGTGGCCCAGCAGGTCTTACAGCAGCTATGTATGCAGGAAGGGCAAAGTTAAATACTCTGTTGCTAGAAAATGAACTTGTAGGAGGTCAAGTTAGAAATAGTTATACTATAGAGAATTATCCAGGATTTAAAAGTATAAGTGGTGGAGATTTAGCGGATATATTCCAGGAGCAAGCTAGAGATCTTGGAGCAAATATTGATGAATTTGATTCAATTGAAAAAATATATATTTCAGATGATGAAAAGATTATAGAGACTGAATCATATGTATATCAGCCTAAAGCTGTAATAATTGCTACAGGAGCAGCACCAAGAAAACTCCCTATTCCACAAGAGGAACGATTTTCAGGAAGAGGAATCCATTATTGTGCTATTTGTGATGGAGCACTTTACCAAGGGAAAAAAGTTGCTGTTGTAGGCGGTGGAAATTCTGCACTAGAAGAGTCTATATTTCTAACTAGATTTGCTGAAAAAGTCTACTTAGTAAGAAGATACGATTACTTTAAAGGAGAACAGTCATTAATTGATGAAGTTTTCAATAATCCTAAAATAGACGTGCTATTAAATAAGGATTTGATTGAGGCTAATGGTAAGGAGTTTTTAGAATCAGTTACTATAAAAGACACTAAGACTCAAGAAATTAGTAGCTTAGATGTTAATGCGGTTTTTGGATATATAGGAACAGAGCCTAGAACAAAAGAAATAAAGGATTATATAAAATTGAATGAACAGGGTTATATAATTACTGATGAAGATTTGAACACCAATATTGAAGGCGTATATGCAGCAGGGGATGTAAGACAAAAGAAGTATAGACAAATAACAACTGCTGTATCAGATGGTACGATTGCGTTTTTGAATGCAGAAAAATATATATTGAAAAAACGAAAATAGAAATATAAATTAGATATAAATATTAATTAATATAAGCCAAAATAAAAGAGGCGTATATACGCCTCTAGATTATTTGCCTAAAGCCTTTAAAATAGCAGGCTTATCAAAACCTATAATAATATTATCATTAATATCTAATACTGGGACACCCATTTGATTAGACTTTTTTATCATTTCTTCTCTAGCGATCATATCATCTTGAACATTTAGTTCTTGAAATTCAATATTTTCTGATTTAAGAAAATTTTTTGCTTTAACGCACCAAGGACAAGTATTAGTAGTATATACTTTTATCATAAATGAATATGCCTCCTTAATAATTATTATCATGTAATTAATATTATAATATAGATCTTATAATCATTCAATATAACTGGAAAATAATGATGTTTATGATTACTTAAATTGTGATTTAAGTAAATACTATTTTACTATTAGAATAATCATTATATAGTTATTTCGTTAATATGTAACTAATAAGTTATATACTATAATTGTTTTCTGGTTTAAATAATATAATTTCTATTTGTTATAGGTGAGTTCTTTATCAAACTATCTTATGATAGCTTTTGTAATAATTTATTAAATATTCTAAAAGAAAAAAATAAAATAATTATAAAGTATTATATATAACGATTGCATGAAGGTTGAACATTATTATATTTAGCTCACAATATAATAGGTGAGAAAGTAATATGATATAATATAATTAAAATTCTTATTGAAAAAGTAGGTTGTAATAAAGTTCTGGAAACAAAGGGAGAGATTTATGAAGAAAAAAACATTATATAGATGCAATAGTTGTGGTTTTGAAAGTATAAAGTGGCTTGGTAAATGTCCAACATGTAATAGTTGGAATACATTGGATGAGGTTACCATTGAAGCAAAAAGTTTAGAGACTAGATCAAGACAGTTAGTAAAAAAACCATTAAAAAAACTTTTTGAGATAGTGTCAAATAAAAGCGATAGAATAGTAACAGGCATAAATGAATTCGATAGAGTTATGGGTGGAGGAATCGTAAAAGATTCAATTTCGATTATAACAGCAAAACCAGGGGCAGGTAAATCAACGCTTCTTCTTGAAATTTCTGATGCTGTTGCCAAAAAGGGATATAAAGTAATTTATGCATCTGGGGAAGAAAGTGATAGCCAGATAAAAAATAGGGCGGATAGAATTCTTAATAAAATTCATGAAGATATATGGGTTATGCAAGAAACAAGCCTTGACAATGTTTTAGATGCAGTTGAAGAAATAGATCCAGATATTATAATAATAGATAGTATACAAACATTTACTATGGAGTCGTCTTTACCAGCGAGGGCAGGGTCGCCTACACAAACTATGGAGTGTGCTAACGCATTGCTCCAAACAGCCAAAAATGAGAAAAGACCAAGGGCTGTTATAATAGTTGGACAGATGACTAAAAATGATGAACTTGCTGGGCTAAGAGCCTTAGAACATTTAGTTGATACGGTACTTATAATAGAAGACGATAGTGATGAAGAGCTGAGAGTGCTTGTGAGTTCTAAAAATAGATTTGGTGGTATTGAAAATGGATTCTTTCAAATGGGAGAGAGAGGTATTATCTCAATAGATAATCCATCAGAATTTTTTATGACAAAGCGTGAAGAAGGAGAAATTGTATCAGGAAGTGCTCTAACTGTAATCAAAGAAGGAACAAGAGCTATAATAACAGAAATAGAGAGTTTGGTATCGAAGAGTTTCACTCCATATCCTACAAGAATAGGAGAAACATTAGGAAAGGATAAATTAAACACGCTGATATCTATACTTGAGCAACGTGGTGGAATTAATCTATATGACAAGAATGTAATTATTAAAACCACAGGTGGTATAAAAATAAGAGAACAGGGCATTAATTTAGCTGTAATAATGAGTATAGTATCTTCGGTAAAACAGCGGGGGATAGAATCAAATATCGCGTTTATAGCAGATGTAGGATTGACTGGTGAACTTAAAAAGGTACCATCATTAGAAAGTAGGATTAGAGAACTTGAGAGAATGGGATTTAAAAAGGTCTATGTTCCAAGGGATTCCATAGGGAAAAGCAATAGTCTGAAGAAAATAGAGATAATTGAGTTGAAGACCTTGATAGATGTGATAAATAATATTTACGGAAGTTAAAACATTGTAGGGATGATATAGTAAATATAAAGAGAATAGAGCTATTTCTTACAAATAAATATATTATAACTTAAATTTTACAAATATTATTGAGGGATTATATTTATTATAGTATTATAGTTTTTAGAGCCTGTGTTAATAAGTTTACTCTTAAAATAATATTAGCAAAAACATTTAACATTTGATTTCAAGCAATGCTAGAAAAGTATCAAAATGATTTTTAAAGAAAATGGGTGAGTGTATGAGAATAGAAAAGGGAATAGGAATAAAAAATGTCTTAAAAATAATGTGCCCAGGCACTCAACTAAGGGAAGGCCTTGAAAATATATTAAGAGCTAAAACAGGTGGCTTATTAGTAATTGGTGACGATGAAGAAGTTATGAAGCTTGTTGATGGTGGCTTTTATATTAATTCAGAGTATACCCCATCATATGCGTATGAATTAGCTAAAATGGATGGAGCTATAGTGATAACTGGGGATTTAAAGAAAATTGTTTGTGCTAATGCACAATTAATACCAGATTCATCTATACCCACATATGAAACGGGAACTAGGCATAGAACAGCCCATAGAGTAGCCAAACAAACAAATAACATAGTAATTGCGATTTCTCAAAGGAGAAATATAATAACTATGTACAAGGGTGATATAAAGTATGTATTAAGAGAAAGTAGTGTAATTCTTGGAAAAGCCAATCAAGCACTCCAAACATTAGAAAAATATGTTGCAGTACTCGAACGTGTTATTAATAATTTAAATTTATTAGAGTTTCAAGATTTAACAACACTATTTGACGTGGTTACTGCAATTCAAAGAACTGAAATGGTAATGAGAATAGTAGAAGAAATTAATATGTATATACTAGAGCTAGGCAATGAAGGTCGATTAATATCAATGCAATTGAATGAATTAGTTAAGCATATAGAAAGAGATGGAATATTGCTAATTAGAGATTATTGCAAAGATGGTCTTCAATATAATGAGGTATATGAACACATTCAAAAATTAAATTCCTCAGAATTATTAGAGTTAGACGCAGTTGCAAGAACATTAGGTCGTGGCGGAATTCCTCTTATGGATACATTAATATCTCCAAAGGGATATAGAATGTTGAGTAAGGTGCCAAGAATACCATCTAATGTTATTGATAATCTTATAAAAGAATTTGAAGAATTAAGCAATATAATTGATGCGGATATAAATGACTTAGATAATGTTGAAGGAATAGGAGAGGCAAGAGCCACTGCCATTAAAGATGGATTGAAACGCATAAAGGAGCAAGTCTCATTAAAAAAGGAAATATGATAACTGAAGTTGCATTGAATTAAATGTTGCTTAGTTAATATAGAAAAAGGGGTATATATTTAGATTTATCAAGCTAAAAGTCAAGGGAGTTTTTTAAACTTGAATGAAATTATTAGCAAACTTAATAATTTATTCATTTTAGAGGCACTTATTGTATGATATAATTAATATAATTCAGAGAAACATTGAAAAGGTGATTAAAATATTATCTATTTGTAAATAATTAGAAGGAGGTGAAGTTTGTGTTAAAAAGACTATTAAGGGGAATTTTTTCTGTAATCGGATTGATATTAGGATATTTCATATCTGGAATATTACTTACAATCCCTCAGGTTGATAATTTAACTTACATTTCAACAACTATAACTAGAGTTTTATTTATTATTATAATATCTTTTATTTTTGGACTTATATTTTATATTATTTCTCCTATTATATACAAAGGAATTTCTAATTTAATTGAGTATATTGAAAAGAGTATGCAAAAAATGAGCATAACTGAAATCATTTATGGGACTTTTGGAGCTGTAATTGCTTTAATTCTTATGACATTTATTGCAAAACCAATAAATGATATAAGTATAATTGGACCAATTTTATTGATTTTATTGAACGTGTTAGCTGCTATAATAGGTGCAGAAATAATGATCAAAAAAAAGGAAGATATAACAGCTCTTCTTGTTAATATGAAGAAGCCTGTGATTAAGGAGAAAAAAGTTAAAGAGGTAATAAAAGAATCTATAAAAGGAATCCCAAAAGTATTAGATACATCAGTGATAATTGATGGGAGAATATTTGATATTTGTGAGACTGGATTTGTTGAAGGGCCATTGGTTATACCTAACTTTGTATTAGATGAACTGAGACATATATCTGATTCTTCAGATTCGTTAAAAAGAAATAGAGGAAGAAGAGGCTTAGATATATTAAATAAAATACAAAAAGAATTGGCTATAGAAACTCAAATTGTAGAAGATGATTTTCCTAAAATTGCAGAAGTTGATGCAAAGTTGCTAAAACTTGCACAAAAGATGGAGGGAAAAGTTATAACTAATGATTATAATCTAAATAAGGTAGCTGAATTTCAAGGAGTGCCAGTATTAAATATAAATGAATTATCGAATGCAATAAAGCCGGTTGTATTACCTGGCGAAGAAATGACAATTGATATAGTAAAGGATGGAAAAGAATCAAGTCAAGGTGTTGCATATTTGGAAGATGGAACTATGATTGTTGTTGAAGGTGGAAGAAAATATATAGGACAAACAACAAGCGTTATAGTTACATCAGTTCTTCAAACAGCGGCGGGACGAATGATTTTTGCAAAACCAAAAGATAATTAGAAGTTAAGGAGAGTTTTCTGTATGGTTAGTGCGGTAGTATTAGCTGGAGGAAGAGGTAAGAGAATGGGCTATATTCAAAGCAAGCAATATATTGATTTGAATGGTGCTCCCATTCTTTATTACACATTAAAACAGTTTATAGAAAATGATTTAATAGACAAGATTATTTTAGTAGTGCCTGAAGACGAGAAAGATTATTGTAAAAGAGAAGTATTAAATAAGTATGGATTAAAAATAGATAATTTGGTATCGGGTGGGAATGAAAGGCAGGAATCGGTATATAATGCGTTGGAGAAATTAGAAAACTCTGATATAGTATTAATTCACGATGGGGCTAGACCATTTGTATCTCAGAAAATAATAAATGATGCGATTGAATATGCTAAGCTTTATAAAGCGACAGCGCCTGGAATTATGCCGAAAGATACCATAAAAATTAAAGATAGTAATAATTTTTCAATAGATACTTTAGTTAGAAGTGATCTTGTTGCAATTCAAACACCACAAGCTTTTGATTTTAAACTAATATATGAATGTCATAAAGAAATAAGGCAAAGAGGTATAGTAGTTACTGATGATACTAGTGTAGTAGAGCTTTTAGGACATAAAGTTTATATTTATGAAGGTGATTATAAGAATATAAAAATAACGACACCAGAAGATTTAATACTTGCAGAGTATTTTGCGAAAAATATAGTATAGTGATAATGTATTGACAGACTAAATTCAGAAAGTTATAATATATTAAAATAAAATTGAATTAAGATTCTAAAACGTTGATGAAGAATAGTAGAAGTCGATTGTATAAGAGAAAAAGTCCATTGGCTGAAAGACTTTTAAGCAGACTTCGAACCAGCTTTTGAGTATAGGGAAAAACTATCGGTTTAAAACCGTTATCATTGCTAGAGAACAAATTTAGGTGGTACCGCGATATAAAGTTCGCCCTAATATATATTATTAGGCGGACTTTTTTTATTTAGATAATTATAATATTTTAATCTAGTAATTATTTATAAAATCTGATATTCAGCTTTTATTTCATCATATATAAAATATTAGTTGTAATTTAACCAATATTATTTAGGAGGAACACCAAATGAAAATGTCTAATATGTTAATATCAACATTAAGAGAAGTACCAGCGGAAGCAGAGATTGATAGTCATAAGCTTATGTTAAGAGCTGGAATGATAAGGAAAATGGCGGCAGGAATATACAATTATATGCCTCTTGGACTAAAAGTTTTGAAAAAAGTTGAGGATATAATTAGAGAAGAAATGAACGCATCAGGCGCACAGGAATTTCTAGCATCAGCTATTATTCCTGCAGAATTATGGCAGGAATCAGGTAGATGGGATGCATATGGAGCAGAAATGTTTAGGTTAAAAGATAGAGGAGAAAGAGATTTCTGTTTAGGGCCAACTCATGAGGAAGTATTTACAGATATAGCGAGAAATGAAATTAAATCTTACAAGCAATTACCTCTTAATTTATATCAAATCCAAACAAAGTATAGAGATGAACGTAGGCCTAGATTTGGTGTAATGAGATCTAGAGAGTTTGTAATGAAAGATGCTTATAGCTTTGATAAAGATCAAGTCGGGTTGGACTTAGCTTATGATAAAATGCATGATGCATATGTCAAAATATTTAATAGATGTGGTTTAGATGCAAAATGCGTTGCTGCTGATTCGGGTGCTATTGGCGGTTCAAATTCAGCAGAGTTTATGGTTAAATCGGAAGTTGGAGAAGATGATGTGGTATTTTGCAGTGAATGTAACTATGCAGCAAATATTGAAAAAGCTTCTTCACCTGCAGAGAAAGAGCTGAAACAGGAATTCAAGGAAATAAATAAAATTGAAACACCTAATGCAAAAACTATAGATGAACTGGTTAAGTTTTTCGGTACCAATGAGAAAAAATTCGCAAAGACTATCTTGTTTAACGCAGATGGTAAAATAGTAGCGGTTATGGTTAGAGGCGATAGGGAAATTAATGAGGTTAAGGTTAGCAACGCAATTGGTGAAGTGATTAGCCTAGAGCTGGCTAGTCCAGAAGATGTAAAAAAGGCAACTGGAGCAGAGATAGGATTTGCAGGACCAATAGGGATAAAGGTAGATATGTTGTTAGTTGATGAAGAGGTAGCTAACATGTATAACTTTATTGCAGGTGCAAATGAAACAGGTTACCATATGAGTAATGTAAATTATGGAAGGGACTTTGAAGGTATAATAGGAGATTATAGAAATGTAGCTGAAGGTGAAAAGTGCCCAGTTTGTGGTGGGAAAGTAACTATTGCAAGAGGAACAGAAGTGGGGCATATATTTAAACTTGGTACTAAATATTCGGAAGCCATGAATGCTAAGTTCATAGATGAAGATGGAAAAGAAAAGCCATTTATAATGGGATGCTATGGAATTGGGGTTACAAGAACAATGGCATCTATAATTGAGCAACATCATGATGAAAATGGTATAGTATGGCCATTGTCTGTTGCACCATACCATGTTTCCGTGATCCCTGTTAATGTAAAAGATGAGGAACAAGTTAGAATTGCAAATGAAATTTACGAACAATTAACAAGTGCTGGAATAGAAGTTCTTTTAGATGATAGAAATGAAAGAGCAGGAGTGAAATTCAAAGATTCAGAATTAATGGGAATACCAATGAGAATAACAGTAGGAAAAAAGATTAATGATGGAGAAATTGAATTTAAACTTAGAGATGGGGAAATGGAAGTAGTCAAAATAGAAGATGTTTATAATATAATAAAAGGTGAATTTGAGAAAAATAATATGAAACTAAAATAACTTTAGGAGGTAAATTAATGAGGGTGTTTAATACTTTAACAAGACAAAAAGAAGAGTTTATCCCTATTATTCCAGGCGAAGTTAAAATGTATGTTTGCGGGCCAACTGTTTATAATTTCTTTCATATAGGCAATGGAAGAACATTTATTGTCTTTGATACTATAAGAAGGTATTTGGAGTATAGAGGATACAATGTTAGATTTGTTCAAAACTTTACTGATATAGATGATAAGATGATTAATAAAGCTAATGATGAAGGAATTACCGTGAAAGAACTAGGAGATAAGTATATAAAAGAGTATTATCAGGATGCTGATTCATTAAAAATAGAAAGAGCTACTGTCAATCCTAGAGCAACAGAATACATTCAGGATATAATCAAATTTGTTGAAGATCTAATTGAAACAGGATTTGCTTATGAAGTTGATGGTGATGTCTACTATAGCACAAAAAAATTCGATAATTATGGAAGATTGGTAGGGCAGAATTTAGATGATTTGCAGATTGGTGCAAGAATATCTGTTGATGAAAGAAAGAAAGATCCTATGGATTTTGCAGTGTGGAAAGCGCAAAAACCGGGAGAACCTGCATGGGAAAGCCCTTGGGGGCCTGGAAGGCCAGGATGGCACATAGAGTGTTCGTGTATGGCAAAGAAGTTATTGGGAGATACAATAGATATTCATGCGGGTGGTATGGATTTAAGATTTCCGCATCATGAAAATGAAATAGCTCAAAGTGAGGCTCTAACGGGAAGACCTTTTGCGAATTATTGGCTACATGCAGCATTTGTTAATGTAGATAATAAAAAGATGTCAAAATCATTAAATAACTTTTTTACCGCAAGAGAGATTCTTGAAGAATATAATTCGGATGCAATAAGGTTTTTAATGCTGTCTGGACACTATAGAATACAAATAAACTTCACTAAAGAACTTTTAGATTCAGCAAAATCATCAATAGAAAGATTATATAATTGTATAAATAATCTAGAAAACTTGAAAGATGAAGTTGCTAAAAAATTAATAGATGAAGAAGAAGAGAAATATCTGAAGTCTCTGGATAAGTATAGAGAAAAATTTATTGAAAAGATGGATGATGATTTTAATACAGCAGATGCTATTTCGGTATTGTTTGACTTGACTAAAGATATTAACAATAATGTGAATATTAATTCATCTTCTGAATTATGTGAGAAAGCAGAATCGATGATTAGAGAGCTAGGAAATCCGCTAGGTATACTTCAGGATAGTATTGAGAAGGATTTGGAAACAGAAATTCAAGAGCTTATTGAAAAGAGACAGCAGGCCAGAAAAAATAAGGATTTTGCGCTTGCAGATAAGATAAGAGATGATTTGAAAAGTAGAAATATAGTTTTAGAAGATACACCGCAGGGTGTTAGATGGAAAAAGATTGATTAATTAAAGAAAGGGTTGCATTATTGCAACCCTTATTTAAAGGAGAATTATAATGTTAGATGACTTAAGAATTAGAAAATTTTCAAGGAATGAAGCAAGGATGTTGAACTCACTTCAATTGGCGTTAATAGGAGATGGAGTATTTGAAGTTTTTATTAGAAATTATATTTTGACTCAAAATACAGCACTATCTGCAAATAAGATACATGTGAAGGCAATTGGATATGTGAAAGCAAAGAGTCAGGCGTGTATAATGCATGAAATTGAAAATCTCCTAAATGAGGAGGAAGAGGCTGTTTATAAAAGAGGAAGAAATGCGAAGTCGCCTACTGTTCCTAAAAATGCAGAGATAAGAGATTATAGAATGGCAACTGGGTTTGAAGCGTTAATTGGCTATCTATACTTAATAGGTGATAAGGAAAGGTTAGAATTTATATTTAACAGAAGCGTTGAAATTATTAATTAATTAATTTATATAATTAAAAAAGGAGGATCTGCAATGCAAAATAAGCTGAAGAAATTTAGTTCAAATGGTAAAGTTATAGAAAAAGAAGATAAATTTAGAGTTGAATCGAAAAGTAAAGGTAAAAACTACAAGGAAGCAAAAATGAAAACTAAAAAAGAGGATATGGTAGGTGATAGTAAATCAGGAAGTCATATTGAAGAGAGAGAAGACATAGTTATTGGGAGAAATGCTGTAATCGAAGCTCTAAAAGGAGATAGAACAATTGAAACTCTATATATATCTAATAGTAAATTAGAAGGTTCGATAAAAACTATTGTTAGTTTGGCAAAAGAAAATAAAATTTTAATAAAAGAAGTAGACAAAAGAAAACTTGATTCAATGTGTGGAGGAGAAGTACATCAAGGGGTAATAGCAAAAGTTACTCCATATAAATATTCAGAAGTGTCAGATATATTGAATTTAGCTGAGAAAAGAGGGGAAGCTCCGTTCATAGTTATACTAGATGAGATTGAAGACCCTCATAATTTAGGTTCAATAGTAAGAACAGCAGAGCTATTTGGAGTTCATGGAATTATACTTCCAAAGAGAAGAAGTGCATCTGTAAGTACAACTGTTTATAAATCTTCTGTGGGAGCAATAGAACATGTAAAAATAGCTAAAGTAACAAATCTAAATTCAACAATAGAGGAACTAAAAGAAAAGGGGATTTGGGTATATGGCGCAGACATAAGAGCTGAAGAATATAGTTACCAGGTAGATTTTGGAGGACCCTGTGCAGTTATAATTGGAAATGAAGGAAGAGGCATTTCGAAATTAACAGTAGAAAAGTGTGATAAACTAATAAAAATACCAATGGTCGGGAAGATTAACTCTTTAAACGCCTCAGTAGCTGGTGGTATAATTATGTATGAAGTTTTAAAAGGACGATTAAAATAGAAAGAGGTATATCGTGAAAACTATTTTTGTGGATGGTTATAATGTTATAAATAGTTGGCCTAATTTAAAACAAAAAAAAGATTCTAGCTTTGAGGGTGCAAGACAAACTCTTATAGATACTCTACATAATTACGGGGTGTTTAATGCTTGTAGAATAATACTAGTATTTGATGCCCATAAAGTTACTGGAAGCCTTGAAAAGAAAGAAGAGGTAAATAGAAATATATCAGTAGTATTTACAAAGGACGGGGAAACCGCAGATAGTTATATCGAGAAACAAGTAAATGCTCTAGGAAGGAAACATGAAATAGTTGTTGTAACATCTGATAGTCTAGAACAACAAACAATTTTTCAAAGAGGGGCAGTTAGAATGTCGTCTTTAGAATTTTATAATGAGGTTCTAAGGATAGAGAAATCTATAAAAAATAAAACAGATAAGAACAGAATTTCGCAAAAAAATATCATAAGTGATAATATTGATGATAGGATAGCCGAAATATTAGAAGAAATCAGAAGAAGTAAGTGAATTCAGTTGACTAACGTAATTTTGCTGGGGTATAATTGTCTAAACGAGTGGTTAGTTTAATGCAGAAGAGAGTTGAGAATAAGCAGTTGAAAGGTTTTTTAGATTTCAAAGATAAATCAGACGAAGAAATTGTTGCGAAAGCCAAAATTGGTAATAGTAGGGCGCAAGAATATTTGATTTCAAAATATGAAAACTTTGTGAAATCAAAGGCAAAATCATATTTTTTAATTGGAGCAGACAAGGAAGACATTTATCAAGAAGGAATGATAGGTTTATACAAGGCTATCAGAGATTTTAATTCAGAAAAATCAACATCATTTAAAGCCTTTGCAGAGATATGTGTAATTAGACAAATAATAACTGCAATAAAAACAGCTACTAGGCAGAAACATATTCCGTTAAATACCTATGTCTCTTTAAATAAGCCAATATATGAAGAAGAATCTGAGAGAACTCTTCTTGACGTTTTGGCAGGATTGAAAATTTCAGATCCAGAAGAGCTAATGATCAGTAAAGAACAAATGGATTATATGGAGAAAAAAATTTCGAAAGTGTTATCTGATTTAGAATTAGAAGTTCTTACTTCGTATCTTGATGGTAAGTCATATCAGGAGATTGCAAGTGACTTAGAACGTCACTCGAAATCTATAGATAATGCACTACAAAGAGTGAAGAGAAAATTAGAAAAATGCTTAGATTTAAAGTAATAATTTATATTGACAAATAAAAAGAATAATAGTAAACTTTATAATTGGTATATCAAAGAAGATAGCAATTTTGAACGCTCACATAGCTCAGTCGGCAGAGCGTCACCTTGGTAAGGTGGAGGTCGTCGGTTCGATTCCGATTGTGAGCTCCAAATAATAAAAAATAAAAAACACTAGGCCAAGTTTATTAGAAGATAATAAGGGAGGAAAATTATAATGGCAAAAGCAAAGTATGAAAGAAGTAAGCCACACGT
>CAURJV010000076.1:0-26649 GCA_963524945.1 uncultured Clostridium sp.
AGCTCTCCTCACCTTACTACAATTGCAACCTCGATAATTGATTATATCCTTCCAATAACTTGTCTCTAGTTTGTGCTAAAAACTGAAGACTCAAACTAGCCTCTTGATTTTTAACCATAACTTCATCAATATTAACATCTTCACCTTTAATAAACTTTGTTGCAGTTTCATCAGCTTGTGTCATCTTACCGTTAGTATCGTCTACTGCCTTTTTTAAGACATCTCCAAAACTAACTGAACTGTTGTTTTCATTATTGCTCTTACTATTATTAATATCTTTAAATTTATTATTAAATATAATTTCATTTTGTGCAAGATTATCTTCTATTCTCATTTTTCATCCCCCTATTTACCAATTTCTAAAGCTTTTGAAAACATACCCTTTAAGGCATTAAAAGTATCAACATTTGCCTCATAGGATCTCGTTGCTACCATCATGTCTGCCATTTCATTTAATACATTCACATTTGGCATTGTAACGTATCCATTGCTATCTGCATCTGGATGCGTTGGATCATATACCTTCCTTAAAGGTGATGGATCATTTTCAATTTTAACTGCTTTAACTCCTGCCATATCCTTATTAGCATCAAGAGCCTCTTGAAATACAGCTACTTTTCTTACATATGGGCCTTTGCCATTTGCACTTCTTGTTGTACTTGCATTCGCCATATTAGAAGTTATAGTATCCATTCTTAATCTTTCTGCCGAAAGACCCGTTGCACTTATTTGCATAGAAGTAAATGCATCCATTTATAATCCTCCTTTATCTAATTAATAATTCCAAATTTCCTAGCTTATCTAAATATAATTCCTAATTATGTATTATTTATCACTATTTAATAACAGTCTTTAAATTATTAAATTTATTATTTATATCAGTTATTAAAGCATTATATTTAAGAGTATTGGCCGCTTGATTTACCTTTTCTATGTCTAAATCAACGTTATTACCATCATTTCTCATGCTAGTACTCTTGTCCTGTTCAATTGATATATTATCACTATTTGAATTGCTACTAGAAAAATGAGCTGGATTAGTACGTTTTAACTCTAAATTAGAGAAATCTCCCTGATTCTTTAAATTTTCCTCAAATACTACATTAAATCTCTTATAATCCTTCGTATTAACATTTGCCATATTATTAGCAATTGTTTTAGCTCTAACATTTGATGCTTTGATCCCCTTTTTGATCAAGTCATAAGTAGCATCTGAACTAATAGATTGTATTGCCATAAATTCACATCCTTACATTTCGTCTTCTACTTGCATAAATATCTAAAACTTTTAGTCCAAACATTTTATTTTACACATTATAAGAAATATGTAAAATAAAATGCTTTTTTCCTCACAATTTTCACCCGAGTAAAATATTGCAATTTATTTTGACCAATTAATAATTTAATTATAGAATAACTATGCAATTTTATCTATAATTTTTTGAAAAATGTTTTCCAATTTGTTTACTAATTCCGATTTTTTTTGGTTTTATTGTAATATTGTACCACATATTAATTTTTTGAAAATAAATAAAATGTCATTTTTAGACTTTCTACCGCATTTATTTGTACTGTGGCCCACCATAATATCCACAAAATAAAAGGTGTCTATAAATTATAGGCACCAAAAATATTTAAAGCAAAATAAACATAAAATTTTTCTATGAAGCTAAAAATTAAGTTTCACTTTATATTTTGGCAACCTGACAATCATAGAAAATAAAATTTTCCTTAGACTCATGGCTTTGCGGCCTTATTTTTCAATAAGTGTGCTAGTATCAATATAATTTATCCTTTTAAATTATAATGTATTTTTGTTTATTTCACCACAATTATTTTTTAATTTTCGATAAAATCATCTAATAAATTATAAATTTCATTATAATTTGTTAAATAATTTTAGATAATGGAATTTTGTATAAATATAAATCTAGAATTTCACAAAATTATCCATTAAAATTACTCAAATCATTTATTTTAATTTTTAAAAATGAACTGTAGTAAATTTCAACATTCAAAATCTACTACAGTTCATTTTGCAAGTATTCTATTATTAATAGATTATTTAACATTAGCTAAAATATTTAATGCATCTTTAGGAAAATTGTTGCTTTGTGCCATCAATGCAATAGAGGATTGAATTAATATTCCACTTTTTGAATAATTCATCATTTCTCCAGCAACATCAGCATCGCCAATATTACTTTGAACCTTTTCAATAGTGCATGCTTTACTTGATAAGTAATCACCAGTTCCATCTAATCTGTTTTGCAAAGCACCATATCTGCTTCTTATCCTACTAACCATTTGCGTTGCTTTATCAATAGCTTCATTAGATTCATCCAATTTATTTACTACGTCAACTCCACTAACCCCCAAATTTTCTGGGCTAACATTATAAATTGGTATATCCATATTTTCATCATCCATATTTCCAATAACAGCTTTTAACATAGAAGTATTCTCACCTGTTAAAGTGGAATCAGATAATTTAATTCCATTAAACTGTGTATTATTTGCTAAATCTTTTATATCAGACTTGACACTATCAATTTCATTTTGAATAATTTGTCTATCTTCATCAGTTAAACTCCCAGATCCAGCACTAACCGCTAATTCTTTCATTCTAGCTAAACTATTATTCATTTCTTGAAGCGAACCATCAAAGGTTTGTATCATAGAGTTAGTATCTTGAATATTCTTACTTGCCGCATCATTAGTTAATAATTGTATCTTCAAAGTCTCGTTCTTACCTATTTTATTAGGATTATCCTTTGCAGAATTTAAAACTTGACCAGTGCTAATGTTATTTAATGCTTTAGAATTATCTACAAGCGAATTTTTATAAGATTTATATATGTTTAACGAAAACATATTGTGATTTAATCTCACTATATAAAACCTCCTCTCCTTTAGTATGAGTTATGCTCTTACATCTATATTAGTTCCTTTACTTGTGTCTACAGCCATATTGCTCATCATGTCTGTCACTTGAACAGCTGCTACATTCTCACTATTCATAGCCATTTTCATTACTGATACAGAAACTGCACTTTGAAGAGATGCTTGATTCATAGCCATTGACATTGCACCTATATCCATAAAATCAAATCCTTTCTAAATTTATACTTTAATATTCTAATTTATTATCGTGCAGATACGAAATACCTTAAGTATAAATTTACCTTGATACTCTTTTCATATAATCAAATCTAGTATATAAATTAAAATAAGCATCAATAATTATTTTTACATAACCATTGATACTTATTATAATATTTCATCATCTTTTGTTTTTCTGCTTTCACTATCGAGTGCTTTGACCTGTTCTTCCAAATTATGAATCTCAATATTTAAAGAATTAATTTCTTCTTCACTAAGATTTAATTCTTTAGCTGTTTCTGCCATTCTTCTCATCTTCAATAACTTTTCTTCGATGATATCTAACATTCGCATTCTATATTTTATCCATTGAAGTTCTGCTTTTAATTGTTGTATTAGCTCTTCTCGTTCATCCATAATTTTATTGCACATCCTCTAATTTTCCATAATACTCGCTTATGAAATGCTTGATCTTATGTACTAAATCTTCTACTTAATTCAAAACATATATTATTCTTTTCTGATCCTTTCATTATATGTAAGTTGAAAAATCCCCTAATTATTTATAAATTTCTCATTTATCAATATATACTACACAGATACTTCATCTGCTCTTCAATCTTTATATCATTCACCTTACAAGCCTTCATAGCTATTTTGATTACACCCTCCAAACTAAATATTCTATTAATTATAATATCACTATGTTCATTAGGTTTTATACTATTTATTATTTTCTCCACGATTCAATATTCACAGACAGTTTGAATTTTAGTCTTCATAAGTCAACATTAAGTACTTTCCATACTCAGTGGTCATTAAAGGTTGCGCAAGTAAATATAGTTGTTCTTTTCCTATAAAGCCTTTTCTATATGCTATTTCTTCTATGCAAGCAATATACAATCCTTGTCTTTTTTGAACTGCTTGAACAAAATTATTAGCTTCAAGTAAAGACTCATGTGTTCCTGTATCAAGCCAGGCAAATCCTCTTCCTAACACCTTTACGTTAAGTTTTCCGCGTTTTAAATAAACTTTATTTATATCTGTAATTTCAAGTTCCCCTCTATTAGAACGACTTATGCCTTTAGATATTTCTATAACTGAATTATCATAAAAATACAATCCTGGAACTGCAAAATGCGATTTGGGTTCATTGGGTTTTTCCTCTAATGATGTAACTTTTCCATTTTTATCGAATTCAACTATACCATATGAGCAAGGATCATTCACATAATATGCAAATACACAAGCACCATCTTCTAACCTCCCAGCTTTTTCTAATATAGGAGTAAATCCTTGACCATAGAATAAGTTATCTCCCAAAACTAAACATACATTATCCTTTTGTATGAAATCTTCGCCTATAATAAATGCTTCAGCAATTCCTCCTGCTTCTTCCTGTACTTTATACGAAAATGCCATTCCCAGCTGACTTCCATCACCTAATAACATTTTAAAAAATTCTAAATCTCTTTTAGTAGAAATTATTAGAACTTCTCTTATTCCTCCAAGCATAAGAACAGATAAAGGATAATAAATCATAGGTTTATCATAAATTGGTATCATTTGTTTGCTTATAGCTTTAGTACTTGGATAAAGTCTTGTACCTTTTCCTCCTGCCAATATTATACCCTTCATAAAAACAACTCCTATCTCTTATTATAGAATTTTTCATAATAACTCATATAATCTCCACTTCCTACTTTATCTAACCACATTTTATTGTTCAGATACCAATCCAAAGTTTTTAACATTCCATCTTCAAAAGATAACGACGGTTTAAATCCTAAATTTTCTTTTATTTTTGTTGAATCTATTGCATATCTTCTATCATGACCTTTTCTATCTTCAACATATCTAATTAATTCTTCACTAACGCTTAATCCTTTATTTTTCAAAACGCTTATTATATATTTAACTATCTGTACATTTTCTTTCTCATTGTTTCCACCAATATTATAAACTTCTCCAATAACTCCTTCATTTATAACTAGATCTATAGCTCTACAATGATCTTCTACGTGAAGCCAATCCCTAATGTTCTTTCCATCTCCATATACTGGGATATGCCTTTCATTTAAACAATTATTAATAATCAATGGAATTAACTTTTCCGGAAATTGATATGGTCCATAATTATTAGAGCATCTAGTAATATTTATTGGCATTTTATAAGTATCATAATAAGATTTTACTATTAAATCTGCTGAAGCTTTACTTGCAGAATATGGACTATGAGGGTCTATAGAAGTTTTTTCTGTAAAATATCCTTCTTTCCCCAACGATCCATAAACTTCATCTGTAGATATTTGAACAAATTTCTTCCCTTCTCTAAAATCATTATTGATTTTCCAATATTTTTTAGAAATATCAAGAAGTGTTTGTGTTCCTAAAATATTTGTTTTTATAAAAATTGAAGGATCTTCTATACTTCTGTCTACATGAGATTCAGCCGCAAAATTAACTATACAGTCTATATCAAAACTTTCAAATATTTCTTGAAGGATTTCTACATCGCAAATATCACCTTTAATGAATTTATAATTTTCTAAACTTTCTACACTTCTTAAGTTATCTAAATTTCCCGCATATGTTAACTTATCTATGTTTATAACGAATATCTTTTCTTTTGATTTATTGAATATATATTGTATAAAATTAGATCCTATAAATCCTGCTCCACCTGTTATTAAATATGTTTTCATGCTTATCTACTCCTAATACTATAATTAAAATATTATAAAAATAAGCCAGATTTAATTAAAATCTTAGCTTATTAGATTACAATGCCTTATATATTTCACTTATTATGTATTGTATTTCCTCATTCTTAAGATTTGCATACATAGGAAGTCTTAATATTCTAGAACTTAAATTTTCAGTTATTGGTAAACTTCCTTGTTTATTTCCAAGACTTATTCCCATGTGTGAATTATGTAATGGAAGATAGTGAAATACTGACGAAATTCCATTTTCCTTAAGTTTATCCATTAAATAATTTCTTTCTTCTTCTGAATTAAGAAGTATATAAAACATATGGTAGTTGCTTTCACAATACTCTGGTATTATTGGAAGTCTGAGCTTTCCTTCTTTCTCCAACTCCTTTAAGCCATTATAATATTTCGCATAAACGTTTTTTCTTTTATTTTGAATTTCATCTAATTTTTCAAATTGAGCATATAATAAAGCTGCTAATATATCAGACGGAAGATAACTTGAACCAACATCTACCCAGCTATACTTGTCCACTTCGCCTCTAAAAAACTGGCTCCTATTAGTTCCTTTTTCTCTTATTATCTCAGCTCTTTTTATTAATGTTTTATCGTTATTTATAAGAATTGCTCCACCTTCACCTGAAGAATAATTTTTCGTTTCATGGAAGCTATAACATCCTATATCTCCAATAGTACCTAAATATTTACCTTTATATTTAGCATTTACTCCTTGAGCCGCATCTTCTACAACCTTTATATTATACTCTCTTGCTATATTCATAATATAATCCATATCACACGCTACCCCCGCATAGTGTACTGGGAAAATAGCCTTAGTATTTTTAGTTATTTTTTTTTCTATATCAGAAGGATCTATATTTAGTGTTTCTTCACATATATCAGCAAATACAGGCTTAGCCCCTCTTAGAACAATAGCATTAGCTGTAGATACGAAAGTATAGGATGGAAGTATAACTTCATCTCCTTCTTTTAAGTCTAAAAGTATTGCAGCCATTTCCAAAGCTGAACTACAAGAAGTAGTCATCAAAGCTTTTTGAGCATTAAATGTATCTTCTACAAACTTATGAATTTGCTTAGTATAGTATCCATCTCCATGAGTGTGTGCCCTTAATAAGCAATCCTTTAAATATTCCTCTTCCTTTCCTGTTATATATGGTCTATTAAAATTTATCATTTTATCACCTACATAATATTTATTATATTTAACTCATAATTTCTGATATATTAATTTACTACAGCTTTATATAAATCAAAGTTTGGTATGAATTGTTTATTCAATGTATTCTTTATTTTATTAAATTTAAAAACTTCAATTTTAATTTCTAGCAATGCAAAACTATCACGTAACAAAAGTATCTTCATTTTTAATTCTCCTCAAAAATAAATTCCTTATATCCTCTTATTACATATTTATCAAGTAACAAATTACACTTTAATTCTCTATTTAAATATTTATGACAAAATATAATATCAAATTCATTAAAACCAAGCATAGATCTCATTGGAGAACTTCCAGAAAATCTAGGATTTATCTCTAAAATAAAATAATTATTATCTTTTTTTATAAGTTGTATATTTAAAATCAATTCATTTTGAATCAACTCATGTATTTTTAAAACAATTTTTTCAATATTATTATCATCTTCTATATGCGAATACTGTGTCGCTCCTTTACAAAGTATTCTTTTCATTACTAATATCTTATTATAATTCTCACTCAAATTAATTAGCGATACAGTATACTCTTCTCCACCTTGTATGTATTGCTGAATAATAAACTTTTCATTATAAGCTTTAAATAAATTAACTACTGCTTCCAATTGAACTTTATTTCTTACAACATGAATATTTTCAGATGATTTTCCTTGATTCGGCTTTATGATTAATGGATATTTAAGACTTTTATCATCAATATCTTTATATGTATATGGTACGCTTATATTATTATCTTTAAAAAAATCATCAGCCTTACTCTTGTCATTAAATAATTCTATTAAACTATAGTCATTTAACCATATGTCTATGTTTTTGAAACTAGATTTATTCCTAGATATCACTTCCATCTCTGCTTCTGATCCTGGTATTAAAATATGAATATTCTCTAATTCTATTAATCCCTTTAATTTCTCTAAATAATATTCATCTTTTGCACTTGGTAAAATATAATATTTATCTACTAAATCTCTATACGCAGTCAAATTAGAATTCGAAGCTGCTATTAACCTTATTTTATTACTATAAGCACTAATATTAATAGTTTTTATCAATCCCTCTCCAACTCCATAAGAACTACTACCAGTGACTAATACGTTATAAACTTCCATATTTTATTCTCCTTATTATATCTTCAACGTTATCGAATAAAATCTCTGCAAAATAGCATCTAAGTAAATATTTTATTCCATTTTGCTTAATTTTTAATATCTGAAAAAAACAATTATTGTAAAAAACATAAATGGCTTTTCTGAAATAGGAATATTCTAGAAAAGATTGTTCCATATTATTTTTTTCTTCATTAATATCTAACAACTCTGAATCAATATACTTTGATTTCCCTCCCATATAAATTCTATTTTTTAAATTATTACTCATCTCATAGTTGTAATTATATAAAGAATCCATATTATAAAACTTTCTTATTATATTAAACCTACCATTATCTATTTCCAAAAAGCACATTCTCGGATCTCCATCTCTAGGCATACCTAATGATCCTACATTTATAAATGTATTGCTTTCTACTTTTTTTACAAATGGTCGATGAGTATGTCCACATATGTAATTTACATTTGGCGTAAATTTGTATTTATTCAACTTAATAAAATTTAAATCCGGATAAAAATAATCATTTATGATATCTGAAATTCCCCCATGTGATAAAATATGCACTTTGTCATTTATTAGTATTTTAGCTTCTCTTAAACCTATTTTTGAGAAAATTTCCATTACTTTTTCTTTATATTTCACGTTAAATATTACAGTCTCCTCTAAACTTTTAGAATAATTTATCTTAAATTTTGTTAACCCTAAATAGTTGAAAAAAGCCGCATCATGATTACCAATACATATATTCATATTCCATTTGTCTATCATAGTTTTAAGTAATTCAATAGCTCGAATATCAAATTTGTAATACCCTATTATATCGCCCAAAAAATATAACTTAAATTCATAGGGCACCTCTAATAAATAATTATAAAACTCCTCTAACGCAAAGTAATTATTATGAAGATCTGAAAATATAATATACTTCATCTTTTACTCACCTTTAGTTTTCATCAAATTATATATTCCTGTTTTAATATCTAAAAAACTTACATTCATTTCTTTACATATCTTTGTATTATTTATGCAAACCGACGGACTCTCTTCTTTATCGATATTTATTATTTGAGAATTTGATTTAAAAATTTCCACTATTGTTTTAACCAAGTTTGACATTTTGCATGAATTACCACTGGCCAAGTTATAGACTCCATTTTCAGGTTTATTATTTATAATTATACTTACAACTTTACATATATCCGAAATATACACATAATCTTGAGTTCTATCCCCATTCCTATAAATCTCTATATCATAACCATTAATTGCATTATATGTAATTGTTTCTAAAATGCCTTTATTTTTTTTATTTTTACCATAAGGTGAAGATAATCTTAAGATATATTCTTTATTTTTATAATATTTCTGTATTATATTTTCACCAAATATTTTACTTTTAGAATAATAATCAAAAGCATTAATGGAGGATTTCTCTGTTACTTTAATTAGATCTATATAACCGTACCCATATACAGAAATGCTAGAAAAATACATAACACTTTCTACAAACTCTAAAAATGCACTAGCAATGAATCTATCAATATTAACATTAATATCAAATACTTCTTTATCTAGACATTCATTCTGCGCTTTAGGAATATGTGCTGCAGTATGTATCAATATTGAATTCTTTACCAAAATACTCTTTAACCATTCGATATTCTTATAATCACTATAAATTATATTATTAGAAAAAGAGTTGTTCTCTGCATGACTTATTCCTACTATATTATATTTTTCTATTTTATTTAGATATTCTATAAGTGATTTCCCTATGAATCCATTTGCTCCAGTAACATAAATATTTATTTTTTTCATTAAAACTCCCTTTAAATTAACTTTTTTATTATTCTAGCTGGATTTCCCGCTACCATTGTATATGGTGGAACATCCTCTATAACTACAGCTCCAGCTGCAACTAATGAATATCTACCAATATTTACATGATCAATTATAGTTGCATTAATTCCAACAAATACACCTTCTTCTATTGTAACATACCCAGCAATATTAACCCCTGGCGCAATAAATACGTTATCCTTTATAACTGAATGATGTGAAATCATAGCTCCTATATTTATAAATACGCACTCACCTATATTTACAAAATTATCTATTATTGCTCCTTGATTTATAATGCATCCATTGTCCAAATAACTTTCCGATGAAAAAATTGAATTATTTGAAACAAAAGACACAGGATTAAATCCCATATCCTTTATTTCTTTATATCTTTTATATCTGTTAATCATACTATTATAGCCAACACAATATATTATATCTTTATTAACAATACTTTTGAAATTATTTATATAATATTTATCTTCTTTTTTAGTATCATCAAATATTCGATCTATATGAATATCTTTGTTTCTTAATAAAGGTTTTATCTGCGTGTATACTTCGCCCATTCCAAAAATATTAATGTTACAACTATTGTAAATCACACCATTTTTATACAACATAGTTTATAATTCCTTCTTTTCTAAAAATGGCGTTAACATATAACTATCCCAGTCTTTACATTCTTCATAAATAGGTGTTTTCTTATACTTCTCTTGCAAATTCAAATCTCTAATCTTTTCCAAGTTGCTTTGCCATATGCCTTTTATTGAATTGTTGTTTACATTTCCATTACAATTCATACTTTTCACCTCAATTATATATTAGTCCTTTCAAGAAATCTTATCATTATTAAATATTATTTCTTTATTTTTAAAACCACCTAACCCTAAAATTTATCATAAATCTTCTAATTTTTTTATGTAAATTTAATTATTAAAAATATCTTTTGCATATTCTAAACATTCAGCATTAGAAGAATTTAAATCTATTGCTATTTTGTTATTTTTTTTATCCTCATAACGCATATTTACTATTTCATCTAATTTTCTATTCTTTATTTCTGAAGCATCATATAACTTCACTCCTATACTGTTAAAATATGCATATGTTGTTATAGTACTTTTTACATAAACTTTTTTACCTAAGTGTAATAATATTCTTATATTTCCTCTCGCCTGTTGTCTATTATGATTAAAAATTGCTACATCTACTTGTTTTAATATTTCAAAATAATCCTCAGATTGAATATATTCAGTTATAGGAATAAATTTATCTCCTAGTAATTCTTTTCCTTTTTTAATTATTACATCTACATATGAATTAATCCTTCCATATGATAACGGTACAATTACACCAAAATCCTTAGAATTAATTTTTTTCAATTCATTCAAAACTTCAATATGGTTGTTGGACGGATTTGCTGAATTACCTAATAGAATTAAATATTTAAATTTCTTCTTAAAATTATATTTTTTACTTATAATTTTTTTATTACTTTTTTCTATATCTGCAAAGTCAACAGGATTAGGATAGTTAAAAATAGTAAATTTTGCATTTGTTACAAATTTCTCCTTAATTTCATTGAAATCTATTTCACTATTTGTCAATATTTTTGATATTTTTCTTAATGTTGTTTTCCTATATATATAATATATATTATTTTTATTAATCTTCTTATTTATATCTATTCCTAATCCATGTAATATTTCTCCTGTCATATTATCATACATTTGTAAATCAATATAATTATAAAAATCTCCCCCCCAGCATATCCAATAAATGGGTTTTTCAATATTAAATCTACATACTATTTCACAAAAATAATCCATTAAATAATGAGTGAAAATTCTTGAACAATCTTCTATGTAATATAATAATTTATCTAATTCATATCTTAAATCTATAATTTCTACATTTTCAATCTCACTTATATTCATTAATTTTAATTTTTCATTTCTATTGTGTATTATTATAAATTTATGTTCATCTGCCGAAAAATTTTCACTTACAAAATGAATAAATTTGTCACAATACTGACTATCATACATAAGATGTAAATTGACCTTTTTACCATCAAACAACCGTTCATCTACAGTATAGTTTCTTTCTTTTAATTGTTTCCGAATTATTTCTTTGTTTTTTTCTTCAAGATTATTTATTTTTTCAATAATATTTGTTCTTTGATTACTCTCCTTCATATTAAAAACTATTTTTTCATAAGTTTCTAATGATTCTAAATACAATTCGGTTTGTTCATATATATAAGCTAAATTATAATTCAAATCAAAATTATTTTCATCTATGGCTAATCCTTCTTTTAAGATCATCATAGCATCTTTAAACTTATTATTAATAATATATATCACAGCTTTCATGGAATATATATCCAGATCCTTCTTTATAATTTCTTCATACTCATCAATAACTTTTCGGGCTTCTTCTAAATTTCCTTGATTTATTAAGTTATTTATATTTTCCTTAACTTTAAATTTATAATTTTCAAATTTATTATTATCGTCATATTTTATTTTTTCTTTGAATTCTTTAAGTAATAGTTCAATTCCTTTTTTCATATAATGATATGCTTCTAACGATTTTCTTAGATATTTTATGTAAGTTCTATCATCTTCTGAATTTTTCATAGCAATATTTATATAAACAAAAAACTTTTCTTCTTCATTTTTTAAATCATTTATGTACTCTTCTTCTACATACTCTTCATTGTAAATGTTGGTAATTAATTTAATCCCTATATCCAAATAATATTTAAATATCCATTCATATTCAAAATCATCAATCTTGTCAATTAACAATATATATCTACATAAAATTTTATTAATTCTAAAATTCTCGTAATTCATATCATCTTTAATGTTATTAATATATTTTACAACTGCGTCACTAAAATCCTCATATTTTTTCGAAATATACTCCAAATATCTATTTATATTTTTATCCCATACATTTTCGAATAGCTTAAATAAACTACTAGAATACTTAAGCTTAAAATAAAGAACATCTCCAAAATAGTTTTCTAAAATATTAAAATCAGCTTCAAATGATATATTCTCAATAAATTGCTCAAAGTTACTATCCCCCATGTCATACTTATACCTTAACAAATATAATTTTGAGTAGTCATTATTATATGAAGAAAAAAGTTTATAAATATCATTATCACAATATTTTTCCAAAATCAAAAAGAATATATTTTCTCTTACATTATCGCTCAAAATCTTTTCTTCATAGAAATTCTTTAGATAATTTATATTTTTACAACTTATTGCACTACTAATTATTAATTCTAAAACGTTCTGAATATATCTATCCTTTTCAATTTGAGAAGCAAATTTTAGGACTTCATCAAATTTACCAAGTTTAAAATATATCTTAACCATATCTTGCAGAGCTTCATCCTTTTGGCCTAATGTATACATTCCTAAACTCACATCAAAATTTATATTCATATTATTATAATTATCACATAAATCTATATATTTCTGATAGGCCTTTATACACCCTTCATATTCTCCTAATAATCCTTTAGCTTTTCCTAAATAAAATATCAAATCGATATATTCACCGTCTAGCTCTACCCCTTCCTCACAAACTCTCTTTGCAATTTCATCTTCTTCTAATTTCAAAGAACATAATGCCATTTGATAATAAATATATTTATACTTACTTTTATCTTTACATTCTTTTAATAATTCATAAGCACTTTTAATAATTTCATATCCTTTAAAGTAGTCATTATGACTTGTATACGTTACTGAAAGCTGAAATAAATAATAGATATTTTTAGGGTCTTTATCCAATGCACTTTTTAACAACTTACTTGTTCTTATAAATTTTTTATTTAATATATCTTCATTTTCTTCTATGTATCCATAATGAACTATTGTTGTTTCTAAATCTATTGATGGTTGTTTAAATATTGGATTATTATGTACAATTCCTTCATAATGAAACTCTCCATCATTTCTAAATAATCTAGGAGACTTAAGCATTGCATACTGAGAATCATCAGATAAATTTTGTATATTTTTCACATTCAAAAGTCCTGTCTGAAATTTATTATTCGTGGAAGACTTTAAAAATTGAATAATATTATTACAATCTATTATTTCCTCATCTGCATCTATTATAAAAATCCAATTCCCCTTAGCATAACTTATCGTTTTATTTCTCATTCCTGAAAAATCATTTTCCCATTCATGAAAATAAATCTTATCCGTATATTCGCTTGATATCTCAACAGTTTTATCCTTTGATCCAGTATCTACAATTACCAATTCGGAATCTATATTCTTCAATATAGGTTTAAGACTGTTTAAGCATCTTCTAATGTTTTTTTCTTCATCTTTTACCATCATACATATTGATATTTTCATATTATAATCCTCACTTTTAAGTAAACATAGATTTTTTTATATTCTCAATTTCTCGATCACCATGTATTATTTGTTCATATTCGTTAATAATTTCTTTAGCTTGATCAAATTTATTTTCTTGCACAAGAATTTTTAAAGTTTCGATAACTTGTTTTTTATATGCTTCCATTTCACTATTAACTTCATCTTGTTTAAGTTCCCCTAATAAAACCTTAATTCCACTATGCATATATGGATATATATTTAATGCCTTTTTTAAATATTTTAGATATTGCTCTTCATCGGAGGTTTTTACCAAATTAGCTTTTCTCATATATACAAAAAACGCCAGCTCTTCATCTTTCAAAAAATATATTTTTTCATTTTCTAGCAATTCTACTTTATAGATGATTTCTATATAACTAGTTCCGTATTTAACATATATATTAAATATTTCTTTGTATTTTCTATCTTCAGGTTCAGTAACTGCAACTAAATATTTTGCAATAACCCTTTTTATATTTATAACATTTAAATCTTCTTCAAAATCAAAATATAATATATTTAAAATCAATTTATTAAAATCATAATATTTTTTATCTAAGTATTTAAAGAACTCCATTATTTTATTTTCTTTTACATCCTTTATACAATTTATAAACGTTTCAAAAGAATTGCACATATAATAATATAAAATATCTCCATAAAAATAATACAATTCATTAAAATCAGCCTCTTCTATATGCTTTACAATTTCAATATCTTCATCTATTAACTTATTATTATTCTTAATCGCTAATCTTAAATCTAATAAGTCAGTATATAAATCTTCTTCATTTATAATATTTTTTATTTTAGTAATGTCAATATTACTATAGTTTTTATATTTTTCTAAATATAAAATAAAAGTACCTCTAACATTATATTTACTTACTACATCTTCATAAAAGCTTTTCAAGACATCATAATTACTTGTATTAATACACATATTTATATTTTCTTCTATTGCTTCCTCACTAGTAAGAATAAAAGTATTTTTTATTTTGTTATAATATCCTATTGCTTTATTATAATTCTTTATTCTACCATACAATACAAACAAATCAAAAAATACGTATTCTCTTTTACCATGATAATATGTTTGCACTCTAAAATTATCTTTCAATTCGTAGTTATCTAATGCAACCAAATAATTTTCATAGGCTTCTATTGCTTGACTATTCTTATTTATAAGTAAGCGACTCTTTCCCAATAAATAATAGATATCTATATGCTCAATTTCAGTTTCTATAGCTTTAGTACAAACATGCTCTATTTGGCGAAAATTTTCATTTATAAGATAGCATAAAGCAAGTTGTGTATAAACATATATATAGTTTTTAAGCTTACTTTTTTCTATTTTTTCTTCCATAAGATTAAAAGCTTTCCTTGCACAGTTAAGCGCCTCTATTTTATCATTATGCATACCATAACTTACAGATAATTGATACCAATAATATATATTATCCGGATTCTTTACCAATTCCTCTTTTAAAATGGTGGCTGTTCTTTGGAACTTTTTTTCAGTGAAATTTTTATCATCAAATATGTATCCATAATGTTCTATTAACCCATTAACATGAGCATAAGGTTGTCTAAATACTGGTTTATTATGAATTGCTCCTTCATATTTAAATTTTCCATCATTTCTAAATATCCTTGCAGAGGATACAATAGAATATGTAGAATTATCATCCGATCCAGTTAGGTTCTTCACATTTATAAATACGGTATTATACTTTTCAACATATTCACTTTGAAAGAATTTCACAATGTCATCATACTTTATAAGCATTTCATCTGCATCAATTATAAATATCCATTCTCCCGTTGCATAGCTTATAGTTATATTTCTCATATCCGAAAAATTATTATTCCATTTATGAAAATAAACTTTATCTGTATATTGTTTTGCTATATCTATAGTACAGTCTTCTGAACCAGTGTCTACAATAATTAATTCCGAATCAACATTCTTCATAAATTTCTTTAAATGTGTTAAACATTTATCTAGAAATTTTTCTTCATTTTTAACCATCATGCATATGCTTAACTTCATATTTATTCTCTCCAATCTAAAACTTGAAACTAAATTATATATTTTTATTCAAAAATAATGTATTATTTTTCAATAAAAATATATAAAAAGAGTAGAGTTTCCCCTACTCTTATAATTTCACAACTATCTTAATAATTGAAGAACTTGTTGTGGTTGTTGATTAGCTTGAGCAAGCATAGCTTGAGCAGCTTGAGAAAGAATATTGTTCTTTGAATATGTTGACATTTCTTTAGCCATATCAACGTCTCTAATTCTTGATTCTGCTGAAGTTAAGTTTTCAGAAGAAGTTCCAAGGTTATTTATTGTGTGTTCTAATCTATTTTGTATTGCTCCTAAGTTACCTCTTTGAGATGATACTTTAGCTATAGCCTTATCGAGAACTGAAAGTGCATTAGTAGCATCTGTTTTATCCATAACATTTAATGCTGCTTCTTGCTTAATATCTGTTGTACCATTAGTTACTACATTAGTAGTAGTAAAACCATCTTGACCTGCATTTCCAGTTATTCCAATAGCTGCTGATCTCATATCTTCAATATGAACTGCTATTGATTGTCCTTTATTAGCACCCACTTGTAAAACAGTATTAAATCCTGTTCCTTGAGCTCCTGCTCCTACAACTTGTTGTACATTTCCTGGGGCTACAGTACTTGCTGCTCCTGCAGATACTCCACTATCAAAAAGTGTTTTAACTGGAGTGTTTGTTCCTTCTGTTATTTTTAAATCTTGTCCAGATTCAGATATAAATTGAAGTTTATTATCTTTTGAAAGTGAAGCAGTAACTGATCCGCCTAAGCCTGCATCTTGTAATGATGAGTTAATATCTTTTACCAAATCTTGAAGCGCTGCATTTGCTACATTAACATCTGTGTTTTTAGTATCATAAACCTTAGGATCCACTCCTGGGTTTAAAGTAACTGCAACAGCACTATCTGTGCCCACTTGAATCTTAAATGTAGAATTAGCTTGTATAGTAGTGTCTGCCGCTGTAAGACTTACATTTCCTTGAAGCCCTGATCTTTCTATTGTAGCCGGATCTCCTGTCTTATTAATTGTAGTAGCAAATGCTCCTCCGCCACCTTTAAGAGTACTTGGAGTACCTGCTGATTTATCAGTAAATGTTAATGTTCCACCGCTAACTGATATATCAACTAAATCTGATAATTTCTTTCCTCCTGCTGTAACAGCTCCTAACAAATCTGCTTTATTAGTTGTTGCTGCCGCAACTTTAACTCCTGAGAAATTAAAAGTAATTCCATCAACTGTCAAACTTGATGTTGCTGTTAATGTTGCTGCTCCTAATGCAGAAGACACTGTAAATTTAGCACTTGTAGCTTTAGTAAGCTTAGCTCCATCTTGTGAATCCATACCACCATTTAATACCTTTTGAGTATTGAATTCAGTAGTATTACCAATTCTGTTTACTTCTGAAGTTAATTGGTTAACTTCGTCTTGGATTGATGATCTGTCGGCATCAGTGTTAGTTCCATTAGCTGCTTGGTCTGCTAATTCTCTCATTCTTTGAAGAATTGAGTGAGTTTCATTTAAAGCACCTTCAGCTGTTTGTATCATTGAGATACCATCTTGTGCATTTGAAGAAGCTTGATCTAAGCCTCTGATTTGGCTTCTCATTTTTTCTGATATTGCAAGACCTGCAGCGTCATCTCCAGCTCTGTTAATTCTTAAACCTGAAGAAAGTTTTTCCATAGATTTACTTGCTGCACCTGAATTGATGTTCATGTTTCTGTTAGCATTTGCTGCCATCATATTGTGATTTATTACCATAATATATTCCTCCTTGATTTTTAAGTATTGGACTTCCCTGTCCATTTTTTTTATTTATATCAACTCTTTAGAGTTAATAGCTTGCAAGCTTTATACTTATATGTTCGGTTTAAATATATATTACTTTAGCATTTATTTAAGCTTTTTCAACTTTTTTTATTATTCTTTTCACTACTTTAAATAATATTATTTAAATCCTATATTCTTATATTCGTCATTTTATTTTAAGACTTTATAATATTTTGAATATTATTTTTAAATTGTTTTATTAAACACTCTGGCTCTATATTCAATCTTGTTATAATTTGCATTAGCTTGTCTGGTCTTCTTTAGACTTTCTATTTTCTTCTTTACTTCAACCTTTTCCTTTTTAATTAAAAGCTCTAACTCTTCTTCCAATTCTAATAAATTTAATGAATTGCCTATTCTTTTAATATCTTCTTTATCAAAATCAAGTTCATTAATTGCTTTTAATATTTCTTCTCTTTTATTAACTAAAACATCTAAGTTTCCATCTTCCCTAATTTTATCCATCATTTCTAAAGTTAAAGTTTTATATTCTTCTAAATACTCATATAAATTCATAATTTATATCCTCTTTATTCTTATTTAATTAAGATTTAACTTATCTATAACTTAGCCTTGACCAAGCATACTAGCTAATGATGATTTTTGTGCATTCAACTGTTCCATTGCTGTTTCTAGTGCCGAATATTTATTATATAATGCATTTTCCTTATCTGTAAATTGGCTATTTAACTGGGTTATTAATTTCTTTTTATCATTTATATTTTTAGTTATAGTATTATCAAATTCAGTACTACCTCCAGCTAGTCCAGCTTTTTTAGATAATGAAGAGCTACTTGCTTTAAATTCACTATATAAAGATGACTTAAGCTGAGTTAATGCTCCGCCTTTATCTGTACCTGATGCTAATCGCGTGAATAAGTCTTTTACATCTCCACCATTTTCTTCTAATGCTGTTGTCAATTTATCTTCATCTATGGTAAGCATCCCATTTTTATCAGTGTAATCTTTAACTGGTGCTATTCCTATCTTTTCTAAACTTAAACCGCTGCCAGATATTACAGTTGACATTGCACTTTTCATTTCACTTGCTATTCTTTCAAGATCGTTATCTTTTCTAAGCAACCCTGTTTGCGCCTTTTTTTCCCAAGCTGTAATTTGATCATCAGTCATAGCCTTTTTTTGTTCATCTGTTAAAGGCATATAATTTTTATCCCTTGTTTCATAGATCTTTGTATTAATTTCTGACAATAATTTATTATAGTCATTAACAAAGCTTACAATTTTATCTTTTAGCGCACTAGCATCAGTTGCTCCAGTTAAAGAAGTTGGGGTACCATAAGTAGTTGCTGTAGTCACCGTTGTTTTTGTGCCATCCGTTGTTGTTACTGTCATTGTTCCGTCTGGTGCTGTTGTTGTTACGGTTTTATAAGATGTATTCCCAGAATCAGTTACTGTTTTTACTATTGTTCCATCAGCCTGAGTGGTTGTCACCGTATTTGTTCCTGTTTCCGCCACTTGTGTTAATGGTGTTCCATTAGATGTTGATACTGTTTTGGTTGTTTTCCCATCAGTTCCAACTTTTAATTGTGTTGTAGTTGATGAAGATACTGTTATTACTCCAGTTGTGTCATTTTTTGTTGAATTTTCCACTGTTGTTGTTGAACCATCAGTTCCCTGTTTTTCTGTTGTTGATGTTGTTGTTGTCGTTGTTCCATCATCAACATCTTGTTTAACTGTAGTTTTATCTCCACTTCTTAATGTAGTAGTTGTTGTTGTTGTTCCTGAAATTGTTTGTATAGTTTTAGCTACTGGTATTGTACCATCATAATTAATCATAGTTGTTGTTGACGCTGTTGATCCACTTTTTATAGTTTGTAATGTATATCCACTTTTACCATCTGAGGCCAAATTGCTTGTATCAGTAGTAGTCGTTACTCCATTTGCATTCGTTACTGTCGTTACTGCTCCTTGAGTAGTTGTAACCGTTGTTGATTTATCTGGTGCAGTCACTGTTTTAGTTGTTTTACCACCTGAAGTCGTTACTGTTGTTACGGTACCATCAGCTGCTGTTGTCTTTTGAGTTGTTCCATCTTCTGCTAGTGGTGTTAAATCTATTAATGGGGTCAATTCCAAATTTGTTTGTGTTAAACTCTTTTCATCTAATGCTGATACTGGTACCGCCGTACCTGATGCTGCCACAGAAGTTGAATTACTAATTCCTTTAAAATCAAATACTACATTATCAACGGTTACACTGTTGCTTGTTTTTTTATCAGCACTACTTATTGTATATACTTCGCCTTTACTATTTTTCACAGTAGCCTCAAGATATTTGTCTTCTGCTTTAGCATGATTTTTAGTTGAATCGTTGGTATCTTTAATTGTAAAGCCGCCTCCACCAAATGAACTTGCTGTAAAGGTTACATTTCCACTGAATTGACTATATTTTGCTGTTACAACCTTATTGTTCAAATCTGACAATTCTTGTTTTTGTGCATCGCTTGGATTTACTATAGCATTTAATGCAGCTTTTCTATCTGCTATTGCTTTATTATAATTTGCAACTGTTGCGCTTCCATCAGAAGTTGCATTAAAAGTTATTGTTGATGTACCAATTGTTATTGATTTTACCCCTGTTTCACTACTAAGTAACGTGTCTGATGCAGTAGATGCTAATTGGCTTACATTTACTGAGTAATTATCAAGAGTTGCTCCTGCTAAACCCCTTGCACTTACTTTTGAACCATCAGTAGATGTAAAGGTTTGAGTTTGATAACTACTTGATGACATTAAGTTTCCTGTTTTTAATACGTCAAAATATTTATCATAGAAATCTGATGCATCACTCATTATTTGTTTATATTGTTGTTGTTGATATTCTAAAACTTTTTCATTTTGAGTTTCTTTATCTATTTGACTTTGATAAGATTGCATTGCTGATTTAACCAATGCATCTACATCTAACCCAGAATTCGTTCCTGTTACTCTTTGTATTGTTGACATTTTATTTCACTCCTTTTTACAGATAGTTAAACTTTAAAATAGTCTCAAAGAAAATTCATTATAGGATTAATTAAAATCATATTTTTTTAGAAATACTAAAAGTTTTAAACTTTCACCATTTAACACAATTCCGTATTGTTATTTCTTAGCTCTCTTGTATGCCTCATGCCACGTTTCACTTACATCTTCAACAAGAGGTAAAATTTCATCTATTATCTCTACATTTTTAGTCATATTCGCCTCAGCTAACTTTTCTTTGATGAACGCATATACATTAAATAATTGAACTGCCCAATCTCCTTGGCTTGTATCTAAGCTTATCATAAGCTCTGAAAATATGTCTTGAGTTCTTATTAATGCATCATGTGCTTTTTTTACATCTTTATCTATTATAGCTTGTCTACCCATTTTACAGAACCTAACGGCACCTTCAACTAACATTAAAAGTAATTGCTCTTTCGATGCATAATTTACAGTATTATTTTTATATACATTATATCCATTAGAATACATTATGACTCCTCCTATTTTGTTGTATCTAAAAGTCTTCCCTTTGAATTTTCTTCATTTATTTTTTCTACTTTTTCTGCTTTTATATTTATATTTTTATGACCAAGTTTTACCCCATCAATTGTAATGTATCTTTTTTCATGTTCACTTTTATCAAAATCTTTTGCGTTTCCGTCTTCATGTTGTTCATCTTTTACATCTTTTTTTATAGTTATACTCTTACCCGAATGAACTTTTTCTTCTTTTATTTCTTCTTGCATCTTTTTTCTAATATCTGTGTCAATCTTATTTAGTTTAAACTCCAATTAAAATAGCCTCCTTAGACTTTATTTTAAATCAAGCCTTTCTATCTAACAGACCAACTTGTTTAATCATGCTGGCAACCATATCTAAAATCTTTTTTGGTGGAATCTCCAATATAACTTCTTTTGTATCCTCATCTACTATTTTTATCATCGTTGTTTTCATTTCTTTATGATAAGAATATTCTGCATGTGTATGTTCGCCTTTTAAAAAGTTATTAATTTTTTTTATTGCATCATCCAAATCTTTCTTACTATACTCCTGACTGTTTGCAGCATTTTCTCCTGATGACTTAGTTTCAATTTGCTGAACTTGTGGAACTGCCACTTCTGTATTAGCTTCTGCATAATCTGATAAATTTGATTTATATGCATTTATATTAATTGAGTTTTGTCCTAAGTTATTAACATCCATGTTTATTATACCTCCTTGTTTTTACCCTTAATATTCCATGTCTATCTCTTCTTTATATTCTTTAAAATACTGAGATCAATTTTTGTTGCTTCTTTATTTTCCTTTTCCACTTCTTCATAGATTTCTTTTCTTAATATAGATATATCTTTCGGAGCTTTTATTCCAACTTTTACACTTCCATCATCTATTCTACTTATAATAACTTCTATATCATCTCCAATCATAAGAGATTCACCTTTTTTTCTAGTTATAATTAGCATTTCCTACCTCCTCATATTAAGGGACTTTTTACTTTATATTTAGAATTATCTAATATTATTTGTTCCCCAAGATTATTAGAAGTATTTATAACTATAGGTCCTTGTAAATTAGCAGTTATTTTTTTAACATCTGAATTCAATGTTACTGTAGTAATTATATTTACTTGTTCTGGAGAATCAATTTTGAGATTTTTAATTGTTTCTTCACTTAATTTAATTTCATAATCATTAAAAAATTCGTAAGGTGAAGTTACAATTAATGAAATTTCATCATTTTCCAAAGATTGTAGAAGTTTAAATGGTTCGTATTCTTGTAAATCTAAAAGAATAAAATTCTTTAAATCACTAAACCCTGGAATTCCTTTATTAAAAGTAATTATATTATTTTCTTCATATTCCATTTCACCATGAACTTTTGAAAGAAATCTCATATTTTATCTTCTCCTAACTATAAATAATTTAATATGCTCATCGGCAAGATTTTCGCGCTAGTTTGAAGTGAAGCTGTATATACTGTTTGCATAATTGAATATTCCATAGTCTTTTCTGCAAAATCTATATCTTCTGTTTTAGATAATATATCTGTCATATTATAATTTTGGCTTTCATTATTTGTTTGTGCTGAATCCATTCTGTTTTGCATAGACCCAACTTCTGATCTTTGTTGTAATAAATTAGCTGTTACAGATTGTATATCTTTTAAGTCAACTGTTGTTAAATCACTTATATTTCCGCTTGGCCCCAGATCATTTATTATTTTATTTAAAAGATCTGAAATATTTATAGATTTTCCATCTTTATCTGTAAATTCTAAAACATCAACTGCCGTTTTATTATAAGCACTTTTAACTCCGCTTGAAATATCAACTTGCAAGTCTGAATTTATTTGATCTAATGAACTATATGAAGAAAGTGCCTTCATAGCATCATCCGAACTGAATGTTGGAGTTAACGCATCATTAAATAGCGACTCTATAGTTGCAGCAGGGGTTCCAGTACCCAAAGTCGTAAGATCAATTGTAGGTGATGGTGTCACTGGTGTTGCCGGATTAGTGGAATGATCATTTACTGTTATTATCACATTAGTTCCGTTTTTTTCAATTCCATCAATCTTCGTTGTAGGTGTGACACTGCTTTCGATCGGATTAACAGATAAATCTATGTTCATCCCTGTAGCAGTTCTAGATATTCCATTTCCAGCCTTATCAGCATATTTCAAAACTCCATTTACAACAGTAGTTGGTTTTGAAGTAATTTTAGTTCCTCCAAATATATACGAACCATCGAAGCTGGTATTTAAAACTTGTGATAATTCATTAACTTTTTCTTTAACTTCATCTTGAATTGCTGTTCTTTCATCTTCTTTATAAGTACCATTTCCAGCACTTACAAGTAATGTCTCTATTCTCCCAAAGATATTTCCCATCTGAGATAATGCTGTATCCGTTGTATCAAGCCAATTCGATGTATCCTTAATATTCTCATCATATTGCTTATTATAAGATATTTCTCCATTTAACTGCATACTTCTTGATGCGACATAAGGATTATCTGATGCTTTGCTTATTTCCTTTCCTGAAGACAATTGATTTTGTAATGTCTGCATATTATTCATATTTCTTTTCACATTTCTTAAATAATTGCCACTTAACATGCTATTTGTTATTCTAAATGACATCTAATCACCTCCTATTTTTTTAATCCATTTATAACTACATCTAATAGTTCATCTATTGTTGATATCATCTTCGCATTTGCTTGATAAGCATGTTGAAATTGTATTAAATTTGTCATTTCTTCATCCAACGATACTCCTGAAACCGATGCTTTTTGATTTTCCAAATCTGACAGTACCGCCTCCTGATTGTCAACTTGCCTACTAGCCTCTTGTGTAGTTGTCGCAATATTATTTATTATAGTTTTATAATAACTATCCACTGTTGATCCATTTGTTCCAGCATTTAAATTTAAGCAAGTACTATCCGAAAATCCTGTTCCAGATGCATCATCTATCCCTATCTCCTCCAGAAATTCTTTTCTAGTCATTTTAGTTAAATCTTCTGTAGATTTAACGTTACTTAAGTTCATCTTCATTGAGTTAAGATTAGCTATTGCACTTGCTCTCTTTCCATCGCCTTCACCACTGACTGAAGTTGTATTACAGTTTAACAAAGTTGGATCTTTTACTAAAGCGTCATTTACTTTTATTGTTGCTGCTGTGATCCCAGTATCTGTTTTACTGCTAGCTCCATTGGTAATAAATATTAAATTATTGTTCAATCCTTGAGACGAAGCACTAGAGTCTAAACTTCCAGTTTGAATTGCATTAACTGAATAAGCTAAACCTGCAGCAAGTCTATCTAAACTATCCATGTATCCTTTTATAGTTTGCTGAACTGATTGGTTTGCAGCTATTTCTCCTCTTACATGGTTATTATCTACATTATTTACTCCACTTTCACTGTCATATTTATAAGTTTGAAACATGCCACCTTTTAACTCCGTATCCGTTGCTGGTGGTATTGATTTTACTAATGTTGTATATACAACTGACCCATCTGTATTTGTTAATGCTGTTACCTTCGTTATTGTCGTTACTCCAGATACAGTTGAAGTTGTTGTTCCAACTGTAGGTTTAGGTGTAGTTGTATCACCCGCATTTATCTTTAATTCAGTTTTGCTTAATCCTTCAGCATTCCCGTCTTTATCTGCAATTAAAATTCTATTTTGCATTAAATTATCAGCTAAATCTTTAGACTTAGCCGGATCCGTTGTAACCTTAAATGACTTAGTTGGTAAATTTTCATTTCCTAAAGGATAATATTCTACCGTAACCTCTCCGGTAAAATTTCCAGATGCATCGGTAGTCGCTACCGCACTTTTAACATATGAAAGCCTAGAATAATCTGTATCATTTGGATCTGAATTAACTAAAGATGCATCCGGATACTCTGTTGATGAAAGATTTATAGTATCAAGGTTATCTCTATCGACTTTTATTCCAAATTTATAACTTAATTGATCTAAAAGATTATCTCTTTTATCCATTAAATCATTTGGTGTTTGTCCGACTGCTGAAATACCTCTTATCTGCTTATTCAATTCATTTATTTGATCGAGATAGCTATTTACGTCAGTAACATTAGTTTGAAGAAGTGATTGACTATCATCTTGAGTCTTTTTTAATTGATTGTAAGTATAATTTAACGCATCTGCAAGTGCAGAAGCATCTTTAATGGCTACTGTTTTAACGTCTGATTTACCCGGACTTTTAGATACTTCTTGAAATGCATTAAAAAATTGATTTGTTAGTTCTTGAATTCCTGTATCTGATGGTTCTCCAAAAATATCTTCTGCCTTTGATAAGGTATTACTTGCTTGTGTGTAATATCCAGATGTTCCCGATTCACTTCTTACCTGATAATCTATAAAATAATCTCTAATTCTTTGTATTGATGTTATTTCAGCACCAGTTCCAACTTGTCCAGCTCCAGTTGTATCAAATCTTGACATCCCTCCAAATGGTCTTGTAGTTTCTGCAACGGCTCTTTGCCTTGAAAATCCAACTGTATTTGCATTAGCTATATTGTGAGATGTTGTATTTATCGCACCTTGTTGCACATTTAGCCCTCTTTTAGCGATGGTAAACGTATCAAATAATCCTGCCATATGTTTTTTTCCTACCTTTCAATAATCCCAACTTCCATGTAGTATATTATAACTTCCTTATTATTTTTCAATCATAAATTTATTAATATAGAAATAATCCATTTTAAAATTTGTAATTGCTGAATTGACAACATTTATTAAAATATACAAAAGTTCATATGGAAATTTATCTAGATAAATTTCCATATGAATTATAT